>JAXDNY010000171.1:0-3225 GCA_034669145.1 Hyphomicrobiales bacterium
AACGCCTGGGCGACCTCGCGTGGAATTTCCAGACCGACGAACAGGCGCGGCATCGTCAACTCCAATACGCGGCCCCGAATCCTGGCCCGAATCATGACCGGATTTGGGCTGTCCGATCAATACAGGGGTGTGACGGACCCCGGAGTTTTCAGGCCCCCTTTCCGGCCTTGACCCGGGCGACCAGTTCCTCGGCTTTGGGCAGCAGGCCTTTGACCATGATGTCGACGCCGGCCGCCGTGGGATGGATGCCGTCGCCCTGGTTGAGCGCGCGGTCGCCGGCCACGCCGTCGAGGATGAACGGGTAAAAAGTGAGACCGTGCTCGGCGGCCAGTTCCGGATAGATCGCGTCGAAGGCCGTCACGTAGTCCGGCCCGAGGTTGCGCGGCGCCAGAATGCCGGCGAGCAGCACCGCGATGCGGCGCTCCTTCAGCTTGCGGATGATCGCCTCCAGCGAGGCGCGCGTCGTCTTCGGATCGCTGCCGCGCAATGCGTCATTGGCACCGAGTTCGAGGATCACGGCGTCGGTGCCGTCCGCCACCGACCAGTGGAGCCGCGCGAGGCCGCCGGCCGCCGTGTCGCCCGAGACGCCGGCGTTCTCGACCGTGACGTCGTGCCCCTTGGCCCTGAGCGCCCGCTCCAGCTTCGCCGGGAGCGCGTCCTGCGCCGCAAGCCCGAGGCCGGCGCTGAGCGAGTCGCCCAGCACCACGATCCGGACCGGCTTATCCGCCGCATAGGCGGGCGCAACCAGCATCGCCGCCAATGCCAAGGCTGTGACCGCGCGCCGCAATGGGTGGACCGGGCGGCCCGGCTTCCCATATGACCGGCTGGGACGACCGAACGGGCGCAGACAAAACCGCATGGACCAAACCTTAATTGCGCCTGCCATCCGGCTCTCCGGCGTGAACCTGTCGCTCGGCCGCGGCGCGGCCAGAGTCCATATCCTCAAGGATATCGATCTGAATATAGGCACCGGCGAGGCTGTCGGCCTGGTCGGCCCGTCGGGCTCGGGCAAATCGACCTTGCTGATGGTCGCGGCCGGGCTGGAGCGCCCGGACACCGGCGCCGTGCAGGTGGCGGGGCAGGATCTCGGCCGCCTCGACGAAGACGCCCTCGCCCGCTTCCGCGGAAAAAATATCGGGGTGGTGTTCCAAAATTTTCACCTCATCCCCACCATGACGGCGCTGGAGAATGTCGCGGTGCCGCTCGAACTCGCAGGCGCCGCCGATGCGTTCGAGCGCGCGGCGGCCGAACTGGCTTCGGTTGGCTTGCGCGAGCGCGTGAACCATTATCCGGCTGAGTTGTCCGGCGGCGAGCAGCAGCGCGTCGCGCTCGCACGCGCGCTCGCGCCGCATCCCGCAATCCTCGTTGCCGATGAACCAACCGGCAATCTCGACGAAGCGACGGGGCGCGAGATCATTGAACTGCTGTTCGCCGGACACGAGAAGCGCGGCACCACGCTGGTGCTGGTCACGCACGATGCCGCGCTGGCACGGCGCTGCGACCGCGTGGTGCGGCTGCGCTCCGGGCACATCGAAGGCGCGGAGCGCGTCGCATGAGCGTCGCAGCAAACGTTTCGCGCGGCGCGAAGGCAGCGCTGACATGGCGCTTCGCGCTACGCGAGATGCGCGGGGGTTTGCGCGGCTTCGCGGTGTTCATCGCCTGCATCGCGCTCGGCGTCGCGGCGATCGCGGGCGTCGGCTTGTTCGCCCGCAGCCTCGGCGACGGGCTTGCACGCGAAGGGCGCGTCATCCTCGGCGGCGATGTGTCGTTCTCGCTGATGGCGCGCGAAACCAATGCGGCGGAGCGCAAATTTCTCGAAGAGAACGGCCGCCTCTCGGTCGCCGCCACCATGCGGGCGATGGTGCGTGCGGCCGACGGCCAGACCGGGTTGGTCGAGATCAAGGCCGTCGACAACGCCTATCCGTTGTTCGGCACGGTCGTGCTGGAGCCCGCAGGCGACGTCTCCGCCGCATTGGCGGAGAGCGATGGCGCGTTCGGCGCCGCCGTCGATCCGGCGCTGCTGGTGCGGCTCGGCATCGAGCGCGGCGCGCGCGTCACGGTCGGATCGGCGACGATCGCGCTCCGCGCGATTCTCAAGGCCGAACCCGACAAACTCGCAAGGGGCATCGGCTTCGGCCCGCGCCTGTTGATCAGCGAAGCGGCGTTGCGCGCGACCGGCCTTGTCCAGCCGGGCAGCCTGGTGCGCTGGCATTACCGGCTGCGCCTGCCCGCAGCCGATGCCAACGACCGCGCGGCGAGCGCGGTCGTCGCCGCTTCGGAACAGCAATTGCCGGACGCCGGCTGGGAAGTGCGCACGCGCGCCAATGCCTCGCCCGCGCTCGGCCGCAATATCGAGCGCTTCACCCAATACCTGACGTTGGTGGGACTGACGGCCCTGCTGGTCGGCGGTGTCGGTGTCGCGAACGCCGTGAAACACTATCTCGATCGCCGCCGCGAGGTGATCGCAACGCTCAAATCGCTTGGCGCGACCGGCGGCCGCGTGTTCGCGATCTATCTCACCGAGGTGATGCTGCTCGCCGCGGTCGGCACCACCATCGGATTCGCTGTCGGTGCGATCCTGCCGTTTGCGATTGCGGCTGCTTTCGGCAGCGTAATGCCGCTGCCGCTTGTTCCCGCCTTGCACGCACGCGAACTGGCCTTCGCGGTGCTTTACGGTTTTCTCACCGCGCTCGCCTTCGCACTCTGGCCGCTCGGGCGTGCCCATGACGTGCCGGTTTCGGCGCTTTATCGCGAAACCGTCGCGCCGGAACGGCGCATCCCGCGCAAACGCTACGTGGCGCTGACCGTGCTGGTGATCGCCGCGCTCGCCGGCCTCGCCGTCCTGCTCGCCTACGACCGCAAGATCGCCGCGATCTTCATCGCGGCGGCCGCCGCCGTATTTCTGACGCTTCGCCTCGTCGCCATGCTGATCATGGGGGCGGCGCGTAGCGCCCCGCGCCCGCGTTTCGCGCTGCTGCGGCTCGTGCTGGCGAACATTCACCGGCCGGGCGCGCTCACGCCCAGCGTCGTGCTCTCGCTTGGCCTCGGCCTCGCGCTCTTGGTCACGCTGCTGCAAATCGACGGCAACCTGCGCAACCAGTTCGTCGCGGCGCTGCCCGACAAGGCGCCCTCGGTGTTCTTCGTCGACATCCAGGATGCCGACGTGGCGCGCTTCGATGAATTCGCCAAGCGCACGGCACCGGCTGCACGGTATGAGCGCGTGCC
>JAXDNY010000172.1:0-27903 GCA_034669145.1 Hyphomicrobiales bacterium
AAGGGGAGCAAGATTTCCAAGTCGAAGGGCAACGGGCTCACCATCGAGGAATGGCTGCGCTACGCGAGCCCGGAGTCGCTCTCGCTGTTCATGTACCAGAACCCGAAGTCGGCGAAGCGGCTGTACTTCGACGTGATTCCGCGCGCGGTCGACGACTACCAGCAATTCCTCGACGGCTATCAGCGCCAGGACGAGAAGCAGCGGCTGTCAAATCCGGTATGGCACATTCATTCGGGAAATCCGCCCAAGGCCGACATGCCGGTGACGTTCCAGCTTCTGCTTACCCTGGTGTCGTCGTCGAATGCCGAGAATGCCGAGACGCTGTGGGGCTTCATCGGCCGCTACCGGCCCGGCGTCACGCCGCAGACGCATCCGAAGCTCGACGCGATGGTCGGCTACGCGATCAACTACTATCGCGACTTCGTCGCGCCGACGAAAAAGTTTCGCGAACCAACCGATAACGAGCGCAAGGCGCTCACCGATCTGCGCGATGCGCTCTCGCGGTTGCCCGCCAGCCCGACTGCGGAAGACATCCAGAACGTCGTCTACGAGATCGGCCGGCGCGAGCCGTTCCTGGATACGAAGAAGCCTGCGAAGGACGGCCGCCCCGGCGTCTCGCTCGAGTGGTTCAACATGCTCTACCAGGTGCTGCTCGGCCAGGAGAAAGGCCCGCGCTTCGGTTCGTTCGTGGCGGTGTACGGGATCGACAACGCGGTCGGTATGATCGACGGCGCGCTGGCAAGGAGCGCGTGAAGCCCACATTCCGTCATGCGCGGGCTTGACCCGCGCATCCACGACTTTCGGGCATAAGAACTAAGACGTGGATGGCCGGGACAAGCCCGGCCATGACGTGGGAAAGTGCGGCGCACGGACCGCCAATGACCCCCTTCGACTTCGTCCTCATCGCCTGCACCATCATCTCGACCTCGTTCATCTCGGGCCTGTTCGGGATGGCGGGCGGCATGATCCTGGTCGGCGTGCTGCTCGTTTATTTCGACGTCGCGACCGGCATGGTGATCTTCTCGATCATCCAGTTCGTGGCGAATGGCTGGCGCGCCGTGCTGTGGTGGCGCTTCGTGCTCTGGCGCATCTTCTTCGTCTACGTCGTCGGCGCCGTGCTGGCGTTCGCGATCATGCGCACCGTGGCGGTCGTTCCCAGCAAGGCAGCGGTCTATATCGGGCTCGGCCTGATGCCGTTCGTGATCCAGCTGCTCCCCGCGCGGGCGCGGCCGAACATCGAGTGGCGCGGCGTGCCGTTCGTCACCGGCGTGCTGACCACCGTCATCCAGCTGCTTACCGGCGTCGGCGGGCTGTTCCTCGATATCTTCTTCCAGAAGAGCATGCTCGACCGCAAAACCACCATCGCCACCAAGGCGGTGACGCAGACGTTCAGCCACGTGATCCGTGCGGTCTATTTCGGTTCGTTCGTCGGGATCGCGGACGCGGTGCCGCTGTGGACCTATGTGCCGGCGATCGTGCTCTCGATTGCCGGCACCACGCTCGCCGCGCAGGTACTCGAACGCATGACCGATGTCGGCTTCCGCCAGTGGACCCTGCGGGTCATCTTCGCGGTGAGCGGAATCTATCTCTTTTACGGCGTGATGCTGCTGTTGGGCTACTGACTCGCCCACATGATGCGCGCGATCCAGAGCACATCGTCGACCGGCAGCGTGCGCTCCTTGTGCTCGGGATTGAGCGAACGCAGTTCGACGGTCTTCGAGGTACGGCGCTTCAATTCCTTGGCCATCACTTCGCCGCTCTTGGTTTTCACCACGACGCGGTCGCCGCGGCGCACCGCAGAGGTCGGCGAGACCAGAATCACGGTGCCGTCGCGGTAGGCAGGCTCCATCGAGTTACCGGACACTTCCAGCGCATAGGCGTGTTCGTCGTTGACCGCCGGAAACGCGATCTCGTCCCAGCCCTTGCCGGCCGGGAAGCCGCCATCGTCGAAGTAGCCGCCCGCGCCCGCCTCGGCGAGGCCGATCAGCGGCACGGCCTGGGTCGAGGCGCCGCCGCGGTCGGTGATTAGCGACACGAAGGTATCGACCGTGGTGTTGGTCGCGGCGAGCGATTTCGCCACCGACTCGGTCGAGGGCCAGCGCGGGCGGCCCTCCGGCGTGATCCGCTTCGACTTGTTGAAGGTGGTGGGGTCGAGCCCGGCTTTCTTGGCAAGGCCGGAGGCCGACAGGCCGGCGCGCGCCGCCAGCCGGTCCACGGCATTCCAGATATCCGAATGGGTAAGCATCGCGCGTTGCGCCACGGTGGTCCTCCGCTGCGTCTGGGGTCCGAATCGTCGCCTGTTTGTAGGAATAAAAACTAGACTTGTCCATATGTTTGTGAGCAATCGGGAAAACCGGTTTCTCGGCACCCGGGCCGCGCGGTACCGTCCGCGCCGAAAAGGGGTCCCTCTTGCCGGCAACCATCTACAAGATCTGTGACGCGGCGCTGTGGCGGGAAGCCGAACGCGCCGGCGTGTTTTCCGGCGCGCCGGTCGATCGCGCCGACGGCTATATCCATTTTTCCACGGCCGGGCAGGTGGCCGAAACCGCCGCGCGGCATTTCGCAGGTCAGACGGACCTCGTCCTGGTGGCGGTCGATGCCGCGGCGCTCGGTTCGGCGCTGCGCCATGAGCCCTCGCGCGGCGGCGCATTGTTTCCACACCTCTACGGCACACTGCCGCTCTCGGCCGTCCGTTGGGTGAAGCCGCTCCCGCTCGGGGCCGACGGGCATGTGTTTCCGGAGCTTGCGCCGTGATTGCGCTGTTCGATCGTTTGGCCCGGCCGCTGCTGCGCACCCTCGATCCCGAGACCGCGCATGCGCTCGCGCTCAATGCGTTGAAGCTGGTGCCGCTGCCGCGCGCCGCGCCGGATGACGAAAAGCTGCGCGTGGAGGCGTTCGGTCTGACATTTCCCAATCCGGTCGGCCTCGCGGCCGGCTTCGACAAGAATGCCGAGGTGGTGGATGCGCTGTTCCGGATCGGTTTCGGTTTTGTGGAGGCGGGCGGCGTGACTCTTCATCCGCAGCCCGGCAACCCGCGGCCGCGGCTGTTTCGTCTCGATGCCGACGAAGGCGTCATCAACCGCCTTGGCCTGAACAGCGAAGGCGTCGAGGCCGTGGCGAAGCGGCTCGCGGCACGCGCCTCCGCGCCGGGCATCGTCGGCATCAACATCGGCGCCAACAAGGACACGGCCGACCGCGCCGCCGACTACGTCGCCTGCATCGAGGCGCTCGCACCACATGTGGGTTTCCTCACCGTGAACGTCTCGTCGCCCAACACGCCCGGCTTGCGCAATCTGCAGCAGGCGGAGGCGCTCGACGATCTCTTGTCGCGCGTGATCGACGCGCGCGAACGCGCCGCGGTCGGCACCAAGCCGCGGCCGCTGCTGCTCAAGATCGCGCCGGACCTCACGCTCGGCGATCTCGACGACGTGGTCGGGGTCGCGCGCCGCCATCGCATTGACGGCATGATCGTCGGGAACACCACGATCGGCCGGCCGAACCTGCGCGATGTCGCGGCCGCGCGGGAGCAGGGCGGGCTGTCGGGCCGCCCACTGTTCGCGCTCGCGACCCGCATGCTCGCCGAGACTTACGTGCGCGCCGAGGGCGCATTCCCGCTGATCGGGGCCGGCGGCGTCGACTCGGGCGCTGCCGCGTTCGCAAAAATCAAGGCGGGCGCGAGCCTGATCCAGCTTTACTCGGGGCTGATCTTCCGTGGCGTGGGGCTGATCGGAGCGATCAAGAAGGATTTGCTCGACTTCATGCGCATCGGGCGGCTGGACGCGCTCGCCGAGGCGGTCGGCCGGGATGTGGCGGCGGTCACGGCGGAGCCGTGGCCGGGTTGATAACTGTTATTGCCGTGCTATGTTTGGCTTGCGGAGACAGCCATGCCCAACAGCGTCGATCTTGGTAAACCGCTCGAAAAGTTCGTCACCGGTCTGGTGAAGTCGGGACGTTACAACTCTAAAAGCGAAGTCTTGCGCGAAGGAGTTCGGCTCATTCAGGAGCGCGAGACGCGTCTCGCAGCACTCGATGTTGCGGTAGCGCGCGGCCTCGCGGACGCCCGCGCCAGCCGCTCCAAACCGGCGGAGCAGGTCTTCAGCCGATTGGAAGCGAAATACCGGGCCTTGGCCAAAGCCAAGTGATTGTCAGGATAACATCCGCAGCCGAAGCGGATCTTGAGGCTATTGCCGACTGGATCGCGCGCGACAGTCCTAGTCGTGCACTGACGTTTGTCGCGGAGTTGCGTGACGCCTGCGTGACTCTCGCAGACCTGCCCGAGAGCTACGCACTGGTTCCTCGTTATGAAGCGTCTGGCGTCCGCCGGCGCGTCCACGGCAACTACCTTATCTTCTATTGCATCGATAACGAGAGAATTGATGTGCTGCACGTCTTACACGGCGCCAGAGATTACGAGTCGATCCTGTTTCCAGCGTCATGACGTTCAAGTCTTGAACGTTGCCCTCGCCAGCGCCGGATACCTCGCGGCCTGCAATGCGCCGCGCGCGCCGAAAAACATCAGGATCGCGATCCACAGTCCGCCATTCCCGAGCGGCCGCGTCAGCCACCACGCGGCGAAATACAGCGCGAGCGAGACGATCATCAGGTTGCGCATGTCGCGCGTCCAGGTCGCTCCGATGTAGATGCCGTCATAGGTGAACGCGAACACGCCGATGACCGAGGCGAGCGCCGCATAGACGAGATAGTCGCGCGCGACGATCCGCACTTCGGGGCTCGCGGTCATCAGGTCGATCAGCCACGGGCCGATCGCGACCAGCGTCAACGTCGCGGCGGCGCCGAACCCGAAGCCCCACGAAAGCGATAGCCGCACCGCGCGCGAGAACGCGTGCCCGTCGCGCGCGCCGGTCGCGCGGCCGCACAGCTGCTCTGCGGCCGACGCAAAGCCATCGAGAAAGAACGCGCCGACCAGCACGAGATTGTGCAGCACCGAGTTTGCCGCCAGCACGACGTCGCCCGAGCGCGCGCCTTGCGCGGCAAAAAACGCCCACGCGACGATCAGCAGCGCGGTGCGGATCAGGATGTCGCGGTTGACCACGAACATGCGCACGAGCCGCGCGCGGTCGAACACCTGCGCGAGGTCCGGCATGCGGGCGCCGACGATGCGCAGCGCGATCGCGATGCCCGCGATGGCGCCGGCCGCTTCCGCCACGACCGCGCCGAACGCCGCACCGGCGACACCGAAATCGAACACCAGCACTAGCAGTGCGATCACCGCGGCGTCGATCACGTTGAGCGCGACCTGCAGGAGAAGCGCGGTTCGTGCGCGCGCCAGGCCGACGAACCATCCGAGCAGCACGTAATTCGCCAACGCAAAGGGCGCCGACCAGATGCGCACGTGGAAATAGATTTCGGCCGCCCGCGTCACTTCCGGGCTCGCGCCCATCAGGCGGTAGATGACGGCCGCCAGCGGCACCTGCAGCAGGATCAGCGCTAACCCGATTGCGGCGGCGACCAGCAGCGCGCGCACCAGCGTGGCGCGTTCTTCCGCGACGTCACCCGCGCCCAGCGCCTGCGCGGTGAGCGCGACCGTGCCCATGCGCAGGAACGCGAACAGCCAGAACAGGCAATCGAACACGACCGATGACATCGCGACCGCGCCGAGCAGGTGCGCCTCTCCGAGCCGCCCGATCACGGCCGTCGCGACGACGCCGAGCAGCGGCGTGGTCGCGCTCGACAGCGTCATCGGCACCGCGATCGCGAGCACGCGGCGGTGCGTCACCGTGTAGGATTGCGGCTGGTCGAGCGCGTTCATGTCATTTCCACGTTATGGCCGGGCATAGGCCATCGAAGACGGGCGCAAACGCCCTAATGCCCGGCCATCCACGTCTTCCTTGCTTGGGGTATCTGAGACGTGGATGCCCGGCACAAGGCCGGGCATGACGAAGAAGGGATGATCAACGCCCGGCCGGCGCACGCATGAAGCGCACGATCAGCCAGATCGGGACCACGATAATGGCGCCGAGCAGGAAGTAGCGCCACACCCAGCGCACCGCGTCGAAGCCCATGTCCCAAATCGCCTGCACCATGCGGCGAATGCTCTCGATGATGTTGCCCGGATCGAAGCCAAGCGCGTGCAGGATGACGCCGACGAGGACGCACAAGAGGATCAGGCGAAACGCAACCGCGAGCGGCGGCCCGCCGAGGAAGCGGCTGTAAGGTCGCGCGGGACGGTTTTCGATCTGGCTCATGCGCGCACAGTATCACGAATCGGCCGCCGCTGAAGCGGCCCGCGCGAGCGGCCGCACGGAGGTCGCGGCATCTTCAGCCCGCAACATCTTCTCCAGCGTCTCCAGCCGATCCGCCTCGCGTGGCGGCTTGTCCCAGCGCAGCCGGCTGATGCGCGGGAAGCGCATCGCAACGCCGGACTTGTGCCGCGTCGAGCGCTGCAAGCCCTCGAACGCGACCTCTAGCACCAGCCCCTTGCCGGGTTCATGCGTCACCTCGCGCACCGGCCCGAAGCGATTGATCGTATTGTTGCGAACGAACCTGTCGATCTCGTTCAACTCCTCGTCGGTGAAGCCGAAATAGGCCTTGCCGACCGGCACCAGCTCGTCGCCGTCCGCGCCTGCGGTCCACACGCCGAACGTATAGTCCGAATAGAACGACGAGCGCTTGCCGCTGCCGCGCTGCGCATACATCAGCACCGCGTCGATCACGTGCGGATCGCGCTTCCATTTCCACCACAGGCCCTTCGGCCGGCCCGGCAGGTAGGGCGCGTCGCGCCGCTTGAGCATGATGCCTTCGACCGCCTCGGCGTCCGCGCCAGCGCCGGCCGACGCCGGATCGGCGCGCGCGGCGGTCAATGCATCCCAAGTGGCGAACGGCACCAGCGGCGAGATGTCGATGCGCGCGTGGTCGAGGTGGGCGACCAGCTTCTCCAGCCGCGCGCGGCGTGTGGCGAACGGCCGTTCGCGCAGGTCCTCGCCGTTCTCGACCAGCAGATCGTAGGCACGCAGGTGCGCGGGAAATTCCTCCAGCAATTTCGCGTTTACGGTCTTCCGGTTGAGCCGTTGTTGCAGCACGTTGAACGACTGCACGCGCCCGTCGCGCAGGATCAGCAGCTCGCCGTCGATGGCGCCGTCGAACGTCAGCGCCTCGGTGAGATCGGGAAACGAGCCGGAAATCTCCTCGCCGGTGCGCGAATAGAGCCGCGTGACGCGCTTGCCGTCGCGCTCGCCCGCAACCGCCTGCACGCGGATGCCGTCCCACTTCCACTCCGCGGTGAAGTCGGCGGGATCGAGCGCGGGAAAATCCTGGCTCTCGATCGCGTGGCTCAGCATCACCGGATGAAACGGCGCCGGATCGATGCTGACTGGCTTTTCGGCGCGGCCTTCGATCCAGGCGAACAGCTCGGTGTAAGGCGGGGCGAGGCCGTGCCACACCAGCTCTACCTCGTCTGGCGCCTTGTCGCCGAGCGCCGCCACTGCGGTCTTGGCAAGCCGCGCCGATACGCCGATACGCAGCGCGCCGGTGACAAGCTTCAGCAGCGCCCAGCGCCCGGTTTCGTCGAGCGCATCGAGCCAGGCGGCGAGCTGCGCGGGCAGTTCGGACTTGCCGAGCGAGGCGAGGGTGCTGACGACGTGGGTGAGGGTGGGGCCTCTTCCCTCGCCCCGCGAAGCGGGGAGAGGGTGCCGAACCGCCGAAGGCGGTGAGGCGGGTGAGGGGCTTTCTCCACCGAAACTCAAGATGCCCCTCATCCGGCTCGCTTCGCTCGCCACCTTCTCCCCGCTTTGCGGGGAGAAGGAAGAGGGCCACATCAGCGCGACCGTCTCCGACAAATCCCCCACATAATCGTATGATAGCTCGAACAGCACCGGATCGGTGCGCTCCGCGATCAGCGCGCGGATGATGTTCGGCTTGGCGTGGCGGAACGACAGCGCGCCGGTGATGGCCGCGAGCGCGTAACCGCGCTCCGGGTCGGGCGTTTCGCGAAAATACTCGGTCATCAGCCGCAGCTTGGCATTGCGGCTCGGCTCATAGGCGAGCCGGTCGAGCAGGGCGGCGAAGCGGTTCATGATGCTTTGTCATCCCGGAAATCGCGCAGCGATTGTCCGGGATCCGTAACCACGGAATCGTCCGTATCACTCTGGCCTGAGTTTATGGATTCCGGGCTGCTCGCTTCGCTCGCCCCCGGAATGACGGCCTCCTCATCCTCATCGCCATAGCCCACAATGTTCAGCGGCCGTGCCTCAAGCCCGCGCAGCGTGCACCAGTGCACCAGCGCCTCCTCGGCGCCGTGCGTCACCCAGACCTGTGACGCGCCGGTCGCCGCGATCGTCGCACACAAGCCAACCCAGTCGGCATGATCGGAAATCACCAGTGGCAGCTCGACGCCGCGCTGGCGCGCCCGCGCGCGCACCCGCATCCAGCCTGACGCGAACGCCGAGACCGGATCGGGGAAACGCCGTGTCCAGCGATCCTGCAACGACGACGGCGGGCAGAGCGCGATCGTTCCGGCAAGCTCGGCTTTCTTGGCGTCGCGCACGAGGCGCAACTCGCCGAGATCGATGCCGCGCGAGACGTAGTAGTTCGTGATGCTCTCCATCGCGCCATGCAGATAGATCGGTTTGTCGTAGCCGGCCGCGCGGATCAGCGCGATGACGCGCTGCGCCTTGCCGAGCGAATAGGCGCCGACTAGGTGCGCGCGCTCGGGAAACAGCGCAACCGAGCGTAACAGCTTCGCGATCTCGGCATTTGCATCGCCGTGGCGGAACACCGGCAGCCCGAAGGTCGCCTCGGTGATGAACGCGTCGCATCGCACCAGATCGAAGGCCAAGCAGGTCGGGTCCGCGACATCCTTGTAGTCGCCCGACGCGACCACGCGCGTGCCGTTCGCCTTAACGCAGATCTGCGCCGAGCCGAGCACATGGCCGGCCGGATGGAACGACACCTCCGTTTTGCCGAGCGTCAGCGTCTCGCCATAGCGCACCGCCTGCGTCGACCCGGCGAAATTCTCGCCATAGCGCAGGCGCATCATGTCGAGCGTCTCTTGCGTCGCGAGCACCGCGCCGTGGCCGGCGCGTGCATGGTCCGAATGGCCGTGCGTGATCAGCGCCCGCTCGACCGGCCGCACCGGATCGATATGGAAGCCGCCGATGGACGAACACAGGCCGGTCGGCGTGGGCTTCAGGATGTGGTCCGGGCGCATGGCCTTGAGATATGTCATATCGGCGATATTGCTAACCCGCGAGGCACCGTGGCCGTTCCGCTTTTCATCTCGTCAGGCGACCCGATCGCTGACCGCCGCTACGAGCTTGCGCGCGGCTATGCGGCGGACGGCGATCTGGCGGCGGCGGCCGATCTGCTCGCGCAGGCCGTGGAACTGAGCCCCGGATTCGCCTCGGCGTGGTTCGCGCTCGGCGAGGCGCGCGTGGCGCTCGGCGACTGCGACGGCGCGCGCGCGGCGTTTGAAAGCGCGAAGGCGACAGACCCGCAGGACCGCCACGGCGCGGCGCTGCATCTTGCGCGCCTTGGCGGCACCGATCCCGCGACGGCGGCGCTGCACGGCTACGTGCGCACGCTGTTCGACCAGTACGCGCCACGCTTCGATCGCGCGCTGGAGGATCTGTCCTATGCGGCGCCGGCGCTGCTGCGCGAAGCCGTCACGGCGCACAGCAAGCGCTTCGGCAGCATGCTCGATCTCGGCTGCGGCACAGGCCTCGCTGGTGCGGCGTTCCGGCCGCATGTCGACTGGCTCGTGGGTGTCGATCTCTCGCCGAAGATGATCGAGGAGGCGCGGAAGAAAGGACTTTATGACCGGCTCATGGTCGGCGATATCGCGCAGTTTCTCGCCGCGGAGCGCGCCGGCAACGCCGCGTTCCATCTGGTCATCGCCGCCGACGTGTTCGCCTACGTCGCCGATCTCGCGGATGTGTGCGTGGCGGTCGCGCGCGTCATGCAGCCGGGCGGGTTGTTCGGCTTCACGGTCGAAACGCATGACGGCCAAGGTGCGATCGTCGGGCCCAAGATGCGCTACGCACACAGCGAGGCATTCGTGCGCGCGGCCATTGCGGATGCCGGGCTGACGCTCGTCGAACTGACGCGCGCATCCTCGCGCACGGAGAACCGCGTGCTGGTGCCGGGATTGCTCGCGGTGGCGCGGAAATGAACATCACGGTGCCACCCGAGCTGCCGGACGTCTTCACCCGCTGGTTCGCCACGCGCGGTTGGGCCCCGCGCGCGCATCAGCTCGAGCTGCTGGCAAAGGCGCACGCCGGGCGCTCGGCGCTGCTGATCGCCCCGACCGGCGCCGGCAAGACGCTGGCGGGTTTTCTGCCGACGCTGGTGGAGTTGAGTGGCAGTGCACCGGCAGTGCAGAAGGGCAAGAAATTCATCTCCACCGGCCGCGGCATTCGCCGCAGCGGCGGCCTGCACACGCTCTACATCTCTCCGCTGAAGGCCCTCGCGGTCGACATCGCGCGCAATCTCGAGCGCCCTGTCGCCGAGATGGCGTTGCCGATCCGGATCGAGACGCGCACCGGCGACACCCCGGCCAGCAAGCGCCAGCGCCAGCGCCGCGATCCGCCCGACATCCTGCTCACTACGCCCGAGCAGCTCGCGCTGCTGCTCGCCTCCGACGATGCGCCGTTCCTGTTCGGCTCGCTCCGCCGCGTCATCCTCGACGAGTTGCACTCGCTGGTGATGAGCAAGCGCGGCGACCTGCTCTCGCTCGGTCTCGCGCGGCTGTTCACCATCGCGCCCGGCCTGACCACCATCGGGCTCTCGGCAACGGTTGCCGAGCCCGACGACCTGCGCCGTTATCTTGTCCCGCAGCGCGGCGAGGCGCTCGCCGATCTGGTGCTCGCGGACCCCGGCGCCGCACCCGACATCACCATGCTCGATACCGCCGAGCGCCTGCCCTGGGCCGGGCACTCCGCGCGCCACGCGCTGGCTGAGATTTACGCGCTGATCAAGCGTCACAAGATGACGCTGATCTTCGTCAACACGCGCAGCCAGGCCGAGTCGATCTTCCAGCAGCTCTGGGGCATGAACGACGACACTCTCGCAATCGCGCTGCATCACGGCTCGCTCGATGTCGGCCAGCGCCGCCGCGTCGAAGACGCGATGGCGGCGGGCCGCTTGCAGGCCGTGGTCGCGACCTCCTCGCTCGATCTCGGCATCGACTGGGGCGACGTCGATCTCGTCATCAATGTCGGCGCGCCGAAGGGCGCCTCGCGCCTGTTACAGCGCATCGGCCGCGCCAACCACCGCATGGACGAGCCCTCGAAAGGCGTGCTGGTGCCTGCCAATCGCTTCGAGGTGCTCGAATGCTCCGCTGCCATTCAGGCGGTCGCCGCGAACGCGCAGGACTCGCCGCCATTGCGCGTCGGCAGCCTCGATGTGCTGGCGCAGCATGTGCTCGGCTGCGCCTGCGGCGTGCCGTTCGATGCCGACGAACTGTACGACGAGGTGAAAACCGCCGCGCCTTACGGCGCGCTCACGCGCGCCGACTTCGACGCCACGGTCGATTTCGTCGCGACCGGCGGCTATGCGCTGAAATCCTACGAGCGTTTCGCGAAAATCAAACAGACCAAGGATGGCAAGTGGCGCATCGCGCATCCGCGTGTCGCTCAGATGTATCGCATGAACGTCGGCACCATCGTGGAGGCCGACATGATCAAGGTGCGGCTGGTGCGTTCGCGCGCCTCGAAGGTGATCCCGCGCGCCGGGCGCCTGCTCGGCCAGGTCGAGGAGAACTTCATCGAGACGCTTAGCCCCGGAGATACCTTCGTGTTTGCCGGCGAAGTCCTGAAATACGAAGCGCTGGTCGAGGACGAAGCCTACGTTTCGCGTTCGAACGATCCCGATCCGAAGGTGCCTTCCTATGACGGCGGCAAGTTCCCGCTCTCGACGTATCTGGCGGACCGCGTGCGCGGCATCCTGGCCGACCACGCCACCTGGCGCGCGCTCCCCGATCAGGTGCGCGAGTGGCTTGAGGTGCAGGAATATCGCTCGCGCCTGCCGGGCAAGCGTGAACTGCTGGTCGAGACGTTCCCGCGCGCGACGAAATATTACCTCATCTGCTATCCGTTCGAGGGGCGCCTTGCCCATCAAACTCTTGGAATGCTGCTGACGCGCCGGCTTGAGCGCGCGCGCATGCGCCCGCTTGGGTTCGTCGCCAACGAATACGCGCTCGCAGTCTGGGGCCTGCGCGATGTAGCGTTCGCCATTGAACGAGGCGAACTCTCGTTCGACAAGTTGTTCGATCAGGACATGCTCGGCGACGATCTCGAAGCCTGGCTCGCCGAGTCCGCGCTGATGAAGCGCACGTTCCGCAACTGCGCGATCATCGCCGGCCTGATCGAGCGGCGCTATCCGGGCGAGGAGAAGAGCCGCCGCCAGATGACGATCTCGACCGATCTCGTCTACGACGTGCTGCGCAAGCACCAGCCGGATCACCTGCTGCTGCGCGCCGCTTACGCGGACGCTGCGTCAGGCCTGCTCGATGTCCGGCGCGTCTCCGAAATGCTTGCGCGCGTGCGCGGGCGAATCACGCATAATCCGCTCGATCACGTTTCGCCGCTCGCGGTTCCGGTGATGCTGGAGATCGGCCGCGAGATGGTCTACGGCGAGGCATCCGACGCGCTGCTGGCGGAAGCCGAGGCGGAGCTGGTGAAGGAGGCGATGAGTTGAATTTCTCCGTGATGCGGGGCGCGACCGACTGGACTCGGTCTGCTCCCTCCCCCCTTGAGGGGGAGGGTTGGGGAGGGGGGTCGAAACGCGACGCCGCGTTATCGATCGCCGCTGTGTCCCTCCACGCCGACTGCCTCGGCGCGCTGTACTGGCCCGAGCAGGGCCTGCTCGTCGTCGCCGACCTGCATCTGGAAAAAGGCTCGAGCTTCGCGCGCCGCGGCCAACTGCTGCCGCCCTACGACACCGCCGAAACGCTCGCACGGCTCGCGCGGCTAATCGCGCATTACGCCCCGCGCGCCGTCATCGCACTCGGCGACAACTTCCATGACGGCGGCGGGCCGGCGCGGCTGTCGCCGCAGGACCGCGCGTCGCTGACAGCGCTGCAGCGCGGGCGCGACTGGATCTGGATCGCCGGCAATCACGATCCCGATCCGGCCGACGGCATCGGCGGCACCTTCGCGGCGACGACTTCTATCGGCGCGCTCACGTTCCGTCACAAGCCCTCGCGCGACGCGCCGGACGGCGAGATCGCCGGCCATCTGCACCCGGTCGCGCGCGTCGCGCAGCGCGGCCGCGCGGGCAGCCGGCGTTGCTTCGCCACCGACGGCAAGGCGCTGGTGATGCCGGCCTTCGGCGCCTACACCGGCGGCCTCAACATCCGCGACCGCGCCTTTTCGGCCGTATTCGGCGCGCGCAAGTTCACCGCGCACATGCTCGGCGACAATCGGCTTTACGCCTTCGCGGCGTCGCGCTGTCTGGCGGACTGATGCTGTGTCCCGGATGCGGTGCAGCTACGCATAGCGTGACTCAACGGCAGCGCCCGGTTCGCGTTCCCGGAACCTGCCGCCGTTCACAGCGTTTAGGGGAGCCACCAAGGAGAACATCATGGCGGACGACCTAACAAAGAGGGGCCAGCCAGACCGCAGCCTCATCAACATGAGCGAAGATCATGAGGTGAAATACTGGACCCGGCACCTTGGCGTTTCCCGGGAGGAGCTGCAGCGTGCAGTCGACAAGGTCGGCAACGCCGCTGCTGCCGTCCGCAAGGAGCTGGGGAAAGCAGCCGCCTAAGCTCGCGGACGAGCAAGCGTAGCCCGGATGGAGCGCAGCGCAATCCGGGAATTCTCGTACGCAATACAACAGCCCCCGATTACGCTACGAGCTTCGGCAATGATTTCGCAAAAGCGGTCTTGGTAAGGCGCCAGCGGGTGGAGAAATCCGCATCGCGTCCAGCCCGTTGGGTGGTGAGGCGCGAAGCGCCGTAACCCACCATCTGGACTCGCGAAAAACTTAGCCGGTGGGTTACGCGCCTTCGGCGCTAACCCACCCTACGCGCTTGTGGCGCGTCTTGGGGATCGACTCAGCGAAGCGAGTCGTCCGGCTTACTTTTCCGACTTCCCGTCTCGGTCCTTTCTTTTCTTCTCCGCCCTTTCCGCGAGTTGCTGCCAGGTCGCAGCCATGTCGATCAGCTTCTCGCGCTGCTCGGGCATCGAGCGAGCGAGCTTCAAGCAATCTTCGGCGTACTGCCGGTATGTTTGTGCGTCCTCCATAGTGGAACTAGAACGCGGAGCATGGTTAGCGAGTTCCTGCACAGGTTTATTCGGAACGGAATCGCAGTCACGGCGTTATGCGATTCTAATTTCGAACGGGCTCGGAATGGCCGAAGATCCCGACCGATACGAACAATATGCATCGGAATGCTTGCGTATTGCGCAACAGACGGATGACACCGCACAAAAAGCCCGACTACTAGAAATGGCAGCGGCTTGGCGGCGTCTCGCAGAGGCTGTGACGAAGCGCAGTGGCAACAACGCATGATACGATGAGCGGAGCCGAGATATTTTGGCTCTTGCTGCCAGAGACGCGCAATGCGACTGCGTCACCCAATGAATGACACGCTCAGTCCTTCCTGAACACCACGCTCGCGAACCATCCGGTGAGCAGCGCCATCAGCGCGGTGGCGAGGCCATAGAGCAGGCCGTGGTCGCGCCGCGTTGGCGACGATCTGCTCAAAGCCGACCTTGACGACTTCCCGACGTTAGCAAAATGGCGGGCTAGGCCTTTGGCGAACGCGCCTCCGGCCGCCTCTACGCCTTCGCGGTGCCTGGCGGACTGACCGCGGATGCAAAATTCAATGCGTCATGTCGAGGAACGGCGTGTTCGGCGTGCTGACGTAGAATATGACAACCTTGGTCGACTCGGTCGTGCTGCGATTGTAGCCGGTCATCTCCACGTGTGGCGGCTCGACCAGCGCCTCCCCCGCCTTCACGACGATCGGGGGCCGCCCTTTCAGTTCGAGCGTGAACGCGCCCTCGACAACATAAACCGTGACGGGAAAGCGATGCGTATGCGTCACCGTCTTGTCGCCCGGCTTGAACGTGGCAGTCATCACGCGGACGAATTGCTTCTCGTCGCGCGGCAGGCCTTCCACCATCTCCTGCAGCACCATGTCCGGCTTGGCAAAACCGGCATGCTGCGCCATCGCGCTGCCGCCCAGGAGTGCGCTCGCCAGCAGGAAACCGGTACCGAATTCGGAAATGCGCATTGTTGTCTCCACGATGTTGCTGTTTTCCGGACGCATACCCCTCCGCAGGCCGGCGCGGGAGCCGCAACATTGCGAAACGCGCTGCCAAAAGTGCATAACGGGCGTATGTTCGATTGGAATGATCTGAAATGCTTCCTCGCCGTTGCGCGCCATCAGAGCACGATCGCGGCCGGGAAGGCGCTGGGTCTGAGTCAGTCCACGGTCCATCGTAGGCTCGTCGAACTCGAACGGCGCCTTGGCCGACAACTCGTCACCCGCCATACCACCGGCTATCGCCTGGCCGAGTTCGGCGAGAAGCTGCTACCCTTTGCGGAACGCGTCGAGACCGCGGTCAGCGACCTGGAAACACAGGTCGCTGGCGCGACACGCGATCTGAGTGGCGTGATCCGGATGACCTGCCCGGAGCCGATCATCTACCGGATCACGCAAGCAAGGCTCATGGATCGCTTCCATGCACGGCACCCAAACCTCCGCGTCGAGTTCGTGACCAGCGACCGCTATCTCGATCTGACCAAAGGCGAGGCCGACGTCGCATTCCGCTCGGGCGATACTGACGACGAACTCGTCGGGCGCAAGATCGCGGACTCGTTGTGGGCCGTCTACGCAAGCCGCGATTACATCGCGCGGCACGGCAAGCCGGAGCGGATCGAGGACCTTTCAGGCCATCGTCTGGTCGGCCTGGACGAATCGATGAGCAAGCACCGCACCGCGATCTGGCTGAAGGACGTCGCGCCGAACGCGGCGATGACGGCACGCAGCAACAGCGTGCTGGGGTTGGTCGCGTTGGTGAAATCCGGCGTTGGTGTCAGCCC
Organism: Hyphomicrobiales bacterium; assembly: GCA_034669145.1. Classification (GTDB taxonomy): domain Bacteria; phylum Pseudomonadota; class Alphaproteobacteria; order Rhizobiales; family Xanthobacteraceae; genus PALSA-894. Next base: position 16,009 of record JAXDNY010000172.1, read on the forward strand.
TCTGCCGACTGCGCTCGGCGATGCCGAGGTCGAACTCATGCGTGTCATGGGTCCCATTCCGGAACTGACGCGGAGCTGGCGGCTCCTCACTCATCCCGACTTGCGCCGTGCGCCGCGCATCGCGGTGTTCTTCGATTTCATTGTCGAGGAGCGCGAGGCGCTGAAGTCGATATTGACCGGGTAGCTCCCTTCCCCTCTGCCCGTTTCACTTTGAGGATATCTGCGGACGCGACATGACTCACAAAGTCGAAGCCGGCGTGGCGGTCGAAAACCGTTTGGCACGCAAAGCTGTTCCTACCCCGACGGGGACGAAAGGTTTCTGCTCGGCGATGGTCGATCTGAAGGGTGAAAAATCTCGCGTCTGCTCAATACGGAAAATCGCTGCGACCGGTAGTTACAGCCGCCAAGGGGCTCGCGGCCGCGTGTAACACGGTAGCTTGCACGTCACGGGGCGGCTTACGCTTTACAGACGGCGGGCTGAGGTCGCGAACCTTGATCTTTGCAGGCGTCTGCGTCAGCGCCGCTTCCCGTTCGAGCACCGCTGGCTTGACCGGTGCGGGCTCGCTCACCACCGCGGGAACAAGCGCAGGCGCAGGCGCGGGTTCTGGCACTCGTTTGCGCTCAATGCTTTCCGCAATGCGCGGAGGAATCGGAGCGACCCTGGCTGCGTACTTCACCGAGGGGTCAGGCCTGCCGAGCCAAAGCGCTCCACCGACCGAACCGCCAACCAGTACGCCGACTGCAACCGCGTAAGAAACCAGTGTGCCGAGGGTGTTCACGTTGGCCTAACTGGCGAGGTTCCGTGGTGTTCCCGCCTCGTACGAGAATTTCGGTTTAGAGCAGCCGGGTGTGCCCTCGGAAACGGCTCGCGGAATAGGTCGCCAAGCGCAAAGTCGGATGACCGCAAACAAAGACGAGGCCGCCAAGCGGGGCGGCCTCGCATGCTTCGATGCTCGTTGGCCTAGTTCGTCGTGCAGACCTTGACGGTCTTCATCCCGGCTTCGGCTTCGGCGCGCGTCTTGTAGACGGTGCCGGCGGGCGTCACGATGGTTTGTGTCGTGACGGTCGGCTTCTGCTCGACGATGGTGCACTTCTTGGTCGCGGTATCCTGCACCACGTAGAACTCGGTTTGAGCCAAAGCCGGGACCGTGAACGCGGCGACGAGGGCGGCGGCAGCGATGAGTTTCGTTTTCATTGGGCGTCTTTCCTCCGGGTTGTAACCCCGGGCAACGCCTGCCTGCCACTCATCGTTCCAATGGCGTCAGAAGCAAAGGGACTCAGTTAATGGGGAAGCTGATGGTCAGGAAGGCGGCGACCAGGGTGACCGCGAACGTGAGCGTTCCGAAGACCAATCCAATTCCTCGAAGCGCCCTTTCGTCAGCCACGCTGTTCTCCTCTGGAAGGTGTCGTTATTTCACGATCATGTAGGTGACGCCGCCGAGCACGAAGATGGCGGGGACTGCCCATAACAGGATAACCGGCATGGCTTCTCTCCTCGGGTTGCCCGTGTCGGGAACTCCAACTCCGAAGCCGCCACCCGGTTCCAAGCACCCCGAAGTGGGCTGCTGTGCTGCTTTGATCCCTGTCAATTCGAAGTGCACAAATCGATTTACGTTCTTGTTGGACCTGGTTGGGCACAGAACCAGATCGGCGCTCCATTGTTCATTTCGTCGCGGTTTCCGGGGCGATCCTGGCCTCAAGCTGGGGCCCAAGGCCGCTGGCCGGCGCGCGTTTCCTCCCAAGGTTCGCGCGTCGGGTTCCGCCCGACGGAACCTGGCACGGGCCGAGGGAGTTATCTGTCCGAACGGGTTAACAATAGGAGAGAGCCATGCCAGTCGTGCTGTTATGGGCAGTCCCCGCCGTTTTCGTGCTCGGCGGCCTCACCTACGTTCTCGTCAAGTAACGTCCTCGACAAACGCCAGGCGTTGCGAAGGCCCGGACAAAAGCCGGGCCTTCGTTTTGAACGATTGGGTTCGTTCGAGTCTGTTCCATACTCAGAACGCTTTGGCGGAGTGGACACGGTGAAGATGATTGCCGAATATCTGGAGCACGCGCTCCCGTTCGAGCGGATGGCCGCGGAGGCGACCGAGCGCGCTGCGAGAATCGCTCAGCAAGCAAGCCCTCGCGTACCGCAAGGTGGCCTCTGAACGAGCCGAGCGGCAGGGTCTTTCGCGCCCGCCGGAGCCGGCATCGCCGGTCGCCTGTCCGGATATGACATGACGCCCAAGTCGAAGCCGGTGTGGCGGTAGGAAACAGTTTGGCTTAGGGCCACGCAGCGGCCATTACGAGCACGTCTAATTCGCCCTTCCGAAGGCGGACATTCCTGCACGTTAGTGACGACATACCCGGCGCTTGCGGATCGTCCCCTCAATCCTTCCTGAAAACCACGCTCGCGAACCAGCCGGTGAGCAGCGCCATCAGCGCGGTGGCGAGGCCGTAGAGCAGGCCATGGTCGCGCGCCGCGTTGGCGACGATCTGCTCGAAGCCGACCTTGACGACCTCGAGCGCGGTCTGCTGGCGCGCCAGCAGCGCGCCGTCGGCGAACAGCTTGACGTCGACCTCGTACGAGCCGGTCGGCGCATTGTCCGGGATCGGGATCCCGGCGCGGAACAGCGCAGGCGTGAGAAACGTGACGCCGTTCTGCGTCTCGCGAAAAAGCCCGCGCTCGATCTTGAGCCGCAGGAAGGCGAGGCGGAACGGATCTTCGCGGATCGAGTCCGCGATATCGCCGGATATCTCCTGCTGCAGCAGGACGCGCGCGAGCCCGGTCTGCGACCGCCGCAGCGTGTTGATGTCGGCGATGTCGTTGATGGTGCGGTTGGAGAGCACGGTCAGATAGGACGGCGCATCGACGAAATTGCGTGAGTCGGCGTTGACCCAGATGCCGAACACGCGCTCCTTGCGGTAGGTCACGACGCTCTCGCGCGGCCCTTTCACGGTCACGACGATATCGTAGTTGCCGCGGCGCGCCACCGTCTGCGCGTCGCGCTCGACCGAGCCGAACAGCACCACCTCGTCGCCGGTGAAATTCGACGAGATCAGCACGCGCGACGTGGAAAGCGTGGTGATCAGTCGTTCCGCCTGCGCCGGTGAGGCAAGCACTACCGCAATCGCGACCGCGATGATGCGGGCACTCACGGCTGAGTCTCCGTCTGCCGCACCGTGAACATTTCCGCCGGCGGCACCACCAGGTCGTAGGCGAAGCGCAATCCGACCGCGAGCACCAGAACGCCGAGCAGCAGGCGCAATTGCTCGCCGCTGAATTTCTGTCCGGTGCGCGCGCCGAACTGCGCGCCGATCACGCCGCCGATCATCAGGATCAGCGCCAGCACGGCATCGACCAGATGGTTGGTGGCAGCATGGATGACGGTCGCGTACGCCATGGTGACCAGCGTGAGCACCATCGAGGTGCCGATCACCACGCCAGTCGGCACGCGGATGAGATAGATCAGCGCGGGCACCAGCAGGAAGCCGCCGCCGATGCCCATGACGGCACCGATGAAGCCGATGAAAAATCCGATGGTCCAGATCGGGATCACCGAGACATAGATCTTCGACGCCTTGAAGCGCATCTTCAGCGGCAGTCCGTGGATCCAGATGTGGCTGCCGGGGCGGCGGATCTCGGCCGGCCGCCCGCCGCGCGCGCGCATGATCGCCTGCACGCTTTCCACAATCATCATGGTGCCGACGATGCCAAGCAGCGTGAGGTAAGACAGCGAGATCGTGAGATCGAGCTGGCCGAGCCGGCGCAGCAGGGTGAACAGCCAGACGCCGGCCGTGGTGCCGATCAGGCCGCCGATCAGCAGCATTCCGGCAAGCGCGGGATCGAGCGCGCGCCTGCGCCAGTAGTTGATCGCGCCCGAGAACGAGGAAGCCGCCACATGGCTCGCGACGCTTGCGACCGCGACCGCCGGATTGATGCCGATGAAGATCAACAGCGGCGTCATCAGGAAGCCGCCGCCGATGCCGAACATGCCCGAGATGAATCCGACCGCGAGCCCCATGAACAGGACGAGCAGGACATTGACGGGCAATTCGGCGATCGGAAGGTAGATTTGCACGAGACAGGGTCCGCCGATGCGAGGGCTTGGCTCTAAGCTTCGGCCCTCAGGTGCGCGACCAGACGCGAGGGAACCTTAGTCGGATTCTCTTAGCCGTCGCGCACAAAGATACGGGCAGGGCGGCTGAAGGTTCTGTGAATGGCCCGGCCACGATGTGGCCGCAAGCGTGAAACACGCCGCGCGGCGGCCCTATTCCCGCCACAGGCCGCGCAGCCGCGCGGGCCGCTAGATGGCCGTCGGCTTGCGGCGCACGGTCGCAGCCGGCTTGGCGGACACCCCGGACGCCTGATCCCAGCCGCCGGGGGGCGCCTTGACGTTCATCGCTTCGTCCGGCGGCTGATCGGCGGCCCAGGTCTGCACCGCGAGCTTCGCGGCAACGAGCGACTGCTGGTCGAGCCGCGAGGCGACGTCGTCGCGCTTCTTGCCGGCGTCCTGGTCGCCCTGCTGCGCCGCGAGCGCGAACCACTTGTAGGATTCGGCGAGGTTCTGGTCCACGCCGATGCCGCGCGCATAGAGAATGCCGAGATTGTACTGGCTGTCCGCGACGCCGCGGTCGGCCGCCTTGCGGAACCATTGCGAGGCGGTGCGGTAGTCCGGCTTGCCGTCGATGCCCTCCGCGTACAGCACCGCGAGATTGTGCAGCGCCTTGGCGTTGCCCTTGTCGGCCCCCGCCAGATAGAGCTGGCGCGCCTTGTCGAGGTCCTTCTTTACGCCCAGGCCCTTCTCGTAAAGGCTGCCGAGGCGATAGAGCGCGGGCGCGAGCCCCTGCTTGGCGGCGCGGTCGAACCATTGCACCGCAAGTTCCAGATTGGCCGGCACGCCGCGCCCTTCCGAATAGCGCACCCCGATCTCGTATTCAGCCGCCGGGTTGCCGGCAGCGGCAGCAGTGCGCAACGCGGCTCCGCCAATCGCGGGCGGGAGCTTGTCGGTTGCCGCTGCGGGGTGCGCCTGCGGGGCCGTAGCAGGCGCCGCGGCGGGAGCCGCGAGCGCCGCGATAGTCATCGGCGGCTTGACGGAACCGGTTACATCAGCCGACGCAGCGGCCGGCGCCGGTGCCGGCGCAGAAGTCGCAACCGGCGGCGGCGCAATCAGGTTCGTGGTCGGTGTCGGGGCGATGAGCGGGTCGGCGGCGGATTGGCGGCCTGGCGGCTGCGCGGCGATCGGCTCGGGCGCGGCGGCGGTTGGAGCCGGCGCGGGCGCAACCGGGGCGGCGATCTTGCGCGGCTCGGCCGCTTGGCTCGACGTCGTGGGCTTCTCGGCGGCGCTATCTGAACCGCCCATCATGGCGGCGATCTGGATCGCCCCATAGAGCACCAGCAGTACGCTGACGCCGACCATCAGGGCGCGGCGCCGGTTGGCAAGGAAGCGGCCGATCAGGCTGCTCGGCGTCTCGTCGCTCGCATGCTCATCCGCACGCGGAGATTCGGCCGGACCGCCTTCATTGGCGGCGGCCTGCGCGGCGCGCCGGGCGGCCGCGATGAAATTCGCCTTGCCGGTGAGCTCGGGCGTGCCTTCGCGCTTGAGCGGAGCCAGTGCCGCTTCCGAAGCCGCGATGCGCTCAGCGGGCGAGCGGCCGCGCCCGGCGCTTCCGGGTTCGAGCGGCGTATCGGCCGGAAGATCGGGATCGATCGGCGGGCGCTCGGTCCGCTGCACGTGCATGAACGGCGTCGGACGCAGCGCTGGGACGGAAGACTCGTAGGCGGGCTCGGACGCAATCGCCGCGACCGGTTCGGGTACGCGCACTTCGGGAGCGATCGCTGCGGGCTCGCGCGGCGGCACAGGTTGCGGCGCAGACTGCGGCACGTAAGCGGACTGCGGCGCCGCTTGGGCACCGGTCTCGACCATCGCGAGCCGCTCGACCAGACGCTCGAGCGTGTCGTGCACGGCTTCGAGCGTTTCGTGGGTGCGCTGCTCGCTGTCGGCGAGGTCGCGCTTGAGCGCGATCACCTCCGCGTCGGTCCGCGGCACGGCCTCGGCCATGTCGGCCGCGATCCTGCGGGCAACGCGCTCGGCTGTTGCGGCCGATTCCTCGCGCGCCTCGCGCACCTGCACCGTGAGCTGCTGGATGCCGCGTTCGATCGCGCTGAGATCGCCGAACTTCTGATCGGCCACCTCGATCTTGTCGGCGATGCCGGCGATCTGCCGCTCCAGGTGTTCGAACGCCACCTGGTCGCGCGCAAACCCGTCGGAGTGGTTCAGCTTGTCGGTCAGTGTCCTGACTAGCGATTCCAGATTGCTCGGCAGCGGCCCGATCTGCTCCACGCGGGTGTCGAGCGCCTGGGTGAGTTCATTGACGCGCTGCGCGAGCGAGTCGAGGCCGGTCGCGCCGGTGCGCTCGGCGATGTGGTCGATGCGCGCGCTCAGCGCCTGCACGTCGCCGGCCAGCGACGCGACGCCTTCGGCCGACGCGACGCCGGCAGAGAGTTCGCGCAACTCGTTGATCGCTGCTTCGAGATAACGCAGCGTTTCGGGATCGGGCGAGCCGACCGCGAGGCTGTCCATCTTGTGCGACAGCTCCGACACGCGCGCGTCGAAGCCGGCCAAGCCTTCGGCCGGCGTCATCGCGTTCAGACGCTCGTGGATTTCCGCGAGGTTGCGCTCGATGGCTTCCAGCGCCGACGGGTCGGCGCTACGCCCGTAGCCGTGGTCGATCCGCTCGGCAAGCGCCTGCACGTCGCCCTGCAGGCTTTCCAGTGAGCGGCGCGGCAGCGCCTCATGAATGGCGCGCGCGATATCGGAAAGGTCCGTGCGCAATGCCGCGATCGCATCCTCGACACCGGACGGGCGCCGCAAGGTTTCGATCTGCTCTGTGATGTGGTGAAGCTGGCGCTCCAAGCTGGCGAAATCCGCATTCACGGCGGTCGCCGCCTGCTGTGGTTCGGGTGCCGCCGGCGCGCTGTCGAGCGCGTGCTGGCGCGCCGCGATCTCGGCGATCGCCTGGTCGATTCCAAAATCGAAGGATTGCGGCACGATCGGGGGCGCGGCCTCGGGCGCGGAGTGCTTTGGCGCGGCCGGAGCTGGCCGCTGGGCCGTCAATTGTTCGAGGCGCTCATTGAGCTTGGCGACCGTGTCCTCAAGGCGTGCGCCGCGCACCGACGATGCGCCGGCTGCAACCTCCTCACCGGAGCGGGTGAAGCGCTGCGACAACTCTCCGAGACGCGCGCCGAGCGACCCGGTTTGACCTTGCGGCTTTGCGGCGCCGGCGGAAGGCGAATTCCCGAACGTCGTTTTCAGCCATTCGTCGACCGACATCCCGGCGCGAGCGGCGGCTTCGCGCGCCGCCTGGTAGAGTTCCGGGGTCAAACCACGTTCATTCCACGATGCGCCTGGCGTCATTGCTTAACCCGCAGCCTTTGGTCGGAGGAGCAGGGACTGCCCCTCCGGGAGAACGGACGCTCGCTAACGGGAAACGGACGGCGCGCGCGGTCCTGCGTCCTCAGACGTGACTTTTCCGCGTTACGGTAAATAAGCCGTTAAGGTTCGTGGCTTTGCGGTTCCGGGCCGGGTGGACTTGCCGGCGGCGGACAGGATGGTATTTCGGTATTTGGAGAGATGCCCGGTTTGGTTGTATAATGACCGATGTAGTGAGTCCTGTGCAAAACCGCACATCAGATTACCGTTATGTAGGGTCTAGTAACGTCAACAGGCTCGCTTTTACGCGTTAGTCATACTATCTGCGCGCTAACTCACCCCGAGGGGCCGTAACTTACGAAGACGACAGGTTAGAAATGGACGATTCCCGCGACATGGAGGGTTCGGCTGCGCATGTTTGGGCCGCCGAGTCTTCCCAAGACGACTCCTCAACCGGAAAGACTGCGTTCACGATCGGCGAATTATCTCGCGAGTTTGGCGTCACGTTGCGTGCGCTGCGCTTCTACGAGAACAAGGGTTTGATCTCGCCACAGCGCGACGGGCTCAGCCGCCTGTATTCGCAAGGCGACCGCACCCGCCTCGCGCTGATTCTCAAGGGCAAGAAGCTCGGCTTTACGCTAGGCGAGATCAGCCAGATGATCGCCGTCGAGGAAGGCGAGGCTGACACCAACGCCCTGACGCTGAGCCGCGAAAAGTGCCTGGAGCAGATCGAGCTGCTGAAAAAGCAAAAAGCCGAGATCGAGGAAGGGCTTAACGAGCTTTCCCGGATCTACTCGTCGCTCACCGGCAAGATCGCCGAGAAGGATCGCCGCGCCGGCTGACCGCGGCTGCAAGCCTAGCAAAATCGGCGGCGCCCTGCGCGCCGCCATTTCATCTTGCTGCTTGCCTCTCGCCATCATGAAAATTTTTGCGGGAAGGTACTTTACGTTTACGTAAACTAGATGTATATATTTCGTCATTCCTCAAATGCCCCGGGGAGCTGACGTGACCGAGTTGGAAAGCACCGATCACCGAATTTCCGATCTGGTCCCCGGCTTCGACACCGGGACACCCGAGCGCGACGTCTTCACCATCCGCGATCTCGCCAAGGAGTTCGCCATTTCGGCACGGACGCTGCGCTTCTACGAGGAGAAGGGCCTGCTCGATCCGGCGCGGCGCGGCGAGCAGCGGCTCTACACCCGGCGCGACCGAGCGCGGCTCGCCTATGTGCTCGCCGGCAAGACGGTCGGCTTCTCGCTCGAGGAAGTGCGCGAGATGCTCGATCTCTACGATCTCGGCGACGGCGGCGTCACCCAGCTCAAGGTCGCGCTCGCGAAATTCGGCGAGCGCATCGAGCGGCTCCAACGGCAGAAAAACGATATCGATCGCGTCGTCGCCGAACTGACGCGCGCGAGTGATGTCATGAAGGCGAAGCTCGCGGCTCGCGGGCGCGCGGTGGAATAGACGAACCAGATTCCGAGGAGACGAACATGCCGACCTACAAGGCGCCCGTTGAAGACGTGAAGTTCCTGCTCAACGACGTGTTTCACATGGAGCGCTACGGCAACATGCCGGGCTTCGCCGACGCGACGCCCGACACACTCGCGGCGGTCCTGGAAGAGGCGGGAAAGCTCGCCGAGGAAGTGGTGCAGCCGCTCAATCGCGTCGGCGACCTCGAAGGCTGCAAGCGCCACGACGACGGCAGCGTCACCACGCCGACGGGCTTTAAGGACGCCTACAAGCTCTACGCCGAAGGCGGCTGGATGGGCGTCTCGGTACCGCCGGAATACGGCGGGCAGGGCCTTCCCGGCACCTACACGGTGATGATCAACGAGTTGCTCGGCGGCGCCAACATCGCATTCTCGATGTATCCGGGGCTGACGCAGGGCGCGATCGCCGCGCTGCTGCATCACGCGTCGGACGAGATCAAAACGAAATATCTGCCGAACATGACGTCCGGCAAATGGACCGGTACCATGAACCTGACCGAGCCGCATTGCGGCACGGACCTCGGGCTTTGCCGCTCCAAGGCGGTGAAGCAGGGCGACGGCAGCTACAAGATTTCCGGCACCAAGATCTTTATTTCATCGGGCGAGCACGATCTCACCGAGAACATCATCCATCTGGTGCTCGCACGCACGGAAGGCGCACCTGCCGGCATCAAGGGCCTCACGCTCTTCATCGTGCCGAAGTTCATGGTGAAGGACGATGGATCGCTTGGCAGCCGCAATGGCGTGATGTGCGGCTCAATCGAGCACAAGATGGGCATCCACGGTAATTCGACCGCGGTGCTCAACTACGACGAGGCGGTTGGCTGGATCGTCGGCGAAGAAAACCGCGGCATCAATGCGATGTTCACGATGATGAACGAGGCGCGGCTCGGTGTCGCGGTGCAAGGCCTCGCAATTTCGGAAGTCGCCTACCAGAACGCCGCAACTTACGCGAAGGACCGGCTGCAGGGCCGCTCGATCTCGGGCGTGAAGGCGCCGGACAAGCCGGCCGACCCGATCATCGTGCACCCCGACGTGCGGCGCATGCTGATGACGATCCGCGCGCTGAACGAGGCGTCGCGCGCACTCGTCCTGTGGACCGCGCTGAAGGCCGATGTCGCGCGCCGCTCCGACGACGAGAAGGCGCGTCAGGCGGCGGACGACCACATGGGTCTGTTGACGCCGGTGCTCAAGGGCGTGCTGACAGACAACGGCCTGTCGAACACCGTGATGGCGCAGCAGATTTATGGCGGCCACGGCTACATTGCCGAGCACGGCATGGAGCAGTTCGTGCGCGATGCGCGCATCATGATGATCTACGAAGGCGCGAACGGCATCCAGGCGCTTGACCTCGTCGGCCGCAAGCTCGGCCGCGACGGGGGCCGCGCCATCACGGCGTTCTTCGGCGAGGTTTCTGCGTTTGTGAAGGAGCATTCCGCCGACGAAGCGATGAAGCCGTATGTCGGGCCGCTTGGCGAGGCACTCGGGACGCTGCAGCAGGCCACCATGTGGTTCATGCAGAACGCGCCGAAGAAGCCCGACAACGCCGGCGCCGGCTCGACCGACTACATGCACCTCTTCGGGCTGGTCGCGCTCGCCTACATGTGGGCGCAGATGGCGAAAGCCGCGAACGAGAAGCTGAAGGCCGGCGCGAACGGCTCGGAAGAGCGCATGAAGGCGAAGCTCGTGACCGGCAAGTTCTTCATGGAGCGCGTGCTGCCGGAGACAGCCGCGCACCTCAAGCGCATCCAGACCGGCGCCGATACTATGATGGCGCTGCCCGCAGAGGCGTTCTAGCGGATGGCCAATCTAACCGGCGGCTGCCAGTGCGGCGCGGTGCGCTACGAGTGGGTCGAGAAGCCGGCCTATTCGAGCGTCTGCTATTGCCGCATGTGCCAGAAAGCCTCCGGCCAGCCGTTCATGGGTCTGACCGGCGGCAGACAAGAGCACCTGAAGTGGACCCGCGGAGCGCCGTCGTTCTTCCGCTCATCCAACATGGCGCAGCGCGGGTTCTGCAAGGATTGCGGCACGCCGCTCACCTACGCGTTCGATGGCAACGGCCGCATCAGCGTGACGATCAACAGTCTCGACGATCCCGAAGCGATGCCGCCAAGCAAGCAGTACGGCACTGAAGGCGAGGTTTCGTGGCTCAAGGACATCCATGATCTGCCGGCGCAACGCACCGACGAATGGATGAAGAAAGATACGACCGACAAAATGGTCAACAATCAGAGGAGCGAATAGCGAATGGAGAGTGGCGGATAGAGCAACTGCTTCGCTATTCGCTACTCGCCACTCACTATTCGCCTCCAAGGAAACGCCGATGGAAGCCCTTCAAGTCCCGCGTCCCGCATGGATGACCGAAGATCTCGTGCTGCTCGAGGAGCAGGCGAAGCGCTTTCTCGCCGCCGAACTCGTCCCCCATGTCGAGAAGTGGACCGAGGACGGCATCATGGAGCGCTCGGCCTGGGACAAACTGGGTCAGGCCGGCCTCCTGTGCGCCAGCATGCCGGAGGAATACGGCGGTGCGGGCGGCAGCTTCGCGCATGAGACCGTGATCAATCGCGCGATCGCGCATGCGGGGCTCGACAGTATCGGCGCACCGCTGCACTCCGGCATCGTCGCGCCCTACATCCTCAATTACGGCACCGAAGAGCAGAAGAAAAAGTGGCTGCCCAAGCTCGCAAGCGGCGAGATGATCGGCGCGATCGCGATGAGCGAGCCCGGCACCGGCTCCGACCTGCAGGGCGTGCGCACCACCGCGAAGAAATCCGGCAACGGCTATGTGCTCAACGGCTCGAAAACCTTCATCACCAACGGCCAGCACGCGAACCTGATCATCGTCGTCGCTAAGACCGACCCGTCAAAGGGCGCCAAGGGCACCTCGCTGATGATGGTCGAGACCGACGACGCGCAGGGCTTCCGCCGCGGCCGCAAGCTCGCCAAGCTCGGGCTCGACTGGGCCGATACCTCGGAGCTGTTCTTCGAGGACG
>JAXDNY010000173.1:0-20601 GCA_034669145.1 Hyphomicrobiales bacterium
AGCCGCACCTTGCCGTGGATGTCGACGCGCTCCGGCACGGTGAAGCGCAGCGAACGCGGCACCAGCGGCTGCGGCTTCTCGATGGTCAGGTCGTACTGGTCGTAGCGGCTCTCGTTGGCGATATCGAGCACGTCGCGGAAGCCATCCGTCGCGATCAGCGCGGTGCGCGCGCCGCGCCGCTCGATGATCGCGTTTGTGGCCAAGGTAGTCCCGTGAATGAACACGTCGATGTCGGAGAAATGCAGGCCGGCGTCGGCGAGGACGAGCCGCGCGCCGTCGAGCACGCCCTCCTCGGGGCGCTTCGCGGTGGTCAGCACCTTGCGGGTGAGCCGCTCGGTGCCGCGGTCGAGCACAATGTCGGTGAAGGTGCCGCCGATATCGACCGCCATGCGGACGTCGCGGCCATTGGTTTTTGCAAGCATGCCCGATGTTCGCATGGTGCCGGGGCTAAGAGGAAGCCCGCAGTGAGCAGTTGTCATCCCGGCCGAGCGCAGCGAGAGCCGGGATCCATAACCACCATCCTCGCGATACTGTACTGGTCGTGGTTATGGGTCCCGGATAGCCGCTTCGCGGCTTCCGGGATGACAGCGGAGATTGCGTCAGTTGTTGCGCTCCAGACGCGCAATCAGAAATTCGATCTCGGCGATTGCTTCCCTAGACAACTTGATCCCCGGCTTGCGTTGCGCATCCGAGGTGATCGCGCCGCGCCGCTTGAGGATGTATTTGCGCACCGCCAGCCCTAGCATCCCGGGTTGCTGCTCGTAGCGCAGCAGCGGCAGATGCCGGTCGAACAGGTCGTGCGCCTCGGCACGCTCGCCCACTTTGATCAGCTTGACGAGCTGCACCAGCATTTCGGGATACGCATAGCCGGTGTTGGCGCCGTCCGCGCCGCGCTCCAGCTCATGCGGCAGGAAGATGCCGCCGTTGCCGCACAGGATCGCGACCTTGCGCATGCCGTTGCTCATCAACGCCTTCAGGGCAGTGAGCTTTTCCAGCCCCGGCCATTCCTCGTGCTTCACCATCTTGCAGGAGGGGTTGTCCTGCACGATGCGCTTGATGACCGAGGGCGCCATATAGACGCCCGATGCATACGGATAATCCTGCAGCACGAACGGCACATCCGGGCCGATCGCCTCTACGGCGTTGGCGTAATAGGTCACGATCTGGTCGTCGGTCTTGAGCGTGCCCGGCGGCGCGATCATCACGCCGCCCGCGCCGGCGTCCATCACGTCTTTCGCCAGCGCCGCCATCTGGGCGAAGCCGGGTGCCGAGGCGCCGACGATCACCGGCAGGCCGTTCACGCGCCGCACCACCTGGCGCGTCAGCGCGACCGATTCCGCGTGGGTCAGCTTCGGCGCCTCGCCCATGATGCCGAGCACGGTCACGCCGGTGATGCCGGCGCCGACGTAGAAATCCATCAGCCGGTCGAGGCTCGCGGTATCGACCGCGCCGTCCTCGGTGAACGGCGTCGCCGCGATGATGTAGACGCCGTGGGCGGAGGTATCGAGCAGGGGCATGATGTTGCGTCCGTCATTCCGGGGCGCGACCAAAAGCGCGCTTACGCGCGTCCGCAACGCGCTATGGTCGCGAGCCCGGAATCCATAAACACCACTGTTGCGATGTTGGCGAGACCGTACAATACGGAATATTCAGTGGCTATGGTTTCCGGGCTCGCCGCTGACGCGGCGCCCCGGAATGACAAGGAGAGAGCATGCAACCCTTCGATCTGGTGATCCGCGGCGGCACGGTGGCGACGGCCGCCGACAGCTTCAAGGCCGACGTCGGCATCCGCGGCGCGACCGTCGCGGCAATCGGCGAAGGGCTCGACCGGGGAAAGAAGGAAATCGACGCGCGCGGCAAGCTGGTGCTGCCCGGCGGCGTCGACGCGCACGGCCACATCGAGCAGCTCTCCGCGTCAGGCAAGATGAATGCCGACACGTTCGAGAGCGCCACCACGGCGGCGGCGCACGGCGGCACCACCACCGTCATCTCGTTTGCCGCGCAGCACGTCGGCATGAGTCTCAAGACCGTGGTGGACGAGTATCACGAGCTCGCCGAGCGCGGCGCTGTGGTCGACTATGCGTTCCACATGATCCTCGCCGACCCGCGCGAGGAGGTTCTGGAGAAGGAAGTTCCGCCGCTGGTGAAGGCCGGGCACTCGTCGCTGAAAGTGTTCATGACCTACGACCGCCTCAAGGTCGACGACGAGCAGTTGCTCAACGTGTTGCAGGCCGCGCGCGACAACAAGGCGATGGTCTGCGTGCATGCCGAGAACCACGGCATGATCTCGTGGCTCGGCAAGCGGCTGCTCAAGCACGGCTACACGGCGCCGAAGTTTCACGGCATCGCGCATCCGCGCCTGTGCGAGCCCGAGGCGTTCCATCGGCTCATCGCGTGCGCCGCGCTGGTGGATCAGCCGATCATGATTTTCCACGTCTCGACCGCAGAGGGCGCACAGGTGATCCGCCACCATCGCGGCGAAGGCCTGAAAATTTTTGCCGAAACCTGCCCGCAGTACCTGTTCCTCACCAAGGAGAAGCTCGACGTGCCGGGTGTCGAGGGCCGCAAGTGGATGTTCTCGCCGCCCGCGCGCAACGCCTCGGACCAGGAGGCGCTGTGGCAGGCACTCGCGCTCGGCGACTTGCAGCTCATCTCGTCCGACCACGCGCCCTATGCGTTCAACGAGACCGGCAAGCTGATGGGCGGCAAGAGCGCCACCTTCAAGCAGGTGCCGAACGGCATGCCCGGCTACGAGGGCCGCCTGCCGATGGTGTTCAACGAGATGGTGTCGAACGGCCGCTTCGACGTCACGAAGTTCGTCGCGTGGACCTCGACCAACCCGGCGAAGATCTACAATCTCTATCCCCGCAAGGGCACGCTCGCGATCGGCTCGGATGCCGACGTGGCGATCTGGGACCCGAAGAAGAGCGTCACGTTCAGCGACAAAATGGTGAAGGACAAGGCCGGCTACACGCCGTGGAAGGGCCGCACCGTGAAGGGGTGGCCGACGACCGTGCTGCTGCGCGGCGAGGTGCTGGTCGCGGACGGCAAGCTTAAGGCGCGGCCGGGCTCGGGCCAGTTCCTGGCCCGCGCGGGCGGGGCGGCCGCCGAGCCGCTCGGCCGCGCCACGCAGGAGTTCGACCCGAAGCGGAATTTCGGCGCGAAGCTGCGCTAACCCACACGCTTGCCACCTTGCCCTTGCGGTTCCTATGGTCGGCGCATGGCGGACGTCCGTCTCGAGGGGATCACCAAGACATGGGGTGCGGCTGCGGCGGTCGAGAACATCACGTTCTCGGCGCCGGCCGGTCATCTCGTGGCGCTGCTCGGGCCTTCAGGCTGCGGCAAGTCGACCACGTTGCGGCTGATCGCCGGGCTTGAGACCGCGAGCGCGGGCACAATCAAGATCGCCGAGCGCGACGTCACCACACTGCCGCCCGCCCGGCGTGGCGTCTCGATGGTGTTCCAGAGCTACGCGCTGTTTCCGCATCTTTCGGTCGCCGAGAACATCATGTTTGGGCTTCGCGTGCGCGACGTGGCGAAACCCGAGCGCGAAGCGCGGCTCAAGCGGGCTGCCGGCATCCTCGGTTTGGAGGCGCTGCTCGACCGCAAGCCATCGCAATTGTCCGGCGGCCAGCAGCAGCGCGTCGCGCTCGGCCGCGCCATCGTGGCGGAAACGCGCGTCTGCCTGATGGACGAGCCGCTATCAAACCTCGACGCTCAGTTGCGCGTCGAGATGCGGCGCGAAATCCGCGCATTGCAGCGCCGGCTTGGCATGACCATGCTGTACGTCACCCACGACCAAGTCGAGGCGATGACGATGGCGGATCAGGTGGTGCTGATGCGCAACGGCCGCATCGAGCAGGACGCGGCACCCGCGGCGCTCTATGAGAATCCCGCGACCATATTCGCTGCGCGTTTCGTCGGCACGCCGCCCATGAACGTGATCCCGGCGGCGCTCGTTCCCGACGCGTTGGCATCGCCCCCCAACGGACGCGCGCACGACAACCTCGCGATCGGTATCCGGCCCGAAGCGACACGCCTCGGCGCGGACGGCATGCCGGCAACAGTCGCGGCGGTCGAATATCTCGGTGCCGATACGCTGATCGACACGCGCGTCGGCGAGCAATCCTTCATCGTGCGCCTGCCCGGCCGCACCCATACGGCCGTCGGCGAAACCGTGCACATCGCATGGGACCCTGCAGCCGCACACTGGTTCGATCTGTCGTCACAGCGTCGTATCGATCGATAAACAAGCATCATCGAAGGGAGGACATCATGGATCGCAGAAAATTCCTGGCAGGCACCGCGGCGCTCGCCGGCAGCACGCTGGCAAAGCGGGCGCTGGCGCAGACAACGGAAGTTTCGTTCTTCTATCCGATCGCGGTCGGCGGCCCGATCACCAAGATCATCGATGGCTACGCGGCGGATTTCGAGAAGGCCAATCCGTCGATCAAGGTGAAGCCGATCTATTCCGGCACCTATCAGGAAAGCATCACCAAGGCGCTGACCGCGCACAAGAGCGGTACGCCGCCGGTGACTTCCGTGCTGCTCTCGACCGACATGTTCACGCTGATCGACGAGGAAGCGATCGTGCCGATCGACGGCTTCATCAAGACCGACGACGACAAGAAGTGGCTCGCCAGCTTCTTCCCGGCCTTCATGGAAAACAGCCAGACCGGCGGCAAGACCTGGGGCGTGCCGTTCCAGCGCTCGACCATCGTGCTCTACTACAACAAGGAGCTGTTCAAGGAAGCCGGCCTCGATCCCGAGAAGGCGCCTGCGACCTGGGCCGAACAGGCGGCCTTCGCCGAAAAGCTCACCAAACGCGACGCCTCCAGCAACACCACGCAATGGGGCGTGCAGATCCCAGCGTCAGGTTTTCCCTACTGGCTGTTCCAGGGGCTGACCACGCAGGCGGGCGCAATCTTGATGAATCCGGAAGGCGACCGCACTTTCTACGACAAGCCCGAGGTGATCGAAGCGCTGCAGTACTGGGTCGACCTCTCGCGCAAGCACAAGGTCCATCCGCCCGGCATTGTCGAGTGGGGCACCACGCCGAAAGATTTCTTCGAACGCAAGGTCGCCATGATGTGGACCACCACCGGCAACCTCACCAACGTGCGGGCCAACGCCAAATTCCCGTTCGGGGTCGCGATGCTCCCCGCCCACAAGCGGCGCGGCTCGCCGACCGGTGGCGGCAACTTCTACATCTCCAAGAAAGCGAGCCCGGCCGAGCAGGCGGCAGCTTTCCAGCTCATCAAGTGGATCACGACGCCCGAGCGCGCCGCGCAGTGGAGCATCGACACCGGCTACGTGGCGGTACGACCGGACGCTTACGAGACGGAAGCGATGAAGAAATACGCCGCCGACTTCCCGCCCGCCGCAGTCGCGCGCGATCAGCTCAAGTTCGCGGTCGCGGAACTTTCCACCCACGAGAACCAGCGCGTCACAAAGGCACTCAACGACGGCCTGCAGGCCGCCCTGACCGGCAACAAGTCGCCCGAGCAGGCGATGAAGGACGCGCAGGCCGAGGCGGAGCGGATTTTGAAGCAGTATCGGTGATGAAGCGTGTCGCTCTCTCCCGCTCATTCCCGCGAACGCGGGAATCCGGTCCCCGCTTTCGCGGGGACGAGCGGATGAGAGCATCATGAACTGCCGCCTCACCGCCACCATCCACGGCTGGCTGCTGCTGCTGCCCGCGATGGCGCTGCTTGCGCTGTTCACCCACTGGCCGGCGGTCGCGACGTTTATCGACTCGTTCTACTCGACGCCGCGCCCGCGCCGCCCGTCGCGGTTCATCGGCCTTGATAATTACGCCACCATCGCGGCCGATCCGGTGTTCTGGCGCTCGCTCTGGAACAACCTCCTGTTCGCGGTCGGCACGATTCCGATCTCGATCGCGCTCGCGATTCTGATGGCGATGTGGGTGAACGACCGCATCGCGGGACGCATACTGATCCGCATGGCCTACTTCACGCCAACCATCCTGCCGATGATCGCCGTCGCCAACATCTGGCTGTTCTTCTACACGCCGCAGTACGGTCTGCTGGAACAGATCGCAGGCGCGTTCGGCTTTTCATCGCACAACTGGCTCGGCTCGCAGGACACCGCCCTCATGGCCGTCACCATCGTGGCGGTGTGGAAGGAAGCCGGTTTCTTCATGATCTTCTATCTGGCAGCGCTGCAATCGATCGCGCCGTCGCTCGCCGAAGCCGCCGCGCTCGAAGGCGCCTCGCGCTGGACCTTCTTCCGCCGCGTGCAGTTTCCGCTGCTGATGCCGACCACGTTGTTCGTGCTGATCAACGCGGTGATCAACGCCTTCCGCACCGTCGACCATATCATCGTGATGACGCGCGGTGGACCGGACAACGCCACGACCCTGCTGCTCTATTACATCTATCAGGTCGGCTTCAATTTCTGGGACACGACCTATGCGGCGTCGCTGACCACGATCCTGCTGGTCATGCTCGCGCTCGCGGCCTTCGCGCAATACGGCTTCCTCGAACGCCGGATTCACTACCGATGAGCGCGCAGCGCCCCGACCCCTATGCGCCGAGCGGCATCTGGCACGCGCTGGAAAGCGCGGCGGCCGGGCTGCTGGCGATCCTCTGGATCCTGCCGCTCGCCTATGCGGTGTGGGCGGCGTTTCACCCGGCCGAGTTCACGACGCGCTTCTCGCTATTCGCGCCGCTGACGCTTGAGAATTTCGAGCGCGCCTGGATCGCGGCGCCGTTCGCACGCTACTTCTTCAACACCTTCGTACTGGTCACGCTCACGCTCGGTTGCCAACTCGTGCTGTGCACGCTCGCGGCTTATGCGTTCGCGCGCTACGACTTCGTCGGCAGCAATGTGGCGTTCGCGCTCGTGCTCGCACAACTCATGATCATGCCCGACGTGCTGATCGTGGAAAATTACCGCACCATGAGCCGCATGGGCATCATCGATACCATCCCGGCGATCGCGCTGCCCTATGTGGCGTCCGCCTTCGGGATCTTTCTGTTGCGCCAGACCTTCAAGACCGTGCCGAAGGAACTGGACGACGCCGCGCGTGTCGAAGGCGCGACGCCGCTGCAGGTGCTTCTCAGGGTCTACGTGCCGCTCGCCCGCCCGGTCTACGTCGCCTACGGGCTCGTGTCGGTCAGCTATCACTGGAACAATTTTCTCTGGCCGCTGATCGTGACCAATTCGGTCGAGGCGCGCCCACTCACCGTCGGTCTGCAGGTGTTCTCTTCCGCCGACCAGGGCATCGACTGGGCGATCATCTGCGCCGCCACGCTGATGACCTCCGCGCCGCTGCTGGTCGGCTTCCTGCTGTTTCAGCGACAGTTCGTGCAGAGCTTCATGCGCGCGGGGATACGCTAACCCATAAACCGCGGCAGCTTCTTCTCCACGATCCCGGCCAGCGCCGCAGCGCCGAGCGGCAAGATCTCGTCGTTGAAATTGTAGCCCGGATTGTGCACCGGCACACTGCCGACCGTGTCGCCGTTGCCGATATTGATGTAGGCGCCGGGGCGCTTCTCCAGCATGAACGAGAAATCCTCCGACGCCATGATCAGGCTGCGCTCGCGGTCGACATTCTGCTCGCCCACGATCTCCGCCGCCACATCGGCGAACTCGGCCGTCTCGGCCGGATCGTTCACCAGCGGCGCGAACAGTTTTCGGAAATCCACGCTCGCGGTCGCGCCGAACGCGGCTGCGACACCCGTGGCGGTGCGCTTCATGTTCTCTTCCACCAAAGTCATCGTCTCGTTCTTGAAGGTGCGCACGGTGCCGCGGATCTCGGCCGATTGCGGGATCACGTTGTAGGCGTCGCCGCCATGAATCGCCGTCGCGCTCACCACCGCGGTATCGATCGGGCTTACATTGCGCGCGACGATCGCCTGCAGCGCCGTCACGATATGGCTCGCGACCAGAACGGAATCGATGCTCACCTCGGGCCGCGCGCCGTGCGAGCCGCGCCCCTCGACATGAATGTCGAAGAACGCGCCGGCCGCCATCATGGTGCCGGGGCGGATCGCGAATTGGCCGACCGGCAGCCCGGGATGATTGTGCATGCCGAACACGGTGTCGCACGGGAAGCGCTGGAACAGCTCGTCCTTGAGCATCGCCTGCGCGCCGCCCAGTCCTTCCTCGGCGGGCTGGAAGATGAAGTTGACGGTGCCGTTGAAGTTGCGCGTCTCGGCGAGATAGCGCGCCGCGCCGAGCAGCATCGTGGTGTGGCCGTCATGGCCGCAGGCGTGCATCACGCCCGGCCTGGTCGACTTGTAGGGAAGCTCGGTCGCCTCGAGGATCGGCAGCGCGTCCATATCGGCGCGCAGCCCGATCGACACCGGCCCGTTGCCCTCGCGCAACACGCCGACCACGCCGGTGCCGCCGACGCCGCGATGCACTTCGATGCCGAGCGCCTCGAGCTGCTTCGCCACCACGTCGGAGGTGCGGTGCTCGGTGAACCCAAGCTCCGGATGCGCGTGGATGTCCTGCCGCGTCGCGGTCAGGTCTGCGTGGAAGGTCTTGATGCGCTCGATGGGTGACATGGGCCTCGCGTCCTGTTTCGCGCGACATTGCTCGCGAAACGGCAGGCGCCGCAAGAGGGGCGCATTGATAGGAGCTATGCGGCGTGATGAGATCGGGCTTCAGCCGGGACAACACCATGACCGAAGCCTGGATCATCGATGCCTGCCGCACGCCGCGCGGCATCGGCAAATACGACAAGGGCGCGCTCGCCAAAATCCATCCGCAGCAGCTCGCCGCAACGGTGCTGAAGGCGCTTAGCGAACGCACCGGCATCGACACCGCGGATGTCGACGACATTATCTGGGGCACGGCGGCGCAAACAGGCGCGCAGGGCGGCGACCTCGGCCGCATGGCGGCGCTCGATGCCGGCTATTCGGTGAAGTCGAGCGGCGTCACACTGGATCGTTTTTGTGGCTCCGGTATCACGACGGTGAACATCGCGGCCGCCTCCATCATGGCGGGCTTCGAGGACCTCGTGATCGCGGGCGGCACCGAGATGATGTCGATGCCGGGCCGGCGCGCCGGCAACGGCCCGCCCGTGATGGACAACGGCAATTTGCGTTTGCGCGCGCGTCATCCGCAGTCGCATCAGGGCGTGTGCGCGGACGCCATCGCCACGCTGGAGCACATTCCGCGCGAGGCGCTCGACGAGCTGTCGCTCGAGAGCCAGAAACGCGCCGACCACGCGATCCGCAATGGATACTTCGCCAAAAGCCTCGTGCCGGTGCATCGCGAGGACGGCACGCTGGCGCTCGACCGCGAGGAGTATCCGCGCCCGCAGACGACCCGCGAGGGGCTCGCCGCGCTCAAGCCCGCGTTCCAGGCGATGGCGGATGCGCCGATCGACGAAAACGGCACCACCTATCGTTCCCTCATCACGCAGAAGTATCCGGACCTCGACATTCACTTCGTGCACCACGCGGGCTCGTCGTCCGGCGTGGTCGACGGCGCGGCGGCGCTGCTGCTTGCCTCGCCGGATTACGCGCGGCGCAACGGCCTCAAGCCCCGCGCGAAAGTCGTCGCAATGGCGAACATGGGCGACAGCCCGACGCTGATGCTCAACGCGCCGGTCCCGGCCGCGCGCAAGGCGCTCGCCAAGGCTGGCCTGAGCCTCGACGACATCGACCTGTTCGAGATCAACGAGGCGTTTGCGGTGGTGGCGGAGAAATTCATCCGCGACCTCAAGCTCGACCGCGCGAAGGTGAACGTGAACGGCGGCGCGATCGCGCTCGGTCACCCGATCGGCGCAACCGGCTCGATCCTGATCGGCACACTGCTCGACGAGTTGGAGCGCCGCGATTTGAAGCGCGGGCTGGTCACGATGTGCGCGGCGGGCGGCATGGCGCCGGCGGTGATTGTGGAGCGGATTTAGCAAGCGTAGCCCGGGCTAAGAAGCCTCCCGACACCTATTCTCAATGACGGCGCGGACTCACGGCGCGCGCACTTGTGATAGAAGCGCCGCACGCGAAACGGAGGGGAAACGAATGGCATTGGCGCACGGGACTTTGATCGCGACACCGCAAGGAGGTGTGCAGATTGAAAGGCTGGCCAAGGGTGATGTGGCGCTATTCGGCTCGGCGGCGGGCAGCGGCCTGCCACACGCGACGTGGGGACCGCGTCCAGTGGAATTCAGTGCCGGCACTCCGCCAGGCAGCCCTTCTCAGGCGATTTATCTCCAATTCGGCGCGACGCAGCGACTGATCTGCACG
The DNA here is from genome assembly GCA_034669145.1 of Hyphomicrobiales bacterium. GTDB lineage: Bacteria > Pseudomonadota > Alphaproteobacteria > Rhizobiales > Xanthobacteraceae > PALSA-894. The sequence goes on from JAXDNY010000173.1 coordinate 10,224, forward strand.
TTCGACCAGGTTTTGCTTCAGGACGATGGAAGGCTCTCGCTGGCGAGCGAGCTGACACCTGAAGGGGGGCTTGTCGATGGACAGGGCCAGCGTGTGAGTATCCAGGAAGTCAGCGTCGGGTTGTTCAGTGGCGGGGTTCATCACATCGCATCAAGCATGAAGTTCGACCCCTCCATCGATGGACATTTGCTAATCGCGGGCGGCATCGTCGCGGGAGACTACACGCTGCAACTGGAATTCTCTCGGTTGGACCCTTCAAAGAAGGCCGCGCGGCAGGCGCCGCGGTTATCGGGCATTGCCGGGGCTGTACGTCGATTGTTTGGCAGATGGCGCTCGATCCGCGCTGACCATCAAGCTTAGCGAGCGTAGCCCGGATGAGCGAAGCAAGCGTAGCCCGGACGGAGCGAAGCGAAATCCGGGAATCCCGCATTACGCTGCGCTCCATGCGGGCTACAAATTTTGAAAAATGGTGCCGCGGAAGGGACTCGAACCCCCGACCCCCGCTTTACGAAAGCGGTGCTCTACCAACTGAGCTACCGCGGCATTGGGCAGCTTCCGGCACCTGATAGTCGCCTGCGGTCAAATCCGCAAGAACAGGTCGGCCGGCCCGATCCCTAGATACGCGGGAAACGCCTGAGGCCGGCCGGTCCGTTGCCGGACCGCACAAGCTTCACCGGAAAAGCTGACGAATTCGTTGCCAGGCGTCGGGCCGGGGCTCGGTCGCGACCTCGATGTCGGGCTCCGCGGGCTCCGGGCCGGGATCGTCGGGGACCTGCGTCAGCGGGACGATCGGCGCGACGCGCGGCGCCGGGCGCGCTATGGCGGGACGCGAAGGGCCGGCCGGCTGGCCACCATTGTCTGGCGTGACGTTGCCGAGCGGCGGGGAAGCGACTTCGCGGGGAAGCTCTTGGCGCAGAAGTTCCGGGCGCGGCGCTTCGGGCGGCACCGCCTCGATCAGCAGCGGCTCGCGCTCGGTCAATTCCGCCACCGGCACCTTCCACTGGAACGCATCGAGCCGCCCGGTCACCGGAGAAACCGGCAGCCAGCGGTCCGACACATATCCGTCCGCCGTCCAGGCCGGATCGCGCGCCGCATGGAGCGCGCGGCGCATCCACTCGCGCCCGCGGCCCTCGTCGCCCTCAAGCTGCTCAAGTTCCGCCATCAGCGTGGCGACGCGCTGCGTCGGTTCGGCGGCGAGCGGCGTGAGCGCGGCGCGGGCGATCGCGAACTCGCGCGCATCGAGTGCGGCCCGCGCGACCGCGAGCGCGCCTTCCACGTTGCCGGGCGCCATGCGCGCCAGCACCTGCGTACGCGATAGCCGGTCGCGCGCCGAATCCGACAGGCGCACATGCGCGTAGGTTTCGGCCAAGTCCGGATGCGGATTGGCCTTCCAGGCGGTTTCGAGAATCTTGCCGGCCTTGCGCCGTTCGCCGGACTCGGCCAGCAGCCTTCCTGCGAGCGCGGCGGCCGGCACCAGTTCGGGCGCAAGCTTCGTCGCCTCCAGGGCGGCCGCGCGCGCGGCCTCACGGCTCTCCTCTTCGCTCGCAATCGCGCGCGCGGTGAGCAGCACGGCGCGCAGCCGCCGCCACGCCGCGCGATCGATCATGCCGTTCTTGCGGTGCTCTTCGAGGATCGCGAGCGCGCCGTCCCAGTCGCCCGCCGCGCAGCGGAATTCGAGCACCGCCTGTCCGGCCCAGGCGAGCGCGGGCGCATCCTTGGCGGCTTCCTCGGCGAACAGGCGCGCCGCCACGGGATCGTTGCGCCGCTGCGCCTCGACATACAGCCCGCGCAGGCCCAAGAGCCGCGTGTCGGACCGCCCCGCCATGGCGCGGAACGCATCCTCGGCGCCGGCGCGGTCGCCGTTGAGCTGCGCGGTCTGCGCGCGCAACAGCAGCGCGAGCGGATCGCCCGGGAGGCTCTTCTCGGCATTCGCCGCAAAGCGTTGCGCGGCGCGCTGGTCGCCCGCACCGATCGCGATCAAGCCGCGCGAGATCGCGTCGTAACCCTTGCGCCGCCTGCGTTCGCGCAGCGCCAGCGAAAACAGTTTCGGCGAGCGCAGCATGAAACGCGCCAGCGACCACAGCATCACGGCGGCGATGGCGACGCCGAAAATCGCCATCACGGCGACCATCACCGAGGTGTCGGCGCGGTAGCCGAGCCACGTGATCGCGATCTGTCCGGGCCGGTCGGCGAGCCACACCACGCCAAGCGCGAGCAGTCCCGCCACGACGAGAAAGGTGACGACGCGGATCATGCTGGCGATCCGCTCATGGCGCCGCCTTGGCCAGAGCCGCGACCGCGTTGTCGGCAAGCGCGCGCGCCGCGGCGAGTGCGGCGACCTGCGCCTCGGCGCGCTTCATCCAGCCTTGCGCGGGCGCGCGCACCGGAGCGGGCAGGCTGCCAAGCTCAGCCAGCGCGCCGGACAAATCGCCGTGCGTCGCCTTCGCGTCGGCGCGCGCCACCACGGTCGCGGGTTCGTCGCCCGGCGCTTCGTTGATCGGCCGGATGCGCACCAGCCGTTCGGCATTCTGCGCCAGGCGATCCATGATGCCGCCATCGCGCGGCGCCGTACCGGCTGCGTTGAGCATCGGACCAGCGAGTTGCGAGAGTTCGCGCGCCAGCGCGGCGGTACGCGGCACGCCGGTCGCGGCGAACGGTTCGAGCGGCGCCGTAGCGGCAGCATCCGGCACCAGCGGCTTGACGGCCGCGAGTTCCTGCGCGAACGGCTCGCCGCGTTCGACCGCGGAGCGCAGCGCCACCGCGACGAAGGCGAGCCGCCCGGCGCGGTCGGCGCCCGCGCTTGCCGCCGCGCGTGCAATTTTTTCCTCCGTGGCTTTCGCGGCCTCCTCCAGCGCCGTGACGCGCGCCACGAGCGCTTCGAGTTCCTTGTGGTCCGCGGCCTGCGCGGGCGCCACGGCGGAATTCTTCTGCGCGGCCTCGAACGCTGCATCGGCGCGGGCCTTTGCGTCGCGTGCCGCCGCACTCGCCGCGTCCACGCGTGACCCAAGTTCGGCGAGCGGACGCACCGCGGCTTCCAGCGCCGTAACGCGGCCAGTCAATGCCGGATCGGGCTGCGCCGGACGCGGCGCAGCAGCGGCCTGCTCGGCGGCGGCGACACGCGCGGTGAGATCCGCGAGGGCCCGCGGGTCGACCGCCGGCGGCTGCGGCCGTGCCGCGAGGTCGCGTACCTGCGACTCGAGGGTCGCGAGGCGCGCCGCGAGCGGGGCGGTCCAATCATCGCGCGCGCCAAAACTCCCGAAGGCCCACAGCGCGAGAAAGATGACAAACACCGCCGCAGCTCCGGCCGCACCCGCTCCGGCGACCCGCCAGTTCTGCTCCGCCACCCGCGCGCGCAACGCCGAGAGACGGTCGTTCATCGCGGCCGAAGCGAGCCATTCGGGCCGCCAGCCCGGCCCCGGCGGGGGAGCAGGCGCTGCCTCGGGCGGGGATTCGCCGGCCTTGCTGGCGGCGGCCGGCGCCTCGGATGGCGGCGTTTCCTTCGCGGAATCAGTGGGTTCTGAGGGATTCACGGAGTCGGACGCAATCTCGGTGGCTTTCAGGTCGATGGTGGTCGGCGGTCGGCGGCGCTTGCCGCCCGGCGGGCCGGAAGGACTGCCCTTGTCATCTGCCATCCTGCGCCTCCCGTTCCGGCCGACGCCCGCCCTGCCTTATAGCGGGCGCGGCCAGCCGGGCAACTTTCTCACAGCAGACCGATCAGCGCGGTCTCGTCGGGATGGGGCGCGACCGAAATCCGCCCCGCGCCCGCGTTCCGCAGCGGAGCCGCCACCTCGTCCGACAAGCAGGTGTGGGCAAGATCAAGCAGCCCATCAAGAACGCCGGCCGCCCGGCTAAGTTCAATCAGCGTGGTGACGCTGCGGCGGGAGTAATGCAGCGCGCCGTCGAGCTGCGCGTTGGACAACGCCTGCTGCAGTTCGGCCGGGAGGCGTTCCGCCGCGACGGCGCGATAAATGACGGCGGTCTCGACCGTGACGCCATGCGCTGCCAGCTCACCGGCAAGATCGCCGGCGCGATCCTCGCCGGCGAGATAGAGCAGTGAACCTCCCGCGAAGCGCGATGCGGCCAGCGCAACGAGATCGCCAAGCGCTCCGTCCGCCGACGTCACGTCGCCGAATCCCGCAGCCCGCGCCGCCTCGGCGCTGCGCGCCCCGACCGTGAGGGCGGGCAGCCGCGTGAGTTCGGCGGCGCGCGGATGCGACGCGAGTGCGCGCGCCGCGTTCGCGCTGGTCATCAGCACGGCCGCATAGGGTCCGGAAAACGCCACGTCGATCGTTTGCGTTCGGAGCAGCGGCACAACCAGCATGTCGTGCCCGCGTGCACGTAGCGTCCGCGCCGTTTGCGTGGCGTCGGGCTCCGGCCGCGTGACGAGCAGGCGCATGTCAGGTGCTGAAGAAATCGGACGGGGCGCGGCGCTTCAATTCGGCGCCGGCGTCCGCGCCGAGCGCGACCGCATCGCGCCGATTGCCCGTTCGGCTTGTCTCGAACGCTTCGCTGCCATCGGGCCGCAGGATCATGCCGCGAAACGAAACCGCATCGCCATCGATCACCGCATGCCCGGCAATCGGCGTGCGGCACGAGCCGTCGAGCACCGCGAGGAACGCACGCTCGCAGGCCAGCGCCACGCTGGTCTCCGCATCATCGATCATCGCCAAAAATTCGCGCGCGCGCGCATCGTCCACGCGCGCCTCGATGGTGATCGCGCCCTGCCCGACCGCCGGCAGAAACTCCCCCGCGTCGAGCAATGCCGTCGCCTTGTCGGCGAGGCCGAGGCGCTTCAATCCGGCGAGCGCCAGCAACGTCGCATCGACCTCGCCGGCCTCGAGCTTCCGCAGCCGCGTCTCGACGTTGCCGCGCAGCGGCACAATCGACACATCCGGCCGCAGCCGTTTCACCATCGCCTGCCGCCGCAGCGAGGCGGTGCCGACCACCGCCCCTTGCGGCAGGCCGCGGAGGCTAGCGGCACGGCGGCTGATGAAGGCATCGCGCACGTCCTCGCGCGGCAAACAGGCCATCAGCGCCAACCCGTCCGGCAGCACCGTCGGCATGTCCTTGGCGGAATGCACCGCGACATCGATCGTGCCGGCGAGCAACGCCTCCTCGATCTCCTTGGTGAACAGCCCCTTGCCGCCCGCCTCGCTCAACGGACGGTCCTGGATGCGGTCGCCCGAGGTGCGGATCGTGACGATCTCGACCGCGTCTTCGCTTGCCTCAAGCGCCGCCGCCAGCGCCGCCCGCGTCATGCGCGCCTGCGCCAGTGCGAGCGGGCTGCCGCGCGTGCCGATGCGAATCGATTGCGTCACGTGACCTCGCAATGCTACGCGGACGAAAGCTTATAGCGCCATTCCGGGCCACCGGCACCGGGATCGGCGCTTTGCGCCCTTCGTGCAAGCGCCCTATCCGGGAACCCGGCATCTGCGGTCAGGGCTATGGAATTCGGTCCCGCCCTTTCGGAGCGTCAAAGACCGGGAGAGCAAGCCTATCGGCGGTCAAGTTCGCGGTGGCCGTAGCCGCTCAAGCTGGCAATGTCTTCGGGTACGTCACCGTCGATCACAGCGAGCCTGATGTCATCGCCGCGAGCGTCGAGCAGAACAAAATAATCATGATGCGATATCGTTGATTCGCGCGTCGGCCGGCGGCCTTCATTCAGCTCAGCCAGCAGCGGCTCCGGATCGTTGCGAAAACGAACGACGCGCACGGGCGGATCGATTTTCCATTCCAACTCAATGGCGGCCACTTCCAGGCGCAGTACGTCTTCAAGATCGGGATTCGGTAGGGCGCCTTCGGCGATCCGCCTGTGCAGAAATGATGCGAAGCGTTGCGTCTCCGGTCTGAATTGAAGGTCTTCGAGCTTGCAGTCCTGCCAGAACTGCTCCATCTCGCGAACCAGATCGTCGCCAAGCAACGTGCAGGTCAGCGGCATATATGAATAGATGGGCGTCATGCGGTTGAGGCGGTGCAGCGTGCAATTAGTCGACATGCCGCGCTGCTGGGCGACCGCGGCGAGCCGCCCTCGTTCCTTCGGAGTGATATCGTAAGGAGAAAGGGCGCCGTCGGCGTCTTTCCGGACCTGCACACACAAGTCGGGGGAGGCGACCATGTCGCAGAGCGCCTGCTGATAACCCAGCAGGCTCACGATCGGACCCTGCGTTCCCATATGCTGCGCGCGCGACCGAGCTCAGCGGCAACTCCATCCGCCTTCATCAGCGGGTAATACGAGTCGTGGAACTCGAACGTGATCCCACGCAGGCTGGGCGCTCGCGGCACGACATGGGCGAGCAGATCCCAAACCGGTTGCGGGCAAGGCCCCGAGTGCGAGTCGGTATACATTCCTCCGATTTCGCCTCCGCCAGCGATGTGGACCTCAACGACGTGTTCAAGATCGAGTTCGTCGAGCCAGGCGAACGTGTCGAAGCGATGATTGCGGGCGTTGGTGTATAGATTATGGAGATCCAGCAGGATGCCGCACCCGGTCTCGCGAGCGAGAGAAGTGAGGAATTGCGGCTCGGTCATGTCCTGATCCGGCACGTCAATAAAGTACACGTTGTTCTCGATCAGAAACGGGATCGGTACCGTCGCCAGGATCGATCTGATGCGCGTCGCAATCATGTCTAGGACATCGCGATCATACGGGACGGGCACCGCGAGCCCGGCGTTGTGATCGTGGCCCTCCGCTCCGGTGAGCCTTACGAATGACAGATGGTCGCTGTGCCACGGAAACGCATAGCGTCGCTGCCACGCCGCGATATGTTCGGAATAGGTCTCGTCGAAAAAATCGGCGCTGCCGAGCGAGTAGCCGAGGCTGTGCGACACGATGGGACACGCTGCCGCCAACCGGTCGAGCATGCCAACCCACCCGGACAACTCGGTGTAGCGGGGCTGTGCACCACGCCCCGCGTCCATCCAGAACAATTCCGGAGTGATCTCGATGTAGTCGAACGTGTCCCGCCGCTCGCGCAAGTACTCCGGCAACGACGGATTATAGGCGAGCCCGATCCCCAGTGATGGAAGGGCGTCAAACCGTGCAGCAGCCCCGGAGGCTGCCGCGACGTTGGTGTTTCCCATGGTCTCGCCGTGAGGCCGGCTTAACCTTTGCCGATGACCTCAAACTTGTCGAGGTCGATTTGCAGCACGTGTTCCAACCGCTCGCGGATCAAGAGATGATCTCCGGAGTGGCAGTTTGGACACCCGCGGGGCAAGCGAGCAGCGAGATCGGAGCCAAAGATCTTGGTCCATATCGGGCCAATGTCCTTAAGCTTCGTCCCGTGAGGGACGACTAGCTCGATCCGATTATATTCTTTGGAATAGGCCAATTCGCCGAGACGCGCCATGATCGTACTCCCTCAGCTAGGAAGGCATAAAATATCACATTCCAAAAAGCGATTGTCAACCCAAGATAGAAGACGCCCGCTGGGTCTTTGCCACAGGCCGCTCTCCAATCGCATCACGAGAAGCTGCCCATTGCCCGTCGACGCGCGCATCGGCGCTGTGGATTGCGCCACGGGTCCTCACAATGCTACGCGGACCACCATGAGCGCGATCAGAGGCACCCTCCACGTCGCGCGAAAGCGCGCCATTATCTTGATGTCGATTCACCCTGAGCAACGCGCGTGACCCGTGCGTGTCGAAGGGCGGGGCGATGAGTGCGTCGCCATCCTTCGAGACGCGAAGCGCGCTCCTCAGGGTGAGAATTCGGAGACGAAATGCTCGTTCTCGGAATCGAGACCACCTGCGACGAAACCGCCGCGTCGGTGGTGCGGCGCGACGAGGACGGGCGCGGCGAAATCTTGTCCGACGTCGTGCTGTCGCAGACCGCCGAGCATCAGCCCTACGGCGGCGTGGTGCCGGAAATCGCCGCCCGCGCGCATGTCGAGGTGCTCGACCGCATCATCGCGCAGGCGATGAGCGAGGCGGCGCTAAGCTTTTCCATGCTCGACGGCGTAGCAGCAGCGGCAGGTCCCGGGCTGATCGGCGGCGTGATCGTCGGCCTCACCACCGCCAAGGCAATCGCGCTGGTCGCCGAGAAGCCGCTGATCGCCGTCAATCATCTCGAAGCGCATGCGCTGACCGCGCGGCTCACCGACAACACGGCGTTTCCCTATTGCCTGTTCCTTGCGTCCGGTGGGCATACCCAGATCCTGGCGGTGCTCGATGTCGGCAAATACGTGCGGATCGGCACCACGGTCGACGACGCGATCGGCGAAGCCTTCGACAAGATCGCGAAACTGCTCGGCCTCGCCTATCCGGGCGGGCCGGAGGTGGAGCGCGAGGCGCAGCGCGGCGACGTGGACCGTTTCATCCTGCCGCGCCCGATGCTCGGCCGCGCCGAACCCGACTTCTCGCTGTCGGGCCTGAAGACCGCGCTGCGCATGGAAGCCGAAAAGGTCGCGCCGTTGAGCGATCAGGACGTGGCGGACCTGTGCGCGGCATTCCAGGCGGCGGTGGTCGACGTGGTGAGCGACCGGCTGCATGCGGGCCTGCGCGCGTTCCGGGAGAAATTCGGCGGGCCGACCGCGGTGGTGGTCGCGGGCGGCGTCGCGGTCAATCAGTCGATCCGCCGCGCGCTCAATCGCGTCGCGATCGCCGAGGGCACCGTGCTGGTCGCACCGCCGCCGGAACTGTGCACCGACAATGGCGCGATGATCGCCTGGGCCGGCTGCGAGCGGCTCGTGCGCGGTCTCACCGACACGCTCGAGGTTGCGCCGCGCGCGCGCTGGCCGCTCGACGGCGACGAGTGGCCGCGGCGGGGCGAGAAGACTCAGTGAATCTCCAGCGCATCGCGGTGATCGGCGCGGGCGCGTGGGGCACGGCGCTTGCCAGCAGCGCTGCGCGCGCCGGGCGCGACGTGACGCTGTGGGCGCGGAACCCGGCGATTGTCGCCGCCATCGCCGAGAAGCGCGATGACCCGAGCCTGCCGCGCCCGAGCCTCGGCGATCGCGTCGCCGTGACCGGCGCTGTCGCGGACATCGCGCGCGCCGACGCCGTACTGCTCGTGGTGCCGGCGCAGGACGCGCGCGCCGCCGCGACCGGCCTCGCGCCGCATGTCCGGTCCGGAACGCCGGTCGTCGCCTGCGCCAAGGGCATCGAGCGCGGCACGCACCGGTTCATGACCGAGATCATCGCAGAGACGTTGCCTGACACGGTGCCGGCTATCCTCTCGGGCCCGAGTTTCGCGGCTGACGTGGCGCGCGGGCTGCCGACCGCCGTGACGCTCGCCTGCGCGGATGAAACGATCGCCGCCGCGCTCGCGCGCGCGCTCGGCTCGCAGACCTTCCGCCCCTATCACACCACCGACGTGCGCGGTGTCGAGATCGGCGGCGCGGCCAAGAACGTGCTCGCCATCGCGGCCGGCATCGTGGCGGGCCGCAAGCTCGGCGCGAGCGCCACCGCCGCGCTGGTGACGCGCGGCTTCGCAGAGCTCGCGCGCTTCGGCCGCGCCCTCGGCGCGTGCAGCGAAACGCTCACCGGCCTGTCGGGGTTGGGCGATCTCATCCTCACCTGCTCGTCGCCGCAGTCGCGCAATTTCTCGCTCGGCATCGCGCTCGGCGAAGGCCGCGCCCGCGAGGACAGGCTCGCCGAAGGCGCGTTCACGGCGGCCGCGCTGGTCGAGCTTGCGAACGAGAAACACGTCGAGATGCCGATCGCGAGCGCGGTCGCGGCGGTGCTGGACGAGACGCTCACTGTGGATGCGGCGATCGAGTCGCTGCTCACAAGGCCGTTTAGGGCGGAAATCTGACCGTCATTCCAGGGCACGCCGAAGGCGTGAGCCCGGAATCCATAGCCCCAACCCTAACAATGACGCACAATTGTGTGCTCCAACGCACTTTCGTGGTTATGGATTCCGGGCTCGCCGCTTCGCGGCGCCCCGCAATGACAGTTACTGCTGCCGCAGCCCCAACTCCTCGATCAACTGCTTCTGCTCGACGATCTGCTGAATCGCGTAGGCGTGATAGTCGGCGGTGCTCAGATAGTACGGCTCCATGTCGAGCTTGAGGATCGTATCCTTGTAGGACTGCTCCTCCATGCCCTTCTTGAACGCGTCGTGCAGAACCTTCACCACCGCCGGGTCCATGCCCTTCGGGCCGCCGATCCCGAATGGCGAATTCGACACCATGTCGACCCCGACCTCCTTCAGCGTCGGTACCTCCGGCCAGTTCTTGGTGCGCTCCGCGCCCCACGTCACCAGCAGACGGAATTTTCCCGCGTTGACCAGCTCGGCCCAGCCGGTCGAGTCGGCCGTCGCATCGATGTGCCCGCCGAGCGTTGCATTCATGTTGTCGGCGCCGCCCTTGAACGGCACCTGCGTCCACTTGATGCCCTTCTGCTTGGCGATCTGCTCCATCGTGATGTGCAGGCTCGTGCC
>JAXDNY010000174.1:0-94669 GCA_034669145.1 Hyphomicrobiales bacterium
GGGGTGGGGTGAAGGTTCTTAGAAGCTCACCCCACCCCGACGCTCATTTCATTCGCGTCGACCCTCCCCCTCCAGGGGAGGGTAACGGAGTATGCGGCTCGCGCCACGCCTATCTCACTCCCCCTCAGTCTTATCACGGGCGCGACCGAGCCGGTACGGATCGGACGCGATGACCAGGCGATGAGCAGCTTGTTTGATCTTGCTCAGATCGGGCGTGCCTTGCCGTCATCGCGCGGCGCGCCGATCTTTTTGCCAGACGCCTTCTCTCACAGCCGATCCTCTCTCCCCACCTTCTGCCGGAGCCTCTTGCCTGGCGCGGGGGGCAGGACCCATGCGGCGGCCTTCAGGTCCCTGTAACGGACGTTGCAGGCGTGCCCCGCTTTGAGATGGAGGATCACGCTCATGAGAATGCGTTCCGTATTTGCCGCTGCCATCCTGCTGGCCGTCAGTTCCGGCGCCGCATTGGCGCAGGCTGGTGGTGACTGCTGCACCCTGCCCGGCCAAGGCAAAGATAATGACAATAACCCGTCCGTCTGGGGCGTAACACCGGAAGCAGGTAATGCCTTCGGCAGTTCAAACGTCCACCATCCGGACATGATGCCCGACAACAGCAGCATGGCGACGGCGCCCGTTTCGGGAACACCGGGCCGTTACGTGCGCCGCGACCGCGCAACGCGCCCCGGCTACGCAAGCCGATAGAGCGAGCGGCAATCGGCTCAGGGCGTTCGTGTTTGCGTCGTGCCTGCGTTGAGCAGGTGATAGAGAATGATGCAACCGAACGTCGCGGTGCCGATGCCGTCGAGCGTGAAGCCTCCGAGCGAGAGCTTGAAGTTGCCGGCGCCGAGCACCAGCGCGACCGCCACCGTGATGAGATTGCGCGCGTCGGAGAAGTCGACGCGGTTTTCCACCCAGATGCGCCCGGCCGTCGCGGCGATCAGTCCGAACACCACGATCGACAGGCCGCCAAGCACCGGGCCCGGAATGGTCAGGATCAGCGCGCCGAATTTCGGCGAGAAGCCGAGCAGGATCGCGATGATCGCGGCCGCAATGAACAGCGCGGTCGAATAGATGCGCGTGATCGCCATCACGCCCATGTTCTCCGCATAGGTGGTGACGCCGGTGCCGCCGCCCGAGCCCGACACCATCGTGGCGATGCCGTCGCCGATGAAGGCGCGGCCGAGATAGGGATCGAGATTGCGCCCGGTCATCGCGCCGATCGCCTTGATGTGCCCGAGGTTCTCGGCGACCAGCACGATCGCCACCGGCGCGATCAGGACCATCGCCTTCGGGTCGAACACCGGCGCCGCAAAGTTCGGCAGGCCGAGCCACGCCGCGGTGCCGATCTTGGAAAAGTCGATCGCCGGGCCGTACCCCATCACATTCGCGGCGATGTAATAGACGATGTAGCCCGCAATGGCGCCGAGCAGGATCGGAATGCGCCGCGCGAGACCCGGCGCGTAGACGGCAAACAGCCCGACCGCCACCACGGTGATCAGCGCAATCCAGCGCGCGAACGCCGAGCCATCCGCATTGCCGGGGCCGATCCCCGATGCGCTGTTGATCGCGATCGGCGCAAGCACGAGCCCGATCGCCGCCACGATGCCGCCGGTGACGACGGGCGGCATGACTTTCTCGACCCACTGATGGCCGGTCGCCATCACGATCGCCCCGATGATCGCCAGCAGCGCGCCGGCCGCGATGATGCCGCCGAGCGCGAGTCCGATGTTGGCATTGGCGCCGGCCGCGACCGTCGCGCCGGTTGCGGCGAGCACCGGGCCGATGAACGCGAAGCTCGAACCGAGATAGCTCGGCACGCGCCCGCCGGTCAGCACGAAGAAGATCAGCGTGGCGATGCCGGAGAAGAAGATCGCGACGTTCGGATCGAAGCCCATCAGGATCGGCGCCAGCACGGTCGCGCCGAACATCGCCACCACGTGCTGTAAGCCGACCAGAATCGTCGGGCCGGTCGGCAGGCGTTCCTCGGGCAGGATCACGCCCTCGGTCTTGACGGTCCAGACGACGAAATAGCGCTCAGCCATAGCGGTCTCCCCCCGAGACGGATGTGCCCAACAGGGAGGCTCCGCCTGCCTATGTGCGGGGTCAAGTTCGCCTTGACCGTCGTCAACAGGAAGTGCAGTGCAAACGCTAGGAGAAGCGCATGATTGCCATCGTCGGCGGCGGGATTTGCGGGCTATCGCTTGCGCTCAATCTGCATGCGCGCGGGATCGCCTGCCGCGTGTATGAGGCGGCGCCGGAGGTGAAGGAGCTCGGTGTCGGCATCACGCTGCTGCCGCATGCGATGCGCGAGTTGAGCGCGCTGGGCTTAAGCGACGACTTGCTGCGCGTGGGAATCGAGAATGCCGAAAGCTGCTTCTTCAATCGCTTCGGCCAGCTCATCTACCGCGAGCCGCGCGGCAAGGCGGCGGGCTATCAATATCCGGAAGTCGGCATCCATCGCGGCAAGCTGCATCTCGCGCTCTATCGCGCCGTGCAGGAACGGCTTGGCCCGGACAGTGTCGCGACCAATCATCTCTGCGTTGGCGTCGAGCAGGACGAGAGCGGCGCGCGGCTGTCGTTCAAGGGGACGACGGGCGGGAAAGCGCTGCCGCCGGTCGCGGCCGATGTCGTGATCGCCTGCGACGGCGTGAACTCGGCGCTGCGCAAGCAATTGGTCGGCGACAATGTCGTGTTCACCGGCATCAACACCTGGCGCGGCGTCACGAAGCACAAGCCGATCCTTTCCGGGCGCAGCTATCTGCGCATCGGCTCGATCCTGACCGGCAAGATCGTGATCTATCCGATCGTCGACGACGTCGACGGGCAGGGCAACCAGTTCATCAACTGGACCACCGAGTTCAAGCGCGACACCACGGACATGAACGACTGGAACAAGCCGGGCGATCTCAGCGAGTTCATCTCGGTCTATGAGAGCTGGCGCTTCGACTGGCTCGACGTCGCCGACCTGATCAGAAAATCGGAGCACATTTTCGAATACCCGATGGTCGACAAGGACCCGCTCGCGCGCTGGACTTTCGGGCGCGTGACGCTCGCGGGCGATGCCGCGCATCCGATGTATCCGCGTGGCTCGAACGGCGCGGCGCAAAGCGTGATCGATGCGCGCGTGCTGGCGGATTGCCTTAGCGGCAATGCCGATCCGCGCGATGCGCTCAGCGCTTACGAAGCCGCCCGGCGCGAGGCGACGGGCAAAGTCGTGCGCACCAACCGCGAGCACCCGCCGGATTTCATCAACATCAAAGTCGAGGAACTGACCGGCGACAAGCCGTTCGACAATCTCGACGATTTCATTACGCAGGACGAGTTGCGGGCGCTCTCCGACAATTACAAGCGGATTGCGGGATTTGCGGTGAGCGATGTGGGGCGGGTGTGATCTTTCCCGTGTCCCGCACGCGCTGCAACGCGCAGCGTTGCTGCGCAGATGCGGGACCCCGGTTGCTTACTTGAAGAAACAAACCGGGGTCCCGGGTCTGCGTCGCATCATTTCATGCTGCGCCGCGCCCGGGACACGGCGTCAGTTCCTCACCCACTTCAACAAATGCGTCGCGACGGCCACCAGCACCCCGTCCTGATTGGTGATCCTGATGTCGGCCGTCGCGCGCAGCTTCTCAGCGTCGATCGACGCGACCGTATAGCTCACCGTGATAGTGTCGCCGAAGAACACCGGCGCGAGGAAGCGCATGCGGTCATAGCCGAGCGAAACGCCGGTGACGCTCGTGTCGGCGCGCGAGTGCACCGCCATCTGGGTCGAGGCGGTCGACATGTAGCCGACCAGCAGCGCGCCATGCGCGATCAGCCGGCCGTAGCCCGACTTTTCCATGTAGGCCTTGTTGACGTGGTTCGGCGCGAAGTCGCCCGAGATGCCGGCAAAGGCGTAGACGTCGTACTCGCCCACCGTCTTGGAGAACGACGTCGTGTCGCCGACCGCGACGTAAAAATCGCTCATGAGAATGCCCCGTTGATCGAGTCGACTATGCACCCTACAAGTTCGCTGGCACAAGAAAACGATAAGGATGGGCGCGATGGGAGAGTTTACCAGCAAGGTCGTGGTGGTGACCGGCGGCAGCCGCGGCATCGGCAAGGCGATCGCGCAATCGTTCGCGCGCGAAGGCGCGCAGACCGTGCTCGCGGCGTCGTCGCAGGCCAATCTCGACAAGGCCGCGCAGGAGATCGGCAACTCCGGGCCGAAGCCGCTGACCTTCGCGGGCGACCTGAAGACGCTCGACGCCTGCGAGGCGCTGCACGCCTTCGTGGCCGAGAAAACCGGGCGCTGCGACGTGCTGGTCAACAATGCGGGCGCAACGCGCAGCGGCAATTTTCTCGACATGCCGGACGAAGCCTTCCACGACGGCTTTGCGCTGAAGTATTTCGCCTGCGTGCGGCTTTCGAAATTGTTCTGGCCGATGCTCAAGGCGGCCGAAGGGCGTGTCGTTAACATCATCGGCGGCGCGGCGCGCACGCCCGATCCGCTGTTTCTGGTCGGCGGCTCGGTCAATGCCGCATGCGCGAATTTTTCCAAAGGTCTTTCCGGGCTCGGCAAGAAGGATGGCGTGAACGTCAACGTGATCCATCCGGGCCTGACCGAGACGGATCGCGTCATTTCGCTGATGCAGCAGCGCGCCCAGGCAAACGGCATCACGCCGGACGAGGCGCGCAAGCAGGTGATGGAAAAGGACGGCCTGCGCCGCATCGGGCAGCCGGAGGATGTGGCCGAGCTTGCGCTGTTCCTCGCCTCGGAGCGGGCGCGCCACATCCAGGGCGCCGCCATCGGGGTCGACGGCGGGCAGACGACCGGGCTGTTCTAGGGCGCGCGGTCTGCCGGCCGGCCGCTCATCTGGACTCTTTCTCGCATGGTTACCGGGTGCGCGAAACCCCAGGAGTTGCCATGCTTCCCCCTCGCCTGCCTCGGATATTCGTTCTATTTTTCAGTGTGTTGGTCGCTGCGGCGGCCATTGTGTTCGCCACCAATGCGCAGGCCCAGGACAAGGTGCTGCGGATCGGGACCCTGAAGCTGATCCACAGCATCTCGGCCCATTTCTACGAGAAATTCACGCCGCCCGGTTACAAGGTCGAGATCATCCCGTTCGATAGCCCGACCGACGGCAAGAACGCCGTGATCACCGGCACGGTCGATGCCTCCGTGCACGGCATCGCCTCCTTCATTCTGGGCGCTGCGGCGGGCGAGCCGATCGTGATCGTCGCGACGGCCAACAACGGCGGCATGGCCGTCATGGCGGGCGTCAACACCGACATCAAGACGATCAAGGACCTGAAGGGCAAGAAGGTCGCGATCTGGCCCGGCTCCACGCAGGAGACCATCATCATCGAGCGCCTGCGCATGGAAGGGCTGAGCATCAAGGACATCCAGCCGATCCGCCTGCAGTTCGGCGACATGGCCGGCGCGCTCGCGCGCGGCGACGTCGATGCTTACGTCGGCGCGGAGCCGGCGGGCGGCATCAGCCTGGCGAACGGCACCGGCAAACTGGTCGAGTACCCGTATTCGACACCGATCGGCCCGCTCAACATGATCATGTCGACGAGCCAGAAGGCCGTGAAGGAGACGCCTGAGAAGATCAAGCTGATCGTCGACATGCACCGCAAGGCGGTCGAGTACGCGATGGCGCATCCGCCGGAGATCGTCGACATGGCGGTGGCGAAACTCGGCCAGCAGAAGAAGTCGGTCGAGCTCGCGGTGCCGAATGTCGAACTCGTTTGGAAGCTCGACGACGCGTTCATGCAGCGCGCGACCGCCTACGCCAAGCTGATGTACGAGAACAAGCAGATCCGGCAGGAGATCGACATCAAGCAGTTCGTCGCGGCGCAGTTTCAGTAGCGGCAAGACAACATGAGCGAGCAGGTCGTCACACTGGGCGAAGCAACGGCAGAATCGTCGCTGGTCGTCGCTCGCCGGCGGCGGCGCACGTACGAAGCGGTGCGCGCGGTTGTGCTTGGTGCCGGCTTTCCGCTGCTGCTGATCCTGCTCTGGCACCTCGCGGTGATCACCACCGGCACGCGGCTCATCCCGAGCCCGCGCCAGGTCGCCGTGATGATGTGGGACTTCGCGTTCGGCGGCGTCTACGACGATGCGTTCTCGGGCACTCACCCACATCCTGAAATCGGTTCAGCGGGTGTATGGCGGCTTCCTGCTTGCGGCGCTGATTGGCATTCCGCTCGGGCTGCTGATCGGCCGCATCAGGATTTTGCAGAACCTGCTCGACCCGACCATCAGCCTGCTGCGCCCGATTCCGGTCACCGCATGGCTGCCGCTCTCGATGATCTTCTTCGGGCTCGGACCGAACGCGGCGATCTTCCTCGTCTTCCTCGGCGCGTTCTATCCAATCCTGCTCAACACAACCTTCGGCGTGCGGTCGGTCGATGCGCGGCTGTTCGAGGCAGCCTCGATGCTCGGTTGTTCGGGCTCGGCGATGTTCCGGCAGGTCGTGCTTCCGGCCGCCCTGCCCTCGATCTGCAACGGCTTGCGCGTCGCGCACGGCTTCGCCTGGATTCTCATCGTGGTCGGCGAGATGACCGGCGTGCCGACCGGGCTCGGATCCGTCATCATGGACGGGCGCACGCTCTCGCGCACCGATCTCGTCGTCACCGGCATGATCGTCATCGGTGCGCTCGGCTTCCTCACCGACCGCATCATCGTGGCGCTCTCGAACCGGCTGTTGCGCTGGAGCCCGCAGCATCATGGCTAGTCCCTCGCGCCTCACGCGGCTGGCGATCCGCGGCGTCACCAAGCGTTTCGCCGCGGGCGATGAGGAAATCGAGGCGCTGGCGCGCGTCGATCTCACCATCGCGGAAGGCGAGTTCGTCTGCCTGATCGGCGCGTCCGGCTGCGGAAAGTCAACGCTGCTGCGCATCGTGGCGGCCTTCGAGGAGCCGACCACCGGCGAAGTGCAGGTCAACGGCAAGCCGATCACCGGTCCCGGCAGCGACCGCGGCATGGTGTTTCAGGATTACGCGCTGTTCCCCTGGATGAGCGTGAAGCAGAACATCGGCTTCGGTCCGCGCCAGCGCAATCTGCCGCGCGCCGAGATCGAGCGGGTGTCGTCCGAGTTCGTGCGCCTCGTCGGGCTTGAGTGCTTCGCCGACCGCTATCCGAGCCAGTTGTCGGGCGGCATGAAACAGCGCGTCGCGATCGCGCGCGTGCTGGCCAACGATGCGAGTATTCTGCTGATGGACGAGCCGTTCGGCGCACTTGATGCGCTGACGCGCGAGCAGCTACAACACGAGCTGCTGCAGATCTGGGCGCGCACGCGCGTGACGATCATCTTCATCACGCATTCGGTCGAGGAGGCTGTGTTGCTGGCGGATCGGGTCCTGGTGATGAGCGCCGGCCCTGGCCGGATCGCGAACGATGTCGCGATCGAGCTGCCGCGTCCGCGCGACGTATCCTCACCGGAGTTCAATCAGGTGCGGCGCGATCTCGCGCGCCGCCTCACCAGCCACATCGCGCCGGGGCGTGCGCTCGAAACGGCGCATTGACCGTGACGGCGATCTATCGCGGCATGGACCGCGCCACGCTCGATGCGGCTTACGACAACACGGGCGCGGTCGCCGACGTTCAGGATTATCGCAGCCGCTGGTGGGATCGCAGCGCGGCGGTACGCGCCGAGCCGGCATCGAAGCTCGACCTGCGTTACGGCACGCGGCCGCGCGCCATGCTCGACTATTTTCCCGCCAAGGCGAATGCGCCGCTGTTCGTGTTCATTCACGGCGGCTACTGGCAGCGCAACGAGAAGGAACGCTTTTCGTTCACCGCCGACGGTCCGCGCGCGCACGGGATCAATGTCGCGGTGCCGGGCTATACGCTCGGGCCCGACGCGACAATGACCGAAATCGTGGACGAGATCAGGCAATCGCTCAGCTATCTCGCGGACCATGCCGGCGAGCTTGGCTTCGATCCGGCACTCATTTATGTCGGCGGCTGGTCGGCCGGCGGGCATCTGACGGCGGCCGTCGCGGAGCATCCGGCGGTAGCGGGTGGAATGCCGATCAGCGGCATCTTCGATCTTGAGCCGATCGCGCTCGGCGTGCTGAACGACAAGCTTTCGCTCAGCCCCGGCGAGATCGAGACGCTCAGCCCGCTGCGCAACCTCCCCACGCGGCTGGTCCCGCTCAAGCTCTTCGCCGGCGCCGGCGAGCTGCCCGAATTGCGGCGGCAGTCGGAAGATTACTTCAAGGCCCTGCGGGCGCGGGGCCTGCCTGCGACATTGTCGCTGCTTCCCGGGAAGCACCATTTTTCCATCATGGACGAGCTTGCCAGGCCCGATGGCGCCCTGACACAGGGGTTGCTGGAATTGATCGCGGCCTAGGCGTTGCGGCCACTTTGTGGGTAAATGTCGCCCGTTTTCCGGGGTGATGAATCGCATGGACTTGGACACGCGCTCTCGCGAGCAGGACCTGATCGCAGTCGTGCGCGAACTCGTGCGCGAGCTTGCCCCCCAGCGGTTGAAGCGCGGCGACGTGACGCTCGCAAGCCGCCTCGATCGCGATCTCGGCATCGACTCGCTCGGGCGCACCGAACTGGTGCTGCGCATCGAGCGCACATTCCGCGTGCGGCTGCAGGTGACCGCCGTCGCCGAGATGGAGACGGTCGGCGACCTGCTGAAAGCGGTCGAGACCGCGGCGCCCGGCGGCGCCACCGCCTACACGCTCGACATCGCGACGCAAACCACGACACCGCTGATCGGCCAGCCGGATCACGCCAAGACCCTGACCGAGATGCTCGACTGGCACGTGCAGGAGCATCCCGACCACATCCACGTCACGGTGCTGCAGGACGAGAACGTGGTGCTCGGCACCATGAGCTACCGCGACCTCCAGACCGCCGCGCGCGCGGTCGCGCAGGGGCTGATCAGCCGCGACATCGTGCCGGGCGACCGCATCGCCATGATGCTGCCGACCTCGACGGATTTCTTCGCCTCGTTCTTCGGCATTCTCTACGCGGGCGCCGTGCCGGTGCCGATCTATCCTCCGGCCCGCATGGCGCAGCTCGAAGAGCACATGCGCCGCCAGATCGTGATCCTGAACAATGCCGGCGCGCGCATGCTGATCACGGTGCAGGAAGGCCGCAAGCTCGCGGTGCTGCTGCGCAGCCAGGTCGGAACGCTGGAGTCGGTCGAGACCGTCACGACGTTGTCGGCCGAGCGCTCTCCCCTGCCCTTGCCGCCGCTCAACGATCCCGAAGCGCTCGGGCTGATGCAGTACACCTCGGGCTCGACCGGCGATCCGAAGGGCGTGATGCTCACGCACTGGGGCCTCCTGGAGAACGTCCGTTCGATGGGCCACGCGATGGAGGCCTCGTCGAAGGACGTGTTCGTGAGCTGGCTGCCGCTCTATCACGACATGGGACTGATCGGCGCGTGGCTCGGCTGCTGCTATTTCGGCGCGCGGCTCTATGTGATGTCGCCGATCGCGTTCCTGGTGCGCCCGGCCACCTGGCTGTGGACGATGCACAAATACCGCGCGACATTTTCCGGCGGGCCGAACTTCGCGTTCGAGCTTTGCGCAAGCCGCATCCCGGACGCCGACCTTGAAGGACTGGACCTCTCGGCGCTGCGTTTCGTAGTCAATGGCGCCGAGCCGATCTCGCCGCAGACGCTGCGCAGGTTCACCGACCGCTTCGCCAAATACGGCATGAGCCGCGGCGTGCCCTCGCCGAGCTACGGGCTTGCGGAGAATTGCGTCGGCCTGTGTTTCCCGCCGTTCGGGCGCGGCCCGCTGATCGACCGCATCAAGCGCGAACAGCTCGCCAAGCGCAGCTATGCGGAGCCGGCCGGGCCGGAGGATACCGACGCGATCGAGATGGTCGCTTGCGGCCATCCGATCGAGAAGAACGATGTGCGCATCGTCGACGATGCCGGCCACGAGGTCGGCGAACGTCACGAGGGCATGCTGGAATTCCGCGGCCCCTCGATGACCAAGGGCTACTTCCGCAACGAGGCGAAGACGAAAGAGCTGTTCCACGACGACTGGATCAAGTCGGGCGACCGCGCCTACATCGCGGGCGGCGACATCCACATCACCGGCCGCGTCAAGGACATCATCATCCGCGCCGGCCGCAATACCTATCCGCACGAGATCGAGGAAGCGATCTCGGCGATCCCCGGCATCCGCAAGGGCGGCGTCGCGGCATTCGGCTCGCCCGACCCTGAGAACGGCACCGAGCGGCTGATCGTGATGGCGGAGACGAAGGAGAGCGATCCGGAGGCGCGCGCGAAGCTGATCGCCGCCGCGCACGAGGTGGTGACGGGCATTGCGGGTTCGGCGGCCGACGACATCGTGCTGGTGCCGCCGCGCGGCGTGCCGAAAACATCGAGCGGCAAGGTGCGGCGCTCCTCGGCGAAGGAACTGTACGAGACCGGCCGCACCGACGTGAAGCAGCACGGCGTGTGGCTGCAGATCGCGCGGCTTGCGGTTTCGAGCGCGGGGCGCTCCACCACGAATTTCTTCCGCCGTGCCGTCGACACGTTCTATGCGGGCTGGTGGTATTTCGTGACGGCGCTGGCACTCGTCGCGGCCTTTCTCGCCACGATGATCCTGCCGTCGCTGTCCACGCGCTGGGCCGCGATCCGCGCCATCGCGCGCGGCGCGCTCGCGCTGACCGGTATCAAGGTCACGGTGACGGGCGCCGAGCGGCTGCCGAAGGGCAACGCCGTGATCCTGTTCAATCACACGAGCTACATGGACGCCGTGGTCATCGCGTCGGTGTTGCCGGGCGAGCCTGCCTTCATCGCGAAGAAGGAATTTGCCGACCAGCCGTTCGCCGGCACCTTCATGCGCCGGCTCGGTGTGTCGTTCGTCGAGCGGTTCGATGCCGCCGCGAGCCTCGCGGACGCCGAAGCCGTCACCGGGCTTGCGAAAGCCGGCCGGCTGTTCGTGTTCTTCCCCGAAGGCACGTTCACGCGCCGCGCCGGGCTGCTCGGTTTCTACATGGGTGCGTTCAAGGTCGCGGCGAAAGCGAACCTGCCGGTGGTTCCGGGCATCTTGCGTGGCGTGCGCACGCTGCTGCGCGGCGATCAGTGGTTCCCGCGCCGCACGCCGATCAGCGTGGTGATCGAGGAGCCGATCCAGCCCGCCGGCACGGACTTCACCGCGATGCTCAACCTGCGCGATGCCGCGCGCGCCGCGATGCTCAAGCACGCGGGCGAGCCGGATTTGGGCGCGCTGGAAAAGCCGCCAGCCCCGGCAGGCTGATAAACCGTAACGTTTTCAAGGCTCTACGCGTTCACGGCGGATTGAGCAAAAGGTGGCGCAGGGGCGTTGCGCGGCAGATTTCACTCGACTACTCTTAGGGTGCTTTCGAAAGCTCAAGAATCGACCGCGGAGGGAATCATGGCCTGGACGACCCCAACTCTCGTCGAAATCTGCATCGGCCTCGAGATCAACGGCTATCTGCCCGCAGAATTCTGACGTTAGACTTCCTGGTACCGGGCCCGCGCCCCGCCTGAGGGGTTGATGGGCTCTCTCACCGCCATCGTGCTCGGTGCAGCGGCCGGTGGCGGCTATCCGCAATGGAATTGCCGATGTGCGGTGTGCCGTCTCGCGTGGGACGGTGATCCGCGTGTGCGCTCGCGAACGCAGGCGAGCCTTGCCGTGTCTGCCGACGGCGCGCACTGGACCCTGTTCAACGCTTCGCCCGACCTGCGCACGCAACTCGCCGCTACGCCCGCACTGCATCCGCGCGACTTGCGCGGCAGCCCGATCGAAGCCGTGGTGCTCACCGGCGGCGAAATCGACCAGACCGCTGGCCTGCTGAATTTGCGCGAGCGCCAGCCATTCACGCTGATGGCGACCGAGCAGACGCACGCCGCGCTCGCCGCCAATCCGATGTTCGGCGCATTGGCGGCCAATGTGGTGGCGCGGCGCGCGATCGCGCCCGGCACGCCGTTCGTGCTGCCGGGCGGGCTTTCGGCGGAGCTGTTCATGGTGCCGGGCAAAGTCCCGCTCTATCTGGAGCACGGCACGCCGGAAACCTCGGTGGAGAGCGGCGCGAATGTCGGCGTCGAGATCAAGGCGAATGACGCGACGCTGATGTTCGTGCCCGGCGCCGCCGCGGTGACGCCGCCGTTGCGCGAGCGGCTGTCGCGCGCGGACGTGGTGCTGTTCGACGGCACGCTGTTCACCGACGACGAGATGATCGCCTCCGGCACCGGCGAGAAAACCGGGCGGCGCATGGGCCACATGCCGATCGACGGCGCCGACGGCTCGCTCGCCGCGCTATCGGGCCTTCATACAGGCCTTGGCAAGCGGCGAATTTACGTCCACATCAACAACACCAATCCGATCCTGATCGACGGCTCGCCGCAGCGACGCGCGGTCGAGACTGCCGGCTGGGAAGTGGCCGCGGACGGGCTGGAGATAACTTTGTGAAGCTGCTGACGCCGGACGAATTCGAAGCCGAGCTGCGCGACATCGGCGCGAAGCGCTATCACTGCCTGCACCCCTTCCATGGCCTCTTGCATGGCGGCAAATGCACCAAGGGCCAGGTGCAGGCCTGGGCGCTCAATCGCTACTATTATCAGGCGATGATCCCGATCAAGGACGCGAGCCTGATCGCGCGCTGCGAGGACAGCGCGATCCGGCGCGAGTGGCGCTCGCGCCTGCACGACCATGACGGCGAAGCGGAAGGCGACGGCGGCATCGCGCGCTGGCTCAAGCTGACCGACCGGCTCGGCCTCGACCGCGAATACGTGACCTCGCTGCGCGGGCTTCTGCCGGGGACAAAGTTCGCAGTCGAAGCCTATGTGCATTTCGTGCGCGAAAAGACCTTGCTGGAGGCGATCGCGTCGTCGCTCACCGAGTTGTTCTCGCCGGTGATCATCGGCGAGCGCGTCGAGGGCATGCTCAAGGGCTATTCGTTCGTCACGCCCGAGACGCTCGCCTACTTCGCCAAGCGGCCGCCGCAGGCGAAGAAGGATTCGGACTTCGCGCTCGATTACGTCAAGCGCAACGCGCGCACGCCGGCCGAGCAGCGCGCCGTGCTGGCGGCGCTCGAATTCAAGTGCGGCGTATTGTGGTCGATGCTCGATGCGCTGCACTTTGCTTACGTTGCGCCCGGGCATATTCCGCCGGGCGCGTTCGTGCCGAAGGACGAGCGATGAGCGTATCGCTGGACGCCAAGCCTCGCCTGCCGCGCGGCGTGCGGCTGACGCACAACGAGGCGCAGGGCGGCTGGGTGCTGCTCGCGCCGGAGCGCGTGTTCAAGGCCGACGCCATCGCGCAGGAGATCATCAAGCGCTGCACTGGCGAAGCGACGGTCGCCGAGATCGTTGACGACCTCGCCAAGACGTTCAACGCGCCGCGCGACCGCATCGAGACCGACGTGACGGCGATGCTCACGGGGCTCGTCGACAAGCGACTGATGGAAGTCTGATGGATGCCACACCGCAGCGCGCGCCGCGACCGCTCGGCCTGCTCGCCGAGCTGACGCACCGCTGTCCGCTCGGCTGCCCGTACTGCTCCAATCCGCTCGCGCTGGAAGGCCGCGCGGACGAACTCGACACCGCGACGTGGGCGCGCGTGTTCAGCCAGGCGGCCGCGCTCGGGGTGCTACAGGTACACCTCTCCGGCGGCGAGCCCGCCGCGCGGCGTGATCTGGTGGAGATTACCCAAGCCGCGCATGACGCCGGGCTCTACACCAACCTCATCACATCGGCCGTCGGCATCACCAAGGAGACCTTCACGAAGCTTTCCGATGCCGGTCTCGACCACGTGCAGATTTCCATTCAGGACAACGAGCCGGGCACAGCCGACCACATCGCGGGCTACAAGGGCGCGTACAAGCGCAAGGAAGCGCTGGCTGCCGAGGTGACGCGGCACGGCATCCCGCTCACCGTCAATGCCGTGATGCATCGCGCCAACATCGATCATGTCGAAGAGATGGTGGCGCTGGCGCTCAAGCTCGGCGCGAAACGGGTCGAGATCGCGCATGTGCAGTATTACGGGTGGGCGCTGAAGAACCGGGCGCAACTCATGCCGACGCGCGAGCAGGTCGAGCGTGCGGTGAAATCCGTGGAGGCGTTGCGCGCGCGCCACCACGGGCAGATCGTGATCGACGCGGTGGTGCCGGACTATTACGCGCGCTTTCCGAAAGCCTGCGTCGGCGGCTGGGGGCGCCGCTCGCTCAACGTCACGCCGTCCGGCAAGGTGCTGCCCTGCCACGCGGCCGAGAGCATTCCGGGGCTGACGTTCTGGAACGTGCGCGAGCACGCGCTCGCCGACATCTGGGACAATGCGCCGGCGTTCATGGCGTTTCGCGGCACCGACTGGATGCAGGAGCCCTGCCGCTCATGCCCGAAGGCCAAGGAGGATTTCGGCGGTTGCCGCTGCCAGGCCTTCGCGCTCACCGGCGACGCGCGCGCAGCCGATCCGGTGTGTCATCTTTCGCCGGACCATGCGCTGGTGGGAGAGATTGCCGAAGTGAGGGAGGATGCCGCGTACGATTACCGGCGGTAGATCATTGTGTGGATGTCATGCCCGCGAAGGCGGGCATCCAGTAAACACTGCGCCATCAGCGATTACTGGGTCCCCGCCTTCGCGGGGACGACAGCTGCTTAGGACCTCGCGCGCGTGATCTGCACGCCGACGCTACCGGGAATGACCTCCAGCTTCTCGACCCGCACCGTCACGCTGAGAACCTGCGGATGCGCCAGCACCATCGCGGCGATGCGCTCGGCGAGCGTTTCCACCAGGTGAACATGCCCTTGCGCGACGATGTCGCGAATGCCCTCGGTGATCAGGTCGTAGGAAAACACCTCGTGCAGCCGTTCCGGCGTGCGCGCCGGCCGCGCCACGCAGGCATCGACGGTAAAGCGCACCTGCTGCGGCGCATCCTGCTCGCGATCGAACGCGCCGATGCGCACCGCCAGCACGAAGTCATGCACGAAGATGAGGTCGGAATTTTCAGCTTCGGTCATGCGGCTGCACAGTCACTACGGCGGGTGAGACTTCGCCGCCTTATACGTCGATCACGCCGCAGCGGTAAACGGTCAACGGCGCCTGCGCCAAAGCCGCACCAACGGACCGTCCGCGCCATAGACCGGGTCCTTGCGCGGGCGCGCGACCTTGGGGATGGTGACCACCGCGCGGTCGTGCTCCTTGGTGGTGCATTCGTCGTATTTGCCAAACGGCGGATAGGCGCCGACCACAAGGAAATCCTTGCTCGCGCCGAGGCATTGATGGCCGGTTCCGGCCGGCAGGATCGCGACGTCGCCGGCCTTGAGCTCGAACGTGCGGCCATGCGGACCGCCCAGTTGAACCTTGCCGCGCCCGCGCGCAATGCCGAGCACCTCATGGATGCGCGAGTGATAGTGGACGTAATCGTAGATCCCGTTGCGCCAGGAATCGCCCCAGCCGTTGCGCTCGAACAGCTCCTCGAACACCGCGGCAGGGTCAAACGCCTCCGCCGGGCGCACCGGGGACCGGTAAAGCACGACCGGCAAATCCGGATTGTTCGGAATGATCCCGTCGTCCCCGAACCGGAAAGAGTGCGGCTTGCGCGGGCGCACGAGCGTCTCGAAATCGCGCCGCGAAGGGCGACGCCAGCCGGTGACGCGTTCGGCGGTGCGCTTGAGGTCTTCCAGAATGGCCATGTTGCTGCCTGCGGTCGCCGCATCATCAACGGCGGCTAGCGCGGCGGGGTTCCGGCCGACGGCAATGGAACCCGGAGGCTGGCGTCCGGGTTTGTAGCAACGCGCGCCGCTAGCGCCTGAAAGGGCTACCATGCCGGACCAACAGGATGCCGAGACCCGCTTCGCCCTTGTTCTGGGACAGGCCGTCAAACATCTCTGGGCTGAGCTTCCCCAGGATACGCAGAAGCAGATTTTCGAGCACGCGGTCGTTGCCGGGCATCAGGGCATGCGCGATGAAGGCCTGCGCGAACAACTTGCGCAATTCCTCCACGACCATCACAAAAGGACGAAGCAGGAGTCGTGACGGTTATCAGCCTTGCTTTATCTTTCCGATGGGAGGCGGCTCCCAGCCGAACACACTGCGACCGCCATAGAGATGCGAGCGCTGGCGTTCCTGCGCAATCAGGGCCTGCACCGAGGGCCCGGTCGCCATCCGCTCCAGCGTGCGGGCCTGCTCGTCGAGCCGCTTGAGCGCGCCGAGCTCTTCGTCGCGTCCAAGTTTGGCCTTGCGCAGCGCAGATTTCATCACGCCGATCGTCTCATCGTAGACCTTGAGCGGGACCGGATACGGATGCCGATCCTTGCCGCCATGTGCGAGCGAGAAGCGCGCCGGGTCGGCGAAGCGATAGGGCGCGCCGTGCACGACTTCGGCGACCATCGCGAGCGCGCGCACCGTCCGCGCGCCCACGCCCGGCGTCAGCAGCAGCTCCGCGAAGTCCTGCGGGCCGCGATCCGCCGCCGCCGCAAGGTTGCCGTGCAGCCGGCGAACATGCACGTCCTTCGGACGGACATCGTGATGCGCCGGCATGACGAGATGCGGCAGCAGCGGTTCGGCCGGCGGCTCCGGCGTGGGGTCCTTCAACGCCGACAGTTCGCGCGCGATCCCGTCGGGACCGAGGCGATCAAGCAACTCGAGTTGCGCGTTGCGCGAGCGTTCCGCGCGGTGGTCGGTCAGGTTGACGATGACGCCCTGTTGCGGCCCGTCGATGGCGCTGTGCGGCTGGTCGACGAAGCTCGTCAGGCCTTCGGAGAGCCAGTGGTAGCGCCGCGCGTACCTGGCTTCGCCGTTCATGCCTTGCTGCACGACGACCCAGCGGCCGTCCGCGCTGACGATGAAGCCATGCAGATAGAGATCGAAGCCGTCCTGCACGGCCGCACTGTCCACCTTCGCGACCAGCCGGCTCGCGGACGCGAGCGCCGCGCCGTCGATGCCGACGCGATCCCCGACCGCGATCAGCTCCTGCGGAGTCTTGCGCGAGTGCTTGCCGCGGCCACCGCAAACGTAAAGCCCAAGCTCGCCCTGCAGCGGCGCGAGCCCGCGTTTCAATGCGCCGATGACGCTGGTGGTGATGCCAGACGAATGCCAGTCCATGCCCATCACGGCGCCGAACGACTGGAACCAGAACGGATGCGCGAGCCGGCGCAGGAACTCGTCGCGTCCGTAGTGATGGACGATCGCCTGGCCGATCACCGCGCCGAGCCGTGTCATGCGGTCGGCAAGCCATGGCGGCACGCGGCCGCCATGGAGTGGCAGATCAGCGCTTCCGGCGCGGCGCGTCATGCGGCGAATCCAATGGTCGGCATGTCCGTGTTCTAGCGAAAAACGGCCGAGCCGCCGATAGAAAAATCCGACCGGCCGCCGCCCGCTGTCCGGACCGGCCTTGGCTAGATCGCGATTGCCATGATAGCGATATCTCCAGGATTCTCGTGGAGGGCGAGCATGCCCGCTCCAAATCGGCTGCTCGCAGCATCGCGTGATTATTTCAAGGATGCGATTGCAGGCGTCATTGCCTCGGTGATCTTGATTGCCAACATCGTGTCGTTCAGCGCGCTGATGTTCCCCGGTGAGTTGAGCGCCGGAATCCCGATCGCCATCTGGGCCATGCTGATCGGCAGCAGCCTTGGCGGCATATGCATTGCGTTCATGACCTCGTTGCCGCCGCTTGCGGTGGGCATCGATTCGCCAACGGGGGCCGTTCTCGTCCTGCTGAGCACGACGGTCGGCTTCGAAATTCTGTCTGGCGGCGGCAACGCACAGACGGCTGTGCAAACCGCGATGCTGCTTTTCAGCGCTGCCACGCTGGTATGCGGCGCACTCCTGTTTGGTCTCGGTGCGCTGCGATGGGCGAAATATTTCAGGTTTGTGCCGTATTTCGTTGTGGGCGGGTTTTTGGCCGTGACCGGCTGGTTTCTCGTTGCCGGTGGCATTCGGATGACGACCGGCCGGGCATTGCATTTGAGCAGCCTTGGCGGCGGGTGGACGGCCGTCGAGATTGCGAAACTCGCGAGTGCCATTGCGACGTTGGCGGTGCTCCTGGCGCTACGCCGCTGGGTCAAGTCGCCGTTCGGCATGCCGGCCGCGCTTCTGGCGATGTGGGTGACGGGCGTTGTCGTGCTCCGGAGCTTTGGGATCTCCGGTAGCGAGCCGGGTTGGTATTTCCGCTCACTGGGATCGCTCGCGGGCTGGTCACCGCTTGCAGCCGCCAGTTCGCGGCAGACAAGCTTGTGGTCGGTGGTTGCGCACATTCCAGACTTGCTTGCCGCCACAATCGTCGCGCTCGTCTCCCTGGTCGCAAAGGTTTCCAGCATCGAAGTCGCCCGCGAGACGTCGGGCGATCTCGATCGCGAGTTCCGTGCGCACGGTATCGCAAGTCTCGTTGCGATGCCGTTTGGCGGCATCGTCAGCAGCATGCAGATCGGAAGCAGCCGTGCCCTGGAGCAGGCCGGCGGGGTGTCACGCGCGAGTGGAATCATCGCCGCGCTGATCCTCGGCTTTGTGGCGATCGCGAGTTTCGATCTGCCCGGCTTGATCCCGGTTCCAATCTTTGGGGGGCTGGTCTTTTACCTTGGGTATACGTTCTTCATGGACGGCCTGTGGCGTCCCTACGCGCAACGCGCCTGGCTCGATCTCGTGCTCGCCATCGGCATCATGCTCATTTGCGCACTCTACGGTTATCTTGTTGGCGTGCTGGTCGGCATCATCTGCGCCTGTCTGCTGTTTGCGATCAGCTATGCGCGTGCGGACGTCATCCGCAGACACGCGAGCCGTGCCCAGTTTGCCAGCAATGTGGATCGTCCGCCGGAGGCGCTGGAGCATTTGCTCGAGACCGGTGAGGCGATCCAGCTCTATTGGCTGTCCGGTTACATCTTCTTTGGTTCGTCGGAGGGCGTATTCGAGCGCATCCGCGGCGATATCGCGGCCTTGCCTTCGCGGCACATCGCCTACGTGATCCTGGATTTCAGGATGGTGACCGGCGCCGACTCATCGGCGATCGTCAGCCTCACCAAACTGCGCAATTTTTGTAACAAGCAAAACATAGGGTTGATGTTTTGCTCACTATCCCCATCCATTCAAACGGCCGCCGAGATCAACGGCCTGTTCGGCGGCAAGAGCGCGCATAAGGCTTTTCCCGATTTCAACCACGCGCTGGCCTGGTGCGAGGACCGGATGCTGGACGACGCCAAACTGCGCATCGACGCGAGCCTCGCGGGTTTTGAGATGTGGCTTCAGGATCAACTTGGGCCGGATATCAAGTCGGCAGAGCTGCTCAGCTACCTGGATCGCAAAAACACTGATGGCTCGCAAATTCTCTATCGCGAAGGCGAACCCGCGGACACGATCGATTTTATCGCCAATGGAAGCTTGACGGTCGATTTCAGGTCGCACGAAGGGGCCAACTCGCCCGTGCGCCGCACGACAACGCACACGGTGGTCGGCGAGATGGGCTTCTACCGGCGTTCTCCACGTTCGGCCACGGTATCCTCGGACGGCCCTGCGACGTTCTTCACGTTGACCCGGGCCAACTTCGAACGCATGCGGCTCGAACGCCCCGGCCTGGCACACGCTTTCGACGATTTCATCATCCGCATTCTCGCAGGACGCCTCGATTTTGCTCAGCGTACCGCCGCGGCGCTAGCGCGCTGAGGTCCGGGCTTAATATGTTATTGGCGCGCCCGGAGAGATTCGAACTCCCGACCCTCAGATTCGAAGTCTGATGCTCTATCCAGCTGAGCTACGGGCGCATTGGGTCAAGTAGTGGACTTTTCCTTGTAAATCGGCTATTTCTGACGTTAGCCGTTGTTGGAGCCTGTTGGCCAGTCTGGCGGTTTCTTAGTAGTCAGTGTCCCCAAATTGTCCCCAGGACGCCTAACCGGCACACCTCCAGATTCCGGGGCTGATCCATGGCTACCATCGAAAAGCGGGAACGCAAAGGCGGCCAAACCTTCAAGGCAATCGTGCGCCTGAAGGGCTTCCCTGTTCAACGCAAGACGTTCAAACGGCTGACTGACGCCAAGCTCTGGGCGCAGCAGGCCGAGGCCTCGATCCGGCGCGGCGAACTGCAGGCGTTCTCGCGAACGCGATCCGGCAAGACGGTGCAGGACGTGATTGCGCGCTATCGCGAGGAGGTCCTTCCCGAGAAGGCGCCTGGCACGCAGAAGACTGCGAACGCCTACCTGACGTTCTGGGATAACGCGCTCGGCTCTTACTCCATGCCCTACGTCACGCCCGAGCTTATCAATCAAAAACTCAGTGAGCTGAGCAAGTCGGTCGTCGATCGTAGAAAGACCCGCGACGAACCGCGTGGCACTCCGGCGAAGAAGCTGAGCCGGCGTACCCTCAAGCATTACCGCGACACGTTGGAGCGCCTGTTCAAGCAGGCCAAGCGCTGGGGCTGGTCTAGCTCGAATCCCTTCGAGCACGTCAATCCGATCGGACGGATCAAGGATGAGCGCGACCGCTTCTTGAGCGACGATGAGCGCAAGGTGCTCCTGAAGCAATGTCAGCAAAGCGGCAACGATCTGCTCTATCCGATTGTCGTGTTCGCGCTTTCGACGGGCGCGCGCAAACGCGAAGTGCTCGATCTGACGCTGGATGATCTCGATCTCAAACGCGGGCTGGCGGTGCTACGCGATACGAAGAACGGCGAGACCCGCACCGTTCCGGTCGTGCATCACCTCCACAGGCTGATGAAACAGCAGGTCGCCAGAGTGAATGCCTTCTACGACAAGCGCGAAGCGCCTAAGCGTGGCCGCTGGCTGTTTCCGCGCTCCGACGGGGAGGCACCCATCGACATCCGCGCCCCTTGGGAGAAAGCGCTCGAAGCTGCAAAGATCACTAATTTTCGTTTTCATGACCTGCGGCACAGCACCGCGAGTTACCTGGCCATGAACGGCGCAAGCGTGGTCGAGATCGCCGATGTGCTCGGCCACAAGACGCTGCAGATGGTAAAGCGTTACGCACATCTTTCAGAAAGCCATGTGCGGGGCGTCGTGGAATCGTTGAACAAAAGCTTGTTCTAGGCAGGCCAGCGCGCACAAAGCCCCGTCGCAAAGCGGAGCTTTTCCGTTGGCATCGACAGCATCAGGTGCCGGTGACCTGAAATCGCGGAAGAGTTCGGACGCCCTGCCGAGGCGGTGTTACAGGCGCCATGAGGTCACTCTGCTCCTTCGGCAGCTCAGGCGCCGAACCGCCGATCGCGACCGCGCACTGTGCAAATTCTCGTGCAGTCAGCTCGGACAACTCACGCGGCAGCTCCACGATCCATCGCGGAGGATCGGTGATCAGCTTGAATTCAAATTTTACGCCACCAATGCTCATGGTGCCGTTGGCGATAGCCTGAACCACGGGCAACCTGGCTGAGCCTCCCGTGAGCAGCACATAAATCGGTATTGGACGCCCGACGCGGCTGATGATCGCCTTGAAGCCTTCCAGGCTTTCTTCGGAAAGCGCCTTCGCGAATAGCTCATCGCGTTGGCCCATTAGGTTGCGTCCCAGCTCTTGATAGGTCGGGTCATCCTCTAGGTCTTTGAGCGTGAGGACTCCGGATGCGCCGGGGCGCAGCGAGATGGACACACTGCCGGCAGCAAAGAGTTGCTGCTTCAGAGAGCGGATTTGTGAGCTGAGGTCGGCCTTGATGATTGAAAACTCCTCCTCGTTCCAAGGGCTTCCGTTCTCCGGATGTACCTTGCAAGCGCGGAGGATCAGCGGCCGGAGAACGGCATCGACTCGGTTGCCCGCGATGCGCGACATGCGCACCGCATTCGCGATGAGGGCAAACGTCGTCTCGTCTGAACCCGCTTTCGAGAACGATTGGAACAAGGCAAAATCGGTAGTGCCCGCACCGGCATCTACAACCAGCATAAGCCGCCGAGCGGTGCCGGTCGTTGTTTCTTGCCCGGCAATGTGATCCTCAAAGCGCGTCGCCCCCGCCGCGACCGGCTCCCTGACTGAGTGGGGTGAGCAAAAAAGCGTTAGAGCGGTCAGATTCGTCGCGCGAACCGCCTGCAACACGGCTCTCGCCTCGGACGCTGTGAGACTGTTCCAACGGCCACTGAACGTATCCGCAACAACCTGAGCGCGGATGAGGGCGGATTCCATGACCTTCTCGGCCCACTCGGCGCGCACCGAACTTGGTACATCGTCAACTGCGTGTTCGAAGCATGGGATGGCAAACCGGCGTCGAATTGCGCGCAGGTCGGAATAGGTCTTCAGAAGATCAGGAGCTTGGTCTTCAACCGTCGCTTGGAGGGCCTTTAGTGCCATGTCGGTCAGCCAACCGAGATAGAGGACGACCAGGTCGCCCTTCGTGAGGCCGGAGCTTGTGGGATCGATTCCGGCCTCCAACGGCACCTCATCAAGATCAAGGCCCGGCTCCACCTCGCTCAACAACCTTTTGATGTTATCGAACCGATGACGCCCCAGGTGAATCTCTGACTCGTGTTGGCGCTCGGCCGCAGCACCAAAATACATATGCCCAGTGCCGGTGATGAAGATGGAAGAAGGGGCGGCAAGAATGTCGATGCCGTCTGCCGGACGTCCGAGCACAAGCGGGAATGTGTTCTCCAGCATGGCCCCGCTGGCCCACGCCTTCGACATCGCAGTGCCGAAATCGAGGCACAATCGAATCTGATCCGGAGGCATCGCCGGACGTGAAAGCGCCGCCAGATCAAGCTTGGGAGCTGGTGGCGTTGGAGGTGCCTGCTCGTGAGATTTCGGTTCCGGTATCCCGGCAAGAATCCGAAGAGCGACGACTTCGTTCTCCGACAGCCTGCCATCGGGCAGATGAAAATGCGTTTGATCGCGGCTTAGCCGCTGAAGCAGGCTTTCGATAAGAACGCGAGCGACTTCCCGATCCATGTTTATTTCTCCAGCGACAATCTGTTATGCGACTCGTCAAATCGTTTTAACAAGACCTTTCATGATGACATCGCTTCCTCCATCCGCCCGGCGTCGGAGGACCGGAGGACGGACGACGCTCACGCGGCGCTCGCGCGGTGGCGCCCCTTGAACACTGTCATGGGTCGATGGCGAATACTCGACCTCATCACCCGGCTTCCCAATAACGGTCAGCCCGAATTGACTACCCAGAGAAATCACCATGTCAGCGAGCGGCCCGGCTACCGAGTTGTTCGCGCTGCTGACGGACTCCGTGGCCTGCAGAAACGCCGGGGCGAGCGCGCGGATAAAACTCTCTTCGCCGACTGCCGCAAGCAGACGACTCCCTTCCGTACCGTGAGAGGGCTTGCGCT
Organism: Hyphomicrobiales bacterium; assembly: GCA_034669145.1. GTDB lineage: Bacteria > Pseudomonadota > Alphaproteobacteria > Rhizobiales > Xanthobacteraceae > PALSA-894. Next base: position 23,187 of record JAXDNY010000174.1, read on the forward strand.
CGATTCTCAACAACCAGTCCTGCACGTCCGGCGATAGGCCGGTTTCGTTGCTGGCCAGCGCGGTTAGCCTGCGGCTGATCTCCTTTTCGTCATTGATCGCTTGCCGGAGACGTTGAAGTAGACTTTCTGATCGCTGGCCGCCGCGGGCTCTAAAGACAATCCCAGCGACGATCTTGTCTACGATGGGCGTGAGAGCTTCCGTCACCTTGGCCGGATACCGGGCCGGCGACCACCAGCGCCGCAGCCTCTCCAGAACCTCATAGATTTCGGGCTCATCCATTAGCGTAAGGCGGACGGCCAAAAACTCATCAAGGAGCTGGATGATGGCGCCAGCCGTGTCGCCCAGCCGTTTCGGAAGTGGGTCCCTCGGACCAAGCGGAACAAGTGTCCCGGCCAACTCCGATAGCAGCTGCCCTGCCCGGACCGACAACTGGAGCCTATAACGCTGCCTCCTTATCGCGTCAGAAAGCGCAAGAGCAATGTCGCGAAGCCTCGCTGCAGCGTTATCGATATTGCTCGTTTCCGAGAGGCTGCGAAGACTTCGCTCCTGAAGAATTCCGGTAAGCCAGTCGTCGATATTCGGAGACCGCCTCGCAATTTGAGCCGCTAAGGCCAAGCGACATCGCTGCGACCGATCTTCTTCGGCAAATGCTTGCACAGCATAGGAGAACACCCACTCGCCTTCAGCGTCAGTCAGGGCTTTGGCGACATTCTCTCGAATCTCGGCGGGCTCCGCCCCCTCCGGCAGGTTTTTCTTTTCTGCAATGATTGAGAGAGGGGGGATAGGTGTCCGAAGCGCTTCGGCCCGGAACGGCAAAGCGGTGCGCTCAAGCTTGCGAATGGACGCAGGAATTCTCACCAACAAGTCAATCGCAATCAGGCGCTCCGCGCCGCTGCCCGTCGCGGCCCATCCGCCCAACCTCCGCAAGCCTTCCACAAGGCGGGGGTCGGCGGTGGCGCTACTGCGGCGCTTGTCGCTCATCAACCGCCTGGCTGCCTGCCACACGTCAGCCAATGAGGGCGCGTTGAGAAGCCGATCTAGAAGCTCTGAGATTCCTTCGTCCATGCCTCACCCTAGCCCACGCGGTCCGAACTGTGAGGGTCTGATTGCATTGTAGACCGATTTCTGTCCCCTTCGTCCGGATCAAAGAACCTGGCTGCAAGTGGACAACCGGGCAATTGCGACGAGGCAGGCTATCGGTCAGAGATCGCCGATGTTCTCGGCCACAAGACGTTGCAGATGGTGAAGCGCTACGCTCACCTCTCCGAAAGCCATGAGTGGGGTGTGGTGGAATCCTTGAATAAGAGCCTGTTTTGAGGTAAGGAGACCGCAGTTTGTGCGTGTCTTCTTCTGAACCAACGGAGGTGCGATGGACTACAGGGACTTGCGGACGGTGAAGCAAATTTCACAGGAAGCTACGTTCCTCACGGAAAACAAGTTGCGCTGGTGGATCTTCCACGCAGAGAGCAACGGGATCGGCTCAGCTCTCGTGAAAATCGGGGGTCGGGTCTACATCGACCGAAACGAGTTCAACCGATGGCTGGAGGGGCAGCGAATGGCCCCGATAGTCGCAAAGCGGGCCGCCTAGGCCCAGCGCGCACAAAGCCCCGTCGCAAGGCGGGGCTTTTTCCGTTCCTGATGCGAAGAGGTAATGCCGGTGTCCATTAGCCGTGCGATGCCACCGCGAGAGCGTTCTGGACCATGCGCTTGCCATAGACCTGAGCGGCGACACAGGTGACGGCGTAGGCCGCAAACATGGTCGCGGCGTAGATCGCCGCTCGCTTGTAATCTTCCGAGAACCAGGCAGCTAGCGGTGGCAACAAAAAGAGCAGCAGCAGATTGATCGTGGCGATATCTCTCGCCGCAAGATAGGATTTGTGGGCATCGAGCACGCCCACGTCGTTCGCGTGCTTCTTGTAGATTGAATAGAACAGTCGCGCCTGTTTTTCCGGATTGGTCGGCAGACCGCCCTGAGCCTTGCGAAGTTTTGTCATGTCGATGCGCTGATCGGCCGGACCGATCTCGGTGAATGCCCGAGCACCCGGCAACGGATGAGCCCAGCGCCAATGAATCAGCCGATCGCGCAGTTGCGGCGGGATGAGGCCCAGCAGCACAAGTCGTGTCAGTGCAATGATGCCGAGCGAGATCGATCCCGGCGCCAGGAATTCCTGAATGTGCTTGCTGAACCCCGCGTCGGTGAATTGGGAGATCGGAAACGGCTTCAGCACGACATAAGCGAAAGCCAAGGCATGGACGACAAGCGCCATTCTGATGAGCCAGGCGTTCTGTTCTTTGAGCGATTTCGGGGCACTCATTCGGGCGCTCCACTGTGCATCAAGGCATAAAGTCGCGTGGGAGCCTGGATCAGAAGGACCGACGGAGGTGGTCGTTCCGCAGCGAGCTGCTTCGCGGTGGCGCGGTCGAGCGGAGATGGCCCATGATCGGCCAGATGCGAGTGCCATGTACCAACATCAAAAAGTGTACCGCCACTGGCTCGATGCCGGGCCTTGATGGCAGTCTTCAGTCCGGCGGTTCCCAGCACAAAGCGTGCGGCGGATCGCGTGCTGTCCGGTGGAGCCTCAATCAAATCGACCACAACGACGGTCCTCAGACGCGCGCTGCAGGAGCCGATGAGCACGCCTCCCGTCTCCACCGTCGGGTAGCGTCCAACTTCAGCCCTGATCTTCGCGAGAACCCGCTGAGAAATCCGGGTCGTCCAATCTTTGGGGCCTTCGATGTCCACGACCTCGAAGGGAGCAACGCTTTGTCGCGTCCAATTCGTATTGGACGCCTCCGCCTTCGTCCCGACGATGATGAGGCCTTCGGCATCGGTTGCCTGCATACACTCAACGAATTCCTCGGTCAGCGCCGCGGTCATGGCCGAAAGACGCATATCGGTCATCGGCATTGTGAGTGATCCACAACCTTGCCCGATCTGAATTTCGGTCAGTCCGAACTCCGGATCGAACAGCAACTTGTGGACCCGCTCGTCCGTGACCGTCGCATTAAGCTCATCGGCCAGGTCGCACAGGGTGGGATTGTGCGAAGCACCCTCGAAAAACAAAAAGCCGCCGTCGCCACGGCCAAACAGCGCGGCTTCCGCCAAGCGGGATTTGACTTGCTTGGGGTGAATCGCAGACAGGGCTTCGCGAACGCCCAGGGAAGCAGTTGTGTTGATCGCAAAGCGCGTTTCCTTCGGCAGAATAGCTTTGCGTCGCTCCTTGTCCGCAAGGTCAAACACAAGATCGCCTTCGCAAGCTGAAGGCGATTGGCCAATAAGCTTAAGCTCCTTCGCAAGTTCGGGCGCTTTGGTCCCTGCTAGCAGGTCGCGCGCGAGAGCGTGCCGCGCCATGTTGTGCGGACGAAGAGAGCCATTATCGCTCACAGCGCAAATCTTGACGCCTGATCGGGCCAAATGCATCGCCATCTTGGACCCGACGCTGCCGCACCCGAGCATCGCCACCGGGGCAAGTTCCGGCGCGCCGGAGACATTGCGGAGCAGCGTGGGATTGATCGCGTTGAGCTGCATTGTGGGCGCGACAGGTTCGGCGTCACCGCCGGCGAGCAAAGTCTTCCAGCCCTTCACGGGCCGTATGTCGATGACATACGGCAGCAACTCGATGTTCGACTGCGAACCCACAAGGGGCTCGGGTCTGCGCGCGCAAAGAATGATCCCCACCGGGAGCGGTACGTCCACGAAGTAGCCTTCCCAGACTCGTGCAAGGTTGTCGAAAAATACGCCGAGAGCCCGACCGCAATGCAATTCGTCCGCGCGCTGGCGGAGGCGGGCAAAGGTATCGACGGTTTCCGGCATATACGAAGTGGCGACAAATTCTTCGCCCGTTGCCAGCTTGTCGGGCCATATCAGGCAGCAGACCGTCTCACCGTTAAAGACGCCGTCCCTCTTTCGTCGCGTGAACAGGTCTTTGTCATCGTGCTTGAGCGGTGTTTGTGTCTGGCTGACGTCGAGCCACGTGATCGCGCCGCGACACGTAAGGCCGCCGTCCTCGCTCTTTCGGAAAAAATCGGTTTTGAGGACGCGGAACCCGCCGTTTCGATCAACCATCGCGCGGCAAGCTTCCGCGTCGACAGCGATCACATTTTGGAGGTCGTGGCGAAGGGTGGGTTCCCATCCGCGCCCGTGATGGATCAACGTCCCCTCGGCCGCTCGGCCGAGCCAGACGACGAGCTGCTGCACGAGATTGAAAACGCCGAGCTCGACCAGACCGAATTGGAAGAAATACTCGCGCTGATTACCGTCAACCAAGCACGGTCGCGGAAGCTCCGTCACCGATCCGGGTTGGAGATGTGGAAGATCCCGCGGGAAATCGGAGCGCAAATAAAAGGATGGCGAGGACCAGGGATACCTGGGCCACAGTCGCACGGTGACAGTCTCGGTCGTGCGCACCCCGTTGGGACTCGCGCCGTCTGCTCTGAATGCGAGCGGCATCTCGACGTTTAGGTCGAGCTCGATCCGCGAGCCCTCCTTGTCAACCGCGATCAGGCGGCCAGCACGGCATTCCGGGTGGCGTCGCGCCGCCGCGAGAAACCGCTCGGCATGGCCCTGGAAGTCATTTCCGGCCATGCCCTTTTCCGTGCGGGCGCGCCTGCGATGCGGTTGCGCTGATGCCAAGTGCCGGGGCCGCCACAGCCGAGGCTGCGCCGATCTTCCGGACCACGCCGCTCGACTTCACCTCGAACTCGAGCGCGACCTTTTTCTTGTCCCAATATTCGTCGGTGCAGAAGAAACGGTCCTCGTCGTCCACGATGTCGATGTACTCCCGCTTGGCGCGCTCATGCGGCGGATTGTCGTCATCGGCCTTGATCGGCTTGCAGCTCGCGACGATGACGGCGCCCTTCCGGGTCTGTGAAAGGGCACTCCGCGCGTCCTGATCCACCTTGACGGCCTCGCCCATTTCGCTCCAGCGGTCGAAGCTGAGGCTGCGCCAGGAACAGTGGTGTGGCGTCTCAAGAATGTCATACGTGAGCCAGCTCGAACGCTCGGCTTTGTGGGAATTCCAGAGCCGCTTCCAGATTTCGACTTCGGCGTCGCCCCCGGTCAGAAAGCGGCAGCGATCACTGACGCCGCCGCCGCGCAGGGAGAACCGGGTGATAACCGACGACTGATTGTGCCGAAGCGTCTCTTCGTCGTCTTCATCTTCGGGCGGCAAGGGCGCAAGCAAGCGGCCTTGGAACGACCCGTCCTTCACTCGGTTGCAGGCGTCGATCGTTTCATCGAGCTTGACCACGATATCGAGGATGTCGTCGGTCTTGCCGTCGATGTCCTCGCCCATGATGAGGATGCGGTCGCCTTCTGCCGTGGCGAGGCCCTTCTCGCGGAAGAGCGCGACGCGGCGGCGCGCCTCTTTCTGCCAGGCCTTCGCGTCCTCACAGAGAGCTTCGCCGTTCGCGCCGGCGCGCCGGAAGACCACGGGCGACGACCACATCTCGCGGATCAGAATCTTGTCGTCGGCTTTGACCCAGGTGTCCGGCGGCCCCAGATGAAAATGGTTGCGCAAACCGGTGATGTGGTCGGCGTGCGGATGGCTGACGAGAAACGCGTCTACATAGAGACGACCCTGCTCGTCGGTTTCGAGCCGACTTCTCAAATCTTCGGCTACGTTCGGACAGTCGTCGTCCTCATCGTCGGCCTTGCCGCGAATGTTGATGTCGATGAGGACGGTCTGGCCGTTGTCCAGCCGCATCAGAACCATGTCGCCATTGGACACGGGGAAGAAGGTCAAAGAGGCCGTCATCGGCGGATTCCCGTTCTGGATTTCCCGGTCAAGGCCGGGTGGAACGCAATGGAACTTCTTTCGGTCCTAACCGCACTCAGCCAATGCCAACAGATTGTCCTTCCAGACGCCGTCGGCGTGGGTCTGCAAAAACTTGTTGCCGGCCGCACTTGTCCTCACACCGACCCAGGCAGACGCGCTGCCTTCGCTGGTGTAGAATCTGTGCTCTTTGTTTTCGATAAATCGGACCACATTCGGGACGCTCTCCTTCCAGCGGCCGGCGCCGTCGGGGCTGGGTCCGCCCACATTGGTGATTCTCTCGTGGGGACTGTTGCGATCAGGTTTGTTGACGCAATCGATTCTGTAGTCGGCCACCGTCGCCTCTCCTACTTGCCCCTCAGGATTTTGGAGAGCGAACCGCCCTCGCGCTGTCGCAACGTGTCCAGCCGCATATCGCTGCGCACGCCGGACGCGAACTCAGGCCCGTAGCTCTTTCGTAATGTCCCAACGAGGGTGTCACCGCGCTTTTGACGGATTTCGCCGTCGAGATCCCGGCAGCGTTGGTCCAGGCCGACGTGACAGCGTTTGGTTTCTTTCGGCATATGCAGCTCTTGCTTTCGGGCGGCCATTTTCGGCCCACCTCCCAACGCTACCTCAAGAACGTTGACAGCGCAAGCATAGTAGACATGTCATTAATGATAACCCGTTACCATTGTTGACGTGAGTCGCACGTTTAGGTACGATTCGTCTTGAGAATCAACGGAAAGAGGCCTCGGAGGATGACCGATCGTGGCGTGTTCTATCGAAAGGTAGGAGAAAGAATCCGTCTGAAACGCAAGGAACGAGGGTTGTCTCAAGAGGGCCTTGCAAAGGCGATTGGTCTCAAGCGGCCCTCCATGAGCAACATTGAAAAGGGCAGACAGAATCTTCTGCTTCACACCTTTTGCGATATCGCTGACACTTTGGGTTCGAACGCTAATTCTCTTTTGTCGGATGGCGTCGTTTCGGAACCGACCAAGTTGCCTGATTTACGCTCGTACTCGAAAGAGGTCAGGGAATTCGTCGAAGCGGGCATCAACACAAACAAAACAAAAGAGCAGGCATAGGCGATGGCGATTCGAAGACGCAGAATTGAATCTCTAGTTGAACAACTGTTGGCGCGCCATCAGATCAATGAAGCGCCGGTGCCGGTGGAAAAACTCGCAAAGGCGCACGGAGCTAGAATTTTTTATCAGGCTCTAGAGGATGATATGAGCGGCTTTTTATATCGGGACAAAGAACAAGTGGTAATAGGCGTGAATACACATCATGCACCGGTGCGGCAGAATTTCACGACTGCTCACGAGTTTGGACATCTGCTTTTGCACGAACAAGAGCAACTGCATGTCGATCGCGCTTTTCGGGTTCGCCTACGGGATGACGTTTCTAGCCAAGGCATTGATGACGCAGAGCGCGAGGCAAATTTTTTTGCCGCCTCATTGCTCATGCCTAAGGAATTTATCAAAAACGATCTGGCCGACGAGGATGATGTCGATCTGCTGGATGACGAATTTCTGCGCAATCTGGCACGTAAATACGGTGTCAGCACTCAAGCTCTAGTCAATCGCCTGAAGAATCTTGGGTACATTCAAGAATAGGCGTGGGGCGCGTTCCAAGCTATCCAGCGGTGCCCTGCCAAGGCTCGCCGGGCAAGAGGGACACGATGCGGGATGAGACGGCGAAAAAGGCAGCGTCCATCTCCCAACTGTAGCCGGGCGAGAGCAGCGGCGCGATATCCGATGTAAACTGCTGGGACTGACTCTTTTCGGCGAGGTTCTGCTCGAACATGGCACGCGTGATTTTATGTCCGCCTCGCTCCATGTATTCCAGGAATGCCTCAACGATGCGGGCCGGTTTGGTGTCGACGCGCTCAAGCGCGGTGGACAGGTCGAAAAGATCGCGTCCTTTCTTCCGTTGATAGAGAGCGCGCAGCTTCGTGCCGAGCAGCTCGTCCAGCTCATAGGTCGTAATGCCGGACGTCCCGGTGAACCAACGGGATTTCACTTCGAACGGTACGCTCGCAAATCCGAAAAAGGCGAAGTGCTCTCGCGAATTGATCTCGACCTTCAAGCGGAGCGGGATGGGAGGATTGTCTTCGGAGCGAAACCGGTATGTCAGAGTGACTCGACCTTCGTTGCGCTTCCACTGCGGCTTGCCCAGCCAAGGATCGAGCACGCTGCGCAAGGCGTCCAGTGTCTCGCCGATGGGTCCAGCGGTGATCTGGACAAGGTCGATGTCCTCGGAGTAGCGCGCGGCCGGCTTAAGATAGAGCTTGTAGAGCGCGGTGCCCCCGCGAAACGCAAGGGACGATTTCAGAAGCGGATGAGAGAATATCTCCACCAGGGCGCGACAGATTACCAAGTCCTGCTCAACCTGAAAATCCTGCACCCATGGAGCGTGTGCGCGCCATTCAGTAATGAAGTCGCGCGGAATCACGTTTCGGCCTCTACGTTGGTGTTGACGTAGACCCGCCAGTCGTTCGAGCGTTGACTGCGATCGTGCGCTACGGAAGGCAGAAGCGGCGTCGCGTCGCGTGCATTTTGTTGGATGTGCGTCTTCAGTAGGTTCGACTTGTCGGCAAAGCCCAGATGCTCCAGCAGGTAGCCGAGCCGTTGCGCCCAGGGTATCGGCGCCGTGCCCGCCGCTGCGATCAGGCGCTCCGCGTCGAGCTGGTCGGCCAGCTCGGAGAGGATGGTTGCAACCTGGTCCAGCCCACCGACATGATGCTCATAGCCGACGAGATCGACCGCCGTTGCTTCGACCGTGGATACGGCAATTGTCCCGCGCGGTGTATTGAACTTTTGAGTCGGCACGTCGGCAACGCGCTTGCGCGCGATGAATGCGACCCGGACGGCTCCGCAGACGATGGATGGCCGGTTCTTCGCCACGACCACCTGGAATTCCTGCGGACGATGATGAGCTGCGCCATGGTATTGGGCCGCTGAGAGCAGGCCGGCGTAGTAGGGAGCGCTCTGGCGTTTCATCAAGGCGGGGATAAATTGGTCCGCGGGAAGCGAGCCGAGGCTGCGATACTCCGGCGGGATCACTACGTAAAATCCTCGGGCCGGACTGGCTACAAGCCCTTGTTTGGCTAGTCGACGCAAAGCGAGCTTGGCGGCGGCTGGGGAGACATCCAAGGCAGCTCGGGCCTCCTCGATGGTGAAATGATACCGCCCACCAGCAGCGAGAGTGGCGATGTAGTCCCGGGCCTTTGGCATGGCGTTTTCCGACTTCACTCTTATAAAGTATCATTTTTCGATACCTTGCGAAAGTGATTTCGGACGGGTCGCTCCAAGGGGTGGGAGGATGGAAAAGACCTTCGGAGCAATCGCGGTCAGAGAAGAATAAGCAAGGCCGATCGGGGGCAGTCTCGACCGGCCTTGCCGTTTGACGGTCACCATTCCTCGGCAAGCATGATCGTGAGGACGCGCGTCGTTACCTTCGGGTCGGCCGGATCAGGCGATCCCATGTGCAGCTCGCGATCGTAGTAGTCGATCTTCCAGTTGATCGTATAGCCGTCGATCTTGAACGAGCCGAAATCATGCTCGCCGTGCGGGTCGTTGTCCTCGTTGAAGGTCTCGAACGAGCGCACCCGGGTGATGACGTTCTCGCGCGTCAGGCCGTCGAGAGCCAGGATGCCATCCGTCAGCACGATGCGACCGCCAATGAACGACCTGCGAAAGGTGTCGTTGAACGCTCGTATCTGATTGGTCTTGACGATCTGGTCCATGAGTTTGTCCTCCGTGGTTGCGGAGACCGCCCGTTGCGGCCTCTTCGCGGAGGACTTCGGCAGCGGCGCAGCGGCCATGCCGCCCAGAAACCGCAGGCGCACGGAAGTGCGGGGCTTGGCGTGGTCGACCGCGGCTGCCACACCCGCGAAGGAAGAGGCCGCACGGTCGGACAAATGGAGGTGGATACAATGGGCGTCAGCGACCGCCGCGCTGCATCTCGCGCTGCTCGCGGTGACGTTCAACGAGGTTCAGCAAAGCTGCCTTGCGATCGTCGGGGAGATCGCTCGACGCGATTTCGCTTGGACGGATTCTTGCCAGCACCGCGTTCCGCTGCTGGAAAAGCTGGATGCGCATGTCTCGATCCTTGTCTGGATCGAACTGTGCCGGCGGCTGCGATTGAATGAATTGATGCAGGCTTTGGGCTCGCGCCACCGACTGTGACAATTCTGCACCGCTCTCGTGAACCCTGGCCGTCATTTCCTCTGCTTGGCGCTCCGCTTTCAACCAATCAATCATCGTGTCCGGCAATGCGTACGCATTGCGGATCGCCTTCTTGCGCTTCGGGCTGCTGAGGAACAGGAAAGACGATCCGTGCAGCGCACCGAACAGGGATGGTTTCTTCTTCCGAAAGAGCGACGCGAACAGGTCCGGCCCGCAGTTTGTCAGGAGTTTCCAGATACTCGCATAGGCGGTCTCGGGCTTGCGGTAGGTAGCGGAGAAAACCTTGGAGAGGCTCGCAATCGAGCGCAGGTGCCTGTCTTTGAGCTGGGCTTCATGCTTGCGCAGGGTCTCAATGTAGGCCTGCTGTCGTTGAATGCGTAAGTGATACGCATTCAGTTCCTGCAGGGCCAGATCGCGCTTGCGCGCCTTCTCACGCTCTTCGGCAGTGGTCGCCAGATAGTTCGCTAGCTGTGTCTCGACATGATGAAGCTGCTCCACCAGGCCGGAGCCCTCCCCTTCCTCTTCACCAGCCGAAACAGGATCGGCATGGTCTTCGGTCTCTTCTGCTTCGCCTGCTGGCCGGTACTTGGGGTCGCGCGGCTTTTCTCTAACGGGCTTCGCGATGGGCTCGTCATCGCGTTGGTTGGGGCCGCGATGCAGCTCGGGCTCGCGATCAATCCCCTGCGCTTCCAGCGTGCGATGATCGATCCGGGCGGCCGCTCCATACGCTTCCAGGGCACGGTTGGCGTATACTTCCCATGTCTCCCTTAGACCGGAGAGGAAGGTGCGGTCGTCGAGCTGTCTGTTCTTGGCCGCGAAGCCGTCAGGGGCAAGGCTTCGGGTGGCCAGAAGAACGTGCGCGTGCGGATTGCCGTCGCCGGCGTCGTGGACCGACAGGTCCGCGACCACACCGCGCCGAGTAAACAGGTCAGCGGCGAACTGGCGGGCAAGTCCGATGTTGGCCGCACGCGCAAGCTCGATCGGCAGGGCGATCTCCACCTCCTTGGCAACCCGCGCGTCCTTGCGCGATTCAGCGGCGTCAACGGCGTTCCAGAGCATCTCGCGGTCGGTCATCCAGGCGGGGGCGTTCTCCGGTAGCAGGATCTCGCTATGAACGACGCCGCCACGATTGGAATAGTCGTTGATGCGCCGCGCGGCCATGTTGCGCAGCCGTGCGCCCGCCCGGTAGGCGGCGGCGGCAACGGCTGAACGACCATCCGCGCGGCAGATGTTCTTGACCGAGAGATGGAAGATCGCCATCCCGCGCCTTCCCTACGCGCTGCATCGCGCAGCGATGCGTAAGTGCGCCCTTAACGCATTGATCTCTCTTGCCTTGCCTGGCTGCGCCAAATCGCTGCGCGCTAGTTTCATGGCTGGTCAGTCTGCGAGACTTGGTTGCTGCTCTTCGGAACGCCTAGGACGCCTCTCAAACGATTTTGCGAGCTCGACCAGGTCAGCATACGTCGCAGTGTCAGGATTCAATCCGTGACGGATCAGGAGCTGCCTGGCGCGGGTGTAGTGGCGTAGCCATTCCTGCGGCGGCATCTCCGCGCCGCGCCTGCGGGTACGAAAAACAAACCTGTCCTTGTTCTCACGATCCCGTTCAAACCAGCAGACGACGGTGTGAGACTGGTAGCCAGAATCGTTGAAGAAGATGCGGGCACCAAATTGCACATGTCTCGAATAGCGGAGGGGCGATATCTTCGTCTGACCGACGCGTACCTCTTTACGCATTGTCGCTCTTTCTCGCTGTTGCTGTCTGTTTCCAGTTTGAGGGAAGCGGGCGAGAGCAAAAGGGGGAGAAGGTCAGCGCGCGATGGGTGGCGTTGCATCAACGACACGATGCCACTCAGCGGAAAGCCGGATTGCTGCGAGAAGCCTGAGGCTCGGGCTGCCGTGGCAACAAGGCATGCTTCATCAGTTGAATGACAAACTTGGAAAATGCGGCCGTCGTCTCGCTTGTTGAAGTGCGACCACGGGGAAATTAACGCGAGGGAGCTTCGAGCACCGCTTCAACTGGAATTTTACAAATCTTGGGGGATCTGCCTCCCAGCCAAGCGGCGCTCGAAACTCCCTTCCTCTTGCTTATTTATTCCGCCGCGCGGCCCTGCCGCTTCAGCGCCTCTATTTCGGCACGAAGAGCATCGATCTGCTTCTGCTGCGCCGCGTTTTCCTCGGCCAGCTTCTTCATCTGCCCGTCATGCCCATCCACGCGGGCGACCAAGCCGTCAAACAGCGCCTTCAGATTCTCCACGGTTTTCATGAGGTCCCGGAGCGCCAGGTGCAGGTAGGGCGTGGCTTCCTGGTAGTTCAAGTTGAAGAAAGCCCCCTCCGGCGATTCGACCGTCACGCCGTCGAACGTATCTTTGTGCTTCTTCATTTTATCGTCCGGCGCCAGGACAGTCATGTCGCCGTAACCGGCGGCCACCACCTGTTGGGCGATGTAGCCGGTCTTGCGCCCGCTGCTATGTTCCGTGTCTTTCCAGGTGAAATGGACCGGGTTGACCTTCTCGACGAAATCGCGCGCCTCGTCAGAGGTCAACGGAATAACGTCTTTCTTCTTGCGGATGTCGGAGTGAGCCACGAATCCCATCGCTCCGACCTGGTTAGAGGCCCAGAGCGAAAACCAGGTGGTGCCGGGACACGCGGTGCCGGCAGGACCGTTGTTGTTGTAGATGTAATAGCAGGCGTATCCCACCGTACTCGTCTGCTGCAGGGATAGGGAGTGCATATTGCTCCACTGGGACGGGTTTACGAAATACTGGCCGTCGGTGGAGTCTACGAAACGGTCGAAGGTCGGGCTGGAGCCCCAGCGGACGTCCTGGTTCACTTTGTTAGAAATCCAGTCGCCCCACAAACCAAGCCACAGGTTGCCGTCGGAGCCGACGATCAGCTTTTGGGCCCAATCGCCGGAGCCTTCACCCTGCGAGTTGGCGCGCCAGATGCTGAACTGGTCATTCTCCGAACCTGCCATCCAGTTACGGTTGTTGTCGGAATCCCAATAACGAACGACCGGGAGGTTGGAACGCACGTAGACGCCGCCATCGACGCCGTTCCACCACTGGTTCGTCACCAGGCGGACCAGGTTGGTGGTGTTATTCAAGTCTGCGTAGTAGCCGCCGTCGTTCCGGTCGTAAATGATATTCGGCCGCCAATCGTTGACATAGGAGGTGCCGCTCGGGTCGACGTAATAGCTTCCATCCGTGGTGTCGGTAAAGCCGTTGAACGCCGGCCACGCACCCCAGCGTACGTCCTGGCCAATGCGGTTGCTGATCCAGTCTCCCAGCCACGGCATGTAGATGTTGCCGTCGCCGCCGACGGTGGCGCCGGCGACAACGACCTGGCCGCCGAGAATTTGGGTACTGCTGCGGTCCGCGTTGGAGTACAGGATATCGCCGACGTTCCAGCGGTGGATGTGGAAGCTGCCGTCGTTGTTCTTCAGGATGCCGACCGTTTGACTACCGCTGTTGGTGTTGTCGACGTGGATGCCCTGCCAGTCGCCGGTGGAGCTGTATTGCATCCAGTTGCCGGCGTTGATGTTCAGGTAGTTCAGGCGCGTGGTGCCGTTCGGGTCCACCTGGAAGCTGGTGTCCTGCCCGTCGTAGATGATGTTCGGGCGGATATCATTCAGGCGTGATACCCAATGGGGATCAATATAGTAGTTTCGGTCATCATAGTCATACATGAGGCTGGCCTGCATCGCGCCGCCGACGTTGAACATATCGGTGCCGTTCGTCGTGCGAACACTCACGGTTCCCACATCCGGATTCAGGAAAAGCTGGTTGCAGCAGCCGCCGGCATAGCTGGTGCGGTCGGACCAATGGCCGTCAATGTAAGTTTGGATCGTGTTGGTGTTGTCGCTCTGTTGGCCCAGAACGATGCCGTCCAGGATGCCGTTGCCGGCCACGTTGCTCGCAACATCAAGCCTTCTGCCCGGCGCCGTCGTGCCGATGCCGACGTTGCCGGCGATGATCGCGCCGGTGCTGGGCGGAGTTGCGCCGCCGTAGCCGACGGTCAGGCCGGCCTGGCTCCCCAGTATATCATTGACCCAAACACTCTTGCCGCCGTACGCACGAATCCAAGTACCCTCGGTCATATGCCAGCCGCCGCCATAGGTGCCGTTGTACCAGCCGGTCGCGCCATAGCTGCGCACCCAGCCGCCGCTACCATCCAGCACGGTGCCCGCGCTGCCGACAATCGCGTTGCCCTGCAAGTTCAGCGTGGTCGTCGCGGTGTGGTTGCCCAGGTTATCGCCGGCAGGCGCATCGGTGGTGCAGCTGATCGTGCTGCCGTTCGTCGTGCACCACTTGGTATTTGTCATCGTGCCGATTTTCGGGTCGGTCTCCACGCCCGCACCCGAGATGTTCACGCACGAGAGCGCGGTGCCGTCACCCTTCAGCGCCTGCCCCGCGCCGCAGGTCGGCAGCGTGGTCTTCGCGAAGGTTTTCGCGACCGGGTCGGTTTCAATCCCCGCGCCGCCCAAAGCGGTGCAACTCAACGCCGTGCCGTTGCCGGTGAGAGCCTGGGCTGCGGCGCACGTGGGCAGCGTGGTCTTTGCGAAAGTCTTCGCGACCGGGTCGGTTTCCGAAAAACTCGCGGCCGGGTTGGTGCAGGAAAGGCTGGTGCCGTTGCCGGTGAGCACGTTGCCGCCGGTGCAGTTCGGCAGCGCGGCTTTCGCGAAAGAAGTCACCAGCGGGTCGGTTTCGGTGTAGGTGGTGCTGCCGGCGATGCAGGAAAGCGCCGTGCCGTTGCCCGTCAGGACGTTTCCGCCGGTGCAGTTCGGCAACGCGCTCTTGGCGAACGCATAAACGGTGGGGTCTACCTCGAAGCCCGCCGCCGCGCTGTTCACACAGCTGAAGTTGCTGCCGTCCGCTTTCAGTATCTGGCCCGCGCTGCAATTCGGCAGCGGAGACTTCGCGAACGCCTGCACGGTGGGATCGGTCTCGGACACGCAGCTCCAGACGGTGCCGTCCCAAAGAATCTTGTTGCCCGCCGCGCAGTTGTTCATGGTGGCCTTCGCGTGCGGCTGCACGGTCGCCATCTGCGTAGTGAGCGTGTCGATTGAGGTCTGCTGGGTAACGTCGGTGGCTTTGATCTGGCTGATCTGCGCCGCCTGCTTCGCGTTCTCCAGGCCGCGGCCGCCGCTGGGTACGCTGAACACCGGCGGTGCCCAGGCATCGGCAGCAACAATAGCGGTCAGGAAAATCGCGGCGAGTATTGTAAGGAGAGATTTCATCGCGCCTCCAATCGGAAGCGCGCGTGATTGGATAATTGGGGATGTTGGTTTTGGCTCCGGGTTTCTCTTAGAAGGTGTACCCCCCCCTCGACTCGCAAAAGTCGCAACAATTTCATCAACATGCGCAACAATCTTTTTCTAAATTGGCTCGCCGCTCAAATACTTATGGTCCTGAATCATAATACATCTGACATTTGACCCCCTAAAACATTTTTGCGCGCCCAAATTGGGAACACCCCTGCGATTTATCGCGGCACCTTCGCTGGTTCCGAGCAACCGCGTCGTGAGGCACGCTCGCTGCCTTCTCCTTCATCGCTTCCCGAAATGTGTGTGCTGAGTGTGGTCTGCGGCGCGTTCGCGCAAGCCCCTGCCCGCTCCAGCCTGCGGCCCGTGTTGGGGCGTGCGCGCCCGCTCTCTCCTTCGACCAAGGGAAATTTCAGCCCTTCGGGAAACAATGAAAGAGAGAAACATGACCGTCAGCCTCCAACTCCGCGACTTCGCCGAAGCGAAAGCCGCAATCGCCGCGCAAAGCCTTGCGCTGGTGCTCGATTTCATCGGCGAGGACGCGGGCGGCTGGGCCGCCTGGACCGTCCGCAAGGGCGGCTGCGTTGAGGCGGTCGGCTCGGTTCATGAGGCGCCGGATGGCGCAGTAGTCGTGCGCTTGCACGATCCATCACGAGAACGATAGGAGCGCTTTGTTCAACGGCAATTTCAAGTCCTATTTTCTACGTCGGGTTTCTTTGATTCTTTATGTCGCGCATTAATTCGCGGCTTTGGCTTTGGAGGCTAAAAGCCGCCTTAGGGGCGGCCAGTCGATATTGTATCTGCCTTCAAGCGCGAAGTTGTAGTGCTCAGAGGACGATATAGTATACGACAAGAGCGCATACGGCACAGGCGATGGTAATCCACCCCAAGCCTTCCAGGAGTTCGGCAAGTGAGTGCATGGTTTTGACTCCGATAGCCTCCACATCACGCCGGGAGGCGGATGCGGGGCGGAGCCCGAAAACGTTATAGATGTTGCGTATCTGTATTTAAATTATTGGGACGATTTTTCAAATTACAAGAGTTTTTCAAAGAACGCACGCTTCGCGGCGAGCGAGTCATTGTTCGTTCGCTAGGGACTTCCGAGAGATGGACTCTCTTTCCGACGAAACAAAAAAACCGAGGCCGCTCATCGCGGCCCCGGCCTTTGGCGGGTTCGCTGATCTCAGGCTGCGACCGCTTTCTCGGCTGTCTCCGGCATCACGGCATCGACGCTCTGCCGCGCGCGGAGGATGGAAGGAAGCCACTTGCTCTCGGCAAGCAGCCGCTCCGCGCTCTCCGCCATCGCGGGCTTCTTCATGTCCACGATGCTCTGCGCCTCCCCGGCCGGGCTGCCTTCGCGGACGGCCTCAAGGATGAGCGGCTTCGTGACCCGGCCGAAGTAGCTTGCGCTCGTCGCCGTCCAGTACGCCGCCATGTCGAGGTTGACCGTCTGAGCCAGCACGTCCGCGTGGGCGAGCGCCTCGCGCCGTCCGTCACGCGGCAGCTTCACCGCATCGACCGTCAGCGAGACGCAATGCGCGAACAGCGCCATCAGGCTGTCGTGGTCGAGCGAAGCGACAAAGCGCCAAAGATCGGCCGCATCACCGGGCATCTGCCGTGCCCACTGCTCATGCCGAGCGGCGATGCTCTTGCCAGCGGGCGTTCCGTCCAGCGTCGCGTGCCGCTCAAGCCCCGTGCTTTGAGCCTGTACCGTCAGGCAACTGCCGTGGAAGCCCAGATAGAACGTCTGACCCGCCAGCACATGGACCGCCGCGACCAACGCGACATCGGGGTTCTGAGCCAGCGTGTCGCGCAACGCGGCCGTGCGATGCGCAGTGAGATCGGCCACCAGCTTGTCGGAATGCCCACTGCCCTCCCCTTGCTCGTCGTCGTTCTCCTGCTGCCCATCGGATGACAGACCTGCCTTGCCCTTTCGCTTCGGCCGCTGCGCTTCATCCTCAGGGCGGATAAGGCCGCGCTCGATGCGCAAAGCGCCATCATGGCCTACGCATACGAAGGCACCGCCGCGAGAGACATCCTCTGCATTGAAAGCGAAGGTTGCGTCGATCTCGGCCTGAAGGCTGTCGAGCCGCGCGGACACGTCCTCGGGCAACTCATCGACCGCCTCGTACTCGATCGCGATCGCCTCGCTCTGCGCCTCGGCCTTCTCAAGGCGCTTGCGCTCGTTCTTGGTGAGCTTGCGCTGGACCGGGTACACGCGGCGGCAGCCGTTATCGTGCGGGTAATCGACCGACGCCTCGACCCATTTCCAGCCCTCGGCGCGGACCTCCACGGCTGCTTGCTCCAGCTTTTCCATCACCAAGCGATCAAGCAGGGCAACATCGGCGAGGTAGCCGTCACAACGCTCATCGAACAGGTCGCGCATCACCGCGCCACCCGCTGTCTCGTAGGCTTCAACGCCAACCAGCACCGCGCGCCGGTCCGTAACCGCGACGTGCTGCTCGGTCAGCATTTGCCGGATCATCTGAGGCGACTTATTCCACGCCAGCGCCTCGTAGACCTGCTCCTGCCGCGCCTGATCGTCCGTCAGACAGAACGCCATCAGCTGATCGAGGTTGATGGTACCCTCGCGATACAGCGCTATGAGCTTCGGACTGGCAGCACCGAGCCGCAGCCGTTGACGCACGACCTTGGCAGTGACGCCGAACCGCGCCGCGATGTCCTCAGCGCCGACACCCTTCGCATGCAAGCCCGCGAATGCCGCGTACTCGTCGGCCGGATGCAACTGCTCGCGCACTACGTTCTCGGCAAGGCTCAGTTCTTCCGCCTCGCCTTCCTCGGCCAGCAAACACGGGATCGGCGCGGACTTGCGCAACTGCTTTCGCTTCGCCAGCAGCCTCAGCGCCGCGAGCCTCCGCCCGCCGCCGATCACTTCATACGTCCCGATCTGCCGCTTGCCGTTCAGTACCGGCCGGACCGCGAGGCTTTGCAACAGGCCATGGGCCGCGATGCTCGCCGCAAGCTCGCCAATCCCGGTCTTGCCTCTGGTACGCCGCACGTTCCGATCGGACGGAACAAGCTTGTCCAGTGTGATGTCTCGGATGATCGTCATATCAAGTCTCCTCTAAGGTTGGGGTTACAGCGCAGCCAAAGCGCCGCGCTGAACCCCTGCCCGTTGGCGAAACCGGGGGTCGCAAGTGCAACCGAGGGGGATCACCCGATCTGCACAAGCGCCAGCGCGGAAGATCGGGGAGACGGTTGCGCGCGCGAGGGGTGGAACCCCTGAGGCTTTGCGTCGAGGGTCATGCGCTTAAAATGAATAGGAAAAACAAAAACCCCTGCATCGCAGGGGCCTCGATCTGACATCAATCCGAAATTCTAGTGCGCAGCTTCTCAAGCTCCTGCCTGAGCGAGGTGACGGAACGGGATAGCAAGAACACCGCAATGCTGAGGGTGAAGATCATGATGTATGTAAGCACGAAGTGGCTCCTTTTGAGCGACCGGAGCCTGCCCCTCCGGAAAAGCACGATGGGGCCGCGGCAGGAGCGGCTAGGGTGAATGGGAGAACCGCAGAAAGCGGCGCGCTCTTAGTTGACAACCTAAGGTTCGAAGACAGAATGTTGTTTGGTTGAGACTTGGTGCCGCAGAAATGCAGGGCTTTGACAAGTACAGCGGTTATCTTGCGCTCTTCACGGCGTTGCTCGCCGTCGGGGGAGCGCTGGAGACGTTCACGAATCTGGGTCTGCTCGCCAAGTTGTTCGTAATCGCAATCGCCTCGCTCAGCGTATCGCTTTACTGCGCAAGCGTCCTCGCTGCGCGGATCAAGCCAGATCCGGCGATAGTCGGGTTCGGCGCGACTGCGGGCCCATTGTCGAAGAAACGGATTGTTTTGGCTATTCTCGGACTGGCAATTGTGGCCGGGATCGGAATTGGATTGGCGATCTTCGTCACCGTGCGGTTTGCCGCGCGTTTCGATGAAAGGGTCTCAACCGACACATCCGTCGTGACGCTGACAGCCGCCTATGCCAAGATTGAGCGAATAACCGTTCAGTTGCCGGCTCAAAGGCAATCGGCCTGCACGTGGGTTGATACCAGCACGCGCCGATCCGAACGACTTGATCTGCAAATGATCGATTTCAGTTCGGCCACCCCGAAACTTCAAATAGATAATTTCTACTATCCCCAAGGCCTGGAGATCAGGTGCAAGCCGCCGGGAGTCGTCCGCGCGAATGTTCAACCGGCGTCTGCCGCATTCTATCATTCGGAAGACATCAGCTCGTTGAGGCTATGGATAATGTTTATGGGAGGAGTGATATGGCTCGTCGCATGCATACGACTCGCGCAGTTGTTGCGGCAGTAGTGCTGCTCGGAACTCTCAATGCCGCCGCAAGCCAGTCGGCGCTGCGGCATCCCGGCAGGGTCTTGGAATTTCAGTCACAGAAGCCGCTTTCTGTCGCGGTGAAAGCTTGGCCAAATTCCAAGGAATCCGGCAAGGATGGCAGCAATTGCCCTCTCTATGGAGATTCACCCCTGGATTCCACAACATCCGGTTCGAGCGGTGCCTTCGCGGTGACGATCAAGCAAGACAAGGCGACCTATACCGCGGTATACTGTCATAGCGCCTACGTCACGCGTGTTGATCGTGATATTCCGAATGGGAAGAAGAACGGGGAAGCCGTGATACCGACGCCGACCTTTCTCTATCCCGTTGATGCGAAGGCAGTGGCCATAGATCCCTCGACCCTTGAAGACACCGTGACACGCAGGATCATTGGGTTGCTGAATGATTTGGCCTACATCAGAAAAATTGACCCGGAGCTATTAAAGCGAGCGATAGGCGATCTTGCAAAGGACGTGTCGACGTCCTCAAATCAGCGTTCGAACGTGATCTTGAGGTTCACTGAAATCATACAAGCTTGGGACGAATAAACGAGAGAAGATCATAAAATTAGGTATAGTATTGGCTTGACGTTCCATTTTCGCAAGCTTTTTCGCTTGCCAAAAAATGGCGCATGGACGAGAGCGTAGCGAAGACCATTCGCCAGCCCCGAGACCGGTTAACAAGGCAGCCGCAGGAAGCGTAAGCATAGCGCCGCCACCGGCGGGACGTGGGACCGACTGCCTCCGGCGAGGGGTTCCATAGCCACTTCCGCGTGGGATCGTCACCGCCTGGCCGAAACCTGCTCCCGCAATAAGCGGGGTCTGCGGCGGCTCGGGGCGAAGCCCAGAGCCCGCCGGCGCAGCCGGACGCGCCACGGCAAGAAATGCTTATCTCCGACTCAGGAAAACGCGGCTACGTATCGTCGAACCGCGGCCGCAAAACGAGGCAAGCTGCCACGCTGGAGCGATATCATGACTGCACAAGACCATCCGTCTTTCGGGCGACCGATAGACTCCGGCGCGGCGATTTGGCGGTACATGAGCTCCGACAAATTCGCGTGGATGCTGCGAACCGGATCGCTGTTCTTCTGCCGCAGCGATAAATTTGCCGATCCGCTCGAAGGGCACTTTACGAAAGTGAACCCGTACATCGAGGACCTCTGGGTCGCTCACCAGCGTGACGGAGGATTTGGCGTGTCGGGTGCCTCAGAGGAGGAGCTGCGACGCGGCTACCGCATGATGCTGTCCGTCGTCCATAAGGATAAGACGAGCACATTCGTCAACTGCTGGCACATGAACGAGGTGGAATCGCCCGGAATGTGGGCTTCGTTCGCCGCGGCGCATGAATGCGTGTGCATAAGGTCAAGCTTCGATCGACTTCACCGCCTGCTGCCCGACCAATGCTTCGTCGGCGGCGTCAGGTACATCGACTACGACAGAGACTTCATCGACCCCCTCAACAGTCTTAACTTCGTCGGCCACAAGGATATCCGTTACAGGGAAGAGCGGGAGATTCGCGCGGTCGTTTGGGGAAGCGACGCTGCGAGCAAGTTTGGTGCGATTGCCGATGTTGGCATCGGAGTTCCCATCGACCTCGCATCTTTGATCACCGCCGTGCATACCAGTCCAAGTGCCGACGATCGGTATGAGCAGACGGTGGCCGCACTCTGTCGATCGCATGGATTGGACGTTGTCGTCGAAAGGTCGCGGGTGAGGCCAACCTGAACCCGTCAACGATAATGCCGCTCTTGCCTCGGGTGCGCCCTACGTCGCGCTCAGACGGGACAAGCTTGTCCAGTGCGAGGTCCGATAACCACTTCGCGGGAGGAGTTGACAGGAAGCGCTGGGACACGCCGCTGGTTTAGCCTGCCTCTTGAAGGCTAGATCGTGTCGGAAAAGCAGGCCAGATCAACCGGGCTAGCCGAGGCGGCGGCGCCGCCACGCGCTCCGTCTTCACGTCCGTGCTGAATTGACCTTCGCTGCCCGCATGCGGGGCTTCTTTCCACTCAATCTATGCCCGGAAGTTCGGCTTGTTGCCGAACGCCCCTATAAGGTCATTTTGAAGATCCTCAAAAGTGTATTGCTCTTCCGCATACTTTATTTTCCGTCGTTGAGTGACTGCCGATCTGAGTTCCGTCAAAGTGTTGGAGAAAAACCAGGATGGAATGCTAAGCCAATTCGTCGCAACAGCCCAGTCCTCAATAAGCCCAGGATATTGCTTCGCGAGGGAGCTTTCGCGTAGCCGGAATTCCCGCAACTCCTTCCGGTCATAGTAGATCAGGTGTTTTGCAAAGGTCGTAACCGTCGGAACGAACGCATCAAAATAATTGTATGCAGATATATTCGGATTATCGGCAAATCTATAAAACCTAACTCTCTTGGAGTCACTGACCGCTAGGCGATGCAGTGGGGTATCCAAAGCGAGGAAATACAACCAGTCCACATACGCAAACGAAAAGTCCAAAATGAACCGACCTTTTTTTGATACCTGGACAAAGCTCTTTATTCCCTCGAACCGCGGCGACGACGCAGGAAAAAACGGACTCTGATATGAGAATGCCTGTACATCAATGAGTCCAAAGGCGATAAAATCCTCTAAATGCGTCACCAACAAGTCCGGATGGTATCCGAAACTCGAGTGAACAACCGAGAGCGCATCCTGGGCAGGCAATGGGCGCTGTTCAATAAAGCGAAGCAAGCGGTACCCTGCAAGCCCGTGCCAAATCGATTGCATCGCCGCAGTCTGCGCTTGATCGAACCAAAATATATTTGGGAAGACATCGCCTCGTGGAATCTGCACACTGCGATGCTTACGCTCGTGCGGGCGAGAATCTAAGAAGTATCGGCCGCCCAAGACCATATATTCAAGCATCCGGCGATTGTGATCGAAACCACGGACGCGATGCTGTTCTGCCACTCCCCGGGATCGATATGCTCGGATGGTACAGTCCAGCAGCGCACGAATATCGTTGTCAAAAACCGTCTCGATGATTCCCGCTTCCGATACGTCGTGATCGAATTTGATTTTCGCCAACTTCTCTACCGACGATAGGATATTTGATATTTCAGTGGAAACAGTGGAAAGAAATGTGCGGAGGCAGTCGACGAACTCCGATACAGTCTCGTCGAGTGAAATTGCAGCAGTTGGATTGCGATGATTATATTCCGCGATCCCTTTCCGGGCCGCCGCCCGCTGCTCTGCAAACGCGCCGTCTCCGTCCAATGCCACTATCTTTTTTTCGATAATTGAACGAACGATCGGGACCATGAGCTGAATAACCCAAAAGTTGATCCCAGGTGGAGTCATTTTCTGGTTATCGTTATATCCGTACCAGATAGTGTCAAATGAAACCTCCGGAATAGTCTCGGGCCTAGCAACAACGAGAACCTTCGACTTCTCGTTGTCGGTCAGGTCCCGGATCGTTGAGATGAAGTCTGTGGTTTCCGAGCAAGCATTCTTGTATTGAGCATTGTCCTTACTCCACGCAATGTTGTCGATGCCGTCTACAATGGAAAGGATGCCGTATCCGGCGTTTCGTAGGAGCTCCGAGAAAGCTGTCCATACTTCCAGTGTTCTATCGAAAAGCCGCCGATTTTGTTTTTGGAAAACAGCGTGTACCGTCCGTTCGCTCAGATATTCGCCTTGATGAAGTCGATTAATTCGCTCGCAAAGGGCGGAGAACTCTTCTACGTACTCCGAGAATTTAAATTCTGAGTATTGGTACTTGTCATCAGCTTCCGTTGCAATCAACGAGAACAACGAACTGATCCGCGCTGGATCAATTATCAGGAAGCCACTATAGAACAAAATGACATAGACCGCGTGTACTATATAGTAGTTTTTTACAGTAGCCTGTGCACTATCAATGGTTCTATCATATTTTAATCTGTACACTTTGGACATATCCACTCGGAACCATGTATATGACCATTCGTCTTCGAGGACTCTAGACCTGTGGTTCAGCCACCGATTGACCAGGTTTGTTTTGCCAATTCCTCGCGCGCCGACTAAGGCAACATAGTTTGAGTCAATAAGATACTTCTCAAGCATGTTCGAGATTGTGTCATACGAGGTAATTTGCGTGCCGCTCTCAGTCAACTGGGCGCGAGGCGCTTCAAGCGCGTAGGCAGCATCTAACCGGGTGACTGAGTCCGCACGGCTCGGGTTTGCCGGTTGCCCACGGATAACCGTATTGATGAGATCAATTACGGCTGCAACTCCTAGAGCCGACTTACTTGGCACTTTATCCGGGTCGTCATGCCTGACTGTTGTCCGGCTAATGGGCGAGACATAATTTGAGTTTGCAACGTCCGGGTCAAATGCTGAAGTTATTTCGCTTCTTAGACGTTCAGCGAGTTCTTGAATATCAGTCATTAGGGAATAGCTCGCGTTTAGTTGCTGTCGGTACGAAAGAGTTTGAGGATGTCCTGAATGCGGTCCATCACCCTAGAGAGGACACGAACCAACACTAGCGCACCAAGCGCGATGCTTATGATTCCAACGTTCGTGGAGGTGATTCTGAATCCAAATGCATCCAACTCGGAATGTCCGGTAGCTCCGAGGTAAACGAGGCCGAGCCCAGCAAGAATGAATGCTAGGGCAGCAATAGTAACGGCGATGATGACCAAATAGAATAGTCCGCGCGCCTGGCGGAAGTGATCGCGGTGATTCACGCCCGAACCTTGGATATAAAGTGCCAAAGATTCCAGACTTTGGATGTGGATGGTCTGTCTGATGAAATCAGACGGGAGTCGACGTTCTTCACCAATCCAGGGGCCGTAGCGAGCCCCCACCTCAGACGGCTGTATACGCGGTCGGTCGTCCGAACCGCCCTCTTCGTTGGTAGAGTTCATCAGGTGGTGTCCCCGTTCGATGGATACCACCACAACGCGTGCTTGGCTATGCCGGTTCTCTGATTTTTTTCCCGGAATGACGCCTAGCGCCCATCAGCGCGGGGGTTTGAATCTCCTTGTATGTCTTTCCGGTTTCATCGACCGCGGCAATCATAAGGCCATTACTGGCTTCCGTTGCGGCCCACCCAAGGAGCATCAGAGCATTCTCGATTACGTCTTTCTTCGTGCGTAGATCGCACATTTTCATCAATGTCGTGAGCAACGCATCGTGCGTTTCGGTCAAATCCAACTGTAGCCGTGCCATGTTCGCTGTCCTTTTATTAGGCATCCACAGAACCGGATTCGTGTGCGCTTTCGTCCTTTTTCTTGGACGGACCCAAACGGCCAATGGGCATTTCCTTCCAGCGTAGAAGCAGAGCTAGCACCTCTTCCAAGCTTTCGAACTTGGCGATCTCAGCTAGTTTGCGAAATCCTCGAAGGGACCTCGTTCCCATGTGCTTCTCCACTCAGCATTGGCGGTTCAGCCGCCGCCGATTCTGGCCGCTTGCTAGTGTCCATACACCCCTTCCTGATCCGTGGTCGCCTGTTGCTAGATGACTAATTGCGCAGGTTATACACCAATCATGCGGGTAAGTCAACTGCAAACATGATGGCTCAAGTAGTTGATTCTGCATCATTGCCCCCGAACAAAATGCGATAGACCTCTTGCTTTGAAGGGCGTATGAAATAGCTAAAGGTTGTACCCACCCACACGACTCGCAGCTTTGAAAAGGATAGGCCATGACGCTTGTGCTTGAGAAAGAGCAGGTCGTTCGTATCATTGCCGAAAAAGGAAAAGCTGGCCTCTTCTACGCCACAAGCCCGGACCTGAAGGGGCTTCTCGTGGCAGAGCGCAACATGGATGCGCTGAACAAGAACATTCCGTCCGCTGTCGCCAATCTCTATCTCGCGCGTGGCCGGCAGGTGGTCGTGAAAAGAGCCGATAACGACCCCGGTTATCATTCTGCGTGGGTGGCCGAACCGGCCTAGACCCCGAGTCCCGTCTAGGCGGCTAGCTCACGTCAAAACGTTTTTTGATCTGCTCGATGGTTTCGGCGCGTTGTTCCGGCGTCTGCCATTTGCCGTCGGGCACGCTGTAAACCTCGCCATCCTTTTCAAACACGCCGGGTACACTGGTCGGCTTCAAACCAAGCCTTCTAATGGCCGCATAGTACGCGTCGTTCGTCATGGCTATCGCCGCCCCCGCTTCAAAATGCAGCCACCGCAAGAATTCTCTTGTAACAACTAGAGATGCAGTCTTTCAAGCGGGCTCGCGGGAGCAACGGCTTGTGGCAAGATCTCTTCGATGTGAGCCTGTGGACATAGGATAACCAGAAGAAAAGAAGGCGCATGGGCGAGAGCGCAGCGAAGACCATTCGCCAGCCCTGTAATCGTTTAACAGGGCAGCCGCAGGAGCGTCAGCATAGCGCCGCCGCAGGCGGGACGCGGGACCGACTGCGCCCGGCGAAGGGTTCAATATCGGCGCGCGGGATCGTCACCGGAAGGCCGAGACGCGATCTGCGCGGCTCGGGGCGAAGCGTAGAGCCCGCTCCCCGCGAAGCGGACGCGCACACAATCTGTGACACTGAACACACTTAACGATCCAGCCCGCGCTCACGGTCTCGACGCAATCCCGGTCTATCGCGAAAACCCCGGTATGAATTTCCGGCCATAAGTGCGGTCCCACCGCTCCTGCCGCTCACCATCGATCGCAGCAATCAACGCGCGCTGCGCATCCTCATGAAGCTGCGAGACGACGATATCGCGCTTGTCGATCTTCTGCAGCGCGACCGCCCGCTTCCGGTGAAGCTGAAGACGCGTTTCAAGTCGATCCACATGTTGTCCCAACCCGTCGCGACCTGACTTGAACACACGCTGTTGCGCCGCGATTTTCGCATTAAGCGTGTGCCAATCGTCGGTCAGCATTTCGAGCCGGGATTCCACCTTCCACAGGCGTGTGAATGACCGGCGCACACTTTTCATGTGCGCCTCCGCCCATTCTCTGGTGTCGGTCTTCCAATCCAGAACCGCAATGCCGCGCACCTTCCCGATCTTGTGAAGATCGATGTCGGGCCAATCCTTGTCCGCGCGAAGCTGCGCCCTGAGCTCGGCCGCGGCCTGCACCGGATTCTTGTAGATCGACCGCATCACGTTCGCATGCAGGTCGCGCGCCTTTTCGAGCTGCTCGTTGGTCCGCACCAGGATCGCTTCATTCCTGCGCAAGCGCCATAAGAGCTGCCTCAGCTTCCTTCCCTCGCCGGCGACGTTGAGTTCTTCCTCCCGGAAACGCTGATACTCAGCATGCGCAAGCCACGCGGTCACAAGCGCGGCCGTGCGCCGGCCCCGCTCGGCGCTGGGGCGCACCTTCACCGGCCGCGCACCAGGCGGCTCCAATCCGTCTTGCTCGCGACGGCTGAGCGCGCGGGTCGCCGCGTGGTCGTCCCAGGTTCGCCCGAACCGTTCCTCAAGGATGTCCCAGCGCGCGTGCTTGCCGATCTTCGACAGGGTCATGAACCGCTTGCCGTCCGTGATCCGGAACCCCTGCCCCGCGCGCCGTAGCTCCACGCCATGGCGGCCCAGCCGTTCCTCAAGGTCATCCCAGTTCGCGGCGTCGCGAAAATGCTTCGTGACCGCCGTGCGCACGTCGCGCATGTCCTTTTCGGACCACGGCGCAAGCGGCTGGTCCCCTTCCCGCTCGGCGCGCAAGCGCTCCTCGCGCGACGCCTCGCGGTTCCGGTCCCGATTTCTCCTGCCGCTTCGGTACTCTTCCAGATCGGGCCGATGCACGAGTTGCAAACCGCGTTCCCGCTCCTGTCGCTGCAGGCTCTCCATGATCCGATAGACGTCGCGCCAGGCATCCCACACCCGGCCGGTCTGCGGATGCACGGTGTTGATGACGAGATGAATGTGCGGACACTGCCCGTCGTTGTGCGCAACGATCACGCATTCATGCTCGGCGAGCCCGAGATCGGCGATCAACCGGTCTGCAATGGCGACCTGGGCTGCCCGATCGAGGCGTTCCTCGGGCGGCCATGAGATCGGCAGATGATAGACCGGCTTCTTCACGTTCGCCGACAACCCGGCGGTCGCTCGCATGAGCCGGGGCAATGCGTCGGGATCGTCGATCGCGAGGTTGCGCGTCTCGTGCCACTCGACGCGATGGGGATTGGGCTCGTCGTCGCGCCCGTGGAAAAGGTATTTGAGCAGCCCCTTGAACGAACCGCCCTTGTAAGGATTGCCGATCACGGCGCGAGCGGCTTCAACGCTTCGGCCAGGTCGGCGAGCGCGTCGCGCAACGTGGTCTGCGACGGAAACCGGCCGGTGTTGGCGCGGTAGCCAAGTGTATTGATGGTCGCGCCCTCATGCGCAAGCTCCGCGACCGCGTGCGCCGAAACCGATCGCCCGGCCCCGCTGCGCGCCCATGACCGCAACGATGCCCGCAACTGCGCGCGCGCCTGGTCAAGCAACGGCACGGCCGCTTTTGCGCGCTTCTCGGCGACCTCTCTCATCTGGTTGAGATTGTTTCCGACCCGCGACAGGTGCCGCAGCAGTTCCTCCACGTCGCCGCCCGGCCTGGGCCGCGGCCGGGCTCCCAGCGCGGCCGATCGCACATAGGCGGAGGGCGTCGCGCCGGCCCGGCGCGCGGCGTCACGGATCTGGTCCTTCTCCGCCGGAGTGACCCAGAACGTGAACTGCTTGGACCGCAGCACGCGCGCCGGCTTCCGGTGTCCTCGCGGTGGCATCGCGACGATTCTCCGTCCCGGCACCGGGACCGAGGAGCGGCCTTGAGACCTCGCGCAGCGGGTCGAATGGCCGCTTTGCGCCGACGTACAGAAAAGCATTTTCTGTACAGGCGCACTTCCTCGCTCCGGAGCGGGCGAAACGCCAAAGCTCCGGACAGCGGCGCAAGAGCCCGCGCACGGAGCCAGCCCCAACGCACACGATTCTTGCTGCAGACTACCAACACGGTCGAGCGTCTGCCAGAATACACTCCATTATCTCTGCGGCTTGTGGGTACGGGAGAACTCATGACCGAGGAGCGGGGGACGCTGTTCCGCCTGGCCTGGCATCTGCTGCCCGGCTTCAGTGAGATTCTGACGAAGGGGCATTTTGAGGCCACGGGGGCGCCGCATCCCTACACGCCTGAAGGGCGTCGCTTTGCGAAAGCGGAAGCTGACTTCCATGCGCTGCTGACCAACCCGCCGCCGGTCCACGGCAAGGAGCGCTGGATGTCGGGGGCCGAAGCGCGCGCCCTCGGCGCGCAGCACGCAAAGCTGTTTGAGAGCGCCTCCCGCCTGCCCGATCTGCTGGCGCTTGGCGCCTATCTCGATCCGACATCCGGCGCGCCGGTGGCCGATGCCTTCTCACAAGGCCCCGGCCATGTCCTGACGATCGCGGGCACGCGCGCCGGCAAGGGCACGTGCCAGATCATCCCGAACCTGCTGTGCGCGCCGAACTCGATGCTGGTTATCGACCCGAAGGGCGAGAACTACGGCATCACGGCCGCGACGCGGCGGACGTTCGGAGCGGTGCATCGCATCGATCCGTTTCGCATCACCGCCGCTTACGATTCCGAGACCGCGTTCGCGCACTACAATCCCCTGGACTTCGTTCACGACGACGGCGACGCGCGAAGCCTCGCCGCGATGCTGCTAGGGGACCGGCCCCTTGGCCGGGACGGCAGCGCGTCGTTTTTCTATGACGAAGGGGTGAACCTGCTGACCGTGCTGCTGCTGGCGGCAGCGCGTTCGGAAGACCCGACCATCGCGCAGGTGCGACGCCAGCTCGCGTTGGCGCGCGATGATTCTGACGCCGAGCTTGCGCGACTGACCGAGGATGATGATCCGGTCGTGGCGCTGGGTGCGGGCGTGTTTCGCAATCACGACGATCGCACGCGCGCGAACATCATCGCCCAGATCAACTCGGCGACGGCGCCGTGGGACACCAAGGCCCTCCGCGAAGTGAGCGCGCGCTCGGATTTTGATATCGCGGACCTCAAGACGGAGCCGATGACGATCTACGTCATCCTGCCGTTCGACAAGCTGGACCAGCACCGCGGTCTCCTGCGGATGATGATCGGACAGTTCTATTCGGCGATGCTGAGGGACATGAGCCGACCGAAGCAGCCGATCATGTGCATCGTCGATGAGTTTCCCGCGCTCGGACGCATGGAAGAGTTTGTCCGCGCGCTGGCGGAGATTGCGGGGCTCGATGTGCGCCTTTGGCTTTTCGCGCAGAGCCTCGCAAGCCTGCGACGCATCTACGGCGAAGGCGTCAACGCCATCCTCGCCAACTGCGCGACGCAGTGCGTCTTCGGCGTCAGCGACGGCGAGACGGCAAGATGGCTATCCGACCAGCTCGGCAGCCGGACCGGCGCGCGCGAGGTAGTGACACCGAGCACCTCGGCGCAGGCCGCATCGAACGTGAAATGGCTGGAGACCAGCATCCAAGGGGGCGTGAGCGTCCAGCGCGGGGTCCAGTTCTACGCGATCCCGCTGCTCACACCGCAGGACGCGCGCCGGATGCTGGGCGTCGGGACAAACGTCGCGGTCGTGATGGAAACGGGAAAGTCGCCGAGCGTGGTCGGGCTTTTCCCGTGGTTCACGAACCCCGTGCTTGCAAAGCAAGGGGCGGATATTCGCGCCGTTGGGCGCGTGGCTGGCCAGCGGCCGCCGCGCCTGAAGTGGGGAATCTATCCGAAGGGCAACAGCGAGCGATCAGGGAGGGCAAGACGATGAGCTATCTGCAACGTGACGTGAATTCCGGGGCGACCCTCGCGGGTGGCGCAATAGGCCTGATCGGCGGGGCGACGATCGGAGCGATTGGCATGTGGGCGGCGGCGCGCGACGAGAAACGGCGGCAACAGGCCGCGGACGAGCTGAAGAAGGCAATCCTCAACGAGCAACCGCCGGAGCTTGCGGACATTCTGCTGAAGGGATTCGGCGACTTGAGCCCTTCCCAGAGCTATGACTTCGCCAGCGTCGCGAAGCGATACCATCGGCAGAAGCTGTACCGCTTTCTCATATTCAACGTGAGCGAGGAGTTTGCGGATGCTTACTTCGCCCGCGAGGCGAAGTTCGACAGTTTCGGTCTGCAGCTGAAGCCGACCGAGATCTTTGAACGAACCGCCACCGAAACCAAGGCCGACATCGGTTCGGGCGAGCAGCTCCGTGATAAGTTCGAGGCCGCATTCGTGGCGGAGATGGACGCCTACGTGAACGATGCGCGAAAGAACGGCGGCACGCTTGCAAGTTACCACCACGATACATTGAAGCGGGAAGCTGAAGAAATGGAGCGGCAGGAACAGCTCAAGGCCGAGCGCGCGGCGCGGGGCGAGACCAACAAAAGCAAAGGTTTCTGGGGCTTCGGCAAAAGTGCGTGACGCAGCGCGGGCAGAGCCGCAGGCGAGCCCCGGCGGAGGCCGCGCGCGTCCCGGCGCGCTTCGGACCACTCCGGTCACGGAATGGTCCGGTGCGCGCTACAAATGGTTTCCTGCGCTGCACGGAGTGCAGCAGGAAATCGAGCTGATGCCGGGCGACCCCGTCGCGGTGGATAAAAAGCGCAAGCTGTTTCATCACCGCCGCAGCGGTACGGATGGCGTCGTCCGGACGATCAGCGAGAAATTCGATTGCCTGATCGATAGCGCAAACGACGAAGTCGAGCTGGAGCTGCGCGTGCCCGAGGGCATGGGTCCGACAATCTCCGTTGAACGTGGTGAATTGCGACTGGCTCTGCAAAGCTTTGTCGTGCCTGTCAGCGGCATGTTTCAGCGGCTATGCGCCGCGCTCAACTCGCCGATCTGGAATCCGTTCGGGTTTTTTCCGACGGTTTCCTCGCATCGGGCCGATCTTCGCGCGGGCCTGCTGGCTGACAACGATGGTCATCCCGTCAGGGTTGACCCGCCCCCGCCGTTACCACGGATCATGACAGTGCGGCTCGATGCCGAGCGTGCGGAAAGGTGCGGCATTGATGGCCTGTCCGGCCTTCCGGCCGGACGATATCGCACGCGCCTGCAGGCGGGCGCAGACGCGCCGCTGGTGAGGCTGGATGGCAATGACGGCAATACGGTTGCGGTCGATGTCAGATTCATCGCCGTCGATGAATTCTCCAGAGCGCTGGCGGATCGCGCCGTCGAGATGCTGGACAGCGTGAAATGGCAGTCCTTGCCGCTTTGGGAATACTCCATCGACTAGGATGCTCGGCGTTCTTTTGAATCACGATGGCGTCACCTTGGTGACGCCATCCGTTGAACCGGGGCTATCTGACCCGAATCGGCCAGCCGAACAGGTGCTCTATTCCCGTCAGGATCAGGTCCTCCACGGTCTTACCCTTTAGGTGGGCCTCTTGTTGCAGCAGCCGGCTCATGCTGGGTGAGACGCGGATTTCGTACATCACCAGGCTCTCGTCTTTGCGGGCGATCTTAGCCAGGTCCTCACGGGTGAGTTTTTTTCTCTTCATGATCTTGTCTCCTTGCTTTTGGTTTTTCGGCACCGCTGCCTGCGGCCTCGATGTATTTCGCAAAAGGCCGGGGAGACGCCGGCCGCACCCGCAGGGCGGCGCGCAGCAGAGACGGTGGGGCCGCCGTTTTTTGCCTCGCGAGGAATTCGGCCACTTGGCCGAAGGGGAAAAAACTGCGGCCAGCCCTTGCGACCACCGTTGCGGCCGCCGGCTCACTGGCCTAGTTCCTGAATTCGAGGCCGCAGGCAGCGGTGCCGATATCCCTCAAGGAGACTACCAAAAGAAAAATTCACCCGTGAGGAACTGGCCGCGCCAAGAGAGTACCCGCACGCGAAACTGGCGCAATTGTGCGCCTGGGTTCAAGCAATTGTCGGACGGCTGGCATCCTTTGTCCGACAGCCCCTACTCAAAACAAACATGAAAACGCCGCCCGGCACTGCCGGGCGGCGTTCAGAGCCGAGCCTTACTCGGCCTTGCTGCGCGACCACATGAGGTCGTGCTGACCGTCGCGCTCGACGAGGTTCGCGAACAGCGGAGCCGCGAAGATCGGAGCATCGATCTTCAGGCTGACGTAGTCGCGCTTGCTTTCGGTGCCGGTCTTCTTCCAGCCCGCGCCGACTTCGGACTTGCCGGCGAACACGCGGTAATCCGGAGCCTTGTCGCCCGACTTTTCGATCGCCTTGATCGAGAGCTTCGCTTTGAGGCCGATGGTCTCCAGGTTGCCCTCGAAGCCGGTTTTGCTGCTGGTGAAAGTGCCGATGATTGCCATGTCTTAGTCTCCTTTGCTTTAGATCTTGACCGCGCCTATCGCGGCCTCGATGGAAGACTGAATGGACGCTTCCGCGACGACCGCCCCCGAAGGGCAAAGCAAAGCGGCCGATGGTCGGGATCGCTGTATTTTGGTTGGGCGAGTGAATTCGGCTACTTCGCCGAAGAGGAAAAAACTGCGATTAGCGCAGCGCCGATCCATTGCGGTCATCAAGTCGCGGAAGCGTCCACCTTCCATCAATCGGGAGGCCGCGATGGGCGCGGCTGGAAGCGCATAGGAGACCGTGGATTTCGAGGCTTACAGTCCAGCAACGGCTTTCCGGGCATCAACCTGAGGATCAAAGACAAGCTCGGATATAATTAAGTCGGGAGACCAAGCTCTGAAGCTCGAAACCGTCGCCGTCTGATATTGCGCGGGCTAGGGACCGACCCGAAACCTACGCGCTCTCGAAGATCGATCCGACCGTCTCTCGCCGATTAGTCCCCTCGTTGCGATGCGTCGCAATCTTGTCAGTTGCCCATTTGGCCGCGGCCGACTACTACGCAATAAAAAAGCGCGGCCTAGGAGACCGCGCAGTCGGCCAGTCTGGTCCTAACGGGTCGGGTCGTCGTTGCGGACCCGAGATTCCCCGGGGTAACGGCGTTCGGAATCCCGCTCTTGGCGGCGAGACTGTTCGCCGCGCTGCCGGAGGTCCTCAATCAATTGTTTATCGGGTGAAATAGTTCCCATAATCATTTTCTCTTTTTGATTGCTGTTTCTACAAATAAAGAGCGGATAGCCAGCCGTTCTTATTTGGTCATGCAGTCATCGTCATTTTGCCGCAGATGATAGAAGTGGGATTCAACTTCCCGCTGCTCTTCGGCTGTGCGGCCGCGCTGTTGTCCTTGTTCCCTGATTTTATCCATGCGCTGTTTGTCTGAGTTAGGCGTTCCCATCTCTGATTTCCGATCTTTGTTTCCCTCGCATACTTTTATTTTAGGAATAGTTTTGGAGATTACAACCCCAAAAGCTTAATTTCTTTTGTCGACGCCCTTCGCGAGTGAGTTATCCTTGTCTTGAGAGTAATAATGGACGATCTCGTGCGCAAACCCGAACTGATCCTATCCATGCTGCCGCTGCGCGAGACGATGCAGCCTTATAACCGGTCTGGCACATTGATCGTCGCCGATACCCACAACTATCCACGCTTGCGGGACCTCGGACAGTCCCTGTTGGTAAAAGACCAGGAAATCGAGGAGATCGGGCGGGTTCGGCAGGAATTTTCCTATGAGCGCGTTTTGGCGGTGGGCGGCTGCACGGCGTTGGACTTCGGCCGCGCTTGCGCTGTGGGCAAGGAAGTTATCAACTTCCCCACGATTCTTTCCCACAAATGCCTAAGCAACGGCGAGAGCGTTATCAAGCGCAGCGGCCGCTACAAAAAAGAGAAAACGATCGCGCCGCTGCAAACGATCGTCAGCCTGCCGGCTTTGCTGGATGGTCCACCTGAGACGGTGCACTATTGGTCTGCGGCAGGAGCGGGGGATCTGCTGGCGCTAATCAGCGCCGCGCTGGAGTATGAATGGCTGTTCAACGATGGCTCTTTCGCTGGCGTCACTGCTCGCGGGATCGCGCAGAAACGGCCGGAGGTGTTTCAGGCGTTCAAGTGGCTGCTCGATGACTTTACCGCCTTCGACGTCGACGGATTGAGCCGGCTGGCGCATTACCTGCATGAGTTGTCCCTGGAGCCCGACGACGATCCCGACATGCTCAGCGCAGGCAGTGAGCACTGGTTGCATTACGAGATGGTCTATGGGCAGCAATACTCCAAGGCGGCGACGGCGCATGGCATGCTGGTGAGCATCGGCACCTTGATGACCTTGCGGATTTTCGGCGAGGCAACCCGCGATATGACGCTTTATGAATGCATGCGGCGCGTGCATCAGAAAACGGGTCTGCCTTTGCGCGACGAAGACTTGAAGCGGCTGGGAGTTTCGCGCGCGCATATTGTGGAGGGTATCCGCACCTTGCGCAGCCAGGGGCTGCGCTGCCTTTACGACGAGTTTTTCGCTAAGGATGATTTCTCGCTGCTCAACCGGGTGTTTGGAGTTTAAAGAGCGACCTCAGGCCACCAGCTTGCTCCTGAGCGCAGCGCCCATAATCCCTGCCACACGGGTTCGCAGTGCTCCCTCTAAGGGCTCAGGCTACCAGCGCATGCAAGATTTTGGCGACATGCATCCAGTAGTCATTGGCAAACCGGCCGATGGCCGAGATCGCTGTCTTTTTGGTTGGGCGAGTGAATTCGGCCACTTCGCCGAAGAGGAAAAAACTGCGATCAAGCGCAGCGTCGATCCATTGCGGTCATCAAGTCGCGGAAGCGTCCACCTTCCATCAATCGGGAGGCCGCCATGGGCGCGGCTGGAAGCACAAAGGAGACCGTGGCTTTCGAGGTTTACAGTCCAGCAACGGCTTTGCGGGCATCAATCTGAGGGTCAAAAACAAGCTCGGATATAATGAAGTCGGGAGACACGGCTCTGAAGCTCGAAACTCGCCGGCTGATAATCGCGCGGGCTGGGATCGACCCGAAACCCACGCGCTTCTCAAAGATCGATCCGACCTTTTCCTACGATCAGTCTCAAACCTCCGTGGGACGCATCGCATTCTTAGCCTTCAACCGGCGCAGCCCAGCCTATCCAGCCTCCCTGTCGATCAAGAAAGTCCGGGAAATTGGTCAGTGCGCTACTGCGCACGGCAAAAGAGAAAGCTCTCTGTCCGGCGTACCGGACAGAGAGCTTTCTGCTTTCGATTTCAGTCCTTCTTGGCGATGAAGCGGTCCAGGGCACTGCCCACGATAGAGCCGACGATGTAGCCGACGATGAAGCAGACGGTGAAGCAGACGATGAATCTGACGATGAAGCTGACGATAAAGCTGACGATGAGCATGATAAACTCCTTTGCCTCCACATCACGCCGGAAGGCGGATGCGGGGCCAGAGCCAAGAAAAGATTGAAGATGTGGTGATTTGCTTTTAGTATGGGAGCGACAAATTAGATTGCAAGCTATTTTTGCAGGCGCGCAAATATTACTATAAGTCTTATTATATGCGGTTTCTGAGCCACTAGGTTGCCCACATTCGCGCAGCGATCTCGCGCTCTTCCTCTCCCAGGGCTTCCAGATAGATGGCCGTAGTGGTCATGGAGGCATGACCTAGCCACCGCTGCACCAGGTTGAGCGGCACCCCTGATCGGATCGCGTGAATTCCAAAGCTGTGCCGCAAGCCTTTCGCGGTCTGGTGCGGACCTTCGGCAATTCCCGCGTCGCGCATGACGCCCTTCACAAGCCGCCAGGCTTGGCTGCGACAAAGCGGCCAAAGCCGCGCCTGCCGCTCGTCGAAGTCATGGACTTCATCGAGGGCATGGAACAGGTCGGCGGGTACGGGGACCTCGCGGATCACGGCTTTGCGCTTACGCTTCTTCAGGGACCGGATCGCAATGAACCCAGCCTCGCATTCAATGACGCTCGGCGTGAGGGCCAAGGCCTCGGAAATCCGGCACCCGGCATAGGCAAGCGTGAGGCACAGTGTTCGCAAATCTCGGCGGGGGCATGCCCTAGCTGCATCGAGGAAGCGAGTGCGTTCGGTGGCGGTCAAATACTTTCTCTGACCAGCAGCCGTGTACAGGCTGCCGGCGCGGCTTCTGTCCGAATGCATTTGCGCCCCTCACGCCGGCCGGGGGCCGACGCTCGGACACGACCGTTTTGCTTATTCTGTTGACCCCTCCCGAAAGCCCCGGATCACGGGCCTTTCCCGAACTTGGCTCGCGCGCACGCTACCAGAGGTCGCAGTAGAAATCAAGATTCCAGCGCCGAATTATTGACACTCAACAGAATAAGCAATTCTGTTGATAGCTTTAGTCTAAGTAAAATCATGCCGAGACGCTGCGAATAGTTTCAACTGCCAGATTTACACTTTCCTTCCGGAGCAACAACCATGGCGGGTTCAGGCAGTAGGAAGCGCCGCGCCGGTGCCGAAGATATCGAGATCGGCCGCAAGATTCGCGCCCTGAGGTTGGAGCGCGGCCTGTCGCAGTCCGGCCTCGCCGAGGGCATCGATCTGACGTTCCAGCAGGTGCAGAAGTACGAGAAGGGGACGAACCGCGTCTCCGCCGGACGGTTGCAGCGGATCGCCGACATGCTCAACACGCCGGTGATGTTCTTCTACGCGGGGATGGGCGCTTCCCCGAAAAAGAAAGATCAAGGCAACGCCGGTCTCGCCTTCCTCCAGACCAAGGGCGCCATGCGGCTGCTGCGGGCCTATTCGGAGATCGGCTCGCGCACGACGAAGTACGCGCTGGTGGTGCTGGCGGAATCTCTCCGCAGAAACGATCACGCCACCTAGCCAATCCCCACTCCATCATCGCGGGAGTCATCCATGACCTGTCGCTCGCTCCTCGCGGCTGCTGCCGCAATGGCCACCCTGGCCCAGCTACCCGTTCCGGCTGCTGCTGCCGACCAGATTGAAATCCTCCTGACCGGAGCGACAAGCGCACGCGGCCTCGGCGGCAATGACGTTTGTCGCGTGTATATGAGTATCAAGAACCGCACGGCGTTCCGGCTGGAGAAGCTGACCTTCGCCCTCCGCTTCCCCGGGCTCGCCACGCCTGCCCTCGGCGGGACCGGCATCGTCTTCTTGAGCCCTGAGAGTCTCGGCAGCGATCAGGAGGGCCAGTTCGTCGCTACATGGCACCAGGGGCGCTGTCAGGCGGCGCACTACCAGCAGCCGACGTTCAGCGCGGATACCTGCGGCGTCGGCCCGTTGCCCGAGCGAGACTGCAAGGCGCTCTTCGCCTTGCGATCGGAAATCAGGAAGCCCAGCGCCTTCTTCACGCCGGCCGATCTGGAGGCGGTCGGTCCTGCGCTGGACGACAAGAACATGCAAGGCATGGATTGCGGGCGACTGGCTGGTTTTGAGACCAAGCTACGTGTCGCCTATCGAACGGTCGGCGCACACATCAGTGAAGTGGCGTGGCCGCTGAAGAGAGCCACCGGCGAGGTCTTGATCGATCGTGGGACGGGTCTGCATCGTTACGAGGACAGGTGGGGCGTCCTGGAAGTCCGCAGCACCAATGGCTTCAACACGCTCTTTACCTACTCGGCGGGCAATCCAAAGCAGCGCCTGCACAAGCTCGACCGGTCGATCGACGTTTCCGATCCGAAATACAATCTACCGGGCCAGTATACGTATCGAGTGACGAAAAGCGGACCCGCGACGGCGACCGCGAAAGTAACCCGCACCGTGACTGATCTCGGCACGCAGAAGGTCGGCTCCTGCACGTTGCGCGCGGTGTTTGTTCAAGAGAAAACGGATGAAGACACCGGCCGGGTCCATGAGGAAGCGGCCTACGTCTGGTATCCCGACCTCAAGCTGCGTCTCGATCGGTTCGCGAAGGGCCAGTATGAGGACGGCAAGGGCCTGCTGCCTCTCGATCCGCGATACGTGAATTTTGTGAAGGGAATTCACGTGACCTCGGTGAAGGTCGCAGAGTGACCACCAAGCGCCTCACGTGATTGGCTCAAGTCTTGGTAGTCTTACGACTTTTCAAGAAAGAGAAACGTCATGTTCCGTCCATAGGTAAGTGTTATCTCTGTTACGAAGTTATAAGCTCTATTATATGCAGCTCTTGATTTGACATGGAAATCCGTTTGTTAACTCACTTTCTCGCACCCAAGTCAGCGCACAAAGCGCACCCAAGTCAGCGTAACCGCGCACCCTGCTCAGCGCAAAAACGCACCCAGGTCAGCGTGCGTGCGCACCCAACTCAGCGCAGGTGACAGGATAAAGCGTTGAAATTTCGAGGATAGATTATGCACAGGACGCACCCAGGTCAGCGCATGCAACAAAATCGCAACGCGCTTCAACAACTTCCGTTTGGATACATCGGATGGCTGTTGTCGGATGTCTGATGACGCACCTAAGTCAGCGTAGCGCACCCAAGTCAGCGCGCTCAAAGCGGAACGCCCGGATGGATCAGGCGCACCCAAGTCAGCGTAGCGATGTTATGAGATTCGTCGCTTCGATTTCGGCGCGACCAGCACGGCGTCCGCGTCGGCGGGGTAGAGCGTCAGGCCCCCCTCCCCCAGCTTCACCGACAATTTCGGAAACACCTCCTGGATAGCCTTCAGGTCCTCGGCAAAGGATTGCCGGAATTTCCGCTCGCGACTCCTGATTTCGGTCCCGAACTGCTCGCGCAGCGCGTCCCAGCTGATGGGATAAGGCCGATCCACCTTCCGCAGCCGATACCCAAGCCAGGTTACGATATCCATTTGCTTTGCCGAGTAAGCGAGCGCCCGCAGCGCGCGGATATCAACCGGGAGGGCATGCTGCTTCAGTGACGCAAAGAACTCGGTATCCAGATGAACCGTGGAATTCCAGAACATCTTCTGTGCCGGGTCGCGCGGCAGCCAGATGTCGAACGAGCGGATCGGATTTGCGGAGATCGTGGATGACCCCTTGGCATCCCATAGCCCGATCTTCATCGAGGCCGCGGCCAGCCGGTGAAGCTGTTCCTTGAATTGCGTGATGGTGCCGCGTGGCCCGCCCTGCACGTCGAACCCCAGCTCGCGAATGAAGGCGCTCATCGAATCCGCGACTTCCACCTCCGCGCTGTTCTGGCGAAGGGCCATCGTGCAGATATGAAACATCAACAGGCGCGCCTTTGGGCCATACGGCAGGCCCGGCCGCACCATCCGCCCTGTCTGCGGGTCCTTCAGGTGCTCCGCGTAGATCACCAGCGAGTTGTTTCCGTATTCTCGGTGATATTCCTTCATGTCGTCGGCCGGCCGCCGGTACGGCAGGCCGCAGAGCGCGAGAACGCTGTGGATGTGGTGTACGTGCTGGTGAGCCTCTGCGCCCGCCCGGTTGGCGGCGATGTTCTCGCGCACGAGATCCCGCCGCCGCTGGATCGGGCTCATCCCGGCGCGCCGCTCCGCCTTTGCGTTGCGGTCCCTCTGCTGGCCTTCGATCATCTCCCGCTGCATCGTTGAAAGCTTGTCCGCGCCGCGAACTTCCGAAAATGCTTTCGCGAGGTCCGGATCAAGCGGAATTGAGGGTGTCTGCGGCCCTACCCTGACCAATGAGCTGACGCTTGGCGACGCGCCCTCGGCGCGAGCGACCGCGTCGGCATTGTCTTCGAACGGATTGAACAGCGACTTGCTCACGCGAAAGCTTGATCCTGTTCTGCTGCTTCCGTCGCGTTTCCGATTTCTCGCGGTTCCGGCGTTCCGGCGGCAAGCAGTGCCATCTCGCGCTGAAGCACGGAATGCACGAACTCGCTGATGGAAATCTCGTTCGCGAGGCAATGCACCCGCACCTTGTGATGCAGGTCGAACGGAATATCCGCGGTCAGTCGCTTGGTTCGTGGCCCCTCCTCGGCGGTTGGCAGTTGCGGGGCCTCGGCGGTTACCCTCTTGTTCACCCAGTCGTCCTTGGCGGCCGGCGTCGGGAGCGTTACCAGTTTGATGTCCACGGTCTTCTTGCTCATGCGGCAGCCTTCTTATTGTTGTTCATTGGAAAGACTTCAGCGGCGAGCGCTTCAAGTTCCCGTGCGGCGGTGCCGTCGGGCTCCGCCTCAATGACCGCAAGGCCGCGCGCGGCGCTTTCCGCATAGATCACGCGCTGGGTGAGCGTTGCTGACAGCACCGGCAACCCAAGCTCCTGCAGCGCCTTGCGGACTTCTCGGGCAATCACCGTGTTCGCAACCCTTCGCGAGATCACGAAATACGCCTCAAGGTCGGGTTTGAGCGGTTTCGCCTCCTTAATCAGCTGGACCACGTTCGCGGTAGCCCAGATGTCGTAAGGCGAAGGCTGAACGGGAATGATGATCCGGTCGCTCGCCATGATCGCCGCGCGTCCCAGCTCGTTGGCCTGCGGCGCTCCATCCACCAGCACAATGTCGTAGTTCGCTGCGATCGGTGGAAGATCGCGGTGCAGTGTCGGCTTCGGCATTCCGATCACCGAAAAAGGCGACGGGGCGTCCGCATTCCGTGCCGCTGCCCAGGTCAGCGCGCTGCCTTGCGGGTCCGCGTCAACCAGGAGCGTTCGCTGGCCGGAAAGCGCTGCACATGCTGCAAGGTTGATCGCGATCGTCGTCTTTCCGACGCCGCCCTTCTGGTTCAATACACCGACAATCATGAAACTCGGGCTTCCGTTTTTGTTATTTCCCGACTTTCAGGATGACCGATAGTCCGGACTCTCACAAAGCCGAAAGCGCGAGCGGTCGAAGAATCGGAGAAGCGATGTGGCGAATTTGCACAAAGTCGGAAAGCCGGGATCGCTGGCACTCGATAAGTCGGCTTCGCGACAGATTGAAACGCCGGACACACGACAAGTCGGTCATGCGAAATGTCGGCGCTGCGACACTCTGATGACGCGGAAGATCGCGAGTCCGGCAATGCGCCGCATCGGACGCTCGGCAATGCGATAACGCGGGAAGCCGGAACGGCGACAAACCGACTTCCCGACAAAGCAAGGCACTTCAATGCAGGGCTGGTCCTGTCATGCCGGTGAGGAAATCGACGGCCTGCGAGGCTTTGGCAGCGGCCGTAAAGATCGCGCGCTTGTCTTCGCGCATCACCGCAAGCCAGTTGGCAATATAGGCGGCGTGGTCTTCGCGGGGAGTATTGGTCACGGCGAGGTCGGCGCAGAGGAATGCTGCACCCAGCTCGGCGACTAGCTCTTCCATCGCGTAGGCATGATCGCCAAAGCGCTTGCCGAATTCTCGATTACAACGCGAAGGAGCGCCGCTGTAATGGGTTAGCTCATGAAAAATCGTTCCGTAGTATGCCTCCGTGGCGCTGCTCGTGTCGGAGCCGAGGAAGGTAGCTCGCTCGGGAAGGCGAATGCTGTCAGAGAGACGGTCGTAGTACGCACGGTTGCCGCCGTGCTCGATCTTGGCGCCGGTAGCACTGACAAAGTGCTCAGCTCGATCGATAACGTCAGCGTCGCTGGCGGACATCGGTAGCTCGGGTTTGGTGAAGCCGTCCACCTGATCGACGTTGAACACCCACGAAGCCCGGGCGAACATGCGGCGCTGCCCTTCATGCTCCTCATCGCCGCCTGTGCTACCGGCTTCCCGGGTGACTTCCTTGTAGAAGACGATCAGGCTTGCCCGCTCGCCCTTGCGCACCTGCGCGCCCTTGGCAAGCCATTGCCGGTAGGTGCCCCAGAGACCGCAGGGAAAGCCGTGCTGCAGCGAGGCGACCCATAGAGCCACGACGTTCACGCCGCGATACGCGTTTCCGCTCGCGATATTGGTTGGACGGCCGGTCGCGATCTCCGGCCGGTGCCAAGGCATTGTCCAGTTATTCACGCCGTTTTCCATGGCGGCGATGATCTGATCGGTAATCTGCTGATAGACGTCGCGCGTTGTCGCGGTCATGTCGTTTCTCCTTCCGTTACTGCGGAGACCGCGCCCGCGGCCTTCCGACGGCGACCGGAAGGGCGTTGTCAGGCGGGTTCGCGCACCCGCAGGGCCGGAACGGAGAGGAGGAGGGACGGCGACGCCGTTTCTTTAAGCGGAGCGCCGCCAGCCGAAGGCCAGGAAAGAAACTGCGTCCAGCGCAGCGGCCTCCCTTGCGCGACCCGGCAACAACGCCAGGTCAGCCGCCATGAGGAAGGGCCGTTGTGGCGCGTGTGCTAGGTGGGAAGGGGATGGTGACAGTGCGGCAGCGTTATTGCCTGCCGTATTCGAGGGTCACTACGCGTGGCGCATGGGGAATGCGAGCAAGCGATTTGCGCCAAAGGTCGATAGCGATCTCTCATCCAATGCACTTTGGGGCTTCCCGATCGTGATTTCGGAAGGAATCGCAGCGATCTTTTTGGTCGCCTCTTCGAGCGATGCTGTCATCGCAACCAAGCGAAGGATGATTGCCTCTGTGATCGCCACTGCAATCAGATTGGCGGGATTTGGAGCGTTCAACGCAGCAATGATCGCTTCGCGGTCGTTCGGATCGAAATCAAAGCTCAGTGTAACGTCTTTCGTGCATCAACGATGATGCAAGTGTCTCACGAACAGTGCAGATACGCGAACAATGTTCGCAGCGCCGGTATGCAAGGCTTTGCGCTTGATCCTATGCCTGAGTTTCTACACACCCAGGACTTCCTCCAACCGCGACGCCTGTTCGGCCCATTGCTCACCCGCTAGTTTGAAATAGCTTTCATAAGCGTAGCAGTGCTTAGCAAAGCGAGGCATTCCCAAACTACCTTGCCTAAAACCCGCGAAATCTCGGCGATAAGACGAGTTTTGGCGTCCGCTCGCATGGCTCCGCCCTACCGTCGCTTGCTCGCACACTTTCCATTTGGGAGCCGATAGCCTGCGCCGCCACGTGATCCACAACCGCCACGCCCGCGCCGAACACGCTCAGTCGTGGTAGTCGGGCTGTGACGAACAATCGGCGGAAGGGGCGCCGTAACCTTGGGTTTGGTCGTCGTACGTTCGATCAAAAAACTATTGAAGCATTGGATGCGTTCGTCTTCCTCTTTGACGAACCGGCACTCAACAATCACTTTGGGACGCGCGTGAACGGCCTTTGGCTCCGGCGGCGCGATCGCGTCATAGCAATCAAGCCGCTCTTTCGTCATATCCTCGATTGATAAGCAGGCACGAAAGCGTTGGATCGGGATTTGAGCCATCGCCACAGTCGGAATGGTCGCCGCAACGAACAGCATCGAAAGGAGGAGACGGTTCATCATTGCCCCCAACGCCTTCTCAAAACTTCTAGAGTGCTTTTAAGCGATCGAGCGCCTGTGACAAGTCATGGCACACTTTAGGCAAATCCGTAACGTCCAGCCGATCAACCGCGGCAGCGTGCCGGAGAAGTTCGCGCGGGATGTAACTGTCGTACTTGGCCCGCTCCAGATTTTCGTCGGATTGCGCTAGCTCCGCGCCATCGATGTGCGAAGCGCCCGACAGCGTTTGAAGGGTCTTGCGCAACTCGTCACGATTCCTTGCGGGGACCGCGAGGCAGATCGATGCCGGCGTGACGGAGAGGCCGGATTGCCGCAACGCAAAGCGCAATGCGTCTAGCGTCTTGGTCCCCTTCCACGGGAAGAGCAGCAGTTCATCATCATCGGCGGCGATATTCAGTTCTCCTAACCCCACCTCCTGAAACGCGCTGCGGGCCTCCTGGAGGTGCGTCACAGCAATCTTGTCGAGATAGACTGGTATAGAAGTCCCGACGAGCACCCCGCGCATTTTCGCGACGACGACATCATGCAGCGCGCCGGCCTCCTTGCCATCAAATTGGGGCACTCGACCCGCCGGGGCGGCCTCTACCTGAATGGTGCGAGTTCGATCATCAACGTCGAGGACACGCCAGCGTCGCCCGGAAAAGACGATGTAATCTCCCGGTCCGAAGGCATTTTGAATGCTGATGGTTCCTAAGGTTTGCCCTTGGGTGACAATTCGAAACTCCTCAGGCGTGTTGAAAACTGCGAAGAACTCGTAACTGTCCGTCAAACGTTCACCGAGCGGACCAAGCATGAGCGTGCCGTCGGATGCTTGCTCCAAGAGGGGAGGGTCGGTCGCTCGCATGCCTCGCAATAGAGTTTTGAAAGTCTCGATATCGATGGAAGCGAACAGGCCTGGACCAGCAAGGATATCATAGGCGTCTTTCGCGCTGATTCCGCCCTTCTCAACGATCATCGAAAGGACTTGGTGAAGGAGGGTAGATAGATGCTGCGTCAGTGGGCTCGGCGGCTCTATCCAATGGTCAAGCAATAATTCTGTAAGAGCGATCGCAAGAACGGTCTCCAGACGAAGACGGTCGACGAGCGACGAGCGCTCATCCAGCTCGGATTCGATCGCGTACATCCTCAGGATGGCTGGCTTGCCCGGGCGCCGTCCCGATCGCCCCAGTCTTTGCCGCAAGGCAGACACCAAACGAGGCGGTCCAACCTGGGCTACGCTCTCGACCGCGCCAATATCGACACCAAGCTCAAGCGTGGACGTCGCGATAGCAGTCGTTGGCAGCAGGCCGTCTTTCAGTCTTGTCTCAAGGACCTCTCTAATTTCCCGCGAAAGGCTGCCGTGGTGCGGAAAGAACTCATTCGGAACGCGATTCGCTTCGCAATCGACCCGCAATTTGTCGGCCAGGCTCTCAACATCCTTGCGCCGTGCGGTGAACACGAGGTGATTTCCCTTGGCCCTCAGCGTCGCATAGAGATGGCTTGCAATTTGCCCAAGCGCGTTCTCCTCGGGCGGTTCTGCGGGAGTGCCGTTGACCTTCTGCACGGG
Organism: Hyphomicrobiales bacterium; assembly: GCA_034669145.1. Classification (GTDB taxonomy): domain Bacteria; phylum Pseudomonadota; class Alphaproteobacteria; order Rhizobiales; family Xanthobacteraceae; genus PALSA-894. Next base: position 68,121 of record JAXDNY010000174.1, read on the forward strand.
TCGCCCGGCCTGCCGCGGAGGCATCTTGATGCCGCGAATTTGAAGCTTGAGATCGGCTTGGGACCCGGAGGCATTCACAATTCGTACAGATGCCGGGTCGGAGGGCCGTAGCCAACTTGCGGCAAGGCCCAGATCGCCGATGGTGGCGGACAGGCCAATTCGCCGTGGGCTTCTTCCCAGACGCTGGTCCAGCCTTTTCAACAGCGACGCGAGCTGAACGCCTCGTTCGGACGACAGGAATGCGTGAAGCTCATCGATCACGACAAAAGAGAGGCGCGCGAACATCCGTGCGAGAGAGTCGGGACGGCGAACGAAGAGAGCTTCAAGCGATTCCGGGGTAATCAGCAGGATGCCCGCAGGTTTCTCGCGCGCGCGGCGCTTCACCGACACGGACACATCGCCGTGCCACTTTGAAACCGGCACCTTCAATGTTGCGCAGAGATCGTCGAGGCGCAGGAACTGATCGTTGATCAGGGCCTTCAATGGTCCGACGTACATCGCCCGGAAGCCGTCTGAGCTATCCGCAATCGTCTCGGTCAAGATTGGGAGAAACGCAGCTTCAGTTTTTCCGGCGGCGGTCGCGGCGGAAATCACGACATCCGAAGTGCTGGTGAGGATGGCATCGATACCTAGCGCTTGAACGTCGCGAAGTTCGGACCAACCCTTCTGATAAACCCAACGCCGGATTTCCGGATGGAGGCGATCGAAGGCACTGGCAAGCTCGTCAGAGCTTGAAGGTGGCGAGGTCACCGTCATCACCTTGATCGACTATTTCCGCCGGGCCCTGAGGGGCGTCGCGCTCAGGTTCAATTTCTTTGATGAGACTACGCCAATTCGTGCCCGGATTCTGCTCAATCACGCTCAGCAAATTGACGAATTGCTTGATCGTCGTCCGCGGCGTTCGAAAATATGCCTCTCCAATACGCTTTTCACAGTGGACCATGAACGCCTCAAGCGCTTCGTCCGGAACGAGGTTCTTCTTTGAATCTCCGCCGGCAAAGACGTTGCGAACATTGCCGAGCAGGACGTACAGATCTTCGGGGGAAAGGCTCTGCAGTCGAATGATTGGCCCTGAAAGGTCAACGAGGCCATCCTTGGCGAAAGAGTTCTCCAATAACCGTGACTGCAAGGCCGGGTAGCTATAGAGGCCGCGGCGCGAATCGAGAAGAAACTCAGGTGTCCCGCCGAGGATAAATCCGATCCCTTCGACGTTCGCTTGCAAGGTGTCGTTGAGAATTCGAAGAATCTGCTCGTAGTTGGTTTCGCGCGCTTTAGCGCTTTGAAGCTTGTAGAGATTCACAAGCTCGTCCAGCACCACGAGCAGTCCGCCGTAACCGGCACGCCGGATGAACCGGGCAAGCAACTTCCAGTGATCGTAGATCGAGGCGTCGTCCACGAGCGACCGAACGCCGAGCGCGGCTCTGGCGTCTGTCCTGGTGGTGAACTCACCTCTGAGCCAGCGGATCGCCGCATCCTTCCGTTCCTCCTCGCCTGCTTCGGACGCTCGCCAGTAAGCCGCAACGACCTCGGCGAAGTCATATCCTCCGACGAGTTCGCGAAGGTCACCAAGCTTTCCACGGATTTCGTCGTCAACGGAACGACCTGCGGCCTGCGCGTCGTCCCGTGCCTTCGTGACGAAAACCTCCAGGACGTTTGGAAGCGCTCCGCCGTCGGCTTTGTTTCGAGTCGCCATGTTCCGGGTCGACTCGGCATATAGGTTGCGAGCCTGCCCGCCGGTCGCATGCAAACGACGGTCGGGGCCAAGGTCGGCGTGAACGGTAACAAGGCGTTTTTCAAGCGCGATGACACGCACCAAATTCAGGAAGAATGTCTTGCCGGCGCCGAACTCCCCGATGATCAAACGGATCGCAGCGCTTCCGTCCGCAATCCGGTCGATGTCGCGAACGATCGCTTCCACTTCCTTCGCTCGGCCGACTTGGATGTGCCGCAATCCGGCGCGCGGGACGACGCCGGCCGCAAGAGCTTGGATGATCGTGTCGCGCTCGCGCGCTCTGATTGGCGTGGACGGAGCATTCATGTGACGTGTTCACTTGCCGAATTGACTTCTGGCGACCGCAACAGATGATGAGCGATCTCGATGGGCTCGCCGTTGTTGTCCAAGATACCTTCACCGTACCGCTCGAAAGCCCAATCGTTGATGGTCTCAATTGCCCCTGCCGGCAAGAGGCTTTGTTTCCGGGCCAGGTCCGCAAAAACCGCCTGCTCGATGGCATCGCGATCCGAGATTTCTCCCAAGAGAAGCGCATGACGGCGCTCCAATCCGGGAAACTGCGCCGCAATATCCGAACCCTTGGCAACGACTGACTGCCCCGGCGATTGCGCGGGCGTCACTTTTTCTGGTTTCTCGTCGGACTCGCTAAACACTTCGCCGAGAATTGTCTTTACAATAGCGGTATCGGCTTGGATTTTGGCGACGCGTCTCATGTCGAGCTTCAATCCGCCTGCGGGCGGCACCGTAATCGGTCGCGGAGGAATGGGAATCCCACGAGAGGGAACGCCCCGCGCGACCAATGGAGGCTCATCTTCGATCGTGGACGCTTGATCGTGAACCTTAATGGCATTCAACTGGCGATATAGCTCTTCCTTCGGCAAGTTGAGAGAGCCGTAGGTCCGTTCTAGAACTTTGACCTCGTCGATAGTCAATTGGCCATCGGCTCCGGCCGTCAGAACCGCGATGCTGGCCAACGCTCTCCTTTCATCCAGACTGCGTTCTTTGAATCTGTTGAGAATTCGCGAACCCGGCGGGTTGCGGACCAAATATCCGAGATACCCGATGAGCCGTGCGCGCTGAACGTCCGACAAAGCCGGGACAGCCTTGATCTGGGAGATGATCGCCCGCGCTTCCTGGCCTCCGAAATTACCGTCAACGCTGGACACCAGCACGGCAATCTCGACGTGCGAGCGCGCAACCAGGAAGTCTGCAGAGGGCTGTGAACTGGCGGTGTCCTGGCCGTGATGGCGGAACAGCATCACCTCCGCCTCTCGTGTGGGGATGGGGCCGCCCTGGCGCGGATCAGGCTCCATTGCGAAACCAAGGTTTTCGAGAGCGGTAACCAGCTCAATGGTCTCGCGCTTCTTAACCTTCTCGCCGGCGCGGACATCGACTTGGAGGAGTGACAGCAATTCACCGAATGGAACCATCCCGGAAGTGCCGGTGACGCGGGATTCGATCTTTCGCTTTAGGTCGGCGATACGACTGCCGCTCTTGGGATTCTGCATGAGCTCCTTCGGCAAAGCGAGCTCCGCCGCGAGAGTGCCCCGCGCGGACGCATCGCGGCCAAGCAGCCGACTATAGGGCTCCAGCGCTTCGGTACATTCCGCAACGATGCGATCAATTTCGGTCAGGGGCGCGGTCAACGCCACGATATCGGGAAGCTCCCGGAAATCTCCATGTAGATCGACGGCGAATGCTCCGCTCGCCGCTTGGTAGCGCGCAGAAAGCTTTCGACGGGGCGGCCGAACCGAAAGGCCGCCAGGAAATTTCGTCGCAAATCTTGATCGAAACAGCGTCACGAATTCGGGGAAGCAGCGCACAGCGGGTGTGCGGAGAGTGTATTCCGGCGAAGAGGCGTACCAGGCGAGAGCCCAATCATCTCCAATCGTTTGGCTGCGCTTCAGTATGGCGCCGATCGCGCCTCTTAGTCTCAACGGCACCTCTGGCGACTTTGCGGAAGGATCGAGCCAAGGAGTCGTTGGCCAAGCATTGACCATTGCTGCCGCACAATCCAGAAAACGAGATGCATACGAGCGAAAGGATCCGTTATCGCCGTAAATTCGCAGGAGGCGCGTAACCTCCGCGACGATGGGCTCGAACTGGTCCGTGGCAAGATCGTAAAAGAGCCGGCGTTCGAGTCCATAGAAGTAGATAAAGACGTATCCGATGTACGTTGTCGGATCGCTGCGAGCGCCGGCAAGCCAATCTATGAAGGCGCGACGGCTGCCGGCATCGAGCCTTGAATAGGATGGATAGTAGGGCACCCCTTGCCCGGAAACGTTGCCGGGCGAATTTCCGATGGGTAACGTGCCGTCAATCAGGGCATTGTCATCGCCATAACCGGACTGGGCGGGAAGCGAGCGCCCAAAATAAAACAGCCCACCGTCGATCGTGACTCCACCGACCTTAACTTGCTCGCCGGGAGAGACCCAACGGGCATCGCTTCGTGAAGCGGCTTTGGCGGGACGGGACGATTTTGTGTCCGTGCTGGTCACAAGGCGAGCTACGCGAATCTGCACCGGGCCTTCGGCGCCGCCCTCACTGGCGCGCGTGAGGCGCGCCGAAGCGCTCTTGCGCCGCCACCATCGGGCAATCAGCCATATGAGGCCGAGGACAATTCCGAAGCTTATAAAAAATTCCAAAGCCACCCCATACACGCATTGTGTCAGCGCACCATTCTCTACAACCGACAGCGGAGCGACAATGAAAATGTCAGCGCAAAGGCTTCCCTTCCCTGGACGAGGAAATGCTGGGTCTTCGCAATCGAAGCTACTACCCCCAGCCGCCACTTATGAGAAATGACTCAACGTTCGATCTGGTGCGTCTAGCGACCCTTCAAGACCGAACGTGCAGTCGAATTGATATTGGACGTGGGTGTTGAAAAATATTGGCGGCTACTGTCCCCAAAGTGTCCCCAAAGGCCAGTTTCGAGAACTTCGAAAACGCTAAATCATTGATTTCATGGCGCGCCCAGAGAGATTCGAACTCCCGACCCTCAGATTCGAAGTCTGATGCTCTATCCAGCTGAGCTACGGGCGCTTTGGCTAAGGTGAATAACGCTTAGCGCATCCTGTCACAAGGCGCGGCTTAATACGACCGCTCCATCCCGAGCACGTGCTGGCCGAGATACGCCAGCACGAGGTTCGTGGACACCGGGGCGATCTGGTAGAGCCGCACCTCGCGCCACTTGCGCTCGATGTCGTACTCCTTCGCATACGAAAATCCGCCGTGCGTCTGCATCGCGGCTTCGGCGGCTTTCCAGCAGGCTTCCGAGGCGAGCAGCTTCGCCATGTTGGCATCCGCGCCGCACGGCGCGTTCGCGTCGAATAGCGCGGCGGCGCGGCGGCACATCATGTCGGCGGCCTCGAGCTCCGCATAGGCGCGCGCGAGCGGAAACTGCACGCCCTGGTTCTTGCCGATGGTGCGGCCGAACACGACGCGGCTGTTGGCGTAGTCGACCGCTTTCTTGAGGAACCAGCGGCCGTCGCCGACCGCTTCCGATGCGACCAGGATCCGCTCGGCGTTCATGCCGTCCATGATGTAGGAGAGGCCCTTGCCTTCCTCGCCGATCAGGTTCTCGGCCGGCACTTCGAGATTGTCGAAGAACACTTCCGTGGTGTTGTGATTCACCATCGCCTTGAGCGGACGGATGTCCATGCCCTTGCCGCGCGACTCGCGGATGTCGACCAGAAATACCGACAGACCCTCGGATCGCTTCTTCACCTCCTCGACCGGCGTGGTGCGCGCGAGCAGCAGCATGAGATCGGAGTGCAGTGCGCGCGAGGTCCACACCTTCTGCCCGCTCACCACATAGCGGTCGTTGCCCTTTTTCACGGCGCGGGTCTTCAGCTTGGTGGTGTCGGAGCCGGTGGTCGGCTCGGTCACGCCGAAGGCCTGCAGGCGCAACTCGCCGCGCGCGATGCCCGGCAGATAACGCTGCTTCTGTTCAGCGTTGCCGTGCCGCAGCAGCGTACCCATGATGTACATCTGCGCGTGGCACTGCGTCGCGGTGCAGCCCGCGATGTTGATCTCTTCCAGGATCGCGGCAGCCGCGCGGATCGGCAGGCCGGCGCCGCCGTATTCCTGCGGGATCAGCGCCGCGAGATATCCGCCGGCCGTGAGATCGGTGATCAGTTCGGTCGGATAGGCCGAGCGATCTTCAAGGTCGCGCCAGTACGCGCCGGGATATTTGGCGCAGATGCGGCGTACCGCGTCGCGCAGCTCGGGGTAATCCTCACCGAGCTCGAACGAGACCGGCACGCCATCTTTGACGGGGGATTCAATGTTCATCCGGTATCCCTACCTGTCATCCCGGCCGAGCGAAGCGAGAGCCGGGATCCATCGAGCAACAACACAATGCGGTGTTTACTGGATCCCGGCTCGCGCCTTCGGCGCGTCCGGGATGACAGCCGGTGACTACGCCGCCTTGCGGGCGTCGGCATAGGAGAACCCTTTCGGCAGGCCGGCCTTCGCCATCTGCCCGTAGAGCGCTTCGTTCGGCAGCGCTTGGCTGACGGTCTCGCGCGCCTTGATCAGTTTCTCCAGGTCGATGCCGGTGTTGAAGCCGAGCGATTCCGCGAGAAACACCACGTCCTCGGTGACAATGTTGCCGGTTGCGCCCGGCGCGAACGGGCAGCCGCCGAGTCCGCACAGCGAGGCATCGAAGTGGCGCACGCCGACGTCGATCGCGGCCGCGACATTCGCGATGCCGAGCCCGCGCGTGTCGTGGAAGTGCGCGGCGAGCACGAAGCCGGGACCTATCGCCTTGCGCACGCGGGTGAACAGCGTGCGGATCGCATTCGGATTGCCGAAGCCGACCGTGTCGGCGAGCGCGATCTCGTCGACGCCGATCGCCGCGACCTTCTCGGCGAACTGCACCACACGGTCGTGCGGCACGTTGCCTTCCAGCGTGCAGCCGAACGACGTGGCAAGCCCGCACAACAGCCGCGGGCGCTTGTCGGCCGGGATGGTTTTCAGAAAGTCAGCGATGCGCTGCAGGTCCGCAAGCGAGTCCGCGGTCGAGCGGCGCACGTTGTTGAGATTGTGGCTCTCGCTCACCGACACCACGTAATCGAGCCGGTGCACGCCGAGCGCGGCGCCGCGTTCGGCGCCCTTCATGTTCGGCATCAGCGCCGCCACGGTCAGCCCGGGAATGCCGAGCGCGCGCTTCGTCACCTCCTCGGCGTCGGCGAATTGCGGCAGCAGCTTCGGCGGCACGAACGAACACACCTCGATGTCGCGCACGCCGGCCGCGACCTCGGCCTTGATCCAGGCAAGCTTCAGGTCGGTCGGCACCACCGTCTTGATGTTCTGGATGCCGTCGCGCAGGCCGACCTCGCGCACCTCGATGAATTCGGCCATGGCGTTCTCCTCGGGCTCGTCGCGGTTTGCTTGGGGCAGGCGCAGACGCTAACGAATGTGGCGCGGAGCGTCAAAGAATGCCAGCCATGACTACCGGGAACCCCTGGACGGGCGCATTGCGCGGTTTTGCGCAATTGGGCGAGCGCGTGGCGGTGGCTTCACGCGGGCGCACGCTCAGCTATGCGGAACTCACCGCGCAGGCCAAGGCCGTGTGTGGCGCCGTTCTGGAGGCAGGTGCCCAGCCGGGCGAACCGGTCGCCATCGTGGCGCGCAACGGGCCGGGCGTGGTGGCCGCAAGCTATGGCGTGATGGCGAGCGGCGCGGCCGAATTCGTGGTCGATCTGAATCTCGGGCCGGACGACATCGCCTACGCGATGCGGATCTTGCGTGTGCGGCGCGCCGTAGTCGAGCGCAATGAGTTGCCGCGCGTTGCGCCGCTCGGGCTCGACGTACTGGTGCTGGAGGATATTCTGGCGCGCCCTCCCGGGGAGTTCGCCGCACCATTCGATCCGCACGCCTGGGGCAAGGCGATCATGACCTCGGGCACCACCGGCCGCCCGAAGGCGATCGTCCACCGTCACGACCGCCGCTGGATCGCTCATGAGCTGCTGCGCGCGCACCTGCCGTTCGTGCCGGGCGCGAACGACCGCGTGCTGTTGATGAACGCGTATTCGCACGGGGTGGCGCTGCTCGCCGCCACGTGGTTCGAGCATGGCGCGTCGGTTGAGCTGATCGGCGGCGTGGATGTGGCCTATGCGGACGAACTGTTTGCGCGCGGCGAACTCACGGCCCTATTCGCGCCGCCGACCGTGCTGGCGAAGCTGGTGGATGGCACACGGCACAAGCGCATCGACGGCATCAAGTGCATCTTCTGCGGGACCGCGACCTTGCAGCCCGCGCTCTATCGGGCCGCCACCGCGCTGTTCGGGCCGGTGATCCGCGTCACCTACGGCAAATCGGAGATGTTCAATCCGATCACCGTGCTGGAAATGAGCGAGGCCGCCGACTACTACCGCGATCTCGTCACCCTCGATGCCGTCTGCCTCGGCTCGCCGGCGCGCGGCGTCGAAGTGGAAATCCGCAACGAGGCGGGCCGCGCCTGCGCAACAGGCGAACACGGCGAAATCCATCTGCGCAGTCCGCACATGATGATCGGCCACGTGGACGCGCAGGGCTTTCACAGACTGCCGGACGGCGATTTCCACGCAACCGGCGATCTCGGCACTCTCGACGCGCGCGGGCGGCTGTTCCTCGCCGGCCGCGCGCACGACGTGATGAAGACCGGAGGCTACAAGATCTATCCGGAAGAAATCGAGCGCGTGCTCCCGGAGGGAGTCGTGGTCGTCGGCATTCCGTCGGCGCACTGGGGCGAGGTGATCGTCGCGGTGTCGGAGGGCGGCGCCGATGTGACGCAGGCGGTTGGCGACGCGACGGGCGGACTCGCGCGTTACAAGCAGCCGCGCGCCTGCCTCACGATCGAATCCATTCCGCGCAGCCTGCAAGGCAAGGTGCAGCGTGCCCGGGTGCGCGAACTTGTGCTCGCGCGCTACGCGATGATCGATGGGCCATATCCGAAGTTCGAGCGGCGCTGACGCACTTGCCCGGTGACAAGCGACTCTCTAGCCTTCCTCGACAACAAACAACACTTGGGCTTGAGGAGACGTCATGAAGCGATCTATCGTCATTCTGTTGACCGCCGGGTTTGCGCAAGCGTTTGCGGCTGCGGCTTCCGCGCAGGAGATCCGCATCGCGCGCCAGTTCTCCATGGGCTACCTGCAGTTCAACGTCATGGAGCACGAGAAGCTTCTGGAGAAACACGGCGCCGCGCTCGGCCTGAAGGACGTGAAGATCAGCTGGTCGACCTTCAACGGCCCGAACGCCATGAACGACGCGCTGATCTCCGACTCGGTCGACATCGTGGCGGGCGGCGTGCCGGGGCTGCTGACGCTGTGGAACCGCACCAAGGGCACGGCGAACGAAGTGCGCGGCATCTCGGCGCTGACCTCGCAGCCGTTCCTGCTCAACACGCGCAGCGATAATATCAAATCGATCGCCGACCTGAAGGATTCCGACCGCATCGCGCTGCCGGCCGTGAAGGTTTCGGTGCAGGCGGTCGCGCTGCAGATGGCCGCCGCGAAACTGCATGGTCAGGCCAGCTACGGCAAATACGACGCGCTGACGGTCTCGATGTCGCCGCCGGACGCCACCATCGCGCTGCTCTCCGGCTCCGGCGAGGTCAACAATGTGTTCAGCGTGCCGCCGTTCCAGCAGCAGCAACTGGAGAAGCCCGGCGTCCGCACGATCCTGAATTCCTTCGATATCATGGACGGCCCGCACACCTTCACGGTGGCGTGGACCTCGGCGCGCTTCCGCGACAGGAATCCGGTGCTCTACAAGGCGCTGATCGCGGCGCTGAAAGAAGCGACCGAGATCGTCGACAGGGATCGCGCGAAAGCCGCCGGCTACTGGATCAAGGACGTGAACTCCAAACTGCCGCTCGACAAGGTGACGGCGGTGGTGTCCGGCCCGCAAGTGCGCTGGACCATGGCGCCGGAGAATTCGATGAAGTTCGCGGCCTTCATGGCGAGCGTCGGCTCGCTGAAGGAAGCGCCGAAGTCGTGGAAGGACCTGTTCTTTCCCGAAGTGCATGATCTCAACGGGAGTTGATCCGTGAAAGCATTCCTTGCGGCGGCGCTTGCGTTCTGTCTCGCGCCATTCGCGGCGCACGCGCAATCGGCCGACAAATATCCCGAGAAGCCGATCCGCATCGTCGTGCCGTTCGCGCCGGGGGGCTCGGTCGATACGCTCGGGCGGCTGCTTGCGCAGCGCATGCAGGAGAACTGGGGCCAGACGGTCGTGATCGAGAACCGCCCCGGCGCTGCGAACATGATCGGCACGCAGTCGGTCGCGACCGCGCCGCCGGACGGTTACACGCTGGTCATCGTTGTGAGCACGCACGCCACCAACACGGCATTGCAGGCCAGAGTGCCCTACGACGCGTTCAAGGATTTTGAACCGATCGCGCTGCTCGCCCGCACACCGGTCGTGCTCTACGCGCATCCCTCGTTCCCGGCGACCGATCTCAAGTCGCTGATCGAGATCGGCAAGGCGAAAACGCACAAGCTCAATTTCGGCTCGGGCGGCGTCGGCACCATGACGCATCTCGTCGGCGAAGTGATGAAGATCAACGCCGACATCGAGATGCTGCACATCGTCTATCGCGGCGGAACGCCCGCGCTCAACGACCTGCTCGCCGGGCATCTGCCGCTGCAGTTTGCGACCGTCGCGCAGGCGCTGCCGCAATACAAGGCAGGACAGTTGCGCGCGCTCGGCATCTCGTCGGAGCAGCGCTACCCGTCGGTGCCCGAGATTCCCACGTTCAAGGAACAGGGCATGGATCTGGTGGCGAACGAATGGTACGGCCTGCTCGCGCCCGCCGGGACTCCGAAGCCGATCATCGCCAAGCTGAATGCCGAGATGAAGCGCATCATGGCGCTGCCCAACATGGGCGACCGCCTCGCCGCGATCGAGTTGATGGCCACGACGCCGGAGGAACTCGATGCGTTCATCCGCACCGAGACCGAGCGTTGGGGTGCGGTGATCCGGAAGCTGGGCTTAAGGGCGACGGAGACGTCGCCTTGAGGGGCCACCGTGTCCCGGGCGCAGCGCAGCATGGAACGGTGCGCTGCTGACCCGGGACCCCGGTTTCTTCAAAGCAAATAACCGGGGTCCCGCATCTGCGATGCACCGCGAAGTGCGCTGCATCGCGTGCGGGACACAGGATCACAAAATCTGATCCAGAAACTGGCGCGTTCTTGGATCGCGCGGGCTGGCGAAAAACTGCTTCGGCGGCGCGTGCTCGACCAATAGGCCGCCGTCGGTGAAATAGACCTGATGGGCGACCTCGCGCGCGAAGCCCATTTCGTGCGTCACGATCATGCAGGTCATGCCGTCCTCGGCGAGTTCGCGGATCGTGACCAGCACGCCCTTCACGGTCTCGGGATCGAGCGCGGCGGTCACCTCATCGAACAGCATCACGTCCGGATTCATCGCGAGCGAGCGCGCAATCGCGATGCGCTGCTGCTGGCCGCCGGACAATTCGCCCGGATAGGCGTGCTCCTTCCCCTGCAGCCGCACCTTGGCGATCAGCGCGAGTGCTTGGCGCTCGACTTCCTGTTTGTCACGCTTGAGCACATGCACCGGCGCCATCATGACGTTTTCCAGCGCGGTCTTGTGCGGGAACAGATTGTACTGCTGGAACACCATGCCGACCTTGCGGCGCAGCGCGAGCTTGTCGAGTTTCGGGTCGTTCACCTCTTGGCCTTCGACCAGGATCGATCCCTTCTCGATCGGCACCAGCGCGTTGACGCAGCGGAGCAGCGTGGACTTGCCCGAGCCGGACGGGCCGATGATGCAGACCACCTCGCCCTTCATCACCTCCATCGAGACGCCCTTGAGCACTTCGTTGCCGCCGAACGTCTTGTGCACGTCGGCAAGGCGCACCAGCGGCTGGTCGGGAGTCCAAACCATCATTTCACCGCGAAGCGCGTTTCCAGCGCGAGCGTCGCGCGCGCGATCGGATAGCAATAGAGGAAGAACCACAGCAGCAGGTACAGATACATCGGCACCAGCAAATCCGTGCGCGCCTCCGCTGACAGAATATCGCCGGTCAGGGTCATTGCCTCGCTCACCCCGACCACGGAGGTGAGCGGCGTCGCGACGGTGAGGATCGCATACAGGTTCATCCACGGCGGCGTCATGCGCTTGATGCATTGCGGCAGGATGACCATGCGCAACGTCTGCCAGCGCGACATCGCAACCGACTCGGCCGCCTCCCACTGGCCGAACGGAATCGAGCGCACCGCGCCGCGCACCAGTTCGGACACGTTGGCCATCACCGGCAGCGACAGCCCGATGGTGGATTTCAGCCAGCCGGGCAGCGGCACGATGGTGCCGCCGATGTTCACCTCGAACGGCAGCAGCAGCATGCAGTAGAACAGCAGCACCAGCCACGGCGAGTTGCGGAAGAACTGCGTGACGAACCACGACGACGTGCGCACCGGCAGCAGCAACGAGACTTGCGCCAAACCCAGCGGCACGCCGATCACCGTGCCGATCGCCATCGCGAGGAAGCTCATCGCGATGTTGAGCGCGAAGCCCTGCGCGAGCAGCGGCGTCCATTTCAGGATCGTCGCGACGATGCCCGGTTGCCCGGAGCTTTGCGCCTGCGCCTCGCCGATCCCGACCGCCAAGGCGAGCGCAACGACAAGTGCTGCGCCATGCCATGCGTTGATGCGCCACGGCTCCGCCGCGCCGACGCGGAACGGTTTTAGAACCGGAAGATCGGTGGTGCCCCGCACTCGGTCGGCTCCCCTCCCCCTTGCGGGGAGGGGTTGGGGGTCAGCGTGGAGCGCGACAACGCCGACCCCCCTCCCTAACCCTCCCCCGCAAGGGGGGAGGGAACCCACCTGCGTATGCGGCCCGAGAATCGTCATACCGAGGTGTATCCCGGAATGCGCAGCGCCCGCTCCCAGCGGCCCATCACCCAGACCAGAATGCCGACGAGCGAGACGTAAGTGATCAGCAGCACGTTCATCATCTCAGGTACATTCGACTCGTCGGACCAGATCTGGTTTGCGACGTACAGCATCTCCGGCACCGCGATCGCATAGGCGATGGTGGTGGTCTTGATCAGGTTGACCAGATTGTTGTTGAGCGCCGGCAGGCTGATGCGGAACGCGAGCGGCAGGATCACGAAGATATAGGCCCTCAGCCGCGAGTAGCCGAGGCTTTCGGCGGCTTCGAGCGTCTCGCGCGGCACCGCCTCGATGCCGGCGCGAAAAATCTCCACGTTGAAGGCGCCCGCGTAGAACGACAGGCAGATCGCCGCCCAGGTGAAGTTCGACACGATCGGCACCGACATGCCGGTGCCGGTGGAGATCTTCAGGTAGGAGCCGAGCGCGAAGTAAAAGAAATAAAGCTGCACCAGCGGCGGCGTGTTGCGGAAGAACTGGATATAGCCCTGTGTGATCAGGCGCAGCGCGCGCAGCCGCGAGCCTTGAATCCATGCGCCGACCACGCCGATGACGACGCTCGCCACCAGGCACACCGCCATCAGGCGGACCGACGTCAGGAAGCCGTTGAAGAAGCGCGCGCGGTCGAAGGCGTCGTAGAAGATGGTGAGCTTGATTCCGGATGTCTCATGGAGCACCCGGAACCAGTCCCAGAGCGGTTGGAGGTCCATCTCAGGTGTCATCCCGGGCGGCGCGCGAAGCGAGCCGATCCGGGATCCATGTATCGGCGCGCTCCGCTATCCATTTTAGCGCGGGCAGCATGGATCCCGGCTCTCGCTTCGCTCGGCCGGGATGACAGCACGCACGGAAGCCCTACGACCCCTTCTTCGAATACTGCTCGTTCATCTTCTTGAGGAACGCCGACGCAGGGATATTCCACTTCTTCTCCAGCTCGATCATCTTGCCGTTGCGATGCATTTCCTCGACTGTGGCGGCCATGAACTTGCCCCACGCGGCGTCGCGCTCGGGCAGCGGGACGGCGAGCCCCCACGGCTCTTCCATGATGGTCGGCAGCGTCATTTCGAAGCCGGCCCACTTCGGGTCCGCCAGGCGCTCCGCGAAGGCCGTGTCGTCGTAAACCCAGCCGACGCAGTTGCCCTGCTGCAGCGCGACCTCGGCCTCGGTCTGGCCCTTGAACGCCACGAAGTCCGCGCCGTATTTCTCGGCCACCGGTTTGTTGTACCAGGCGCCCTGGATGCCGCAGACCTTCTGGTCCTTGAGCTGCTCCCAGGTCTTCAGGTTCGCCTTCTTGTTGGCGAGCACGTTGACGCCGGAGGCGTAATAGAGCGGCTCGATGATGCCGACGAGCTGCCGGCGGTCCGGCTTGTCGTTCATGGTGGCGATCATCAGGTCGATCTTGCCCTGCTGTAGGAACTGCATGCGGTTCGACGAAACCACCGGCTCGAGCTCGAGCTTCACGCCGAGCTTGTCGGCGACGTACTTTGCGATGTCCGGCTCGAAGCCGACGATCGCGCCGGACGGATCGCGGAAGCCGAACGGCTTGTAGTCGGCCTTGCTGCCGACGACGAGCACGCCGCGCTGCTTGATTTTCTCGAGCGTCTGGGCGGCGGCGGGCGCGGCCGCAAGCGCTAAGGCCATCGCCGTGGCGGCCGCGGTCAGAAGCAGTTTGTGCATGGAAGTCCTCTCAGGTTTCTAAGGCTGGCGGAAAGCCTAGCCGAGATGCAGGGGGCGTGCCAGCCACCGGCCCGCATCCTGAGGTGGCGACCGACACACCGAACCTCATCCTGAGGTGCGAGCGCAGCGAGCCTCGAAGGATGGCGGCAAACTCCGTGCTTCGGGCCATCCTTCGAGGGCCGCCTTCGGCGGCCGCCTCAGGATGAGGGCTGATTATGTCTCCAGCGCACGCACCTGCTTCGCCTGTTCGGTCGCGGCACCAAGCAGGAAACCGAGATCGGTTCCGGTCGAAACGTAGCGCGCGCCCATCTTGACGAATTCGGCGGTGAGCTTCGGACGTGACGCCAGCCCGCCGACGCCGACATGCTTGCCGTATTTCTTCGCCGCAGCGATCGCGCGCGCATAGGCGTCGCGCACCTTCGGGCTCTCGTAGTCCCCCGGGATGCCCATGTCGGCGGTGAGATCGTTGGTGCCGAACAGTGCCATATCGACGCCCTCGACGGCGAAAATCTCCTCGGCGCGGTCGATCGCCTCGGCGCTTTCGAACTGCACGATCACCATCGTGGCGTCGTTGACCGCCCTGTAGAGTTCGCGCGTCGGCACCGTGCGGTACTGGAGCTGCGCAATCACGCTGGCAAAGCCGCGCTCGCCCTGCGGCGGGTATTTCGCGGCGCGCACGATGTCGCGCGCTTGGGCTCCGGTGCGCACATCCGGCGCGATGATGCCGAGCGCGCCGCCGTCGAGCACGCGCTGGATCAGCTCGATCTGGGCGACGCGCACCAGCGGCGCAATCCCGCAGGTCAGTGCCGCACAGCAGATCTGGCTTGTGGTCTCCAGCGAGAGCGAGGAATGCTCTAGATCGATATAGAGCGAATCGAAGCCCGCGGTCGCGGCCACCTGCGCGATTTCGACCGAGCGCGAGAGCCGGACCGTCATCGAGGACGCGACCTCGCCGCGCGCGAGGCGCTCTTTCAAACTGTTGCGAACGGTTTCGCTCATGTGGCGGGCTCGAACGCATAGCCGTCGCCCTGGCGGCGCACATAGCCGCAGTAGGGTGCGCCCAGATGCATCGGCATGATCAGCGCACCGCGCTCGGCGGCGCGCCGGAGTACGGCGGCGCGGGACTCGAACGCCTTGTCGGGCCACAGGCAATAACGGTCATTCCAGTCCGGCCGCACGATCTGGATCGCATTGTGCATCACGTCGGCGGTGAAGATGCCTTCCTCAGCCTGAGAGCGCAGGCGGAACGACAGCATGCCGGGCGCGTGGCCCGGCACCGGCTCAGGCGTCAGGCAACCCGCCACGTCCGATTTGCCGTCCATGAAGTCCGCGAGTCCGGCATCAAGGATCGGCAGCACGCTGTCGGCGAACGAACACTGGTTCACCTGGGTGTCGCCCTTGTCATACTCGCTCTTCCAGTAATCGAACTCGTCTTTCGGAACGAGGTATCGCGCCTTCGGAAACGCCGGCACCCACTTGCCGTCTTTCTCGACCGTGTTCCAGCCGACGTGATCGGTGTGCAAGTGCGTCATCACCACATGCGTCACCTGCTCCGGGCCGGCGCCGGCCGCCTCCAGCCACGGCATCACCAGCGTGTTGAGCTGGTCCATCCGCGCCGCCGCGGCGCGCGGCTTGCGATTGCCGACGCCGGTGTCGATCACGATCGTGTTGCCGCCCGCATGCAGCACCCAGAGCTGGATCGTAACGATCAGCCGGTCCATGTGCGGCACGTAGTGGTTCGGCGCGAGCCAGTGCGCGTTCGCCTTCAGCACCGCATCGCGCTCGGCCTTCGGCACCGCCGGATAGAGAAACTCCGGCGCATGCGTCGGGCCGGAATACTCGATCACGCCGGTGATACGGGCGTCGCCGATGCGGTGGTGATGGATCACGGCTCATCCACCGGCTCGGTCGCTTTCACCGAGGGCCGCGCCGAGAACGTCTCGTACCATTTCGTCAGGCGCGGATGGCCGTTGCGCCACGCAAGCTCGGGAAAACGGAAATCGATGTAGCCGAGCGCAACCCCGATCGCGATGTGGCCGATCGAGAACGTCGATTGGCCGAGCGCCTCGGCCTCCTCCTCCAGCATGTCGACCGAGACATTCGTCTTCAGCTTCCACGCCTGCATGTGCTTGATCGACTGGGTGGCCGGCGGGCGCAGCACCTCGCCGCGCCACATCAGCATGGTGTCGAGCATGCCGTCGCCGAGCGCATGGCGGCGCAGCGCGACGAGCCGCGCCGGATATGTCTCGGGGAACAGCTTCTTGGCTCCATGCACCGAGTCAAAATATTCACAGATCACGACCGAGTCGTAGATCGCGGTGCCGTCGGCCAACCGCAAGGTCGGCAGCCGGCTCTGCGGATTTTCCTTCATCAGCTCGACGTTCGGCTCGGCGGCCGCGACCACGGTGCGGACGGTCTCGATCCGGTCCGCGATGCCGGTCTCATGCGCGGTGATCAGCACCTTGCGCACATAAGGCGAGCGCGGCGACCAATGCAGCAGCATGTCCTTCATGGCGTTCCCTCGTCCCCGGCGCGAGCTTGGCACCGATCCCGCCGGGCGCAAAGTCATGGCACATCGGCGCATTCGTCATGGCCCGCCGGAGCATGCGATGCTAGACATCGAGAAAACACGGGGGCGGAATGCCGATCGACAAGCGCGTCAGTCTTAGCGAGGCACTCGAGGGTGTCTCGGACGGAGCGACGGTTTTCATCACGGGCTTCGGCGGCGCGGGCTTTCCCAACAAGCTCATTCGCGCGTTGCGCGAGCGCGGACCGAAAGACCTCACGCTGGTCGTCAATTCGGCGACCCACCGCTATTCGCTCACCCACGAGCTGATCGCCAACGATCAGGTGCGCAAGGTCATCTGCACGGCGGCGCGCGGGCACGACAAGGAGCCCTCGCCGTTCGAGACGCGCTGGATGGCGGGCAAGATCGAACTGGAAATGGTGCCGCAGGGCTCGTTCACCGAGCGCATCCGCGCCGGGGGCGCGGGCATTCCGGCCTTCTACACGCCGGTCGGGTTCGGCACCGAGCTCACCAAGGGCAAGGAAGTGCGCCGCTTCGGCGACCGCGACTACGTGATGGAGGAGGCGATCAGCGGCGACCTCGCGCTGGTGCGTGCCGACACCGCGGACCGCACCGGCAATCTCGCGTTCAACTACGCGCAGATGAATTTCGGCCCCGTGATGGCGAGCGCCGCCAAGCTCGCGGTCGCGGAGGTGCGCACCGTGACGGACGAGCCGCTGCCGCGCGAGCGCATCCAGCTTCCCGGCATCTATGTCGACCGCGTGGTGGCCGTATGAGCGCGCTCAATCGCCTGCAGATCACCTGGCGCGCCGCGCAGGACATCGAGGACCACCAGGTGGTCAATCTCGGCATCGGCCTGCCGGTGCACTGCTCGGACTACCTGCGGCCGGAGGTCGACGTGGTCCTCCAGTCGGAGAACGGCGTGATCGGCGTCGGCCCGCTCGCAGCCCCCGACAAGGCCGATACCGATCTGGTCGATGCCGGCTCGCGGCGTATCACGCTGCGGCCCGGCGCCTCGATCGTCGACTCGTCGTGGTCGTTCGCGATGATCCGCGGCGGGCATATCGACGTGACGATCCTCGGCGCATTCGAGGTGGCGGCGAACGGCGATCTCGCCAACTGGGACATGCGCGTGCCCAATCGCGGCCCGCTGGTCGGCGGCGCGATGGACCTGGCGGCGTGCGCGCGCGAGGTGCGCGTGATCATGGAGCACGTCACGCGCAAGGGCGCGCCCCGGCTGTTGGAGACGTGCGCGCTACCGCTCACCGCCGTGCGCTGCGTTTCCCGCGTGTACACGGACCTGGCGGTGGTCGACGTGACGCCGCAGGGCTTCGTCGTCGCCGAGATGGTCGAGATGAGCCGCGAGGAGTTGCAGGCAAAGACCGGCGCGCCGCTGACGTTCGCGGCGGACTGCAAAACGCTCACGGCGCCAGCGATTGCGGACCCGTCATGAACTTCATCGAGGCGAACGGCGTTTCGCTGCGTTACGCCGTCGAGGGCGTAGGCCCGCCCGTCGTGCTGATCCACGAAATGGGCGGCACGATGGAAAGCTGGGGGCTCGTTGCGCCGATCCTCGCGGGAAAGCGGCGCGTCGTGCGCTACGACACGCGCGGCGCGGGGTTTTCGGAGAAAATCCGCGGCCCGCTGACGATCGACACGATGACCGGCGACCTGATCGCCCTGCTCGACGGACTTGGCATCACCGAGAAGGTCGCGCTCGCCGGAACGGCGGTCGGCGGGGCCATCGCGCTGCATACGGCGTTTCGCTTCCCGGAGCGGATCGCCGCGGTTGCGGTGACCAGCCCGGCGACATTCCTGCCGCCCGAAAACCGCGCCGCGACGCTTGCGCGCGTCGACGAATTCGAACGCAACGGCGTGCGCGTCGCCTTCGAGGCGACCGCCGCCAACGGCTATCCGGAGGAATTGCGCGGCGACTTGCCGCGCTTTGCGGCCTGGCGTGCGCGCTGGCTCGCCAACGATCCGGCAAGTTTCGCCGCCGTCTACCGCATGCTGTCCAACACCGACCTCACGCCGGAGCTTGCCTCGATCAAGTGTCCGGTGCTGGTGATCGGCGGCGAGTTCGACCGCGGGCGCCCGCCTTCTCGGGTGGAGCCGATCGCAACGGCCATTCCCGGCGCGAAGTTCAAGGTGCTGCGCACCGGGCACTATGCGGGCTGGCAGACGCCGGAACTGGTCGCGACGGAGATCGGTGCGTTCCTGGATGAGGTTGGCGCGTAATTACAGCGTCGCCGCCGTCCCCAAAATCACGGTCGCCTGCGCGGAGAGCACGCCGCCATTGCCGTGCACCATCGCGGTGTCGTGCTTTTTCACCTGCCGCGCGCCACACTCGCCGCGCAGCTGGCGCACGCCCTCGATCAGGATCAGCAGGCCGTACATGCCCGGATGGCAATACGACAGCCCGCCGCCATTGGTGTTCACCGGCAAACCACCACCCGGCGCAATGTTTCCACCCGACACGAACGTCCCGCCCTCGCCCTTCCGGCAGAAGCCGAGATCTTCGAGGAAGAGGATCGTGTTGATGGTGAAGGCATCGTAGAGCTGCACCATGTCGCAGTCTTTCGGACCGAGCTTCGCCATCTTGTAGGCGGCCTCACCGGAAGCCTTCGCGCCGGTGACCGTCAGGTCGGGCATCGACGTGATGTTCATGTGCGTGATGCCGTGGCCGCAGCCGAGCACATAGGCCGGCGCTTTCTTCAGCGATTTCGCGCGCGCGGCCGACGTCATCACGATCACGCCGCCGCCGTCGGTGACGAGGCAGCAATCGCGCACCGACAGCGGATGGCTGATCATGCGCGATTTGAGCACGTCCGCGACCGTGAGGTCCTTCTTTTCCCACGCCACGGGATTGAGCTGCGCCCATTTGCGCGCCGCGACCGCGACTTCGGCAAGCTGCTCGCGTGTGGTGCCGTATTGATGCATGTGGCGCGAGGCCGCGAGCGCGTAGGCGCTTGAGGGAAAAAACGGATTGTACGGCGTCTCGTAGGGATTGTGCTCGCGCGCCGAGGCTTGGCGGCGGCCGACGCTACGCTGCGTCGAGCCATAGCCGATCACCGCGACGCTGCAGAGCCCGGCCTCGATCGCGGCGGCCGCCTGCGCGACATGAAACTCGAACGACGAGCCCCCAGTCATCGACGAGCCGATGAATTTCGGGTGGATGCCGAGATACTCGATCATGCCGTTGATCGACATGCGCTGCTGCGTCATGGCGCAGAACAGCCCGTCCACGTCCTTGAGCGCAAGCCCGCAATCGGCGAGCGCGCGCTGCGTACCCTGCGCCACCAGATCCATCGGGCTCATGCCCTCGGCGACCTGGCCGAGATCGGATTCGGCGACGCCGACGATCGCCGCCGCGCCGCGTGTCAACCCGTCCATTACGCGGCCTCCGGGGTGAACATGGGGATGGGCGGCTCATCGCCGCCCTGTTTGTGCACGCGGAACTTGACCCGCATGCCGATCTTCACGTCGTTGGGTGGAATGTCTTCCACGCGGCTCATCAGGCGGAAGCCCTCGTCGCAGTCGATCAGCGCGACGTTGAACGGCTGCCCTTCCGCCGGATGCACGACGGTGGTGGCGTAGACCGTGCCGGCGCCTTTGCTCACGCGCCATTCGAGCCGGTCGCTGCCGGTGTATGGGCAGAGCACGCGCGGGAAAAATACCGCGCGGTTCGCCGCCGGACTGAACTGATAGGCGAGCTCGCCTTTTTCGAGGTGCGCGTTGTAGGTCGCGAGCGGCGACGTGGTGTCGTTGGGCATCGGTTTTTCTCCCCTACCCAACTTGCCTTGGAGCTTCGGGACAATCAACTGTCTCGCCAGGCATGGTGCGCATGCGCGGCCGTCCGGCTACGCTTCACGGGGGAGAAACCATGCGAACGATCCTGCCGCTGCTCGTGTGTATCGCGCTCATGACGCCTGCTTTCGCGCAGGAGCGCACGCGCAGCCTTGTGACATACGACACTATCGCGATCGACCTGATCGCCGAGGGGCGCGGCCCCCTGATCGTGCTGCTGCCCTCGCGCGGGCGCGACTCGGAGGACTACGACGAGGTCGCGGCGGGGTTGGCGAAAGAAGGCTTCCGCGCGCTGCGCCCGCAGCCGCGTGGCATGCACGCGAGCAAAGGCCCACTCAAGGACATCACGCTGCACGATCTGGCGCGCGACATTGCGACCGTGATCGAGCGCGAGAATGCAGGACCGGCCGTGATCGTCGGGCACGCGTACGGCAATTGGGTCGCCCGCATGACGGCTGTGGATCACCCCAAGCTGGTGCGCGGCGTGGTGCTCGCGGCCGCGGCGGCGAAGAGATTTCCGCCGCGGCTCTCTCAATTGGTGAGCAAGAGTGCCGACGCGTCGGTGCCTGAAGCCGAGCGGCTTGCCGCCATGCAGGAGATTTTCTTCGCCTCCGGCAACGATCCGCGCATCTGGCTCAAAGGCTGGTGGGCCGAGGCGAGCGAGGCGCAGCGCGTCGCAGCCGCGAACGTGAAACAATCCGACTGGTGGGCGGCCGGCACCGTGCCGCTGTTCGACCTGCAAGCCGGCAATGATCCCTTTATGCCGGAGACCTCACGCAACGACCTGAAGAACGAGTTTCCCGATCGCGTGACGCGTGCGGTGATCCCCAATGCCAGCCACGCGCTGCTGCCGGAGCAGCCGAAGGCGGTGGTGGAAGCGATTGCCGGCTGGGTGAGGAAGCTGAAGCCCTCATCCTGAGGTGCGAGCGAAGCGAGCCTCGAAGGATGGCAACAGGCGACGATCGCGGCCATCCTTCGAGACGGGCGCTGCGCGCCCTCCTCAGGATGAGGGTTAGTGTGTGGTGCGCGCCACGCTATTCCGCCACCACCGGATTGCGCAGCACCCCGATCCCCGAGATCTCGATCTCGCACACGTCGCCCGGCTTCATGTTCGACGGCACGCCGTCCGTGCCCATCCACATTACGTCGCCGGGCTCGATGGTGCAGTATCGGCTGACCTCCGAAATGTAGGTCGGCGCGTCGAAGATCATGTTGTTGGTCTTGAACGTCTCGGTGACCTGCCCGTTCAGCCGGATCGTCGTCACCATCGCGTCAAGATCGGCGCCGGTCACGATCCACGGCCCCATCGGCTTGAACGTGTCGCAGTTCTTCGCGCGCCACAGCGTGCGGTCGTTCGCCTGCCAGCCGCGCTCACTCACATCGTTGCCGATGGTCCAGCCGAACACGTAATTCAGCGCCTCATCCTTCGACACATTGCGGCAACGCTTGCCGAACACCGCCACCAGTTCGCCCTCGTACTGGAACTGCTCGCCGGCATCGCGCGGCTTCACGATGTTCTCCCCGTGCGCGATCAGCGCATTGTTGGCGCGGTAGCCGATGTCGGGGCGCGGCGGATAGGACGGCGCGGTGCCGCGCTTTGCCGCCATGCGCTCGACGTGGTCGCGATAATTCACCCCGACGCAGAAGAATGTGTTCGGCATCACGGGGATTTCAAGCTTCACGGTCGCGAGCGGCGCGATCTGTCCTGTCACCGTGTGCTGCCCCCACGGCGTACCATCGACCTTGACCACAGAGTCGTCCTGGATCAGCCCGAAGGACGTCTCGCCGTCCTTGGAAAACCGGCACCATTTCATGTCTCACTCCGTTTTCGCGTCGCGCAGCCGTTTCGCGGCATCGAGCGCGGCCGCGACAATCGGCACATAGCCGGTGCAGCGGCAGATGTGGCCTGAGAGAAACTCGCGCAAATCTGTCTCGCTCGGATCGGGCGTATCGCGCAAATACCAGTCGAGCGACATCAGGATGCCGGCGGTGCAGAAGCCGCATTGCAGCGCGTGATGGCGGCGGAACGCCTCCTGCAATACCGAGAGGCGGCCGGGCTCCGGCGCGAGACCCTCCACGGTGCGGATGCTTGCGCCGTCCGCTTGCACGGCGAGCGTGAGGCAGGCGCGGGCCGGCACGCCATCGATCTGGATGGTGCAGGCGCCGCACACACCGTGTTCGCAGCCGACATGCGTGCCGGTGAGGCCGAGCCTGTGGCGCAGAAAATCGGTGAGCAGCATGCGCGGCTCGGCCTCGCCTTCGACGGCGCGGCCGTTGACCTCGAGGCGGACGGTGTGGCGCGCGTCGGCACTCAGGCGCGGCATCGTTGCGCCTCCGCGATGGTCTGCGCGCCGAGCTTACGGACCAGCATGCGGCGATAGTCCGCCGTCGCGTGCAGGTCGTCGCGTGCGTCGAGCTCGGCGGCGAACGCCGCAAGTGCGTCATCGTTCGCGTCGTCGAAATCGCAAACGACCGGCCGATCCGCCACGCCGCCGACCGCGAGCCGCACAGTCTTCGCCGATGCGATCGCCGCACAGGCCACGATGGCGAAATCGCCGTGGCGCCGCGCGAACTCGCGGAACGCGAAGCCCTCCCCTTCGCCACGGCAGGGAAACGACACAGACTCGATCAGTTCGTCATCGTTGCGTGCCGTCGACATGATGCCCTGGAAGAAATCCTTCGCCCCCACGCCGCGCCGCCCGGCCTTCGACGACAGAACGATGTTTCCGCCGAGCGCCGCGAGCACCAGCGGCAACTCCGCGCTCGGATCAGCCAGCGCGACCGAGCCACAGACGGTTCCCCGCGCGCGCGTCTGCCAGTGCCCCACCCACGGCAAAGCTTGTGCGAGCAGCGGCTGGTGCTTCGCCAAGTCCGGCCACGCCAGCAGTTCCGCCTGCCGCACCGTCGCGCCAACGCGGATGCAATTGCCCTCAATAGAGATCCCGCCGAGTTCTTCCACATGCATGATGTCGACGACCACGCTGGGCCGCGCCATGCGCATCGACAACAGCGGCACGAGCGACTGCCCACCCGCGATGACGGCGGCGTCGGCGCCCTCAGCGGCAAGGACATCATGCGCTTCGGCGAGCGAACCCGCCCGGACATAGTCGAACGGCGCGGGTTTCATGCGATGAGAGCCGCAAGTTTCGAAGGACTCAGCGGCAGGTCGATTTCGGCAACGCCGAGCGCGTCCGCGACTGCGTTGGCGATGCACACGGGCGTGCTCATGCAATTGCCCTCGCCGACGCCCTTGGCGCCGAGCGGCGTGAACGGCGACGGCGATTCGAAATGCAGGATCAGCGGCGCCGGCACCTCGGTGGTGGTCGGCATCAGATAGTCGGCGAGCGTGCCGGAGATGAAGTTGCCGTCGTCCGAATAGACGTATTCCTCGTACAGCGCCGCACCGAGCGCATGCGCGAATCCGCCGGTGATTTGCCCGGCGACCATGCCGGGATGCAGTACGCGGCCGCAGTCGTGCATGGTGACGTATTTGTCGATGCGCACCGCGCCGGTCATGCGGTCGATCTCCAGCCCGCAAAAATCGAAGATGAAACCGTGGCAGAGCGAGGAATTGATGCCGTCGTCCTCGGTCGGGGCGGTGAGTTGCGGCGGCGTCCAGAACACGGTTTCGCGGATCGCCTGGTCGTCGTCGGCCAGCGTTCCGGGCGCCCAGTGCGCGGTGGCGGCGACGCGGCCGAACGGCAGCGCATTGTCGGGGTTTCCCTTCGCGCGTACGCGCCCGGCCGCGAACTCGATCTCGTCCGCCGGCACGTTGAGCTGTCCGGCGGCGGCGCGCGCGAGCTTTTCCCTGATGCGCTCCGCCGCAAGCTGCACGGCGCCGCCGACAGCCGGCCCGAAGCGGCTCGCGTAATTACCGCTGGCGATCGACCACGCGTCACGCGCGGTGTCCATCTCGGTGTTGACGCGCACGTCAGACGGCCTCAAGCCCAGCGCGTCGGCGACGATCTGCGAGACGACCGTGCGGTGCCCCTGCCCTTGCGGGACCGAGGCGACATGCACCGACACCGCGCCGCCGGGATCGAGCGAAATCGTGGCGGTCGCCTGCGCGCCGTTCTTCGGGCCGGCCTTGCGGCGCTCGTCGGGGGTGAGCACCGTCGTGATGTAGCCCATGTTCGAGACGCTCGGCTCGACCACGGCCGTGAAGCCGATGCCGTACAGGCGGCCTTCCGCGCGCGCCGCCTTCTGCCGCGCGCGGAGCTCGGAGAGGCCGCCCTCCTCCACCGCCTGCGCGACACAAACCGGATAGTCGCCCGAGTCGAGCAGGCCGCCGGTCGCGGTGCGAAATGGAAAAACGCCACTCGGCACGAGATTGCGGCGGATCACGTCGAGCGGATCGAGCTTCAGTTCAACCGCGACGCGCTGCATCAGGCGTTCCAGCGCGTAATAGACCTGCGGGCCGCCGAAGCCGCGGTTCAACCCGGTCGGCGTCTTGTTGGTCATCACCACGCGGTTGCGCACGGACACGTGTCTGATGTCGTAGGCGCCGGTGAGATTGCCGTGCATGCGATAGAGCGTGGCGGGCTCGGGCGCGCGGATATGCGCGCCGACGTCCTCGACCTGGTCCCACGCGAGCGCCGTGACGCGCCCATCCGCTTCCACGGCGGCTTCAAGAGTAATGAGACGGTTGGTCGCCGACACCGAGGCGGTCAGATGCTCCAGCCGGTCCTCGATCCATTTCACCGGCCGGCCGGCGACACGCGCCGCGATCCCCATCAGGGCGATGTAGGGGAAAATGCCCTGCTTCACGCCAAAACTGCCCCCGGCATCCGGCGGCATGCGCAGACGCAGCCGGTTGCCGGGGACTTTCAGCGCGCGCGCCAGCACGGCATGGATGCTGAACGGGCCCTGGAAGGTCGCCAGCACGTCGTAGGCGTCCTCGCCCGGATCGTAGTCGGCGATCAGCCCGTAGGTTTCGATCGGCGTGCAGGAATTGCGCGGATAATTGACCTTCACCGATACGCGGTGCGCGGCGGATGCGAATGCTCCTTCCGGATCGCCATAGCGGAACGAGCGGTCGCTCGCGATGTTTCCGCCGAGGCCCTCATGCAGCACGGCGCTGTCGGGCTTAAGCGCATCGGCGGGCCGCAGCGTCAGCGCCAAGGGCTCGTATTCGACCTCGATCAGTTCGAGCGCGTCCTCGGCGAGATAGCGATCCTCCGCGACCACAACAGCGACAGGTTCGCCGACATAGCGCACGCGCTCGACCGCGATCGGCCAGCACCGGATGTTCGCCTTCACGCCGGCGAGCAGCGGCGCGCCGAGCTTGGTTACGTCCGCGCCGGTCACGACGGCCGTCACGCCACGCGCGGCCTTCGCGGCGCTCACGTCGATCGAACGGATCGCCGCATGCGGATGCGGCGAGCGCAGCACGGCCGCGTGCAAGCAGCCCGGCGGCACGCCGATGTCGTCGATGTAGCGGCCGCGCCCGGTGAGCAGCGCCGCGTCCTCCACCCGTTCGATCGATTGGCCGACCCAGGATTTTGGCGCCGCCGCGTCAGGCATGTTTTGCCCGCGCAATCGCTTCGGCGATCATCTTCTTCGCTTCCGCGGCGTCGCCCCAGCCGAGCACCTTCACCCATTTGCCCGGCTCGAGATCCTTGTAGTGCTCGAAGAAGTGGCGGATTTGCTGGGTCGTGATCTCGGGCAGGTCGGTGTAGTTCATCACATGGGCGTAGCGCTTGGTCAGCTTCGGCACC
Organism: Hyphomicrobiales bacterium; assembly: GCA_034669145.1. Classification (GTDB taxonomy): domain Bacteria; phylum Pseudomonadota; class Alphaproteobacteria; order Rhizobiales; family Xanthobacteraceae; genus PALSA-894. The sequence goes on from JAXDNY010000174.1 coordinate 94,476, forward strand.
GGCACCGCGAGGATCTTTTCGTCGCCGCCCGCCTCATCCTGCATCTTGAGCACGCCGACCGGGCGCACGTTGATCACCGCGCCGGGCACGATCGGGCGCGTGTTGGCGACCAGCACGTCGATCGGATCGCCGTCCTCGGACAGGGTGTGCGGCACGAAGCCGTAGTTGCCCGGATAGCGCATCGGCGTGTGCAG
>JAXDNY010000175.1:0-12333 GCA_034669145.1 Hyphomicrobiales bacterium
GTCCGGCGTAACGCACCGGCCCCCGTAAGGGCGCCGTAGCGCAGCGCCCTGGCGCCTCCCGGCGCTCCATAGCCCCCACCCAACCCTCCCCCGCTTGCGGGGGAGGGCAGGGAGGGGGGACGGAAAAACGGGAACGGGTGTACCCGCACCCTGACGAATGGGCGGCGGAGCGTTGGCTCGCGCGAAGCGCGGCCCGATGACAGGCTCCGTCGCGAGCCCGGAACCCATAACCACAAGCAGAGAGATCGAAATGCGAGCCGAGCAACGCCGACAGAGTCGTGGTTATGGATTCCGGGCTCCGCGCTACGCGCGGCCCCGGAATGACAGCTCAGCGCGGCGCCAGAATCATGATCATCTGGCGGCCTTCGAAGCGCGGCTCCATCTCGACCTTCGCCATCTTGGCGGTGTCTTCCTTGACGCGCGCGAGCAATTGCGTGCCGAGCTCCTGGTGCGCCATCTCGCGGCCGCGGAAGCGCAGGGTGATCTTCACCTTGTCGCCTTCCTCGAAGAAGCGTGCCATCGCGCGCATTTTCACGTCGTAGTCATGATCGTCGATCATGGGCCGGTATTTCAGCTCCTTGACTTCGACGACCTTCTGCTTCTTGCGCGCCTCGGCGGCTTTCTTCTGTTCCTGATATTTGTATTTGCCGTAGTCGAGGATCTTGACGATCGGCGGGCTCGCGTTGGGCGAGATCTCGACCAGGTCGAGGCCGGCTTCCTGCGCGGCGGCGAGCGCATCGGCGATCTGAACGGTGCCTTTGTTGGTGCCGTCCTTCTCGATCAAATGGACTTCGCGGACGCGAATCTCCTCGTTGATGCGCGGCCCGTCCTTGCGGGCCGGCTCCTGGGCTCTCATCGGGCGACGAATGGCGAAAAACTCCTCTGCTGTTGCGACTATCCGGCGCCGTTACGGCCAATAGCGCGTCTGACGTGCCGGAAAGAGGAAGATCGGTACAAAGGCTGAGGAAGTCAACGCCGAACCGGACGCCGAGCGTTGCTTTGCGGCAGATCGTGGCAAATCGATCAACCGGCCGGCCGGGCGCGGGCGACCTCGGCGTAGACGCCAAGCGTCGCGCGGGTCACGCTTGGGGGGTCGAAATGCGCCGCAATCCAGGCGCGGCCGCGCGCGCCGATCCCGGAACGGGCCGCATCGCTCAACGAAAACAAGCGGATGAGGGCTGCGGCCAAGGCGGCCTCGTCGCCCGCCGCAACACGCAGACCCGTCATCCGGTCCTCGGTCACCATCGGCGGGGCCAGAACCACGTCGGGTCCGGCCGCGAGATCGGACACCACGACCGGGCGGCCCATCGCCTGCGCTTCCAGGATCGCGCGCTGGAGACCTTCGAGCTGAATCGCGGCCGACACCACGACGGTCGCCGCCGCATAAGCCGCCGGCATGTCGTCGACCGCGCCCGCGAGCCGGACCACGTCGTTGGTGCCGGTCGCGCTGACCAGATCCCACAATTCGCCGGTATAGCGGCTGCGGCCCTGATCCTCGCCGGCGAACACGCACACGAAATCCTTCAGGCCGCGCTCTTTCAAGCGATGCACCGCCTTCACCACCACGTGGTGGCCCTTGCGGCGCAGCATGCGGCCGACCACGAGGATCACGCGGGTATCGGGCGAAACACCCCAGGCGCGCCGCATCGTGTCGATCCGCTCGGCCGAAATCGCGGCCGGATCGAAGCGCGCGATGTCGACGCTCGCCGGAACGACCGCGATGCGGTCGGGCGCGACGCGATAGCGCTCGGCGATCAGCTCGGCGATCTCATCCGACACCGCGATCACGCGCGCGCCGCGCACCATCGCGCTGTTGTAGAGCCGCTTGAAAACGTATTGCTCGCGATAGCCTTTGTACCAGGTGGCGAGCAGCGTCGCGCCGGTCATGCGCGACACGATATAGCCGGCCCACGCGGACGCGCGCCCATGCGCGTGGATCACGTCGCAGCGGCGCTCGCGCGCCATGCGCGTCAGCGCGATGGCGGCGCGCAGGATGAAGATCGGGTTGAAGTCGGCGACGTCGAAACGGATGAACTCGGCGCCGGCCGCGGTCACCTCGCCTTCGAGCCGTCCACCGTTGGAGACGACGGTGACGCGATGGCCAGCGCCGGTGAGAATGCGCACCAGATCGATCGCGCCGGCATCGGCTGCGCCCGCATGCAGCGTCGGCGCCACGACAAGCACGGTGAGCGGCCGCGACAATGCGACGACTTCGCCGGACGGCCGGGCGTTCGATGTGATCACTGTTTCGATGTGTTCCGCCTCGGGGTCGAGCGGACGGCGCGCGGCTGCTCGCGAATTCACTCGATCGACCTCATGTTGCAGTGCTGCCGCCTTCACCCCGAATCGGCAGGCACCGCGAGCGCTTAAGTCCGTCCCCGAAGTTCGTGTGATAATCCGGTTCGCCGCCAAGCGCAATCGTCAGCCACGGCCTTCGAACAGGTTTGCGTAAAGGCCGAGGGCGGCCGCTGCGGTGCGGGCCGGCGTGAAAAATTGATTCGCGAGCCGCCGCGCGCGCGTGCCGATCGCCCCATAAGTCGAGGCTTCAACGGCAAGCGCATCGGCGATCGCGCGCGCGAAACTCACCGGATCGTCCGGCTCGGCGAGCCAGCCGGTGCGCGCGGATTCGAGCACGTGCGGCGGCGCCTGCACGATCTCCGGCAGCGCGCCGACACTGTTGGCGATCACCGGCCGCGCCATCGCCATCGCTTCGGCGGCGGCGAGCGGAAACGCCGGCGGCTCGATCTGCGGAATGGCTACGAAGTCGGTCGCCAGATACGCGCCCGCCATATCGGGGCACACGCCGATCTGGCGGATCAGATGCGCGACGCCGTGCGCCTCCGCCTGCGCGGCGATCTTCTTGGCGTAATCGAAGTGCTGCCGGTTGTCGCCCGCGAGCACGAACACGACGCCGCGCAGGCCGCCGTTCACGAGAACGCGTGCGGCCTCGACCAGCGTGAGCTGGCCCTTAGCGGGATCGATGCGGCCCGGCATCAGGATGACGCGCTGGCCGCGTCCGATCTTCCAGCCGCGGCGGAGCACCATGGCGCGCTCCGGGCTGATCGCCGGTGGATCGAACCGCGCGCCGTCGATGCGCCGCGAGATGACGGCGAGTTTCTCGCGCGGCATCTGATGACGCGCCGCGACCTGGTCGGCGACATATTGCGAGGGAACGATGACGCGGTCGCCGGCCATCAGCGCGCGCGAATAGGCGCGATCGCGATAAGGCCGGTGCAGATCGGTTGTCGCGTAACTGTGCACCAGCCAGACGCCGGCGCGCTTCTTCAGCGCCGCCGCGGCGCGCGAGGCGCCGACGCCGACCGCGTGCACGAGATCGACACGTTCGGTCGAGACGAGATTTGCGACGGTGCGCGCGTTGCGCGTCAACGCGATCGGGTTGGTGCTGTCGGTCACGAGCCGCACCCACTCGCCGCCGAGTCCTTGCAGTTCGCCGTTGAGCGGGCCGTCTTCGGCCGCGACGATCACGCGCGCGCCGGAGCGCAGCAACGCGACCGCGGTATCGACGGCGGCGCGCGCCGCCGGCGTCTCGGTCAGCGCGGGCAGAATGTGCAGCACGGTCGCGCCGGGCAGGCCGCGCACGGCTTTCGGCGCTTCGGCGTCCATCACCGCCATGACGGACCCCTTGTGTTTCGCCGCGCGTTGCGGCGAAACACGGTCAGGCGCAAGGCGGCGCTTGACGCAAAGTGAACCGTCACAATCATTCCCCCGTCGCCCCGCATGGAAGTCCGGGCAAGCGCGCCCGCCCGCGGCTGGATCAGTTTATGACGCATTCTTGCCTGAATTTCTTAAATTTAGGAACGGCGTCCGACGAACGCGCCATCGCGGTACGCCGCGACGACGGCGGCGGTCCCGGTCTGTTCTGGCTGGGGGGCTTCAAGTCCGACATGAAGGGCACCAAGGCCGAGGCGCTGAGCCAATGGGCGCGCGAAAACGGCCGGTCCTGCGTGCGATTTGACTATTCGGGGCACGGCGAATCCGGGGGCGATTTCCGCGCCGGCACCATCGGGCGCTGGCTGGAGGAGAGCGTTGCGGTGTTCGAGGCGCACACGGAAGGACCACAGGTTGTCGTCGGCTCATCGATGGGCGGCTGGATCGCGCTGCTGCTGCTTCAGGCTCTGCGCAAAAGGGAGAAGACGAAAGGCAGCGTCGCCGGCCTGGTGCTGATTGCGCCGGCGGTCGATTTCACCGAGGTGCTGATGTGGCAGCGCTTCCCCGCCAAGGTGAAAAAGGAAATCGAGCAGAACGGCGTCTGGCTGCGACCGTCGGAATACGGCGAGCCCTATCCGATCACGCGCGCGCTGATCGAGGAGGGGCGCAATCACCTCCTCCTCGGCCGCATGATCGAGACCGGCTGCCCGGTGCGCATCCTGCAAGGCGTGCAGGACCTGGACGTGCCGTGGAATCACGCCGTCGAACTGACCTCGCGCCTCGCGCAGGACGATGTGGTGCTCACGCTGGTGAAAGACGGCGACCACCGCCTCTCGCGCGCGGAAGACCTCGAGCGGCTGATCAAGGCGGTGGGGGAGTTTTGAGGAGCCTCAGCTCAGCACGCCGTTCTTCTTGAACCACGCGGTCATCTGCGCCCATGCATCGTCGGCGGCTTCCTTGCGGTAGCTCGCCCGGTAGTCGGCGTGGAAGCCGTGCGGCGCAGCCGGATAGACCTTGATCTCGGCCGGCTTGCTCGCCGCCGCAAGCGCGGCTTTCATCTGATCGACCTGCGTCAGCGGAATGCCGGCGTCGGCCTCGCCGTAAAGGCCGAGCACCGGTGCTTTCATTTGCGGCGCAAGCTCGATCGGATTTTTCGGCCAGATTGCCTTCTGGGCTTCGGGATCGACCAGCGAGCCGTAGAACGCGACGCCCGCTTTCAGGTTCGGATTGTGCGCCGCATAAACCCATACGCTCCGGCCGCCGCGGCAATACCCCATGATACCGAGCTTGGCCGTATCGCCGCCCTGGGCTTTCGCCCACGCCGCCGTCGCGTCGAGATCGGCGAGCAACTCGGCGTCCGGCTTGGAATTGACGATCGGCATCAGCTTGGGAATCTCGGTGATCTTGGTGAGGTCTTCGCCCTTGCGGAAATAATAGTCGGGCGCAACCGCGAAGGCGCCGAGCTTCGCCAGGCGGCGCGTCACGTCCTTGATGTACTCGTGCAGTCCGAAGATCTCCATCGCGACCAGGATGACCGGCGCGTTCGCCGCATTGGCGGGCCGCGCGAAATAGACCGGCATCTCGCCGCCGGCGACCGGCACCTTGGCGTCGCCGACCGTCAGTCCTGCGGTGTCGGTGGTGACGACCTGCGCCCGCACCGGACCGGCGCACAGCGTGTACCCGGCCGCCGCCGCTGCGGCCGAGCTCATGAAAAAGCCGCGCCGCGACAACGGATCGACCTGATGGGCGAGGCCTTCGATATCGGACGGAAGCTGAGGCTGCGCAGACATGAATAACTCCTCGCGTGTTTTGGTTAATCCCTCGCCCGTGTGGGCGAACTTCAGGGGCCGCAATTCGTTGGCCGGGGGTCAGCCCTGGTCAATGCACAAACCGGTGAATTGCCATGCGTTGTTGAGGTTGAGCAATGCGCGGGGGCAGTGTAGAAGGCAGCCCTCCCTCGCCGGCACAGCCGCGCCAACAACCATCCAAGACAACAACCCCAACACGGTAACAGCGTTATGGATCGGGATACGACCGAAGCGGTGGACGCCGCCATGATGGCGCGCTGCATCGAGCTGTCGAAAACCTCCAAACAGGTGGGTGAGTTTCCTTTCGCCTGTGTGATCGCGAAGGACGGCAAGGTCGTGGTCGAGACCCTTAACCGGGTCGCGCGCGACGGCGACGTCACGCGGCACGCCGAGATCGTCGCAATCGGGATGGCGCAGAAGGCGCTGGGCACCAAGGATTTGTCGGGCTGCACGCTCTACACCAACGTCGAGCCGTGCGTGATGTGCTCATTCCCGATGCGCGAGACGCGCATCAGCCGCGTCGTCTATTCGATCGGCTCGCGCCTGATGGGCGGGGATTCCAAGTGGGACATCCTGGCCGATCCGGAACTCTCGCGGGTCATGCCGGAAGCGTTCGGCGAGGCGCCCGAGGTCGTGCGCGGCTACATGCGGCCCGAGGCCGAGAAAGCGTGGCGCGCTTGGAACCCGCTAATCTGGGGCGTGATCCGCTATCGGGGCTGCTTCGGTCCGCCACCCAAGGCCGAGCCGGTGACGCCTGCGGCGCCCCGCCGCCGCAGCATCCTGCAGAAGCTGTTCGCGCCGCACAGCTGATAAAGTTCCCGGAACTGCCGGCCCGCCCGCGCGTTCTCCCGGCGCGCGGGGCTCCTCCGCGCATATGTGGGGCAGGCATATGACCGTGATCATGAATCTGGCGGCGCTTCCGGTAAAGTTCGTTGCAATTCCCGTTCTCGCCGGCCTGGCGGCGGGAACCGGGGCGGTGGCCGCCTATGTGACCGGTCCGACGCCCGCGATCTCGGCTTCGGCTGGGACTCAGGTGGCGGCGCTGCCGTCGACCTCAGTGGCGGCTCCGGCTGCTGCGAGCCCGACCGAGCAGGCTACGTCCGCCAAACCCGATACGAAACCGTCTTGCGAGCAGCAGACATGGCCCTACCTCGATAATCGCTGCATCGCGCGCGGGAACGAGGCCGGGCGCAATGTGCGCCTTGTGGTGGCGCCGCGTGCCGGTGAGGCCGTGCCGCCTGCCACCGCCAACCTTGTCACGAGCGACACTGTGTTGCGCGGGCCTGGCGTGAGCGATCAGCCCGTGGCCAAGAAGCCGGCCAAGCGTTCCGAGACGCGCCGGCAACGCAGCCGCGAAGCCAGTCGCGATGGCTTCAACCGGGTCTATTCGGTCTATTCGGTGCCGTCGGGCGAGAGCACAAGGCCCGTGATCGTGGTGCGGCCGCTGCGGCTCGGTGCGGATTCACCGCGCTTCTGAGCGCCCTTCGCCATCGGCAAAGAGCGCGCGTAGACCGTCCCGATAATTCGGATAGCGCAGACGCACGCCAAGCTCGCGCTTGAGCCTGTCGTTTTTCACGCGCTTGCTCTCGCCATAGAACGACAGCGCCATTGGCGACAGTCCCTGCGCGGCTTCGTCGAAAGCAATTTCCGGCGGCGGCGCGATGCCCAGCAGGTCCGCCGCGAAGGCGATCGGCACGCCCTGCGGCGTTGGTTCGTCGTCGGTGACGTTGAACACGCCATTGGCTCGGTGGGTGAACGCCGCATCGATCGCGTGCGCGATGTCGGCCACATGAATGCGGTTGAACACCTGGCCCTGCTTGTCAATGCGCCTGGCGCTGCCGCGCGCGACTTGCATCAGCGCGTTCTGGCCCGGTCCATAAATACCGGACAGCCGCAGGATCGCCACCGGCTTCCCGGCGCGCGTGGCGAGCGCCGCCCATGCGTGCTCCGCCGCGAGCCGCTCGCGGCTGCGCTCCGAGATCGGCGTCGGCGGGGTTGCCTCATCGACCCACGCGCCGCCGTGATCGCCGTACACGCCGACGGTCGAGAGATAAACGATCGTTCGGAGATTTGGCGCGCCCGCGATGGTGTCGGCGAACTGTGCGAGCGCCGGATCGCCGCTTTCACGCGGCGGAACCGAGACGAGCAGCACGGTCGCATCCATCAACGCGGCGGTGACATGCGGCGGCGCCTCGCTGCCGTCGAACACGAACGCCTCGACCGTGTGTCCGGCGATGCCGGCGCTCGCGATCGCGGCAGCCTTCTCGCGCGTCGTCACCGTTCCGGCGATGCGGTCGAACCGGCCGCCGAACTCCGCGATGGTATGAGAAGCCGAATAGCCGAGGCCGAAGCAGAATAGAGCCGGCATTACGCCGCGCTCCATTCTTCTTGCACCGTTTCATCGATCTCTCTCGCGCGTCTCTCGGTGAGCGCCGCGAGCCGCGCTGGATCGAGCCGCCCGAGCGCCCACACGGCGGCGCCGCGCACGAGTGGAGAAGCATCGTCAAGCAGCCGCTCGGCATCGGCGGCAAGGGCGGCATCGGCCGAATTGCCGATCGCGATGGCCACATTGCGCACGAAGCGGTCGCGGCCAGTGCGCTTGACCGGCGACTTGGCGAACAGTTTTCGGAACGCCGCATCATCGAGGCGCGCCAACTCGGCAAGTTTCGGCGCGCGCAACACCTCGCGCGCGGAAAGTTTCGCCTCGTGCCCGGCCTGCGCGAACTTGTTCCACGGGCAAACGCTAAGACAATCGTCGCAGCCATAGATGCGATTGCCCATTAGCGCCCGCAGCTCGCGCGGAATCGGACCCTTGTGCTCGATCGTCAGGTACGAGATGCAGCGGCGCGCATCGAGCCGGTAGGGCGCGGGAAACGCATTCGTCGGGCAGATGTCGAGGCAGGCCTGACACGAGCCGCAGTGATCGATCTCCGGCGCGTCGGCCGGCAACTCCAGGGTGGTGAAGATCGCGCCAAGAAACAGCCACGAGCCGTGCTGGCGCGACACGAGATTCGTGTGCTTGCCCTGCCAGCCAAGCCCAGCGCTCGCGGCGAGCGGCTTCTCCATCACGGCGGCGGTGTCGACGAACACCTTCACGTCGCCGCCGCCGTTCGCCACCAGCCAGCGCGCGATCGCCTTCAGCTTCGCCTTGATGATCTCGTGATAGTCGTCGCCCTGCGCGTAGACCGAGATCGCGCCCAGCGCCCGCTCTTTGAGAATATCCAGCGGATCGCGATCCGGCCCGTAATTCAGCCCAAGCATGATCACCGCACGCGCATCCGGCCATAGCACGTGCGGGTCGGTGCGCCGCGCAGCCGTATTGGCGAGCCAATCCATGTCGCCGTGTTGACCCTCGGCGATGAAGCGCTCGAAGTACGGCTTCGCCGCCCCAATCGCGTCCGGCCGCGTCACGCCGATCGCATTGAAGCCCTGCGCGCGCGCCTGCGCGGCGAGCGCGGTCTTGATCGCGCCTAGGTCTAGAAGTCGAGGTCGGCGTAGCTCGCCGACGCCGGAATGCCCGGCACCGTTTCGGCCAGCAGCGGACGGAACGACGGGCGCGATTTCACGCGCGCGTACCAGGTCTTTGCTGCCTCGTCCTCGTTCCACGGTACATCGCCCAGGTAATCGGCGACCGAGAGATGGGTCGCCGCCGCGAGATCCGCATAGCTCAGCCGCTCGCCGGCGAGCCAGGTGCGCTGGCGCGCGAGCCAGCCGATATACGCCAGATGATAGCGGATGTTATGGCGTGCCGCACGGATTGCGCTGGTGTCGGGCGGCCCGCCGCCCTGTTCGGTGCGCATGGTCTGCTTGTAAATGCGCTCGGTGACCAGAAACGTCGTCACCTCGTGGAAGAACTTTTCTTGGAACCAGTGCGTCAGCCGCCGCACTTCCACGCGCGCGAACGGGTCCGCGGGTAAGAGCCGCCGGTCGCCGGCCTCGGGCCCTCGCGTCTCGTCGAGATATTCGGCGATGATCGCCGCACCCGGCACGGCCGGGTGCCCTTCCTCGATCAGCACCGGCGTTTTGCCCTCGGGATTGAGCGCAAGGAATTCCTCGCGCCGCTCCCACACCCGCTCCTCGACAAGGCGCGGCGCAATGCCGAACTCGCCCAGCACCAGGCGCACGAAGCGCGAATGTGGGCAGAACGGATGATGGAAGAGCGTGATCATCTCTTGTGATTCGCCGCGCCCGTGGACGGCGCTTGATATCACACCCGCGTAGTTGAGGCCTCATCCTGAGGAGCGCGACCGAAGGGAGCGCGTCTCGAAGGATGGCCCGAAACGCCGCCGGTGCACTTGGCATCCTTCGAGACGGCCGCTGCGCGGCCTCCTCAGGATGAGGACTGAACGAGTGCTCGCCTGCGACCTTTTCGGTTGCCCCTTGACCGGCCGTGCGCGAAAAACCTGTGGGGCGAATCGCGCTTCCTGTCCCTCCGGAGCCCGCATGCTGTTCGATCTGATCAAGGCCGTTGTCCTCGGCATCGTCGAGGGCCTGACCGAATTTCTCCCGGTGTCGTCGACCGGGCATCTGTTGCTGCTCGAGCATTTCTTCGGCTTCGACGACGATGCCTTCGGCAAGACCTTCGTGGTGCTGATCCAGCTCGGCGCGATCCTCGCCATCCTGTCGATCTATTTCCAGCGCTTGTGGTCGATCGCCATCGGCGCGCTGACGCAGGCGGCGCCGCGCCGCTTCATCCTCGGCGTGCTGATCGCGTTCGTCCCCGCCGCGGTGATCGGTGCGCTGTTGCACTCCTTCATCAAGGGCGTGCTGTTCAATGTGTGGATCGTGTGCATCTCGCTGATTATCGGCGGCGGCGTTCTGTTGTGGATCGACCGGCTGCGGCTCAAGCCCATCTATCATGACGCCACGCAGTTTCCGCTGCTGACCTACCTGATCATCGGGCTCTGCCAGTGCCTCGCGATGATCCCCGGGGTGTCGCGCTCCGGGGCGACCATCGTGTCGGCGATGCTGCTCGGCGCCGACAAGCGCTCCGCGGCCGAATTCTCGTTCTATCTCGCGATGCCCACGATGGCGGGCGCGTTCGCCTACGACCTGATGAAGAACTGGGGCCAGATGGGCGGCAGCAACTGGCTGATCGTCGTGGTCGGGTTTGCGACCTCGTTCGTCGCCGCCTTCATCGTGGTGAAATCGTTCCTCGATTACGTATCGAGCCACGGCTTCGCACTGTTCGCCTGGTGGCGCATCATCGTCGGCGCGCTGGGATTGGTGGGATTGGGGCTGTTTAGGTGACCGTCATCCCGGGCGAGCGCAGCGAGACCCGGGATCCATAACCCAGATCTTTGTTGATCGCTCGGCCTGTGGTTATGGGTCCCGGATAACCGCTTCGCGGTTTCCGGGATGACAGGGGGAGCGCTACGCTACCCGCCCGCGAAACTGCCCGGTCTTGCGGAACCGCCACAGATAGCTCGGCACGATCGCCTCGAGTGCGGCGGGCTCGATGCCGAGCGCCTGAATGGTGCGGCCTTCGGCCTTCGCGGCTTCGCTCACCACGTTGTCGCTGCGCAACAGTTCGACCTGATCCGGCGTGAGCAACGGCGTCGGCAGCAGTTGCAGGAGATAGGCCTGCAGCCTGGCGATCCCGAACGGCAGCGGCACGAGCAGCCGTTTCCGCTCCGTCACGGCGAGCACGTACTCCATCAGCTCCTTGAAGGTTCGCACCTCAGGCCCGCCGAGCTCATAGATCGTGCCGCCCTTGGCCCGGCCCCCGACCGCCATCAAAATCGCCTGCGCGACATCGCCGACGAACACCGGCTGGAATTTCGTCGCGCCGCCGCCGACCAGCGGCAGCGCCGGAAACATGCGCGCCATTGCGGCAAAGCGGTTGAAGAAATCATCCTCCGGCCCGAACAGGATCGAGGGCCGGTAGATCGTCGCGTTGGGCGCAGCGCCGAGCACCGCGGCCTCGCCGGCCGCCTTGCTGCGCGCGTAGAGCGAGGGCGAGTCCGGGTCCGCGCCGAGCGCCGACACGTGGACCATGCGCGCGCCGGCCGCCGCGGCGGCGCGGGCGACCTGATGGGCGCCCTCCGCCTGCACCGCCTCGAAGCGCTGCTTGCCGCGCTCGAACAGGATGCCGACCAGGTTGATCACCACGTCGGCATCGCGCACCGCGGCCTCGACCGAGGCCGGATAGCGCAGGTTCGCCTGCACCGCGTGGATCTGCCCGACCCGCCCGAGCGGCTGGAGATGGCCCGCGAGTTCGGGCCGGCGCACCGCCGGACGGAGGCGGTACCCCTCGCGCGCGAGCGCCCGCACCACATGGCGGCCGAGGAAGCCCGAGCCGCCGAACACGGTGACCAGGGTTTCGGTGGGGATTTCGGTCATGGGGCGGCCTTCGGCGAAGCGGCGATGGATGGGGTATAGCGCCCCGCGCACCGCCGTCTCAAGCGTTGACAAGGCGAAACGCGCCACCTTATGTCTCGCCCGCTCCGATGCCTGATGCCCAGGTGGCGGAATTGGTAGACGCACTAGTTTCAGGTACTAGCGGTGAGAGCCGTGGAGGTTCGAGTCCTCTCCTGGGCACCATTCACAAAAACGGCACGATCAAACCGATTGTCAGTTGGGCATCGCCGACCGGTGAAAGTGTACGATCTGCCAGTCTGCGCCGCGTTTGGCCACGACGAACGTGACGCGGCCCGCTGCGCGGATGGGCTGTCCATCGCGCACGCCGGTTACCGCGTCCAGGCCCGTTACGAGGACTGCCGTATCGGATAGCGCGATGACTTCGTGCGTTCCGAGGGCTGCGCCCCGCGGTCTGTTGTTCAGGAGAGCGTTCTCGAAGTATTTGCGAATGTCTTCTGTCTTGGTCACGAGTGTCTTGCTCCCCGTTCCCATAAAC
>JAXDNY010000176.1:0-25554 GCA_034669145.1 Hyphomicrobiales bacterium
GAACGGCCGCGTCGTGATGGACGGCGAGGCCAAGGCGCTGCGCGAGAACGAGGACGTGAAGGAATTCTACCTCGGCATCGCCGAGGGCAAGCGCAAGTCGTTCCGCGACGGCAAGCACTACAAGCGCAGGAAGCGGTGGCTGGCGTGACGCGCGGAGCGCGTCATTGCCGGACTTGATCCCGGCAATCCATCATGAAGATATCTTGCGAAGACGATGGATGCCCGGGTCAAGCCCGGGCATGACGAAGGTGACATCATGCCCGACCACTTCGACCCCCTCGAAACCCGCGATCCCGTTGCCCGCGAAAAAGACCTGTTCGCGCGGCTGCCCGCGCAGATCGCGCGCGCGATGAGCGCGCCCGGCTGGGCAAAGCATCTCGCCGGCGTCGATGCGAAATCCGTCACCAGCCGCGCCGCGCTGGCGAAACTGCCGCTGCTGCGCAAGTCCGCGCTGCTCGGCTTGCAGAAAGAGACGCCGCCGTTCGGCGGCTTCAACACGATCGCGCCCGGCAAGGCGAAACGGCTGTTCATGTCGCCCGGGCCGATCTTCGAGCCGGAGGGACACACCGGCGACTACAACGGCGCGCGTGCGCTGTTCGCAGCCGGCCTGCGCGCCGGCGACGTGGCGATCAACTGCTTCTCGTATCATCTGACGCCGGGCGCGTTCATCCTCGAAGCCGGCGCGCACGCGCTCGGCTGCGCGACCATTCCGGGCGGCGTCGGCAACACCGAGGCGCAGCTCGACGCGATCGCGCAGCTCAAGCCGTCGGCCTATGTGGGCACGCCGGACTTCCTGAAGATCCTGATCGATGCGGCCGCGAAGGCCGGCAAGGACGCGTCGTCGATCAAGCGCGGGCTTGTGTCCGGCGCCGCACTGCCGCCGTCGCTGCGCAAGGAGCTTGGCGACCGCGGCGTCGCCGTGAAGCAGTGTTACGCGGTCGCCGAGGCCGGTGTGATCTCTTACGAGAGCGATGCGCTTGAAGGCATGATCGTCAATGAGGACATCATTTTGGAAATCGTGCGGCCCGGCACGGGCGATTCCGTTGCGGACGGCGAAGTCGGCGAGGTCGTCGTCACCACGTTCAATCCGGACTATCCGATGATCCGGCTTGCTACCGGCGACATGTCCGCCGTGCTGGCCGGCGCCTCGCCGTGCGGACGCACCAACACGCGCATCAAGGGCTGGATGGGCCGCGCCGACCAGACCACCAAAGTGAAGGGCATGTTCGTGCGGCCCGAGCAGATCGCCGAATTGGCCAGGCGCCATCCGGAATTGCTGCGCGTGCGCCTCAGCGTGACGCGCGACGGCGAGCAGGACGCGATGACGCTGTCCGCCGAATGCCAGAATGCCCGTGCGGGGCTTGGCGACGCGGTCGCCGAAACATTGCAGGCTGTGACGAAACTCAAGGGCGCCGTGAAACTCGTCGCGCCCGGCACACTGCCGAACGACGGCAAGGTGATCGCAGACGAGCGGCCGGTGGGGTAGCTCTTTCTTTCCCTCTCCCCGCTTGCGGGGAGAGGGTGGCGAGCAGCGAAGCTGCGAGCCGGGTGAGGGGGACTCTCGATAAGCGCGCCATTGGAAATTCCCCCTCACCCGACCTCGCTGCGCTCGGTCGACCTCTCCCCGCAAGCGGGGAGGGGTTAAGAGGAGTTCGCCGCTCTACCTCCCCACAACCCGCCCCTCGACCCCCGTGCTGGCCGTTCCGATCCGGCGCAGATACTCCACCACCTCGTTCACCATCATGGGCGCGTCGTTGTCGGGCGTGATGCGCTTTGCGCTGGCGAACATCGCGTAGTCGTCGCCGCCGCGCGCGAGATAATCGAGGACCGCGACGCGATAGATTTTCCCCTCGTCGAGCGGTGCGCCGCCGACGCGCATGGCGGTGATGCGGCTGCCGGGCGTGCGCGCCAGCTCGAACGCGAGCGCGATCCCGGAGACCTGCGGAAACCGTCCGCTGGCGCGCGGCAACAGCGACAGCCCGTTCTCCATCGCGCGCCGCAGCTCGGCGCCGGCCATCTCCACCACGACGACGCGGTTGTTGAACGGCAGTTCCGCCAGCACGTCGCCCTGGGTGATGCGCGTGCCCGGCGCATAGGTCTTAGCCGCGCGGATGCCGCCGCCGTTCAGCACGGCCGCGTCCGCACGCGTGCCGGCGCGCATCGCGTCGGCGAACAGATTGCCGATCGCAGCCTCGCGCGTGCGCACGGTGGCGGCCGAGGAGTCGAGCGCAACCGTGGTGACGCAGAGCGGATCGCTCATCTTGTCGATCAGCGCGGCCTCGAAACGCGCGACTGCGGCGGCGACCTCCGGGTCGGGCGTCACGTCGCTTGAATCGATCGCGCGGAAGTTCGGCCGCCAGGCGGTGACGCGCTTGCCGCCATCCTCGCGCACCGAAATCGTCACATCCACGCAGGTGACATAGTGGGCGTCGTAGCCGGACTCGACCAGCGCACATTTGTCCTCGTAGCTCACCAGCAGGTCGTGCGTGTGGCCGGTGAGCAGCAGCTCGGCGACACGCTCGTATTGCAGCTTGATTGCATCGCCGCGATTGCAGTGCATGACCGCGCAGACGAAGTCCGCGCCCGCCTGGCGCAGCGCCGCGGCCTCGGTCCTGGCGATGTCGATCGTGGAGCCGAAGCGCAGGTCCTCGGGCGACGACATGCGCGGCGACTGCTCATACGCAAGGCCGGTCAGGCCGACGCGCACGCCGTTGACGTCGAGCAGTGCGTGATCCTTGAAGTTCGGAATTGCCGCGCCGGCCGCATCGCGCAGGTTCGCGCCGTAGAGCGGGAATTTCGCCTCCGCCATGCGCTCCAGGAAAACCGTCTTGCCGAAATCGAACTCGTGGTTGCCCGGCACAAAAATGTCCGGCGCGATCATGTTCGTCAGCGCAACGATATGCGCGCCGCGGTCGAGGCCGGACATCACCGAAGGCGACAGCGTGTCGCCGCCATGAGCCACGATGACGTTGCGTCCTTCGGCGGCGGCCCTGGCGCGCTCGGCCTTCACGATCGACGCGAGGCGGGCAAATCCACCACGGCTCTTGCCGTCGGGGAACGGCTGCTCGCCCATCAGGTAGAAATCGTTGAACAGGACGAACGTGATAGTCGCCGTGTGGGTCGCCTGCGCCCACGCGGGGCGCCAGCCGACGAGCGCGAGCGTGGAGGCCAATGAGGAGAGGAAGGAGCGGCGGGTCAGCATGGTTTTTGGTGTTCTCACTTGCCGCCCCTTACCATGCGTATAATAGGAACCGCCACGCCGATTTCACCAGAGTTGCGCCGCGATGAACGAGAGCCTGACGAGCACGAGCGCACGGCCCACGGACCATCCGCCGGTCGCGGCTGGCCGCATCGGCGTGTTGCTCGTCAATCTCGGCACGCCCGACGCGACCGACTACTGGTCGATGCGCCGGTACCTCAAGGCGTTTCTGTCCGACGCCCGCGTGATCGAGGAGAACCGGCTGAAATGGTGGCTGGTGCTCAACCTGGTCATCCTGACGATCCGTCCGGGCCGCAAGGGGCGCGACTACGACAAGATCTGGAACCGCGAGCGCGACGAATCGCCGCTGAAGACCATCACGCGCGCGCAGGCCGAGAAGCTGGCCGGGATGCTCGGCGCCGTCGACGCGCGGATCACGGTCGACTGGGCGATGCGCTACGGCAATCCGTCGATTGCCTCGCGGCTCGACGCGCTGCGGAACGCGGGCTGCGCGCGCATCCTGATCGTGCCGCTCTATCCGCAGTACTGCGCGGCGACCACTGCGACCGTCGCCGACAAGGCGTTCGACGCGCTGAAAACCATGCGCTGGCAGCCGGCGGTGCGCATCGCGCCGCCGTGGCACGACGATCCGCTCTATATCGAGGCGGTGGCGGCCTCGCTCGAAACCGAATTGCAGAAGCTGCCGTTCAAGCCCGAGATGATCCTCGCGTCGTTCCACGGCATCCCGAAGGACTACCTCATCAAGGGCGATCCCTACTACTGCCAGTGTCATAAAACTGCGCGGCTGCTCGGCGCGCGGCTCGGGCTCGACGAAAGCCGCTTCATGCTCACCTTCCAGTCGCGCTTCGGTTTTGCCGAATGGCTCCAGCCCTACACCGACATGACCGTGAAGGCGCTGGCCGAGCGCGGCGTGAAAAACCTCGCAATCGTCACGCCGGGCTTCGTTGCCGACTGCCTCGAAACGCTGGAGGAGATCGCGGTTGAGAATGCGGAGATTTTTCACCATCACGGCGGAAAGAATTTCGCCGCCATTCCATGCCTCAACGACAGCGAAGCCGGCATGACCGTAATCAATCACGTCGTTCGGCGCGAATTGAAGGGCTGGATCGAGAACTGAACCCGCGCGCGACCCAAAACGACTAATATCGGCTGTGGGCACGCGTCGTGGAGCGGCTTGCCGCGGCTAAGCTTGACGCCCACACTCTGCAACAGGCGGGAACGGGCCCGCATCGGGAGGTTCGCCGTGTTCTTCGGCTTCGACATCTTCGTGCTCGTCATCGTCGCCCTCGCGGTGCTCACGCTGTTCGCCGGCGTCAAGACGGTGCCGCAGGGCTACAACTGGACCGTCGAGCGCTTCGGCAAATACACCGGCACGCTGCGCCCGGGCCTCAATATCATCGTGCCCTTCTTCGACCGCATCGGTCACAAGATGAACATGATGGAGCAGGCGATCGACATTCCGCAGCAGGATGTGATCACCAAGGACAACGCGACCGTCACGGTCGACGGTCTCGCGTTCTATCAGGTGATCGATGCCGCTAAGGCGAGCTATGAGATCGCCAATCTCGACCAGGCCATCGTCAAGCTCACCATGACCAATATCCGCTCCGTGATGGGCGCGATGGACCTCGACCAGATGCTCTCCCATCGCGACGAGATCAACGAGCGGCTGCTGCGCGTGGTCGATGCCGCGGTGGCGCCATGGGGCGTCAAGGTCAACCGCATCGACATCAAGGACATCGTGCCGCCCGCGAATCTCGTGCAGTCGATGGGCCGGCAGATGCAGGCCGAGCGCGAGAAACGCGCCGAGATCCTGCAGGCCGAAGGCCAGCGCCAGTCCGCGATCCTCAAGGCGGAAGGCGCCAAGCAATCGCAGATTCTCGAAGCCGAGGGCCGGCGCGAAGCCGCGTTCCGCGATGCCGAGGCGCGCGAGCGTCTTGCGCAAGCCGAGGCGAAGGCGACCGAGATGGTCAGCGATGCCGTTGCGAAGGGTGACGTCGCCTCGCTCAACTATTTCGTGGCGCAGAAATACATCGAGGCGTTCGGCAAGCTGGCGACGTCGCCGAACCAGAAGGTGCTGATCGTCCCGATGGAGGCGACCGCCGTGCTCGGTTCGCTCGCCGGTATCGGCGAGATCGCCAGGGCGACGTTCGGCACCGATGGTTCGGGTGGCGGCGGAGGAGGCGGGGCCAAGACCGTTCCGCCGACGCCGCGCAAGCCGAGCGGTCCGGGCGGCTTTACCACCCCCGGCTACACGCCGCCGGCCTGAGCGAGCAGAACCATGTTGATCGACTATGTGACGACGCTGGGAAAGTGGAACTGGCTAATTCTCGCGGCCCTGTTCTTCGTTATCGAACTGGTGGCGCCCGGCTCCTTCATGCTGTGGCTCGGCCTCTCGGCGCTTCTGGTCGGCGTCGTCTCGCTGCTGGTCGACTGGCCGTGGCAGTACCAGTTCGTCGCCTTCGCGATCTTTGCGCTCGCGTCGATCCCGCTGTGGCGGCGCTTCGCGCATCGGGTCGAGAAAGTGGGCGATCAGCCGTTCCTCAATCGCCGCGCGGATGCCTTCGTGGGCCGCGAGTTCACGCTGGACAAGCCGATCGTGTCGGGCAGCGGCACCGTGAAGATCGACGACACGATCTGGCGGCTGTCCGGCCCCGACTGCCCCGGCGGCAGCCGCGTCAAGGTCGTGCGCGCGGATGCCGCGACCTTGGTGGTGGAGGCGGTGTAGTCCCTCCGCTGTCATTCGGCCGAGCGGAGCGAGGGCCAGAATTCATAACCACGACCGGTTCTTGAGTCGCACCGCCCGTGGTTATGGATTCCGGGTTCGGCGCTGCGCGCCGCCCCGGAATGACAACTAAGCCACCCCCGCGCGCAGCAAATCGTGCAGATGCACGATCCCGACCGGCGCGCCGTTGCCGACCACGAACACCGCCGTGATCTTCGATGAGTTGAGCAGCTCCAGCGCTTCGCTGACGAGCTGATCGCCGCTCACGGTCTTGGGCTGCGCCGTCATGACGTCGTCGACGCGCGCTGCCAAAAGGTCGGGCCCCATGTGGCGGCGCAGATCGCCGTCCGTGACGATGCCGGCAAGCCGCCCGTCGCGATCCGTGATGCCGACGCAGCCGAAACCCTTCGCGGTCATTTCCACGACCGCCTCCGACATGGCGGCGCCGCGTGCGATCAGCGGCACAGCCGTGCCGCCATGCATCACGTCGCGGATGAATTTGAGTTTCGCGCCGAGGCGGCCGCCCGGATGCAGCCCGCGGAAATCCAGCGCCGTGAAGCCGCGGCTTTCCAGCAGCGCGACCGCGAGCGCGTCGCCGAGCGCAAGCTGCATCAGCGAGGAGGTGGTGGGCGCGAGATTGTGCGGACAGGCCTCGCGCGCCTGCGGCAGCAGCAGCACCACGTCGGCCGATTTGGCGAGCGTGCTCTCTGCGTCCGCCGTCACGGCGATCAGGCCGGCGCGGAAGCGGCGCGAATAATCGATCAGGTCCTTCAGCTCGACGGTCTCGCCCGACCAGGACAGTGCCATGATGACGTCGTCGCGGGTGATCATGCCGAGGTCGCCGTGGCTCGCCTCGCCCGGGTGCACGAAATAGGCGGGCGTGCCGGTCGAAGCGAACGTCGCGGCGATCTTGCGCCCGACGTGGCCGGACTTCCCCATGCCGGTGACGATCAGCCGGCCCTTCGATTTCGCGACCAGCTCAACGGCCGCGGCGAACGGCTGCGCAAGGCTGCCGCGGATCGCCGCGACCAGCGCCGCGATGCCGTCGGCTTCGGTCGCGAGCGTGCGCAGCGCCGACCCGATCAGCGGATCGTGTCCGCTCGCGCCTGGTTCCGGTTTCGGATTCAGCATTCGTTAACGTCTCGCGTGGCCCGACCAGTTAGCACGGAAAGACCAGGCAAGGCGACCTCAACCCGACGTTAACCATCCTCGTTTTACATCCGTTAACCATAAGCCGCGCCTCGCGCGGCCGCGAGGGTATTCCGTGCGGCGTGTCGTTTCAGGTGTTCTTCCGGCCGGCGTCGGTGCGGTCGTGGCCGTGCTCGCGGCGGCGCATGCGTTCGGCCAGCCTGCCACCAAGCAGACAGGCGTCCTGCGGCCCTCCTTCGAAGATACGGCTGAGTCTCCGCGCCGGGAGACGGCGCCGCGCGCCGTGCGCAAGCGCGATACGCGGCCGGTCGCCGACAATCCGGATACCAGTCCGGCGAGCTTCGGCAATCTGCCGGGTTTCGGTGCGAGCAAGACCGGTTTCGTCTCCACCAATACGAAACGCCGGCCCGCGTTGCGCAAGGGCGCGCGCCCGCCGGCCGTGACATCGGCGCAACCGGCGCCGCTTCCGCTCACGCGGCCGGGTACCGGCGCGACGACAACGACAAGCGCCCGCGCAACCACGACGAAGCCCGCATCCGCCACGCCTGCGCTACCGCCGCCGCGCAATCTGCTGGTGCGCATTCCCGACGCGACGGCGACCGGCAGCATCGTGGGAACCGTCAACTCCAGCCGCATGACGTCGTCTTCGGCCACGCTGCTGCGCCGGCGCACCGCGGCCGAGGAGGACGCCTTTGCGCAACTCGGTTTGCGTGCCGGAGCGTTCCTCGTCGCGCCCGCGGTTGAGGTGCTCGGCGGCTACGATACCAACCCGGCGCGCGTTCCCAGCGGACGCGCTTCGGCCTTTGTGACGGTTTCGCCAGAACTGCTCGCGCGCTCCGACTGGCAGCGTCACGAAGTGACCGTGGCGCTGCGCGGCAGCTATACGGCCTATGAGCGGACACCGGAGCTCGATCGGCCGACCGTCGACGGCAAGGTGACGGGCCGGCTCGACGTGACGCGCGACACCGCGCTGATCGGCGAAGGGATTCTGGTGGTGGGCACCGACAATCCCGGCAGCCCGAACGTGCAGGCGGGGCTGTCCCGCTTCCCGATCTTCACGACGCTCGGCGGCGCGGTCGGGGTCTCGCAGCGCTTCAATCGCGTCGAAGTCGCCGTGAAGGGCGGCGCGGAGCGCACCGAATATCGGGACTCGACGTTCACCGACGGCACCACGGCGAGCAACCACGATCGCGACTTCAATCGTTACGCCGTGCTGATGCGCACCAGCTACGACCTGATGCCGGGCATCAAGCCGTTCGTCGAGACGACGTACGACACGCGCGAGCACGACATCCAGTTCGACCGCTTCGGGCTGCAACGCGACTCGACCGGGTGGAGCGTGAAGGGCGGAACGAGCTTCGAGTTCTCGCGCCTGCTGACCGGCGAAGTCGCGGTCGGCTATCTCGAGCGCGACTACAAGGACCCCTCGCTGCAGAAATTGCAGGGCGTGCTGTTCGACGCCGCGCTGATCTATTCGATGAGCGCGCTCACCAACGTCAAGCTCACCGCCGCGACGGTCGCGGGCGAGACCACGGTGCCGGGCACCGCCGGCATCCTGACGCGCAACGCCGGGATCGAAGTCAGCCACGCGTTCCGCCGCTGGCTGATCGGCACCGCGAAGTTCAATTTCGGCTACGACGACTATGTCGGCTCGGCGCGCAAGGACGAGCGCTACGCGATCTCGGGCGCCATCACCTACAAGCTCAACCGGCTGATGGCGGTGAAGGGCGAAGTGCGCCAGGAATGGATGCGCTCGACCGTGCCGGGGGTCGACTATGCCGCCACGGTGTTCCTGCTCGGCATGCGGTTGCAGCGCTAGGCGTGCGTCAATCGAATTGACGGGGCGGCGCCGGGCGTGGTTGCGTACCGGATCACCTCATCATCCAAGCAGTACCCCGCCCATGCCCAAACTCTACGAAGCCCTCGCGGAAGCATTTCTCGCCGAAGGCGTCGACACGCAGTTCGTCCTGATGGGCGACGGCAACATGCACTGGTGCACCGCCTTCGCCAAACTGCCGGGCGTGCATACCGTCCACGTCAGGCACGAGCACGCGACCGTGGCGGCCGCAACCGCCTACAACGTGGCAACCGGCAAGATCGCCGTTGCGTCGGTCACGTGCGGCCCCGGCGTAACCCAACTCATGACAGCGCTGCCCGCCGCGGTTCGCGCTCGCCTGCCGCTGGTGGTGTTCGCCGGCGAGTCGCCGATCAACGCCAAGTTCTACAACCAGGCAATCGACCAGGCGCCGCTCGTGGCGGCGACCGGAGCAAAATACATCGCCGCGCATAGCGTGCCCCGCATGATGGATTACGTGCGCGAGGCCTTCCACATCGCCAAGGTCGAACGCTGCCCGGTGGTGCTCGGCGTTCCCTACGACCTGCAGAAGGTCGAATACATGGCGAACCAGCCCTACGAGACCTCGGAGATGTATCAGCCCAAGGTCGGGCGCATGCATCCCGATCCCGAGGTGGTGGCCGAAGCGGTCGAGCGGCTCGCAGCCGCCAAGCGGCCGATCATCCTCGGCGGGCGCGGCGTGCTGTGGTCCGGCTCGCGGGATGCGGTGATCAAGCTTGCCGATCGCTGCGGCGCGCTTCTCTCCAACACGCTGCCCGCGCGCGGCCTTTTCCACGACCATCCGTTCGGGCTCGGCATCACCGGCAGCTACTTCACGTCGCTCGGCCGCGAGATGTACGAGTCCGCGGACGTCGTGCTCGCGGTCGGCACCAGCCTGTCCTACTACATCGGCGGCGGGCACTTCTGGCCGAAGGCCTACAAGATCCAGTTGGACGATGCCCCGCGCGGATTGCGCGATGGGCTCAAGGCCGCCGACCTTTATATCAAATCGGATGCGCTCGTCGGTACCGAGGCGATCCTTGCCGGCCTCGACAGGAAGCTGGGTGCCGGCAAGCCGACGGCGGCGGCGATCCGCTCGAAAGAGCTCGCGCATCGCATCGCGACCGAGCCGGCGGACTCGATGCCGTTCGACGTCGAGCCCGGTTTGCTGGATCCGCGCGCGGTGGTCTCCGCCATCGACGCGGTCGTGCCAAAGGACTGGGACGTCGTCGTCGGCGGCGGCCATCAGGCCTATTTCCCCGCCCAGATGGTTGGCAGGCCGGCGGAGCGTTACACGACCGTCCGCGAATTCGGCGCGGTCGGCAACGGGCTGTCGTATGCGTTAGGCGTCGCGGCTGCGCGCCGGCAGGGCCGTGAGGGCAAGGTCGTGCTGTTCGAAGGCGACGGCGGGCTCTTGTTCAATATCCAGGAATTCGAGACGCTCAAGCGCCACGGATATCGCATCCTGATCTGCGCGATGAACGACGGCGGATACGGCTCGGAGTTTCACAAGCTGCGCGCCGACGGCATCGACGACAGCCTGGCGGTGTTCGGGCGGCCGCCGCTCGAAAACATCGCACGCGGCTTCGGCCTGCGCGGCCACGAAGTCCGCGATGTGTCGGTCATCCCGAAACTGTTCGCCGACTTCGCCGCGCAGGGCGAAACCGAAGTCTGGAACATCCAGATTTCCGATCAGGTCACCGCACCGGTGATCCGCCAGACCATCAAGCGCGGACATGGGAATACGTGAGAGGGCGAAAGCGCGGCCCTAGCTCCCATCTCTGTGTCCCGGGCGCATCGCAGCATACTTATGGTGCGATGCAGACCCGGGACCCCGGTTTCTAGCCCGTCACACGCTGGTTTCGCATCCGGCGTGACGGGCACCTTCCCGAAAGATGTGCTAGGATAATTCCGTGACGCTGACCGATTTTTTGAAACTCTCTTGGGAAATCCAACTCGCGCTCGCGAGCGGGTATTGCGCTTATGTGCTCGCCTATACGGGCTTGCGCGATCGTCAGCGGCCAATCGACGCTGCTTTCATTTCACTCGTCTTTAGCCTGTTCGCGACGTTCATGCTCTGGATACTAACCCCGTCGCGCGGACCTCTTATTGCTGGTATTGCCGCATTTGGTACTTCGCTTGTTGCGGGTGTTCTTTGGCGTCGTATTGGCCGCGACCTCGTCATGCGGGTCCTGCGGTTACTCGACGTGACATGGCAGGACGACGCGCCATCGGCGCTAGCGACGCTAAGCGCCAATACAAAGCATCGCGTCTCGCAAGTTGCCGTCGAGCTAGATAATGGTGATTGGCTTTGCTGCGACGACACGCGCAAATTTGAGCACTCTCCATTCGGCCCTTTCCAGCTTGGCCCAAATGGCGACATTGCTATGTACGTGACGGATATCATCCCGAAGGAAGGGGAGCCGAGGCCCCAAACAACTTTGCGTGACGCCTACTACGGCGATCGCATCACTTACCTTCCGGCCGCTCGCATTAAGCAGATAACCTTCCGCCACCCGCCGCGTGTCAGTCGTTCTTCGCGGGCGGTGGCGGCGGAGCTTGATGCCCCGTCTCGGCCGGAGCCATCGGCGCCTTCGGCTGCGCCGTAGAGCCGGGCTTCGGAGTGTAAGAGTTGATTGAAGTCGGGGTCACGGGTGTGACCTTCGGCATGTAACTGTCGTTAAAGGGGCGGCGTGTGGTCAAGGCACAATCTCCTATCGGTTCAGCTTCATTTCGCGAGTGCTGATTCTCTATGCCCAATTTAGGCCCGAGTTGTGACGCGAGCGATCTTTGCCCGTGGATAACAAGCGCTGGTCCGGGTCACCGGTCGTCATCCGCCGCTTGAGCGTGCTGCGTGTGAAGCCCGGCGAAATCCACTTCCACGCATAGTCAAGTTCCACGCTGAGAGCTTCATTCTGTCTCGCGAGAAAGTCGTTCGCGACGATCAGCGCACGTACCGTCGCCCGCATATCCCCCGTCGCACGCTCCTATGGCGAAGTTGACCGCCGCTTCAAGGTCATCGCCGCGAACGCCGTGCGGCTTCACTGGGTTAGGCGAATGGGAGCTCATTGATTCCCAAATGTCGTTCATTCTTTGTTCTCACACCAAGCTTGCCGAGCCAGCCCGGCAATTAATCCCCGATGCGCTCCAACGCATCGGGGCCTTGACGACGTGGTCGCAATTAGAACGTCACCGGTGCGTCCAGCGAACGCCCGTAACCAGTCCAAAGTTGCCATTGGCATTGCGACGGCGCCATCGGGGCACCTCCATAAGTGCTAGTGCCGTAAGAAATTCGGGGAACGAACTGAACTTGCGTTCTTTCCCCTTCGGTCCAGCCCAATATCCCCCTGCACGGAGGCAGGATGCGGGATCGGGCCGACTGCCATCGGCAGCAACTGGTAGGGGAGCACTCATGCTTTATCCTTCGCTTCGCCGGAATGGCGTTTACATTGTATAGCGAGCGCCCCACCGCTTGCAGGACACTGCCCGAAAATTTCGTCTTCGCATTGGTGACGTCAGCGTGGCGGGGCTTTTCCCAGCGCATTCTTGTCATGTTCGACGCCGATCCGATCGCCGACCACCGCACCCATCATGGCAAACAGGAGCATCCCGGGGACACCCCATGCCGATCCAAACAGCGCTATCCCGACACCGCCCACGAATGTCCCAACCACAAGACCGACAACGGTGCCGAACGCTGTCCACTTGATCTCGTAATGGCGAGATCGCCAGCACCTCATTGCGTATCCGCGAATGACCTGACTGCTATTTCGATACCACATACTTATTTCAAAATTACCCGGTTTAGCGATCGGAAACATACACGGTTCGCGTCGACGTGGCACGCGGTGCGCGGTCACTATCGCAGGGCGGTGACTGCCAGCGTGAAAATAACTTTGTTTGCGGTATTTTGGAATCAGGCCGTAGTGGCTTGTCCCTCAATTGCGCGAGGGCCTGCCGGAATGGTGCGAGCGTTCGGATCACCGCGCCATGATGCACTGGTCCGCTTCCTGCGCGAAACCCGCGAGGAAGCCGGGCTCACGCAGGTCCAAGTCGCGAAGCGTCTCGGGCGCTATCAATCATTCATCACCGACTATGAGCGCGGCAAAAAGCGCATCGACGCGATCGAGCTTGTCGCGATTTGCGACGCGCTCGGCATCGATCCGATCGAAGCTCTCAAGGTGGTCCGAGGGGTCAGACACACCCGGACAAAGAAGTAGACGGATAACTCATATTGAGGTATTTTACGCCTCATGATGAACCAGCCTTCTGCCGCCTCAGGAAGAAAACGCCGCGCCGGTGCCGAGGATATCGAAATCGGACACAAGATACGCGCGTTGAGGCTGGAGCGTGGGCTATCGCAGTCCGATCTCGCCGACGGCATCGGGCTAACGTTCCAGCAGGTGCAGAAATATGAGAAGGGGACGAACCGCGTCTCGGCCGGGCGATTGCAGAGGATCGCCGACATGCTCAACACGCCGATCATGTTCTTCTATGCCGGCATGGGGGCGCGCACCAAGAAGGACCCACGCAGCGCCGGCATCGCACTCGTCCAGGACAAGGGCTCCATGCGGCTCCTGCGCGCCTATGGCGATATCTCATCGCGAACGACGAAATATGCGCTCGTGGTCTTGGCTGAATCCTTGCGCAGCTAAAGAGGGGGCAGCAAACTCGGAGCCTGTGGCCATGCTTCGAGACGCGCGCTTCGCGCGCTCCTCAGCATGAGGATCAGTCAAGCAGCCGCTTCAGCTCCGCGCGAAACGCCGGCGCGATGTCGGCGCGGTCGAGCGCATAGGCGACGTTCGCCGCGAGGAACCCGACCTTGGAGCCGCAGTCGTAGGTGCGGCCGTCGAACTTGTAGCCGTAGAACGGCGCGGACGTCATCAGCGCGATCATCGCGTCGGTGAGCTGGATCTCGCCGCCCGCGCCCTTCTCCTGATTTTCCAGAAGACGGAAGATTTCCGGCTGCAGGATGTAGCGCCCGGTGATGATCAGGTTCGACGGCGCGGTGCCGCGCGGCGGCTTCTCGACCATCGCCGTGATCTCGAACGACGCGCCCTTCTGCTGGCCCGTGCCGACGATGCCGTACATGTGCGTCTGGTCTTCCGGCACTTCCTCGACCGCGATGACGTTCGCGTTCGCGCCAAGCTCCCGATACGCGTCGGCCATCTGCGCGAGACAGCCGCGCTTTCCCTTGATCAGCATGTCGGGCAGCAGCACGGCGAACGGCTCGTCGCCGACCAGGTCGCGTGCGCACCACACCGCGTGGCCCAATCCCCGCGGCGCGTGCTGGCGGGTGAAGGAGGTCGCGCCGGCGGGCGGCTGCGCCTCGGCCAGGATCGATAGCTCGGCCGTCCTGCCGCGCTCGCTGAGCGTGCGCTCCAGCTCGTAGGCGAGGTCGAAATGGTCCTCGATCACGCCCTTGTTGCGCCCGGTGACGAAGATGAAATGCTCGATGCCGGCCTCGCGCGCCTCGTCCACCACGTGCTGGATCAGCGGCCGGTCGACCACGGTCAGCATCTCCTTCGGCATCGCCTTGGTGGCGGGAAGGAAACGCGTGCCGAGACCGGCAACCGGAAACACAGCCTTGCGGATCGCTTTCATGGAACCTGTTCGCGTGGGGCACTTCGCCGCGTTTGGCGGCTCTATAGCGAATGCGTTAAGAAGCGGGAAACCCTATCTGGTGCCCTATGGGGCGGCAACAATGGGCTGGTTTTTGATCCGATGCGGGCCATTCGTCACCTCATCTGGGCACTGCTGCCGCTCGCGCTTCCGGGCACGGCGCTGGCGCAGGACGACCGCTATCCGCAGCTGATGCCGGCGATCACCGGTTCGGTCGGCCCGCAGAGCGACAAATGGAGCGGCGAGCCCGGCGCATCGGGCCATCCCCTGATGATGCCGGATGCGATCCTCGGCGCGGTCGCGGACTTCAAGAATTGCCTCGAGCGGACCTGGCCGGAGGCGGCGCGGCGCGGCATCTCGCGCGCGAGCTTCGACAAGTTCACCGCGGACCTCGAGCCCGACGTCAAGATCATGGACTTCGTCGACGCGCAGCCGGAGTTCACCAGGGCGTTCTGGGACTACGTCGATCTCCTCGTCACCGAGGAGCGCATCGCCAAGGGCCGCGAACTGCTCGCCGCGCACGCCGCGACGTTCGACGCGGTGGAGCGGGCCTACGGGGTCGACCGCCACATCATCGCGGCGATCTGGGGCGTCGAGACGAAATACGGAACCGTCGCGGGCGACCGACCGGTGGTCCGTTCCACGGCGACGCTCGCCTGCGTCGGGCGGCGGCAGGCCTATTTCAAGGACGAGTTTCTGGCCGCGCTGGAAATCCTGCATCGCGGCGACATCAGGCCGGAGCAGCTGAAAGGCTCGTGGGCCGGCGCGTTCGGCTCGACCCAGTTCATGCCGACGGCGTTCAAGCGTTACGCGATCGATTTCGACAACGACGGGCGGCGCGATGTGGTCGGTTCGGTCCCGGATGTGGTTGCCTCGACGGCGAACCATCTGGTCAAGGCGGGCTGGGTCGCGGGCCAGACCTGGGGCTACGAGGTCGTGCTGCCGCAGGGCTTCAACTACATGCTCGCCGATCCGGCGCGAAAGCTGACCATTCACGAGTGGGCGCGGCATGGCATCGCGCGGCCCGGCGGCGCGGCATTCCCGCGTGCGGGCGACAAGGCCACGCTGTTCATTCCGGCGGGTGCGCGGGGGCCCTCATTCCTGATGCTGGATAACTTCCGCGCCATCATGAAGTACAACCCGGCCGAGGCCTATGCGCTGGCGATCGGCCATCTGGCCGACCGGCTGCGCGGCGGCCCCCCCATCGTGCAGGCCTGGCCGCGCGAGGAGCGCGTGCTCAGCCGCGACGAACGGCTCGAGTTGCAGCAGCATCTGGTGCGCCACGGGTTCGACGTGGGCGAACCGAGCGGGCGGCTTGGGCTCAAGACGCGTGCCGCGGTACGCGATTTCCAGGCCCGCAATGGGCTGACCCCGGACGGGTTCGCCTCGGCTGCCGTGCTCGAGCGGCTGCGCCGCTAACCCCATCTTCAAGTTGACATTTTCCGGGTGCTGATGAGCGGTGGCCGCCGCCTCCCGGCTCGTGGTATTTGAGAGCGCATGAGAGTCCGTTTCGCCCGCTTGACCGCCCTGGTGCTGCTCGGCCTCGCCGAAGTGGCAGCAGCAGCAGTCTGCGTGCTCGCCGTGACCGCCCCCGCCGCCGCGCAGCTCGACGACCGGTTTCCGTTCCTGGAAGACCGGCGGCGACGCTACCAGCAGCCGTATCAGCCGCCGCAGAACCAGCCGCCACCGAGCTCCTGGGGCTCGCCGTTCGGCTATCAGGAACAGCGCCAGGCGCCGGTCGATTCCTCGCGCGCGCCCGCGCCGCCGCGCCGCGCCGACGTGGCGCCGACGACCAGGATCATGGTGTTCGGCGACTCGATGGCCGACTGGCTGGCCTACGGGCTGGAGGACGCCTTCGGCGAGACGCCGGAGATCGGCATCCTGCGCAAGCACCGCACCACCTCGGGGCTGATCCGCACCGAGACGCGCGGCGAATCCTACGACTGGCCCTCGCAGGCGCGCGACATGCTCACTGCCGACAAGCCGGATTTCGTCGTGATCATGATCGGGCTGGCCGACCGGCGCGGCATCCGCGAAGCAATCCGGCAACAGCCCGCGCGTCCGCCCGCGGGACAAAAGCAGACGCCCGCGCAGCCGGCCGCGACAACGCCCGCGCAGCCTGCGCAACCGCAACAGCAGGCCGCCGCGCCAGCGACGTCCCCTCCGGCAACGCCGCCCGCTCCCGCCAAGGCGGTCGACGCCGAAGCGCCCCCGCCAAATCCGGCGCAGGAGGCCGCACAGGATAACGAACAACCGAACATCATCGCGCCCGAGGGCGCGACTGCCGGAACGGTGGTGCACGAATTCCGTACGGAGAAATGGGGCGAGCTCTATGCGCGCCGCGTCGACGAGATGCTTGGCGTGCTCAAGGCGCGCGGCGTGCCGGTGTTGTGGGTCGGGTTGCCGTCGATCCGCGGCTCGCGCGCGACCTCGGAGGTGGTCTATCTCAACGATCTCTATCGCGGGCGCGCCGAGAAGGCGGGCGTCGCCTACATCGATATCTGGGACGGGTTCGTCGACGATGCCGGCAATTTCAACAATTACGGACCGGACTTCGAAGGTCAGACGCGGCGCCTGCGCGCCGGCGACGGCGCGCATTTCACCCGCGCCGGAGCGCGCAAGCTCGCGCACTATGTCGAGCGCGAAATCCGCCGCGTGATGCTGGCGCGCGCGGCCCCGGTCGCGACGCCGCTGCCGCAGGAGCCCGAGCCGGACGCCAAGGCACCCCCGGCCGCCGCTGCGCCGGGACTGCCGCCGCGCCCGATCGCCAGTCCAGTGATGTCGCTCACCGCGCCGAAAGGCGCCGGCGACGCGCTGCTCGGCGCAACGCTGGTGCGCGCCACTTCGGGCGATTCGGTTGCGACGCGCGTGCTGGTGAGGGGCGAGCCGATCCAGGCGCCGGCCGGACGCGCCGACGATTTCGTCTGGCCGCGCCGCGATGTGGTGACGGCGACCGGCGTGCTGCCGCCCGATCCGGTCGAGCCCACGACGCCGGCGGTCGCGACCGCCGGGGCGCCGGCGGCGACAGGCGTCGCGGCGGCGCCCAGGCCGAGCGTGCCGCGTCCCAAACGCGAGCCGCAGCAGCAAACGACGGGCGGCGGCTGGGGCTGGTTCGGGCAGCCGCGGCCCTACGAGACGCGCCCGCAGCAGGACCGCGGGTTCTTCGGCGGATGGTTCGGCGGCGGACGGTGGTGAGCCGAAGGGCCGCGTGACTTATCGCGGCAAATTCGTCGTACCCATCAAAAACTTGTCGACTGCGTGCGCGGCCTGACGGCCCTCGCGGATCGCCCATACCACCAGCGACTGGCCGCGGCGCATGTCGCCGGCGGCGAAAATCTTCGGGTTCGAAGTCTGGTACTTTTCGGTGTCGGCCTTCACGTTGCCGCGCGGATCGAGATCGAGCCCGAGCGTCTTGATCAGGCCCTCGTGCACCGGATGCACGAAGCCCATCGCGAGCAGCACCAGATCGGCCTTGAGCGAGAACTCGGTGCCGGGGATCGGCTTGAACTTCTCGTCGCAGCGGATGCAGTCGAGCCGCGAGACCTGCCCGTGCTGGCCGGTGAACTTCTGCGTCATCACGGCGAAGTCGCGCTCGGCGCCTTCCTCGTGGCTCGACGAGGTGCGCAGCTTCAATGGCCAGTTCGGCCACGTCATCAGCTTGTCTTCCTTCTCGGGCGGCTTGCCCATGATCTCGAAATTGGTGACGCTGAGCGCGCCCTGGCGGATCGCGGTGCCGATGCAGTCGGAGCCGGTGTCGCCGCCGCCGATCACCACCACGTGCTTGCGGGCAGCCGAAATCGGCGGCATGTCGGCCGCGGGTTCGCCGGCGATGCGGCGGTTCTGCTGCGGCAGGTAGTCCATCGCGAAATGGATGCCACCAAGCTCGCGGCCCGGGATCGGCAGGTCGCGCGAGGCCTCGGCGCCGCCGGTCAGCACCACGGCATCGAATCCTTCTGTGACGCGCTCCACCGGCATGCTGACGCCGACATGCGCGCCGTAATGGAACACCACGCCCTCGGCCTCCATCTGCTGAACGCGCTTGACGACGTGGTGCTTCTCCATCTTGAAGTCCGGAATGCCGTAGGTGAGCAGGCCGCCGGCGCGCGCGAACTTCTCGAACAGGTGCACCTCATGTCCGGCGCGCGCGAGCTGCTGCGCGGCCGCCAAGCCGGCGGGGCCTGAACCGATCACCGAGACTCGTCTGCCGGTCTTGACCGCGGGCGGCTCGGGAACGATCCAGCCTTCCTCCCAGCCGCGATCGACGATGGCGCATTCGATCGTCTTGATGGTGACCGGCGTCTCGATCAGGTTGAGCGTGCAGGACGCTTCGCACGGCGCCGGGCACACGCGTCCGGTGAATTCGGGGAAATTGTTGGTGGAGTGCAGATTGTAGAGCGCGTCCTGCCAGTTGTCGCGATAGACGAGGTCGTTGAAGTCCGGGATCTGGTTGTTCACAGGACAGCCCGGCGTGCCGGGCGCGACGGAGCCGTTTCCCATGCAATACGGGACGCCGCAGTTCATGCAGCGCGCCGCCTGATCCTTCGTCGCGTCCTGCGACAGCGGGATCACGAACTCCCTGAAATGGCGGATGCGGTCGGAGGCTGGCCGGTAGCGCCGGTCCTGCCTGTCGATTTCGAGAAAGCCAGTGACCTTGCCCATAACCCTACTCTTGCCCGCCGACGAGTTCGTAAAAACCGGAATCGTTTATTCTCAGCACGAAGGTCGTCTCGCCATTGATAGCGAATTTGCCGGGCCGGTACCGCTCGCAAGGCGAGGACCCGGAATGAACGAGGATTGTTCTGCCTTTCAGCTCTCGATACCCTTCCCCGGCCGGCGAGGACGCGCCAATGACGTTCACCACTTCGACCAGATAAACCATGCCATAGGGGTAACCCATGATGGTCGGGAACGTTTGCTCGCCGCGATAGGACGCGAGCAGTTTGGCGCGGATCGCGATTTCTCCCGGTCTGAGCGCGCTGACGTCGGCACCCGTTGACCAGTGAAAGCCGCCGCGGCACGCGAGCGCCGCGTCAGGTATCAGTGCAATGACAGCACCGACCGCAACAGCCGCGGCGACATGCGCGTGCATGCTCACGCGCCTGCCGCTGCGAGCGGGATTACGACTTCGGTCGCCTTCATTTCCTGCAAGGCGCGGCGGTATTCGACCGGCATCACCTTGCGGAACTTGGGCAGGTAGTCGGCCCAGGCCGCGAGGATGTCCTTGGCGCGCTTCGAATTCGTGTAGCGCGCATGGTTGGCGATGAGCTGGTGCAGCCGCTCGCCGTCATAGCGGCTCATGTCGCTCATCACGTCGACGCGGCCATGATGATCGAGGTCGCCGGCCTGGTGATAGTGGTCCCAGCTCGCCTCTTCCTCGGCGAGCACGGGTTCGAGGTCGACCATCGACATGTTGCAGCGCTTCTCGAAGCCGCCGTCCTCGTCGAGCACATAGGCGATGCCGCCCGACATTCCGGCCGCGAAGTTGCGGCCCGTGCGGCCGAGCACCACCACGACGCCGCCGGTCATGTATTCGCAGCAGTGGTCGCCCGCGCCTTCCACCACCGCGATGGCGCCGGAATTGCGCACCGCGAAGCGCTCGCCCGCGATGCCGCGGAAGTAGCACTCGCCCTCGATCGCGCCATACAGCACGGTGTTGCCGATGATGATCGACTCCTCGGGCACGATGCGCGTCGCCTCCTTCGCCGGATAGACGATGAGGCGGCCGCCCGAGAGGCCCTTGCCGACATAGTCGTTGGCCTCGCCCTCAAGCTCGAACGTGATGCCGCGCGCAAGCCAGGCGCCGAAGCTTTGCCCGGCGGTGCCCTTGAGCTTGACGTGGATGGTGTCGTCCGGAAGGCCGGTGTGGCCGTAGACCTTTGCGATCTCGCCCGAGAGCATCGCGCCCGCGGTGCGGTTCACGCTCTTGATCGGCGCCTCGATCTTGACCGGTGCACCGCGGTCGATCGCGGCACGCGCCTGATCGATCAAAGTGCGGTCGAGGATGTGCTCGAGGTGATGGTTCTGCGTCTCGCTGTGATAGATGCCGACGCTCGCCGGCACCTCGGGCCTGGTGAACAGCCGAGAAAAGTCGAGCCCCTTCGCCTTCCAGTGCTCGACCAGCTTGCGCTTGTCGAGCATCTGCATCTGCCCGACCATCTCGTCGAACCGCCGATAGCCGAGCTCGGCCATGATCTCGCGCACTTCCTCGGCGACGAAGAAGAAGTAGTTGATGACGTGCTCGGGCTGGCCGACGAAACGCTTGCGGAGCACGGGGTCCTGCGTGGCGACGCCGACCGGGCAGGTGTTGAGGTGGCACACGCGCATCATCACGCAGCCGGCCGCGATCAGCGGCGCAGTGGAGAAGCCGAACTCATCGGCGCCGAGCATCGCGCCGATCACGACGTCGCGTCCGGTGCGCAACCCGCCGTCGACCTGCACGGCGATGCGGCTGCGCAGGCGGTTAGTCACCAGCGTCTGGTGGGTTTCGGCGAGGCCGATCTCCCATGGCGAGCCCGCGTGCTTGAGCGACGTGAGCGGGCTTGCGCCGGTGCCGCCCTCGAACCCTGAGATCGTCACATGGTCGGCGCGCGCCTTGGAAACGCCGGCCGCGACCGTTCCGACGCCGACTTCCGAGACGAGCTTCACCGACACGTCGGCTGACGGGTTGGTGTTCTTCAGGTCGTAGATGAGCTGCGCCAGATCCTCGATCGAATAGATGTCATGATGCGGCGGCGGCGAGATCAGCCCGACGCCGGGCGTCGAGTGACGCACCTTGGCGATGGTCGCGTCGACCTTGTGGCCGGGCAATTGTCCGCCTTCGCCGGGCTTGGCGCCCTGCGCCATCTTGATCTGCATCATATCGGAATTGACGAGATATTCGGTGGTGACGCCGAACCGGCCCGACGCCACCTGCTTGATCGCCGAGCGCATCGAATCGCCGTTCGGCAGCGGCTTGAAGCGGTCGGCTTCCTCGCCGCCCTCGCCGGTGTTCGACTTGCCGCCGATGCGGTTCATGGCGATCGCCAACGTTGTGTGCGCCTCGCGCGAGATCGAGCCGTACGACATCGCGCCGGTCGCGAAACGCTTGACGATTTCCTTCGCCGGCTCGACCTCGTCGAGCGGCACAGGCTTGCGGCCGTCTTCCTCGGCGGTCTTGATCGAGAACATGCCGCGGATGGTCAGGATCTTCTCGGACTGTTCGTTGACGATCTTGGCGAATGCCCGGTACTTGTCGCGCGAATTGCCACGCACCGCGTGCTGCAAGGTCGCGACCGTTTCGGGCGCCCACGCGTGCGCCTCGCCGCGGACGCGGAACAGGTATTCGCCGCCGACATCGAGCGCGTGCCGGAGTACCGGCACGTCGCCGAACGCGTCGCGATGGCGGCGCGCGGTTTCCTCGGCGATCTCGTCGAGGCCCACGCCCTCAATCCGCGTCGCCGTGCCGAAGAAGAATTCGTCGACGAAATCGCCGCGCAAGCCGACCGCGTCGAAAATCTGCGCGCCGCAGTAGGACTGATACGTCGAGATGCCCATCTTGGACATCACCTTGAGGATGCCCTTGTCGATCGACTTGATGTAGCGCTTGACGATCTCCTTGCCGTCGAGCTTCTCGGGCATCTCGTCCTGCATGGCGACGAGCGTCTCGAAGGCGAGATAGGGATTGATCGCTTCGGCGCCGTAGCCCGCGAGGCAGCAGAAGTGGTGCACCTCGCGCGCCTCGCCGGTTTCGACCACGAGGCCGACCGCGGTGCGCAAACCTTTCCGGATCAGATGATGGTGCACCGCCGCGGTCGCGAGCAGCGCCGGGATCGGAATCCGATCCGGGCCGGCGCGGCGGTCGGACAAGATGATGATGTTGTAGCCGCCCTTCACGGCGGCCTCGGCGCGCTCGCACAGGCTCGTCAGCGCGGGCTTCATGCCCGCCGCACCCTGTTCGGCCGGGTAGGTCACGTCGAGCGTCTTGGTGTCGAACTGCTCCTCGACATGCGCGATGGAGCGGATCTTCTCCAGGTCGTCATTGGTGAGGATCGGTTGGCGCACTTCGAGCCGCTTCTTCTTCGCCAGGCCCTCAAGATCGAACAAGTTCGGCCGCGGCCCGATGAAGGACACCAGCGACATCACCAGCTCTTCGCGGATCGAATCGATCGGCGGGTTGGTCACCTGCGCGAAGTTCTGCTTGAAATAGGTGTAGAGCAGCTTCGACTTGTCGGAGAGCGCCGAGATCGGCGTGTCGGTGCCCATCGAGCCGACCGCTTCTTGGCCGGTCGTTGCCATCGGCTCCATCAGGATTTGCAGGTCTTCCTGGGTGTAGCCGAAGCATTGCTGGCGATCGAGCAGCGAGAGGTTCGTGCTCGCCTTGCGCGGCTGCAGCGCCGGCAGGTCTTCCAGCACGAGCTGCGTCTTCTTCAGCCACTTCGCGTACGGATGCTTCTTCGACAGCTGCGCCTTGATCTCCTCGTCGGAGATGATGCGGCCTTCCACAAGATCGACGAGCAGCATCTTGCCCGGCTGCAGGCGCCACTTCTGCACGATCTCGTCTTCCGGAATGGGAAGAACGCCCGCTTCCGACGCCATGATGACGCGGTCGTCGGCGGTGACGAGCCAGCGCGCCGGGCGCAGCCCGTTCCGATCGAGCGTCGCGCCGATCTGGCGGCCGTCGGTGAAGGCGATCGCGGCGGGGCCGTCCCACGGCTCCATCAGGGCGGCGTAGTATTCGTAGAACGCCTTGCGCTCGTCATCCATCAGCGGATTGCCGGCCCAGGCTTCCGGGATCAGCATCATGGCGGCGTGCGCGAGCGAATAGCCGCCCTGCACCAGGAATTCGAGCGCGTTGTCGAAACAGGCGGTGTCGGACTGGCCTTCATACGAGATCGGCCAGAGCTTCCTGATGTCCTCGCCGAACAGTTTGGACGAGACCGAAGCCTGCCGCGCAGCCATCCAGTTGACGTTGCCGCGCAGCGTGTTGATCTCGCCGTTGTGCGCGACCATGCGGTACGGGTGCGCCAGCGGCCAGCTCGGGAACGTGTTGGTCGAGAAGCGCTGGTGCACGAGGCACAGCGCGGTCTCGAAATCGGGCTCGTGCAGGTCGGGATAATACTTGCCGAGCTGGTCGGCGAGGAACATGCCCTTGTAGATCACGGTGCGGCACGACAGCGACACGACGTAATAGTTCGCGAGCCGCCGCTCGCGCTTGCGGTAGGCGACGTCGGAAATGACTTTGCGCAGGATGTAGAGGCGGCGCTCGAAGTCGTCCTCGCTCTTCACGCCCTCGCCGCGGCCGATGAACACCTGCATGTGGAACGGCTCGGTCGGCTTGACCGACTCGCCGAGCGAGGAATTGTCCGACGGCACCTCGCGCCAGCCGAGCAGCGTGAGGCCCTCCTGCGGGACCTTCTCGGCGTAGATGTCGAGAATGACCTTCCGCCATTCCGGATCGTGCGGCATGAACACGACGCCGACCGCGTAATGGGCCGGCTCCGGCAACGCGATGCCGAGTTCGCCCGCCTTGCGCTTGAAGAAGGCGTGGGGCGTCTGCACCAGAATGCCGGCGCCGTCGCCGGCGCGCGGATCGGCGCCGACCGCGCCGCGGTGTTCGAGATTGCAGAGGATCGCGATCGCGTCCTCGACGATCTTGTGCGACTTGCGGCCCTTGATGTCGGCGATGAAGCCGACGCCGCACGAGTCCTTGTCGAGCCGCGGATCGTAGAGGCCGTGCGCTTCCGGCACGCCGGGCCAAAGCGGCCACACCGGGGCGGAATCTTTCACGGCCCGCTGCGCAGGAGAAGCAGCGTGCCTCACTCCCACATCGAACCGTTGCACGCTCATCGTCGCCTCCGCGTTTCGGCCTGCCGGCCTTCGGCGCACCTTCCTCGTGCGCGGCACAAGCGCCGCGACGCAAACTTCAAGCCATCTCGCGAGGGGCGGCATCTTTTGAGGGTGCCGCTTGCCGGCCCCTCACGGGACCGCTCATTTGGCTGCCGTCAGGTGGCGTTTTCGCCCGAGACTGGCAGTCGCTGCCGATTGGGACAGCAATGCTGTCCTAATATGCCCAAATCCTGTTCGGCGCGCAAGAGCAGGCCGCCCAAATCCACCGCCTTCCTTGCCGTTTGTTGCCCCGCGCACCCGGGGCACGTAACAAGAGGACCATGGTTGATGCCGCAGCGCAACAGAATTGCATTGTTCCAAGGCCAAAAGCGCGCGTGGGCGGCCGGGAAATGGGTGAGCCATGAACTTCGCAAGCGACAATACCGCCGGCATGGCACCCGAAATCCTCGACGCGATCGGCCGCGCCAATACCGGCTATGCACTCGGCTACGGGAACGACGACTGGACCAAGCGGGTCGAGAAGCGGTTCGCGGAGATTTTCGAGCGCGACGTGGCGGTGTTTCTGGTGCCGACCGGCACGGTGGCCAATGCGCTGGCGATTGCACACCTGACCCCGCCTTGGGGCGCGGTGCTGTGCCACGAAGGATCGCACATCGCGACCGACGAATGTGGCGCACCGGAATTTTTCGGCGGCGGAACCAAGCTCATCGGATTGCCCGGGGAGGGCGCGAAGATTTCCGCCGCAACGCTGCGGGCCGCGCTCGAACGGGGCGCATGGGGCGGGCCGCATCACGTCACGCCGGCAGTCTTGTCGCTCTCGCAGGCGACCGAATGCGGCACGATCTATCGCGTCGCCGAGGTGAGGGAGCTCGCTGACATCGCGCACAAGCACGGCGTCGCGCTGCACATGGACGGCGCGCGTATCGGCAACGCGCTCGCGCGCATGAATGTCTCGCTGGCCGAAATCACCTGGAAGGCTGGTGTCGATGTGCTTTCGTTCGGCGCCACAAAGGGTGGCACGATGGGCGCCGAAGCCGTGATCTTCTTCGACCCGAGCCATGGCGCGAACATGCCGGGGCGGCGCAAGCGCGGCGGCGCGACGGCGTCGAAGCACCGCTTCATCGCGGCGCAGATGGAGGCCTATCTGGAAGGCGATCTGTGGCTCAAGCTCGCACGCCA
>JAXDNY010000177.1:0-11875 GCA_034669145.1 Hyphomicrobiales bacterium
GAGCTGGGGCAAGCTCGAGAAGGCGTTCAACGCCAACGAAAAGGTCACCGGCGTCATCTTCAACCAAGTCAAGGGCGGCTTCACGGTCGATCTCGACGGTGCGGTGGCGTTCCTGCCGCGCAGCCAGGTCGACATCCGCCCGATCCGCGACGTGACGCCACTGATGAACGTCAATCAGCCGTTCCAGATCCTGAAAATGGATCGCCGGCGCGGCAACATCGTCGTCTCTCGCCGCACCGTGCTGGAAGAGACCCGCGCGGAGCAGCGCCAGGAATTGGTGCAGAACCTCGAAGAGGGCCAGATCATCGACGGTGTGGTGAAGAACATCACCGACTATGGCGCGTTCGTGGATCTCGGCGGCATCGACGGCCTGCTCCACGTCACCGACATCGCGTGGCGCCGCGTCAATCACCCGACCGAGGTGCTGAACATCGGCCAGCAGGTGAAGGTCAAGATCATCAAGATCAACCACGAGACCCACCGCATCTCGCTGGGCATGAAGCAATTGCTCGACGATCCGTGGCAGGGCATCGAGGCCAAGTTCCCGATGGGCGCCAAGCTCAAGGGCCGCGTCACCAACATCACCGACTACGGCGCCTTCGTGGAGCTGGAGCCGGGCATCGAGGGGCTGATCCACGTTTCGGAAATGTCGTGGACCAAGAAGAACGTTCACCCGGGCAAGATCGTCTCCACCTCGCAGGAAGTCGAGGTTCAGGTGCTCGAAGTCGATCCGGTCAAGCGCCGCATCTCGCTCGGCCTGAAGCAGACCATGCGCAATCCGTGGGAGCTGTTCG
This sequence comes from Hyphomicrobiales bacterium, assembly GCA_034669145.1. GTDB lineage: Bacteria > Pseudomonadota > Alphaproteobacteria > Rhizobiales > Xanthobacteraceae > PALSA-894. The sequence continues at coordinate 795 of JAXDNY010000177.1, forward strand.
TCGAGAAATATCCGCCCGGCACCGAGGTCGAAGGCGAGGTCAAGAACAAGACCGAGTTCGGCCTGTTCCTCGGCCTCGACGGCGACGTGGACGGCATGGTCCACCTCTCCGATCTCGACTGGAAGCGCCCCGGCGAGCAGGTGATCGAGGAGTACAAGAAGGGCGACAAGGTGAAGGCGCAGGTTCTCGACGTCGACGTCGAGAAGGAGCGCATCTCGCTCGGCGTCAAGCAGCTCGAGGCCGATCCGTTCGCCGAAGAGGGCGACCTCAAGCGCAATGCGGTCGTCACCACCGAGGTCACCGAGGTGAAGGAAAACGGCATCGACGTGAAGATCGTCGGCACCGAGTTCACCGCCTTCATCAAGCGCAACGATCTGGCGCGCGACCGCTCCGAGCAGCGGCCCGAGCGTTTCGCGGTCGGCCAGAAGGTCGATGCCCGCGTGACGCAGTTCGACAAGAAGGCGCGCAAGGTCGGCGTTTCGATCAAGGCGCTGGAAGTCGCCGAGGAGAAGGAGGCGATCGCCCAGTACGGCTCCTCCGACTCAGGAGCCACGCTCGGCGACATCCTCGGCACCGCGCTGAAGAAGCGCGGCGAGGAAGTGGCGGAGAAGGAGTAAGGCTAAGCTCTCTCCTGCTTCCCTCTCCCCGTGAAACGGGGAGAGGGTGCCAAGCCGCGTCAGCGGCGAGGCGGGTGAGGGGCCCCTGTCTTACTTCGCGAAAGCCCCTCACCCGGCTCGCTTCGCTCGCCACCCTCTCCCCAGCGAAAGGGCGTTTACGCCCGTCTTCGACGGGCTATGCGCGGGGCGAGGGAAGAAAGAAAGCATTCGCCACAATTGCGGCGCGTTTCGGCGCGCCATTGACCGTGACAGAGCTTAGGCGCATCTGTGCGCCAAATCGTTGCGGAGACAATCCATGTCGCTCGATGCAGACCTGATCGTCGATCGCCGCCGCATGCGGCGCAAGCTCACGTTCTGGCGTGTGGTTGCGGTGCTGGTCGCCATCGCGGCGGTCGTCGCGCTGGCCGCCACGGCGCGGCGCACCGACGTCCTCACTGCCGGCGGCGACTACATCGCGCGGGTGAAGATCACCGGGCTGATCCGCAACGATCAGGACCGCGTCGACTCGCTTGAGAAGCTCGCCAAGTCGAGCGCCAAGGCCGTCATCGTGCACATCGACTCGCCGGGCGGCACCACGGCGGGCTCCGAGCAGCTGCACAATTCGCTGCGCCAGGTCGCGGCCGCCAAGCCGCTGGTCGTCGTGATCGACGGGCTCGCGGCCTCGGGCGGCTACATCGCCGCCATGAGCGCGGACCACATCGTGGCGCAGGGCACCTCGCTGGTCGGCTCGATCGGCGTCCTGTTCCAGTACCCCAACGTCAGCGAGCTGTTGAAGATCGTCGGCGTGAAGGTCGAGGAGATCAAATCCTCGCCGCTCAAGGCCGCCCCCAACGGCTATGAGCCGACCAGTCCGGAGGCGCGCGCCGCCATCGAGGCGCTGGTGAAGGACTCATACGACTGGTTCCGCGGGATGGTGCGCGACCGCCGCAAGCTCGACGACGCAGCCTTGCAGACCGTCGCGGACGGGCGCGTGTTCACCGGCCGCCAGGGCCTTGCGCTCAAGCTCGTGGACCAGATCGGCAACGAGCAGACCGCGGTCGACTGGCTCACACGAGAGAAGGGCCTGAAGGCCGATACGCCGGTGCGCGACTGGCAGCTCAAGTCGCGCTTCAGCGACCTCTCGATGCTGCATCTTGGTGTCACGGTCGTGCTCGATGCGGTGGGCCTGGGCTCGTTTGCGCGGCGCATCGAGACGTGGGGCTCCATTCAGGCGGTCGAGCGGCTCAATCTTGACGGTCTGTTGGCCCTTTGGCACCCTCCACTTTCCAATTGAGCGGGCTTTCGCCCGCCAGGCAGTAAGGGGCGCGTCATGACCGTCGCGAAGGCGAACGATCTTGAGCAGAAGACCGCGGGGTCGATGATCAAGTCCGAACTCGTCCAGCGCATCGCCGGGCAGAACCCGCACCTTTATCAGCGCGACATCGAGAACATCGTGAATGCGGTGCTGGGCGAGATCACCGCGGCGCTCGCGCGCGGCGATCGCGTCGAACTGCGCGGCTTCGGCGCGTTCTCGGTGAAGCATCGCCCGGCGCGCACCGGGCGCAATCCGCGCACCGGCGCGCATGTGTCGGTCGATCAGAAATCCGTGCCGTTCTTCAAGACCGGCAAGGAAATGCGCGAGCGGCTCAACAAGTAACGGCGCCCGCTCGCCGCTTGACGCTCGCCGGCAACGCGCCCATGTGATGAGCAAGGCGCGGCCGCTCCGGCCGGTGTCTCCACGAATTTTAAGGAAATCTCCATGGCTCTCACGATGTCCAGCGTCGGCGTTGCGTCGTTCCTGACCACGCTCGGCGCGCTGTCGAAGATTCTCGACAAGGCGGCCGCGCATTGCGCCGCCAAGAAGATCGATCAGGCGGTGCTGCTGCAGACGCGGCTCACGCCCGACATGCTTCCCTTCGTGAAGCAGGTGCAGCTTGCCTGCGATTTCGCCAAGAACACGGTCGGGCGCCTCACCGGCGAGCCGCCGAAATTTCCCGACGAGGAAAAGACCATCGACGAACTCAAGGCGCGCATCGCCAAGACGGTCGACTACGTGAACGGCTTCAAGGCCGCAGAGATCGACGCGACGGAAGACAAGGACGTCACGTTCCCGATCGGCCCGCAGCAGACCCTGACGCTCAAGGGCGCGGCGTACCTGATCGGCTTTGCGCTGCCGAACTTCTATTTCCACGCCACCACCGCCTACGACATCCTGCGCCAGGTGGGCGTCGAGATCGGCAAGCGGGATTTCCTCGGAAGGGCGTGAGGTTTTCGTAGCCCGGATGAAGCGAAGCGAAATCCGGGCGCGATGCTTCTATAATCACGCCGCGTCGGCCGGCCGCACGCGCTTGGCAATCTCGCTGCCGTGCTCCCGCTCAACAACCGCGATGTCGTATTGGCCCTGCAAGTCGAGCCAGAACTGCGCGCCGTTCCCGAAGTAGCGTCCGAGCCGGACCGCCGTGTCGGCGGTGATCGAACGGCGGGCGTTGAGGATATCGGTGATGCGGCCGGACGGCACGCCGATATCGAGCGACAGCCGGTTGGCCGAGAGCTTCCGCGCTGCGAGTTCGCGCTTCAGCACGCGGCCGGGATGGGCGACGGGAGCCATGGTCTATCCCTTGTGATAATCGACGATCTCGACATCGTGGGCATCGCCCTTGCGGAATTCAAAACAAATCCGCCAGCGTTCGTTCACCGTCATCGCCCACTGATCCTTCCGATTGCCCTTAAGCTTGTGCAACCCGACGCTCTTGAGCGGGCTTAGGTCACTGAGCGTCTTGGCGACGTTCAGGGCGAGCAGCAGGTCGATCGCAGCCTCAAAGTCGAGCCCGCGCAAGGAGTTGGGGCGCTCGCCGTCCCAGACCTTGCGGGTCGTCGAATTCCACCATGAGCGGATCATGGCAGAAACATACTACGTAGAACGGTGAATTGCAATGTTTCGCCGGAGGCCCGCCAACCGGGCTATTTTTCGGGCCTGCCCCCCAAAGCTCCAGCGAAGACAGGCGGCGGAGCGTTGGCTGCGCTATGCTGGAGATGACTCTCCACTCTGAACGGACCCATCATGACCCACGAAACCATCATCGTCGAAACCAAGGGTAAGGTCGGCATCGTCCGCCTCAACCGGCCGGCCGCGCTCAACGCGCTCAACGCCAAGGTCAACGCGGAGATGACGGCGGCGATCGACGCGTTCGAAACCGATCCGACCATCGCCTGCGTGATCCTCACCGGCAACGAGAAGGCCTTCGCGGCCGGCGCCGACATCAAGGACATGGCCGGCAAGTCGCACATGGATGCCTTCATGGGCGACTTCGCCGCCGACTGGGACCGCGTCGCGCGCATGCGCAAGCCGGTGATCGCGGCGGTCTCAGGGTTCGCGCTCGGCGGCGGGTGCGAGCTTGCGATGCAGTGCGACTTCATCATCGCGGCCGACAACGCCAAGTTCGGCCAGCCCGAGATCAAGCTCGGCGTCATTCCGGGGATCGGCGGCACGCAGCGCCTCACCCGCGCGGTCGGCAAGGCCAAGGCGATGGATTTGAATTTGACCGGCCGCATGATGGACGCGGCCGAAGCCGAGCGCTCCGGGCTGGTGGCGCGCGTGGTGCCGCTGGCAAGCCTGATGGATGAGGCGATGAAAGCCGCCGAGACCATCGCCGGCATGTCGCTGGTCGCGCTGATGACCGCGAAGGAAGCCGTCAACCGCGCGTTCGAGACCACGCTCGCCGAAGGCATCCGCTTCGAGCGCCGCACCTTCCACGCGCTGTTCGCCACGCACGATCAGAAGGAAGGCATGGCGGCGTTCGTCGAGAAACGCCCGCCGAAATTTGAGAATCGGTAGACTTGTGCCCCGGACGCAGCGCAGCACCCGCCGGCCCTCATCCTGAGGAGCGAGCGCAGCGAGCGTCTCGAAGGATGGCCAAGCACTCCGATCTCGCTTCGGGCCATCCTTCGAGACGGCGCCTTTGGCGGCTCCTCAGGATGAGGAGTTGTGCGTGGTGCGCGCAGTTACTTCCTAACGCAAATCACTCTTACAACCGATGCCTTCGCGGCTTCGGCGCCCGTTGCGCCCGCTGCCGGTGCGACATTCTGTGCCTCGAGGAAACCGCGGATCGCCGCGACCGGCGTGAGGGTCGCGCTCACGGCAGGCGTCGGCGCGGGGCCGGCGACGAGCGGCAGCTTCAGCGTCGCGATCCCGGCGAGCCTGCCTTGCGCATCGAGCGCTGCGGCGCCGTCGAAGCCCAGCCCCGGCGCGGGATCGAGCGCGAGCGCGTCGTTCACGCGCGCCTTCGCCGCGCTGACCGCACTGCCGCCGCCCTGCGCCTGCGGATCGGCGACGCCGAGCAGCGTCACATCGCCCTTGGGATTTTCACCCGCGAGCGCGACCGCTTTGAGCTCCGCGCCGTGCACGCGCAGCAGCGCAAGCCCGCTCGCCTTGTCGTCCCCCGCGCGATCCGCTCCGCCGATGCCGGCCACGGTAATCACGTAGCAGCCGTCCAGCGCCTCGCGGCTGGTCAGGATATGGCCGGGGCCGACCGCGACACCGCTCGCATACTCGACCTTGCGGCGCGGCGGCGGCATCGTGCCGGCGCCCGGGAACGCCGTATAGGCGCTCGACATCGCCACCACCACCGGGTCCATGATGCCGGCCATCGCCTGATCGTAGAGCACCGTGAAGCCGCGCACCTCCTCGCCGCGCAATTGCGCGCGCACGTAAAACTTCTTCAGGTTCTGCAGCCCGGAGATGACGAAAAAATCCGGCCGCAGCAGGCTGTAGTCGGCCTTGCGCCCCGCGGGCTCCTTCTTCATCCGCTCGAACACGGCCGGCAGCGTGGTGCCGGGCGCCACGATGCGGAACGACTCGGCGGAATACTCGCCGCGCGCCGAACTCCATTTGCCGATGCCGCCGCTGAAATGCGTGTTCGGCATCAGCCTGGTCGGAATGCCGATACGCGCGCCGCTCATCAGGTCGTCGACCATACGCCAGCCGACCGCGTCCTGCTTCGGCTTTGCGGCGGCGGCAAGCGCGGCGCGCTCCGGCTGGTTGAGGACGCCGGTTTCCTTACCCCCATTGCGCTTCTGGAACGCTTTCACGGCCGCGATCGAGCGCTCGCTGAACTCGCCGTTGATCAGGCCGTTGTAGTCGCCGGTCCAGGCGAGGTCGTTCTGGATCGAAAGCCGGTCGGCGAGCGGGATCGCCGCGTAGGACCCCGCAACCGCGTCGGTTGCGGCTTTCTTCTCGTTCGTCTTCTCCTTCTTCGCGGCCTTCGCGGGCGCAGCCTGCTTAGGTTTAGCGGCTTCCGTTTTGGGCGCCGCCTGCTTGGCCGGCTCCGCGGCGGCGAAGCCAATGGCGACAAGCGACCACAGAACCGCGCCGGCAAGCCTCATCATGGACCTCGTGCTATGACGGGCGCGCGATCAGCAAAAGTGGGTACCGATTTTGCGTCCGATCGCGCGCAAACTACAAACGAGAGCCTAGCGGATCGGAAACGCGGTGCAACTGTGCTGAGCCCGGACGAACTGGAACGTTATGCGCGCCATATCGTGCTGCGCGAGGTCGGCGGCCCCGGGCAGGCCGCGCTCAAACGCGCGCGCGTGCTGGTGATCGGCGCGGGCGGGCTCGGCGCCCCGGTGCTGATGTATCTGGCGGCGGCGGGCGTCGGCACGCTCGGCGTGATCGACGACGACACGGTGTCGCTGTCGAACCTGCAGCGCCAGATCATCCACGCCACGCCGGACATCGGCGTGCCGAAGGTCGAGAGCGCGGCGGCCGAAATCGCGCGCCTCAATCCGAACGTCAAGGTCGAGGCGCACAACATGCGGCTGACTGCCGCGAACGCCTTGGACCTTATCGCGCGCTACGATCTGGTGGCCGACGGCTCGGACAACTTTGCAACGCGCTATCTGGTTTCGGATGCATGTTACTTCGCCAAAAAACCGCTGGTGACCGCAACAGTCGGCACCTTCGACGGCACGCTCACCACCGTCCGGGCGCACGAGCGCGGCGCCGAAGGGAATCCCAATCCGACCTATCGCTGTTTGTTTCCCGAGCCGCCGCCTGCCGGAACGGTGCCGGCCTGCGCGGAGGCTGGAATTCTCGGCGCGCTCACCGGCGTGCTCGGCTCGATGATGGCGCTGGAAGTGATGCGCGAGATCGTCGGGTTTGGCACCGGTTTGGTCGGGCGCCTGCTGATGGTCGATGCGCGCGACATGCGCTTCGAAACGCTCAAGTACGCGTGGGACGCGGGAAACCCGCTATCGGGCGAGGTGCCGACGATCAGCGATTTGTCGGGGCATCTCTCGTCCTCATCCTGAGGAGCGTCCGAAGGACGCGTCTCGAAGGATGGCGGCATGCGCCGGCGTTCGTGGCCATCCTTCGAGACGCCCGCTGCGCGGGCTCCTCAGGATGAGGAGATCATTTACTCCACACCGCCACGGTCGCGGCGCCCTTCACGACCGACCATTTGTTCTTGTCGACATTGACGATCGTGTAGCAGTTCGCCGCGCTGCCTTTCCAGGTGGTGCAGAAACCGTCCTTCGACAGCTTCCAGGTGCCTTCGCCCTTCGCGCCCGCCTTGTCCTGCGGTTCGCGCGTGACCTTCCCGTCGCCCGAAAACGTCATCTTGAACTTGGTGCCGGACGTGGTCGCAGCCGTGAAGGCTTTGCCGTCGAAGAATTCGGTTTGAATCTCCTTCGGCGTGAGCTTGCTCGCCGCCAACGCGGCATCGACGATGAGAGCCGCGACCGCGACACCCGCAAGCGCTGCACGCATGCAATCCTCCCGAGGAGTGATTCCCGAGCCGATGATACGACAAGTTGAGGTTTGCGCGAGGCCCGAGCCAAAGAGACGCGGGTTCGCCCTATTTGTCGCTCTCGCACGGCCCGAGGCAGAAGCCGACCCCGTCGCTGTTGCGGAAATGGCTGCGGTCGACCCGCTCGTAGGTCACGCAGCGGCGCTTGTCGGCGGGGTCGTGCTGGCTGCGGCGGCAGATCTGCCCGCCGCTCGCCTCCCACAGCCCGTAAACCACGAGGCCCGCGCCGGCGAGGATCGCGGTGCCGTCCGGCAGGTGCACGGTACACAGCGCCTTGCCGGCGAGCGGGCCTGTTTCCGGCGTCCCGCACAGCGGCACGCCGACCAGCTCGCGGCGGAATTCATCGACCGTCATGGCCTGCGCGGCGGCCGGCGCAACCGATGCGGTCAGCGCCGCGAGCACAAGACTGACAAGGGAGAAACGAGCCGCATGCATGGGAAACGTCAACTCCGATCAGAGCATTGAGGGAAGGACCCGGTCCGGCGGTCTGTGGCCATCCATAAAGGTCCGGATGTTGATGATCACCTTGTCGCCCATGTCGATGCGGCCCTCGATGGTGGCCGAACCCATGTGCGGCAGGATCACCACCTTGCCGGCGCGCGCGAGCTTCACGAGCTTGGGGTTGACCGCCGGCTCGTGCTCGAACACGTCGAGGCCCGCGCCCGCAATCTCGCCGGCCTCGATCATGCGGGTGAGCGCGTTCTCGTCGATCACCTCGCCGCGCGCGGTGTTGACGACGTAGGCCTCCGACCGGATCAACTTGAGCCGGCGCGCCGAAAGCAGGTGATAGGTCGCGGGCGTGTGCGGGCAGTTGATCGAAACGATGTCCATGCGGGCGAGCATCTGGTCGAGGCTCTCCCAATAGGTCGCCTCGAGCTCTTCCTCGATCTGCGGCGCGACCTTCTTGCGGTTGTGGTAGTGGATCTGCAGGCCGAACGCGCGCGCGCGGCGCGCGACCGCCTGGCCGATGCGCCCCATGCCGATGATGCCGAGCCGCTTGCCCCAGATGCGGTGGCCGAGCATCCACGTCGGCGTCCATCCGCCCCACTCCGCCTCACCGGTGAGCACCACCGAGCCCTCGGCGAGCCTGCGCGGCACCGCGAGGATCAGCGCCATCGTCATGTCGGCGGTGTCCTCGGTCAGCACGCCCGGCGTGTTGGTCACCGTGATGCCCCGTTGCAGGGCGGTCGCCACATCGATGTTGTCGACGCCGTTGCCGAAATTCGCGATCAGCCGCAGCTTTTCGCCCGACTGGCCGAGCAGCGCGGAATCGATCCGGTCGGTGACCGTCGGCACCAGCACGTCGGCGACCTTCACGGCCTCGGCGAGTTCCGCCTGACTCATCGGCTTGTCGTCGAGATTGAGCCGGGTGTCGAACAATTCGCGCATCCGCGTTTCCACGGTGTCCGGCAGCTTGCGCGTGACGACGACCAGCGGCTTTTTGCCTTTTGCCATTTCCCCGCCTTTCGGCGCTCCGCCTGGCCCGCCCAACGGGTGGGCGGGATTTGTTCAGGGCTCCTTAACCGCGCCAGCCGAAACTCCGGTGCTTCCGGTGAGGCGCGAAGCCCGGTCCCTCTCTAACAGATGGTCCGGGTCAAGACAAAGCCGCAACGGCTGCGCGGTCGGCGCTCCTTGCGACCGTTGAAATCGCCGGATTGGCGGGTGTTTTCGAAGGCGTCGGGGCAGGCACGAGCGATGATCGCAAGCATAGGGATACGGACTGCCGTCGGGGTGCTGCTGGCGATTTCCGCCGGTGCCGCCATCGCGGCCGAGCAGCCCGGAAACGGGAGCGGAAGCGGATTGCCGGTCCCGCGATTCGTCAGCCTGAAATCCGACAAGGTGAACGTGCGCGCGGGTCCCACCAAGGATCACGACGTCGCCTGGGTCTATAACCGCGCGGCGCTTCCCGTGGAGGTGACGGCCGAATTCGAGAACTGGCGCCGCATCCGCGACTGGGAAGGCGCGGAAGGCTGGGTCTATCACTCGCTCCTTTCGGGCCGCCGCACCGCGCTGGTGTCCCCGCAGTCCAAGGGCAGCGGACTGCTCGAACTGCGCGACAAGCCGGACACCGCGAGCGGCATCAACGCCAGGCTCCAGCACGGCGTTCTGGCAACCGTGAAGCGCTGCAAGGACGGCTGGTGCCGTCTCGCGGGCGAGGGCTTCGACGGCTGGATCGAGCAGGCGCGCCTGTGGGGCGTCTATCCGGGTGAGAAAGTGGAGTAGCGCTAAAACAGGATTCCGCGAAGCGAGAGCAGCAGAAAATATTTCAAGATCGCGGCACCGTACTCGTGCTACTCGACCGGGACGACCTCAAAGATATTGTAAGAGGGCGCAATCTAATTACGCTCCTTCGCGAACGTTATGAGACCACACGGTTGGACCTAATGTCCGGGGTGATGCGGTCGGCACCCGAGCTGACTGTCCCGAGAGTGACCATAGTCGGGACAATTTGTGTTCACTTGCCCCGGGCAAAGGTGACGAACCCGTCCCGGTTCGGCATCGGCACCTTTGGCAGGGTCTGCGCATTGATGACATCATTCTCGCCGATGATGCCGTTGAGCTGGAGAATGTACGCGGTCACCGCATAGACCTCGTCGTTGGTCAGCGATTTTGACTCGTTGTAAGGCATCGCGCGCCGCACATAGTCGAAAATGGTCGTGGCGTAAGGCCAATAGCTGCCGACCGTCCGCACGGGCGGCTTGTCGCCCGGCAGCGAGCCGATTCCACCGACCAGCGCATCGTTCGGCCGTCCCGCCCCCTTCTCACCGTGACAGGCGACGCATTTTGCCGTGTACACGGCTTCGCCCTGTTTCGGCGTGCCGCTTCCCGCCGGCAATCCGGCGCCGTCAGGGCCGACGCTCAGGCTCCATGCGGCAATCTCTTGTGCGGTTACCACGCGGCCAAGATCGGGCCCGTCTGCCGCAACCGCAGCGCTTGAGCCGAGGATGATTGCTACCAGGGCAGCGAGAACCGGCTTACGCGTAGGCATGCTTCACCTCGCCCTTGTCGGAGACGCTCCAGGTCGTGATCGCGTTAGAATGATAAATTGTGCGGTTACCACGGCTGGCAATCATCTGCTCGCGCGTGGGCTGCACGTAGCCGGTATCATCGACCGCGCGGCTTTGCAGAACGGCCGGGCCTCCATTCCAGCGCCAGGGCAGACGGAAGCGGGTCACCGCTTTCGAAAGCACGGGCTCCTGCAGCGCGGCCTGCGCCCAGCTTCGACCGCCGTCGGCGGATATCTCGACCTTAGCAATCTTGCCGTAACCCGACCAGGCGATCCCGGAAATCTCGTAGAGGCCCGGCTCCTTCATAGCCAGGCCCGGCGACGGGTGCGTGATGACAGACTTGCCCTCCTGCGGGAAAACGAACTGCAGCGATTTTCCGTCGGCCAATGTGATTGTATATTTCGAGGTTTCGTCCTTGGTCATGGTCGGCCCTTCGGTCAGCATGATGCGGCGCAGCCATTTAACATTCATGTTGCCTTCATAGCCGGGCAACAGGAGCCGCATCGGATATCCGTTTGCGGGGCGCACGCGCTCGCCGTTCTGGAACAACGCAACCAGCGCATCATCCATCGCCTTGGCCAGCGGAACGCTGCGGCTCATGCCGGCGGCGTCGGCGCCTTCAGCGAGCAGCCACTGCGCCTTCGGATCGACGCCCGCTTCCTGTAACAGCA
>JAXDNY010000178.1:0-14534 GCA_034669145.1 Hyphomicrobiales bacterium
GCTCAAGGCGCGCTTCACGCGCCAGCCCAAGGGGAGCTGACATGGCTCCCGTGCTCGAAACCAAAGGCCTGGTGAAGCAGTTCGGCGGCATTGTCGCCACCAACGACGTGACGCTCTCGGTCGAGAAGGGCGCGCGCCACGCGCTGATCGGCCCGAACGGGGCCGGCAAGACCACGATCATCAACATGCTGACCGGCGTGCTGCGTCCCACCGCCGGGACCATCCTGCTCGAAGGCCGCGATATCACCGGCATGGAGCCGCACATGCGCGTGCAGCTCGGCATCGCGCGCACGTTCCAGATCAACCAGCTGTTCGCCGACCTGACGCCGCTCGAGACCATCGGGCTCGCGGTGTCCGAGCGCATGGAACTCGGCGGCCAGTGGTGGCGCCTCGTCGGCTCGAAGGGCATCGTGATCGACGAATCGGTGGAGATTCTCGACCGGTTCAATCTTGCCGACGTCATGGACGAGCGTACCGGCAACTTGCCCTATGGCAAGCAGCGCCTGCTGGAGATCGCGCTCGCCATCGCGTGCCGGCCGCATGTGCTCCTCCTCGACGAGCCCGCCGCCGGTGTGCCGGAGGCGGAACGGCGCGGCATTCTCGATGCCGTGGCGGCGCTGCCGAGCGACGTGACCGTGCTGCTGATCGAGCACGACATGGACATCGTGTTTTCGTTCGCCGACCGCATCTCGGTCCTGGTCAACGGCACGCTGTTCGTCGAAGGCCCGCCCGAGGAGGTCGCGCAGGATCCGCGCGTGAAGGCTGTCTATCTTGGCGAAGAGGCGCACGATGCCTGAACTCCTCGCCATCGAGCAGTTGACCGCCGGCTACGGCGAAGCAACCGTGCTGCAGAAGGTCTCGCTGTCGATTCCGGAAGGGCAGTCGCTCGCCCTGCTCGGCCGCAACGGCATGGGCAAGACCACGCTGGTCAACTCCATCGTCGGCGTGACGCGCTATTTCAGCGGCACGATCCGGCTCGGCGGGCGCGACATCACGCGGCTGCGCGCCGATCAGCGCGCGCATGCCGGCGTCGGCTGGGTGCCGCAGGAGCGCAACATCTTCAAGTCGCTCACCGTTGAGGAAAACCTCACCGCCGTCGCACAGCCCGGGCCCTGGACGACCGACAAGGTATTCGCCATGTTCCCGCGCCTCGCGGAGCGGCGGCGCAACCTCGGCAACCAGTTGTCCGGCGGCGAACAGCAGATGCTCGCGGTCGGCCGCGCGCTGATTCTCAATCCGCGCATCATCCTGCTCGACGAGCCGCTCGAGGGGCTGGCGCCGATCATCGTCGAGGAACTGCTGGCGGCGCTCAAGCGCATTATCCGCGAGGAAGGGCTGTCGGCCATTCTGGTGGAGCAGAATGCCAAGAAGATCCTCGGCGTGACGGACCGCGCGGCGATCATCGAGCGCGGCGGCATCGTGCATCAGGCCGACAGCGCCACGCTCACGACGGATCGCGCGACTTTGGAGAAATATCTCGGCGTCGCCGACGCCGACCGGCTGAAGCGGGGGAGGTCCAAGTCCTCATCCTGAGGAGGCAGCGCCAGCCGCCGTCATACTCCGCATGGCTTCCGCAGTATGAGGGTTTGAGCTACGCCCGCTTCTTCACCGGCTCCGGCTTCGCGGCATCGCTCTTTCCGAACAAATACTTCTCCAGCGTCAGCGGCTCGCCTTGCGTCTCCGGCGCCATCACCTTCGCGCCCGTCAGCGGCGAGCACTCCTCGAACCAGCTTCGCGGCGGCGGCAGGCCCCACAAATTCGTGTTGCCGGGCTTGACGTCGTAGCGCACCGGCTCGTCATCGATGTCGATGATCTGAACCGGCGGCAGCAGCAGTTCGAGCCGGTGCCCGTCGGGGTCGCGCAGATAGACGTAGTACGAATGTCCGTGGCCATGGCGGCCGGGGCCGTGCTCGATGTTCTCGCCGAAGCCGAGATTGCCGGCACAATCGAGCGCGCGCATCACATGATGCATCTCGGGAACGATGTAACCGAAGTGATGAAACCGCGGACCCGCGCGCGTCAGGAACACCATGTCGTGCGGATTGCCCTTGCGATGCATGAAAATACCGATGATCCGGTCAGCCGCCGCGCAATAGTAATCGGACACGCGGAAACCGAGCTCGGTATAGAAGCTCGCGGCCGAGACTACGTCCGGCGTCAGCACCTGAAAATGATCCATGCGCAGCGCGCCCGCGCCCTTGTGCTCGTGCGTGCGCGTCTGAATGCGTGGCAGCGTTTTCATGCGGGCGCAGAATTCGAGCGGCGTGCCGACCGTATCGGCCACATGTAACGTGCGGCCCTGGAATGGCACGTTGACGAATTTCGCCGGAATGCCGTGGCGGTCGAAATGCGCTTTCGCCTGTTCGAGATCCTCTTCCTCGAACACCCGGAAGCCCACGCGCTCGCATGCAGGTTCCTCTTTGGTGCGCTTGAGCGTCAGGCTGTGGTGGGCACGCTCCTCGAGGCCGCGCAGAAAGATGGTGGTCGCAGTCTCATCCGACACCTTCAGGCCGACCACTTCGGTGTAGAAATCCCGCGCCTTGGCGAGGTCGCGCGAGGTCAGCACCAGATGGCTCGCGCGCGTGATGTTGAACGGCGGCCGGACTTTGGTCTGCGGCAGGCTCATGGCGGGTCCGCGCCCCTCGGCAAAAGTGGGACGCATCCCGCCCCAAGGCCCATTGGGCCACCAGCCTGCACACTTTGCAACGTCACGTTTAGCAGCGCGCGTTGACCGCGCCGGTGAGCCCTGTATAGAGCACCCCCAAAGCACATCGAGGGAGAGAAACGTGCAGAGGACCAAGGCCCCGTATCGCGCCGACCAGGTCGGCAGCTTTCTGCGTTCAGAGCCGCTGAAGGAGGCCCGTCGCAAGCGCGAGAAAGGCCAGATCGGCGCCGCCGATCTGAAAAAGGTCGAGGACACCGAGATCGAGAAGCTGATCAAGACACAGGAAGATATCGGCATGCAGCTCGTCACCGACGGCGAATATCGCCGCGCGTGGTGGCATTTCGATTTCCTGGAGGGGCTGGACGGCGTCAAAGGTTACGAGGCCGAACACGGCATCCAGTTCGCCGGCGTCGAGACCAAGGCGCGCGGCGTGAAGGTGACCGGCAAGGTCGGCTTCACCAACCACCCGTTCCTGGAGCACTTCCGGTTCGTCAAGGACCACACCAAGGTCACGCCGAAGATGACCATTCCGTCGCCCTCGGTGCTGCACTTCCGCGGCGGACGCAAGGGCATCGCGAAGGATGTCTATCCGGGGCTCGACGCGTTCTTCGACGACCTCGCCAAGGCCTACAAGGATGCGGTCGCGGGCTTCTACAAGGCGGGCTGCCGCTATCTGCAGTTCGACGACACCGTGTGGGCCTATCTGTGCTCGCAGAAGGAGCTGGATCTCGCCAAGCAGCGCGGCGACGACCCGAGCGGCCTGCAGCAGACCTACGCCAGGGTGATCAACGAGGCGATCAAGGATCGCCCGGCCGACATGACGATCACCACCCACGTGTGCCGCGGCAATTTCCGCTCCACCTGGATTTCCGAAGGCGGCTACCAGCCGGTGGCCGAGACGCTGTTCGGCAAGGTGAACTACGACGGCTATTTCCTCGAATACGACACCGAGCGGGCCGGCGGCTTCGAGCCGCTGCGATACGTTCCGAAGGGCAACAAGCAGATCGTGCTCGGGCTGGTCACCTCCAAGTCCGGCACCCTGGAGAAGAAGGACGACATCAAGAAGCGCATCGACGAGGCGTCCAAATTCGTCGCCCTCGAGCAGCTCTGCCTCTCCCCGCAGTGCGGCTTTGCCTCGACCGAGGAAGGCAATGTGCTGACCGAAGAGGCGCAGTGGAACAAGATGAAGATGATCCGGGAGATTTCGAAAGAGGTGTGGGGCTGAAGGGTGTTGACCTGAAGCGCCCGCAAAACCACTATTCAGCCAAACGCGCCCGATCCGCGCGCCCTAACGACGGGAGAGCCCCATGGCCTTGGAGACCGGAGCCGACTTCACCAAATCCGTGCTGAAGCGCTGGGAGGACATCCCCGATCCGCGCCTGCGCGAGGTGATGCAATCGGCCATCAAGCACCTGCACGGCTTCGTGTCAGACGTGAAGCCGACCGGCGCCGAGTGGTTCAAGGCGATCCAGTTCCTCACCGCGATCGGCCACAAGTGCGACGACAAGCGCCAGGAGTTCATCCTCGCCTCCGACGTGATGGGGGTGAGCATGCTGATCGACGACATCAACAACCGGCGCGTCGACGGCGCGACGCCCTCCACGGTCGAGGGTCCGTTCCACATTCCGGACGCGCCTGAAGTCGCGCATGGCGCCGATATGGCCAAGGGCGCGCCGGGCATTCCGTGCTTCGTTTCCGGCACGGTGCGTGGCTTGAACGGCGAGCCGGTCGGCGGCGCGATCCTCGACCTGTGGCAGACCGACGGCGAGGGCCTCTACGAGGAGCAGCGCCGCACTGCCGAGCCCTGGATGCGCGGCATCTATCGCTCGAAGCCGGACGGCTCGTACTCGATCCGCACCGTCGCGCCGATCAGCTACACGATTCCGATGGACGGCCCGATCGGCGAGTTCTTCGGTCGTACCACCATGAGTCACATGCGCCCCGCGCATATCCATTTCGCGATCTCGGCGCCCGGCTATCACGGCGTGGTGACGCATCTGTTCCAGAAGGGCGACAAGTTCATCGACAATGACGTGGTCTATGGCGTGAAGGCGCCGCTGGTCGTCGAGTTCGTGAAGCGCCCGCCCGGCAAGGCGCCGAACGGCGACACGGTCGACACGGAGTTCTACGAGGTGAAGTACGACTTCGTGCTGGAAGAGAAGCAGGCGGCGCTCGCCGCCGCGGAGTAAGTTTCAAACGGCGTGTCCTGGGCGCAGCGCAGCACGCTTGTGGTGCGCTGCAGACCCGGGACCCCGGTTTCTAAACAACGAAGTAACCGGGGTCCCGCATCTGCGATGCACCGTTTCACGCTGCATCGCGTGCGGGACACAGGGAGGAAGACGTGCAGCGTACCCGGCCGCCGTTCCGCGCCGACCATGTCGGCAGTCTGCTCCGCCCCGCGGCCCTGAAGGAAGCGCGCGCCAGGCGTGCCAAGGGTGAGATTTCAGCTCCCGATCTCAAGGCCGTGGAGGACCGCGAGATCGAGCGCGTCATCAAGCGCCAGGAAGACGTCGGCCTGAAATCCGTCACCGACGGTGAATTCCGCCGCTCCTGGTGGCATCTCGATTTCCTCTGGGGTCTCGACGGGGTCGAGCGCCATGTGATGGAGAGCGGCGTCGCATTCGCGGGCGTCAACACGCGCGCTGAGGGCATCAAGGTCACCGGCAAGATCGGCTTCTCCGGCCATCCGATGATCGAGCATTTCAAGTTCGTCGCAGCGCACACCAAGGTGATGCCGAAGATTACCATTCCGTCGCCTTCGGCGCTTTACGGCCGCCCAACCGCGACGCCGATCGACCGGTCGGTCTATCCCGGTAACGACGCGATGTTCCACGATCTCGGTCAGGCCTACAAAAAGGCCGTACGCGCCTTCGCGGACGCGGGCTGCCGCTACCTGCAGCTCGACGAAGTGTTCATCGCGATGCTGTGCGATGAAAAATATCGCCAGCAGATGCGCGACCGCGGCGACGATCCGGAGAAGCTCGGCGAAATCTACGGCGACCTGATCAACGCCGCGATGTCGGACATTCCGGACGACATGACGATCACGATGCACATGTGCCGCGGCAATTACAAATCGACCCACATGGGCGCCGGCGGCTACGACGCCGTGCAGGAGATCCTGTTCAACAAGATCAACGTGCACGGCTATTTCATGGAGTACGACGACGCGCGCTCCGGCGGGTTCGAGCCGTTGCGCATGCTGCCGAAGGGCAAGCAGGTCGTGCTCGGCATCGTGACGACCAAGACCGGCAAGCTCGAGAGCAAGGACGATCTCAAGCGTCGCATCGACGAGGCCGCCAGATTCGTAGCCCTCGACCAGCTTTGTCTCTCCGGCCAGTGCGGCTTTGCGTCGACCGAGGAAGGCAACGTGCTGACCGAGGACGAGCAATGGGCGAAGCTCAGGCGGATCGTCGAAGTGGCGGGAGAGGTTTGGGACTGATCTTTCTTTCCCTCGCCCCGCGAAGCGGGGAGAGGGTGGCGAGACGCCATCAGGGCGTTTACGCCCGTCTGCGACGGGCTATGGCGGCGAGCCGGGTGAGGGGCCGGCTCTGAGTCGAGAGTCCCCCTCACCCGCCGCGCTTTGCGCGTCGACCTCTCCCCGCAAGCGGGGAGAGGTGAAGGAGGAGAGACCGCGTGCAACGTACCACCCCACCCTTCCGCGCCGACCACGTCGGCAGCTTCCTGCGCACCGCGGCCATCAAGCAGGCACGGGCACAGCGCGAGAAGGACGCGATCACGGCCGAACAGCTCAAGGCGGTCGAGGACGCCGAAATCGGGAAGATCATCGGCAAGCAGGAAGCCTGCGGCCTGCAGCTTGCCACCGATGGCGAATTCCGCCGCTCATGGTGGCACTTCGATTTTCTCTGCGCCCTTGACGGCGTGGCGATGAAGAAGATTGATCACGGCATCCAGTTCGCCGGTGTGCAGACCAAGGCGGAGCGCCCAGACATCGTTGGCAAGGTCGGATTTTCCAACCATCCGATGATCGAGCATTTCAGGTATCTGAAGGCGAATACGCGCGTCACGCCGAAGATGACCATCCCCTCGCCGACGCTCTTACATTTCCGCTTCGGCCGCCACTCGATCCCGACAACGCTCTATCCCGATCTCGATCGGTTCTTCGACGATCTCGGCGCGGCCTACGCCAAGGTGGTGCGGGCATTCTACGACGCCGGTTGCCGCTACCTGCAGTTCGACGACACCATCTGGGCCTTCCTCTGCTCCGAGAAGGAGCGCGCGCAGTCGCGCCAGCGCGGCGACAATCCGGACGAATTGCCGGAGAAGTACGCCAAAATGATCAATCAGGCGCTGGCCGCGAAGCCCGCCGACATGACCATCACCACGCATATCTGCCGCGGCAATTTCCGCTCGACCTGGATTTCCGAGGGCGGCTACGAGCCGGTCGCCGAAACCCTGTTCGGCAAGCTGAATTACGACGGCTACTTCCTCGAATACGACACCGACCGCGCGGGCGGCTTCGAGCCGCTGCGCTTCGTGCCCAAGGGCAACAAGCAGATCGTGTTGGGTCTTGTATCGTCCAAGATCGGCGCGCTGGAGAGCAAGGACGACATCAAGCGCCGCATCGACGAAGCGACGAAATACGTGGCGCTGGACCAATTCTGCGTCTCGCCGCAATGCGGCTTCGCCTCGACCGAGGAAGGCAACGTGTTGAGCGAGGACGAACAATGGGCCAAGCTGCGGATGATCGTCGAGCTGGCAGACAAGATGTGGAAGTAAAAAGGCGAGTAGCGAATGGCGAATAGCGAATAGAGGGGCGCTCCTTCCTATTCGCCACTCGCTACTCGCCATTCGCCAACTCAGGGGCGGAAAGCATGACGGGATTTGTCTCCGGCAAGGTCGCAATCGTCACCGGCGGTGGGCGCGGCATCGGGCGCGCCATCGCAATGCTGATGGCGAAGGAAGGCGCGAGCGTCGTCGTGGCCGATGTCGGCGCGGCGCTCGACGGCTCAGGCGGCGATCAGGGCCCCGCGCACGACGTGGTGAAGGAAATCGAAACCGCGGGCGGCAAGGCGGTCGCCTCGACGCTCTCGATCACCGAGCCGCAGAACGCCGAAGCGATCGTGAAATCCGCCATCGACACGTTCGGCCATGTCGACATTTTGGTGAACAACGCCGGCATTCTGCGTGACCGCATCTTTCATCGCATGAGCTGGTCGGACTGGCACGACGTGATCAACGTGCATCTCAACGGCTCGTTCAACATGGCGCGCGCGGTCGCGGGACATTTCCGCGAGCAGGAATCGGGCGCGATGGTGCACATGACCTCGACCTCGGGCCTGATCGGCAATTTCGGCCAGGCGAACTACATGGCGGCAAAGCTCGGTATTCACGGTCTCGCGCGCGGCATCGCGCTCGACATGGCGCGCTTCAACGTGCGCTCCAACTGCATCTCGCCGTCCGCCTGGAGCCGCATGATTGGTTCGATCCCGACCGAGACCGACGCCGAGAAGCTGCGCGTCGAGCGCCTCAAGCAGATGACGCCCGACAAGATCGCGCCGCTCGCGGTCTATCTCTGCTCCGACAGAGCCGGCGGCATCTCGGGGCAGATCATCGGGGTGCGCAACAACGAGATCTTCCTCTACTCGCAGCCGCGCCCGGTCCGCGTGCTGCATCGCTCCGACGGTTGGACGGTCGAAAAGCTCGACGCGCAGCTCAAGAATGCCTTCAAGCAATCGTTCACGCCGCTGGAGCGCTCCGGCGACGTGCTCAATTGGGACCCGGTCTGATGGCGATCGTCTACGACAAGCTGCTCGCGCTGAAGATTCCGGAGGTCGAGCGCACGTATACCAAACGCGATCCGATCTTCTACGCGCTGAGCCTCGGCTTCGGGCAGGACCCGACGAACGCGGACCAGCTTGCCTTCGTGCTGGAGAACGATCCGAAGGTTCTGCCGACGTTTCCGGTGGTAGTCGCGCAGCCCGGCATGTGGGCGCGCGATCTCGACACCGGCATGGACTGGGTGAAGATCGTGCATGGCGAGCACCACGTGGTGATGCACAGGCCGCTCCCCGCGAGCGGCACTGTCACGAGTCAGACGCGCGTGATCGACGCGATCGACAAGGGGCCCGGCAAGGGCGCACTGATCATCTCGCAGCGCAAAGTATACGACAAAGCGACCGGCGAGCTTTACACGACCATCACGCAGACCACATACGGGCGCGGCGACGGCGGCTTCGGGGGCCCGCAGCGCCCCTCGCCCGTGCCGCACGCGCTCCCCGAGCGCACGCCCGACGCCATCTGCGATCTGCCGACCAGGCCTGAGATGGCGCTGCTCTATCGCTGGAATGCCGACATGAACCCGCTGCATTCCGATCCGGCGATTGCCGCGAAGGCGGGCTTCCCGCGCCCGATCCTGCATGGACTTGCGACCTTCGGGGTCGCGGCCCACGCGGTATTGAAGACGATGTGCGGCTACGATCCGTCACGCTTCAAGTCGATTGCGGTCCGCTTCTCGGCGCCGGTCTATCCGGGCGAGACGATCCGTACGGAGATGTGGAAAGACGGGAACGTCGTGAGCTTCCGCGCGCGATTGGTGGAACGCGACGTGATCGTGCTGAACAATGGCAAGGTCGAGGTGGCCAATTAATGGCCTCAACCCGCGACACCGAAGAAATTGCCAGCATTCGCGCAGCCGTGCGCGCGCTGTGCGCCGGCTTTCCCGGCGAATACTGGCGCAAGCTCGATCGCGAGCGCGCTTACCCCACCGAGTTCGTCGATGCGCTGACCAAAGCGGGCTTTCTCGCGGCGCTGATCCCCGAGGAATACGGTGGCAGCGGGCTGACGATGTCATCGGCCATCGCGATCATGGAAGAAATCCAGGCCGCTGGGTGCAATGGCGCGGCCTGCCACGCACAGATGTACACCATGGGCACCGTGCTGCGTCACGGCAGCGCGGACCAGAAGCAACGCTATTTGCCGAAGATCGCGAGCGGCGAATTGCGCCTGCAGGCGTTCGGCGTGACCGAGCCGACCTCCGGCACGGACACACTCGCGTTGCGCACCACCGCGGTGCGCGACGGCAACGACAGCTATGTGATCAACGGACAGAAGATCTGGACCTCGCGCGCGGAGCATTCCGATCTGATGTTATTGCTCGCGCGCACCACGCCGCGCGAACAGGTGAAGAAGCGCACCGAGGGCCTGTCGGTGTTTCTGGTCGAGATGAAGGCTGCGGGCGAAAATCTGAAGATCAACCCGATCCGCACCATGATGAATCACGCCACCACCGAGGTGTTCTTCGACGATCTGCGCGTTCCGGCCGAAAACCTCGTCGGCGAGGAAGGCATGGGCTTCCGCTACATCCTCTCCGGCATGAATGCCGAGCGCATCCTGATCGGCGCCGAGTGCATCGGTGACGCCAAATGGCTGATCGAGAAGGCGACGCACTATGCCAAGGAGCGCTCGGTGTTCGGGCGCCCCATCGGGCAGAACCAGGGCATCCAGTTTCCGATCGCAACAGCTTATGCGCAGATGCGCGCCGCCGAGCTGATGGTGCACGAAGCGGCCTCGCTCTACGAACAGGGCAAGGATTGCGGCGCCGAGGCCAACATGGCGAAGATGCTGGCGGCCGATGCCTCCTGGGCGGCGGCCGACATGTGCGTACAGACCCACGGCGGCTTCGGCTTCGCCGAGGAAATCGACATCGAGCGCAAGTTCCGCGAGACGCGGCTTTACTCCGTGGCGCCAATCTCGACCAACCTCATTCTCTCATACCTCGCCGAGCATGTGCTGGGCTTGCCGAGGTCGTACTAGATGCTCCCGCTCGAAGGCCTCCTCGTCGTTTCGCTCGAACAGGCGGTCGCGGCTCCGACCTGCTCCTGCCGCCTTGCGGATGCCGGCGCGCGCGTTATCAAGATCGAGCGGCCCGAGGGTGACTTCGCGCGCGGCTATGATTCGCTCGCGCACGGCGAGAGCGCCTATTTTGTCTGGCTCAACCGCGGCAAGGAGTCGGTCGTTCTCGATCTGACCAGGGCTGACGACAAGGCGCTGATGGAGCGGCTGCTCGCCAGGGCCGATGTGTTCATCCAGAATCTGAAACCCGGCGCCATCGCCAAGCTCGGCTTTGCCATCGACCGGCTGCGCCGCGACTATCCGCGGCTGATCTGCGTGTCTATCTCGGGCTTCGGCGAGAGCGGCCCTTACGCGGCGCGCAAGTCCTACGATTTGCTGGTGCAGGCCGAGAGCGGGCTCGCCTCGGTCACGGGCTCTCCGGACGCGCCGGCGCGCGTCGGCGTGTCGGTCACCGACGTGGCGTCCGGAATGAACGCATACGAGGCGGTGCTGGAAGCGATCATCGGGCGCGGCCGAACCGGCCGGGGCGCAACCATCGCGGTGTCGCTGTTCGACGCGATGGCCGACTGGATGACGGTGCCGCTGCTGCATCATGAGGGCGGCCAGTCGCCGAAGCGGCTCGGACTGTCGCACCCATCGATCGCGCCTTACGGCGTGTTCAAGACCAGGGACGGCGCCGATATCCTGATTTCGATCCAGAACGACCGCGAGTGGCGCATTCTGGCGAAGGACGTGATGGGCGATGCGGCGCTCGCCGCCGATCCGAAGTTTGCAAAACTCATGGACCGGGTGAAACATCGCGCCGAGACCGACGGCAAGGTCGCAGCCGCCTTCGCCACGATGGATGTCGCGACGCTATCGGGGAAGCTCGCGGCCGCCGACATCGCATTCGGGCGCGTCAACGACGTGGCCGGCCTGATCGCCCACCCGCATCTGCGGCGCATCGAGGTCGAGACCCCGAGCGGGCCGGTGTCGTATCCGGCCCCTGCGCCGATCCGCGATCAGGCGCGGCAGTACGGGCGCGTGCCCAAACTCGGCGAGCACACCGAGAAGGTGCGCAAGGAGTTCGGCTAATCCATCGCCGGCGCGGCTTCGCGCACCGAAACCCGCCCGCCGCGCAGCGACGCCGTCGAACCGATCGCCAGCACGAACGGGATCGCGGCGACGCAGATCGCGCACAGCAGCGCATAGTCGACCGCGTAGGCCATGATCGCCGCCTGCAAGGTCAGCATCTGGTCCGCGATGGCGCGGCCCTGATCGGTCGCAAGGTCGATCCAGCGCGTGACGTCCGGGCTTTGCAGCGCATCGTTGAACGGCGTGATGCGCTCGGCGAGCTGGCTGTAGAACACCGTGGTCTTGCTGCTGAGGTTCGCGATCACGACCGAAATGCCGACCGAGCTTGCGACGTTACGAACGAGCGTGAGGATCGACGTTCCGTCGGTGCGCAGGTGCGCCGGCAGCGTCAGGAACGCAACCGTGCTGAGCGGGATGAACACGAACCCCATGCCGAAGCCCTGGACGAGCCCGCATATCACGATCTCGCGCTCGGACGTGTTCGCCGTGAAGCCGGTCATCTGATAGAGCGTCGCGGCAGTCATCGCCAACCCGACCAGAATGAGCGTGCGCGCCTCGAAATGGCGCAGCAGCCGGCCGATGATCGCCATGCCGATCAGCGTGCCGAGGCCGCGCGACGCCATCACCCAGCCCGCGGTGAGGATCGGATAGCCGAGCACGTTCTGCAGGAACGGCGTCGCGAGCGTCATGGAGGAGAACAACATCAACCCCATGATCATCATGAAGAAGCAGCCGATCAGGAAATTGCGGTCGCGGAAGATCGCGAAGCGCACGAACGGCTCGCTGGTCGTGAGCGAGTGCGCGAAGAAATAGTAGAAGCCGGCGATCGATACGATCAGCTCGGCGACGATTTCCGGCGAGCCGAACCAGCCGAGTTGCTCGCCGCGATCGAGCATCAGTTGCATGCCGCCGATGCCGGCAGCGAGCGCAACGAAGCCGAACCAGTCGAACCGAAGATGCGCCTGCCGCTTGGTCTCGTCCATGAAGACCAGCAATCCGAGCACGGTGATAATGCCGACCGGGATGTTGACCAGGAACACCCAGTGCCACGAGTAGTTCTCGGTGAGGAAGCCGCCGAGCGTCGGCCCCATGATCGGCCCGAGCATGATGCCGACGCCCCAGATGCCCATCGCCTGCCCGCGCTGCTCGATCGGGTAGGAGTCGAGCATCACGGATTGCGACAGCGGCACCAGCGCGGCGCCGCACATGCCTTGCAGCAGGCGGAACGCCACGATCTGCTCGATGGTTTGCGAGACCGCGCAGAGCAGCGACGCGACCGTAAAGCCGCCGACGCACACGATGAACAGCTTCTTGCGGCCAAAGCGGTCTGCGAGCCAGCCGACCGGCGCCGTCATCACGGCCGCCGCCACGATGTAGGAGGTGAGCACCCAGCTCACCTGATCGAGCGAGGCCGAGAGCGAGCCCTGCATGTAGGGCAGCGCGACATTGGCGATCGTAGTGTCGAGCGCCTGCATGATCGTCGCCGTCATGGTGCAGATCGTCAGCAGCGCGCGGCGCGCGCCGGGCGACAGCGCCGCAACAGCGCGGATCATTTGCGCGGTTCCGCGGCCTTGCTGGAAAGGCCGAGCGAGGAAAGCACGGTATTCTGCCGGCCGGTATCGATGTCGACCGTCACGCTCATGCCGGCGCGCAGGTCGCGCACGTCCTCGGCCGGCGCGAACTCGATCCGCACCGGCACGCGCTGCACGACCTTCACCCAGTTTCCGCTCGCGTTCTGCGGCGGCAGGATCGCGAACTGCGCGCCGGTGCCGGGACTGACCGCCGCGACCGTGCCGCGGAAGGTGCGGCCCGGGAACGTATCGACCGAGATCGCCACCGGCTGGCCGATGCGCAGATGCGTGATGTCGGTTTCCTTCGGATTGGCGTCGACCCACGGCCGCGTATCGTCGATCAGGCTGAACACCGGCGTGCCGGCCGTGACGTAGCGGCCCATCTGGATACTCGCGACCTGCGTCGCCATGCCGGCGATCGGGGCGCGCAGCACCGTGTGGTCGAGATCGCGCTTGGCCTGGTCGAGTGCGGCTGAGGCCTGCGCATACGGCGGATATTTTTCGATCGGCAGGTCCTTGTCGCCGAGCAATTGATTGAGAATGCCCTGCTCCTGCTGCTCCAGCATTTCGAGCTGCGTCTTCGCCGTCACCACGGCATTCAGCGAATTGTCCATGTCCATCTGCGAGCCGGACTTATTGCTCAGCAGCGTGTTCTTGCGCTCGACATCGCGCTGCTTGAGGTCGACGGTCTCGCGCGCGAGCACGATACGCCGCGTCACCGAGGCGAGATTGGTTTTCAGGTTGAGGAATTCGGTGCGCACGCTCGCGAGCCGCGCCTCGGCCTGCGTCACGCTGATGCGGAACGGCTCGGCGTCGATTTCCAGCAGCGCATCGCCGGCGTTGACGCGCTGGCCTTCGGTCACCGTCACTTTGGCGATCTTGCCGGAGATGTCCGGCGTGATCAGCACCTTCTGCGCGCCCACGTAGGCGTTGTCGGTCGAGATGTAGCGGCCGGACATAAGATAGAAATAGGCGCCGCCTGCGAGCGCGATGAGCGGGATGACGACGAGCAGCACGAGGCGCAAGCCCGCGCGCGAGCGCGCCGGCTTTACCGCGACGGCCGGCACCTGCTCTTCCTGCGTCTTCCTCAGTTCGACGACTTTGTCGGCCATGGCGCGCCTCCTCAGGCCGCCTGCGCGGTTTTGTCCGCGGCTTTCCTCGCAATCGCGCCGCGCAGATTGTCCTTGGTGCGCGAGAGCTCGCCGATCATGCGCTCGATCGTCGCGACGTCGAAGCCCTCAAGCACGGTCCCCATCATGTCCTGGCCCAGCTCGGCGAGCCGGTCCATCAGCGGCCGCGCCAAGGGCGTAAGATGTAGGCGTTTGGCGCGCCGGTCGTTCGGGTCCGCGCGCCGCTCGATCATGCCGTTCGCGCACAGGCGGTCGACCAGCCGGGTCAGCGTAATCGGC
>JAXDNY010000179.1:0-11948 GCA_034669145.1 Hyphomicrobiales bacterium
CGACGTCGTCACGTACGCGCACCAGCGGCTGACCGAGATCAACTCGCTGCGCATCATCGGCACCGCCAAGGAGAAGGGTGCGATCGTCTCGTTCGAATTGAAGGGCGCGCACCCGCACGACGTTGCGACCATCATCGACCGCGCGGGAGTCGCGGTGCGTGCCGGTACGCACTGCGTGATGCCGCTGCTCGCGCGCTACGGCGTCTCGGCGACATGCCGGGCATCGTTCGGGCTCTACAATACCAAGGCAGAGGTCGACAGCCTTGCCCAGGCCTTGATCAAGGCGCAGGATTTCTTCGCATGACCGACGAAACCAACACCGAAGACCAGCCGGCTCCGAATGCCGTGGAGACCTCCGGCTCGAGCACCATTCCGGCCGACGAGCTTGGGCGGATCACCGACGACATCGTCGGCGCGCTCAAGACCGTCTACGACCCGGAAATCCCGGCGGACATCTATGAGCTTGGCCTGATCTACAAGGTCGACATCGCGGACGACCGCGCCGTCACGGTGGACATGACGCTGACCACGCCAAACTGTCCGTCGGCGCAGGAACTGCCCATCATGGTAGAGAATGCCGTGTCGAGCGTCGCGGGCGTCGGCCCGGTGACCGTGAACATCGTCTGGGATCCGCCGTGGGAGCAGAGCCGGATGTCGGACGAGGCGCGCGCCTCGCTGAACATGTGGTGAGGTTGCGGGCAGCGCTGCAACGCACCAAATAGACAACAACGGCGTTTCTGATATTCTGGATTCGCCAAAGATTATAACGGTTTGAAAGAACAAGAGATGGCAAGCGCAAGGCCCCGACCGCAGGTGATGCGGCTCACCGATGCCGCTGCGGATCGTATCAAGGCGATCATGGCGAAGGCCGACAAGCCGTTCGCGGGCGTGCGCGTCGGCGTGAAGAACGGCGGCTGTGCCGGCATGGCCTACACGATGGAATATGCCGCAGAAGCAGCGAAGTTCGACGAGGTGGTCGAGGACAAGGGCGTCAAGCTGCTGATCGACCCCAAGGCGGTGATGTTCCTGCTCGGTACCGAGATGGATTTCAAGATCGACAAGCTGTCCTCGACATTCGTGTTCAACAATCCGAACCAGACCTCGGCCTGCGGCTGCGGTGAGTCGGTGCAACTGACACCGGCTGCCGATCCGGCAGGCGCCGAGGCGCACTGAGCGCGGCCCGGCGTCGCTGCATGGACGCCGAAGCAATCCAGGAATTATTCGCGGAGTTCGGACCCGTGTCGGTGCGCCGCATGTTCGGCGGCGCCGGCGTCTTCGTCGACGGGCGGATGATCGGGCTTGTTTCACGGGACGTGGTCTATCTCAAAGCCGACGCCGAAACGATCCCGCCCTTCGAACAGGAAGGGCTTGGGCCATTCAGTTACGCGACCAAAAACGGTGAGCACAAACTCACGTCATACTGGCGGATGCCGGACCGGCTGTACGACGATCCGGAAGAACTCGCACGCTGGACAAGGGCTGCGCACGGCGCCGCGCTCAGGGCATTGGCGCGTCAGCGCAAACCGCAGCGGTCCGGAAAGAAACGCAAGGACAACCGCTGAGCGGGCCGCCGCTGCCGGCCGCGGGACCCTGCCATCCTGTTTTCACATGCGAGACTGGTACAATTACGGATACCGCTATGTACGGTTCCATGCAAAACGGATTGCGCTGAACGTAGCGGTTCGGCGGCAAAGGGGTATCGATGAAATCCGGGATCGTGAAGCGATCGATCGTGATCGACGGTCACAAGACCAGCGTCAGTCTCGAGGACGCGTTCTGGAGTGCATTGAAGGGCATCGCGCAGGAGAAACAGGAAACGTTGTCCAATCTGGTCGCCATGATCGATCGCGAGCGTAAGCTCGGCAATCTTTCGTCGGCAATCCGCCTGTTCGTGCTTGATCGGTATCGGCCTGACGCGTCGCGCGCGTCGACGGCTGTTGCGCCGGACCGCGTCGCGGCCTGAAACGCGCGTTGGCTCAGGCGACCTTTGAAGGCGCGACCGAGGCGACTTCCGGGTCGGTCTCGCACATGACGCGGTTTCGCCCGCAGCGCTTGGCTGCGTAGAGGCAGTTATCGGCGCGTTCGATCAGCGACTGCGCGGTTTCGTCCTTGCGCAACGCGGCGACGCCGATCGAAACGGTGACGCGGCCGAGATGCTCGCCGGTTGAGCGCTTCATCAATTCCTTGGTCATCACCGCGCGGCGCACGTGATCCGCAACGGTCAGCGCCGCGCGCAGCTGCGTGTTCGGGAGAATGATGCCAAATTCCTCGCCGCCGTAGCGCGCCGCGACGTCCTGGCCCTTGACGTTCTGCTTGACCGCGATGGCGACGAGACGAAGCACCTGGTCGCCCGTGAGGTGGCCGAACGTATCGTTGAACGCCTTGAAGTGATCGATGTCGGTCAGCAGGAGCGCCATAGGTTCGCCGCTTGAGGCGCTTTGAGCGATGACTTTCTCAAGCGCCTGGTCGAAATACTTGCGGTTGGCGAGCGAGGTCAGCGGATCGGTCAGGCTCTCGTTGCGCACGGCCTCGAGATTGATCTGGAGTTGGTTGATCTCCTGCTTGGAGGCTTTCAGGCTGCTCTCCAGCCGGGTGTTGTTCTCTTCCATGGCGCGCGTGGCGCGCACCAGCGTCTCGACGATCGCCCGCAACCCGTCGCGGTCCTTGGCCGAACCAAGGTCCTGCGTCGCATGCGCGAGGCTCTCGGTATATTGCGAGGCGGAGCCGACCGCGGCATCGATCATCGACATGACCTGCTCGATCTCGTCGACGATCTGGCCGCCGACGTTGTCGATGCGGTCGGTGAGGCGGCCCGGCGAGAGATAGGTCTCGTAGATCTGATCCACTTCCGCGGCGGTCAGCGTGCCGTTGCGGGTGATGGTCTGGTTGATGGTCTGGTTGAGCGACGGATTGTAGCCGGTCGCGTACGCGTACCAGACCTCGTAATTGCGCGGGTAGGCGGGCTGGCGCAGCGCCTTGAGTTGTCCGAGAGCTATTTCGGCGAACGCCAGGGTGCGCTCGTATTCATCTGACTGCCCGGCCATCTTGTTTGCCACTCCGCTCGCGCGCGCCTGGCGCGCGATCCACCCCGACCGTCCGTCTTTTCACCCTATTGGCGAATGACTAAACGCGGGGTAAACGCGACGAATTGGGGGAGTGAACTCTTCATAACCATTTCGTGTAGTTGTATCGTCGGTAAAGTTGTCAATATTGGACTTGCCCGGTCACCGCGAACCTTGCGGCAACCGCAACCACGATCGAAAAATACGATTGCGGGTCGCTCAGGCCTTGAGCGTCACGGGGCGCAGCAGAAACGCCGGCAAATGTGAGTCGTCGCCCTCCTCGACGCGAGGGCGTGGCGCCGGGCGACGCGATCGCGCCTCGTCAAGCCGCGCGACCTCGGCGGCAGGGCGCTCTTGACGGTTTTGCCGCACCGACTGCTCGCGGACATGATGCTCCCGGACCGGCTGTTCGCGGGCTGGCTGCTCGCGGCGATGGCCCTGGCGGGGCGCTTCGCGTCCTCGGCGCGGCGGGCGAGAATCATTGCGCTCGCGCACATGCGGCTCGTCCACAGACGGCGCCGGCTCCCCGGCCCAGGCGATGGTCTGGCCGGTTAGCTGCTCGATTGCCGTAACCGCCCTGCCGTCGGCTGGCGCCACGATGGTGATCGCGGTACCGGTGCGTCCCGCGCGGCCGGTGCGGCCGATGCGGTGTACGTAATCATCCGGATGATGCGGCACATCGAAATTGAAGACGTGGCTGACGGCCGGTATGTCGAGCCCGCGCGCCGCAACGTCGGACGCGACCAAGAGCTTGACTTCGCCGCGGCGAAACTGCTCGAGCGCGGCTGTGCGCGCAGATTGATCCATGTCGCCGTGCAACGCGATCGCCGAAAATCCGTGACTGACCAGCGAGCGGTGCAAGGTCGCGACTTCGCGCTTGCGATTGCAGAAGATGATCGCGTTGGTGAGGCCTTCCGCCGAGCGGATCAGGCGGCGCAGCGTGTCGCGCTTGTCATGCGCCTCGCGGCCGGTCTTGACCAGCGATTGCGCCGTCGTCGCGAGTGTGGTCGCGGGTTTTGCGACCTCGACCCGCACCGGATTGTGCAGGAACTGTTCGGTGATGCGCTGGATTTCCGGCGGCATGGTGGCGGTGAAGAACAGCGTTTGGCGCGTGAACGGCACCAGCTTGCAGATGCGCTCGATGTCGGGGATGAAGCCCATGTCGAGCATGCGGTCGGCTTCGTCGATGACCAGCAGCTCCACGCCGGTCATCAAGAGCCTTCCGCGCTCGTGATGATCGAGCAGGCGGCCGGGCGTGGCGATCAGCACATCGACGCCGCGCATCAGTTTGGCGTCCTGGTCGTCGAAAGACACGCCACCGATGATGAGCGCGACGGTGAGCTTGTGCTTGGCGCCGTATTTGATGAAGGCTTCCTGGACCTGCGCGGCGAGTTCGCGCGTCGGCTCCAGGATGAGCGTGCGTGGCATGCGTGCTCGTGCGCGGCCCTGTTCCAGCATGGTGATCATCGGCAACACGAAGGCGGCGGTCTTGCCGGTGCCGGTCTGTGCAATGCCGAGCACGTCGCGGCGCGCGAGAACGTGGGGAATGGCCTGCTCTTGAATGGGGGTCGGCGTCGTATAACCGGTCGCCACGACGGCGGATTGAACTTTATCGGATAGACCTAGATTAGCGAAGGACATGAAACCTCGAATGATGACTGCCCTCGGAGCTACACCGCACCGGAAACGGAACGATGACATTGGTTGCGCGGGGAGGGCGGTCGAATCTTGCAATTGGACCGTTCACCGAGGAACATAGTCATTCGTGCCCCAAAGTCAATATGCTGCACTGCAATAACGCCAGATAACCCTTAATTTTTCGCACTTTTCGAGGACACTTATGGCCGAGCCGTTGCCGATCGTACTGGTTCCCGGACTGAACTGTTCTCCGCGTCTCTATGCACCGCAGATGCCGGCGCTGTGGCGCTTCGGTCCGGTCACGGTCGCCGACCACACCCGCGACGACAGCATGGCGGCCATCGCGCGACGCATCCTCGACGCCGCGCCGCCGCGGTTCGCGCTCGCGGGGCTTTCGATGGGCGGGTACATCGCGCTTGAAATCGTGCGCCAGGCTCCGGGACGCGTCGCAAACCTCGCCTTGCTCGATACCGGCTCGCGCGCAGACACCGCGGAGGCGACGCAGCGGCGTCACGCCGCCATTGCCGGCGTGGAAGCAGGCCGCTACGAGTGGGGCATCGACGCCCAGTTTCCGCTCTACGTGCATCCGGACCGGGTCAGCGACAAGGCACTGAAGTCCGACTATCTGGCGATGTGTCACGACGTTGGCCCGCAAGCGTATGTGCGCCAGCAGCGGGCCATCATGACGCGCGTGGACTCGCGGCCGCTGTTGCCCATGATCGATTGTCCGACGCTGGTGCTGGTGGGCGCCGAGGACGCGGCGACACCGCCGGAGCTTTCCGAGGAGATGGCGGCGGGCATTCCCGGCGCGACGCTGGTGAAAGTGCCCGGCTGCGGTCACCTCTCCACGATGGAGCGCCCCGAGGCTGTGACCAAGGCGCTCGTGGAATGGATGAGCCCGTGACCACGTTGCGGCTCCGCCGCGCCGCTCGCCATGCGGTAGGATTGCGCGAAATTCCCGGAGGAGATCCGATGAGCGCCAAGACGCGTCGATCGTTGTTGGTTGCGGGCGCGCTGATGGCGCTTGGCCTTGCGGCGCCCGCCAAGGCGCAGGGCGACTATCCAAACAGGACAATCCGCATCGTGGTGGGTTTCGCGGCCGGCGGCGGCAACGACATTTTCGCGCGCCTCGTCGGACAGAAGCTGCAGGAGCTGATCGGCCAGACCGTCATTATCGAGAACAAGCCGGGCGCCGGCGCGCGGCTCGGCAACGAGTATGCGGCGAACCAGCCGGCGGATGGTTACACACTGCTGGTGGCGGCCAGCGGCGGCATGTCGATTGCGTCGGCGATCTATCCGAAACTTGGGTATCACCCGACAAAGAGCTTTGTCCCATTGACGATGATCGCGAGCTTTCCGCTGATCCTCGCGATTCCGGCCACCCATCCGGCGAAAACCGTGCCCGAGCTGGTCGCCTGGATGAAGGCCAATCCGGACAAGTCGAACTACGCCACGTCTTCGCCGGCGTTCACGATCGCGACCGAATTGTTCAAGCTCAAGACCGGCGCGCCGGGACAGGCGATCCCCTACAAGAGCAGCGGCGAGTCGCTCGTATCGGTGATTGGCGGGCAGACGCTGTTGACGATCGGCGACGGGCCGCCGACCGTGCCGCTGGTGAAGGGCGGGCAGGCGCGCGCGCTCGCCGTGACCGGTGCCGTGCGCTCTGCCGAGTTGCCCGATGTGCCGACCATGGCGGAAGCGGGGCTGCCCGAGGTCGACACGAGCCTGTGGAGTGGCGTATTTGCGCCCGCCGGAACGCCGCCGGCGATCGTCAAGAAGCTCGAGGACACGCTGCGCCGCGCGATCGCCGACCCCGAGGTGAACGCGAAGCTCAAGGCGATGGCGGTCAATCCCGGCGGCGGGCCGTCGGAGGAATTCCGCGCGATGATCGACGCCGATATCAAGACCACGGCTGAGGTGGTGAAGGCCGCGAACTTGACCTTCGCCGAATAACAACGTCACGGCGGGCGTGGCGCGCCCAGCGTGCCGCGCCGATGCCAGGTCACGGCATCCTCGAGGCGATCGTCGCCCCAGAACGCTTCCCCGCGCGTGACGAATGTCGGCGCGCCGAAAATGCCCAGCCTGCGCGCTTCGTCCGTCGCCGTATCGTAGGCAGTCGCAATCTCTCCCGATTCCGCGAGCGGAATGACGCGGCGCGGATCCTCGCCGATCTCGCGCAGACTGTCGGAGAGGTTCGGCTCGGTGCCGCACTCCTGCTTTTCCACGAACCAGCGCCGGTAGGTCGCGCGCACATAATCCGCGCACCAGCCCTCGCGCGCGCCGACGATTGCCACGCGGTTGGCGAGATCGAAATTCCTCAGCGGGTAGGGCGCCTCACCCTCGAACGCGAAGCCATACATCTCGGCGCGCCGGTGCAGATCGCGCCACAGGTATTCGAGCTTCTTCGGCTTCGACATCGGGCGATTGTCCATCTCGATCATGATGGCCCGCACCGAGAACGGCCGCCAGACGAAACGGATGTCGGTGGTGTCCTCCACGCGATCGATGCGCATGACGGTCAGGAACGTGTACATGCTGCCGATGGAGAACCAGAAATCGACCGGATCGGATTGCATGCGCTCGATCTAATCCAGCGGCTCGAGCTTGATGATCGACGCGCCGTGATTGTTGCCGATCCAGAACGTCACCGGCGTCGTGGAGTTGTCGACGAACACGCGACGGATATTGGTCGAACGTGGCAGCAGGTACTCGGTGAATTCGCCGCTCTCGGGCTTGAGCCGCAGGATGCGGTCGGTCGTCATCGAGCCGGTCCAGGCTTCACCGTTCTTGTCCACGGTAACGTCATAGGGCGCCGACCACGGCGTCGGTGCGATCCATTCCTTGAAAGTCTCTGCTTTGGTGTCGAACATCCCGATGCGGTTGCCGCGATACTCGCCGAACCACAGACGATCCTGCGCATCGATCATGCCGCGGCGCGGAGCCGA
The DNA here is from genome assembly GCA_034669145.1 of Hyphomicrobiales bacterium. GTDB lineage: Bacteria > Pseudomonadota > Alphaproteobacteria > Rhizobiales > Xanthobacteraceae > PALSA-894. The sequence continues at coordinate 7,646 of JAXDNY010000179.1, forward strand.
ACCGGGCGTCGGAATGGCGTAGAGCTTGACCTCACCGGTGGCGGCATCGATCCGCCCGATGTGGCGCTGGCGGAAGTCGGTGAAATAGGCGTTGTTCTTCGAATCCGGGATCACGTCGTAGATATTGTGCGGCTCGCCCTTGGGCGCCGCCTTGAACGGCTCCCATGTCTCGATCCTGCCGGTGCCGATATCGAGCCGGTGGACGCCGGCAAACCCGTTGTTCTGCGTCCAGACCTTGCCGTCGACGTGCGAAGAGCGCGGGCTGACCATGTTGATTTGCGCGGCGTCGATGTTGGCCTCGCTCGGCAGCGACCAGAACTGAAAGGTCTCGGTTTGGGGGTCGAATTTCACGATCCGCGCCTGGTACATGTTGCCAAGCCACAGGTTGCCGTCGCGGTCGGTGCGCAGGCCGAGCGTGCCGGTCGGAAAGCCCGGCTTGTGTAAAGCGATCGGATATTCGGTAACTTTGCCGCTGCGCGGATCGAGACGCCCAAGAAACTGCTCGCCGAAGCTCGAATACCAGGCGACGCCGCTGGTATCGACGACGACATCATGCGGCTGGATCGTCTCGCGCGGCAGATCGTATTCGGTGATGACGACACGCGTGCCCTTGCCTTTGGGACGCGGCAGGGCATTAAGCGGATAGCTCCATCGCGAGCCGTCCCCGAGATTGATCGTGCTGAGATAATCGGCGAGCCCGCGATAGACCTGCACGCGCTGATCGCCGCGCTCCTCCATCAGCCGCTCCGCGCGGCGCAGCTGCGGAGCCGCCGGGATGCTCTGGTTCACATAGGCCTGCATGCGGGGCAGGACCTGCATGAAGTCGTCGGTCTTATGCGGCGATTTCATCACACGTTCGAGGGTGTGGCATCCGATGCAGTTCAGCAGCGAGCCTTTCTGCTGGTCGGAGCCCGGTACGCTCGCGATCCATTCGCCGTTCGAAAGCTGCGAGGCGAGGTCTTCGGTCTTGCGCAGCTTGAGATCGGCGGTAGCGGATTTGCCCGCCGCAACATCGACCAGCGCCGCGCCATCGAGGTCGTAACCGGTCGCGCGAATGCGCAGCGCATACTGGCCCGGTTCGAGTTTTGCGGAAGGGAAGCTGTAGCGGCCCTGCGTGTCGCTCGCGACCGTGATGGTGATGGTCGAGCCGGCGCGTTTCGCGCTGACCAGCACGCCTTCCATCGGGCCTTCCTCGGCCGAAGTGACCTGGCCGGACAGAGCGGTCTGGGCGGCAGCCGGAAGGCTTGCGGGAATCTGCAAGAGGACAAGGGCAGCAAGCACGCCGAAAGCAAGTGTGCGCATGTGAGCCTCCGCAGAAGGCATGAAGCGAAAGGAGCGGTCATTCCACTCCTGATCTGCGTCAGTTTCAATGCCCGTCGGAGCTACCACGGCAACTCCGTCCCGTCGTAATTCACGTACCGATGGCCGGGCTTGCTCGCGTGCTTGTCAATGGCATTCGCGACGTTGCGGCAGCTCGTCTCCACGTCGAAGGTGGCGGACGGACCGCCCATGTCGGTACGCACCCAGCCGGGCGCGATCGAGAGCACCGCATGTTTGGCATGGCGGTTCGCAAAGCTGCGCGCGCCCATGTTCAGCGCGGCCTTGGCTGTACGATAGGTCTCCCAGTCCGAGCGGCCGACGTTCATCGCGATGCTGCCGAGCATCGACGACATGAACGCGACCGTGCCGTTCCGCTTCAGCAAACTCGCAAAGGCTTCGGCCGCGGCGATCGGAAAGTACGCGTTGGTGAGGTACACGCGCGCCGCCTCGTCGGGCGGCACCTCGTGCAGCGGCTTTGGCACCGAGCCGGAAATGCCGGCGATCAGGAACAAGAGGTCGAGCTTTTCGGCCGCGAGCGCCTTGCGTACCCGCGCGGCACCGCCGGCCTCCGCAATATCGAGGCGTTCGATCCGCAGATTGCCATTGGCCTCCTTCGCGAGCCGCTGGAGTTTCGCCGCATCGTCCCGCGCGGTCGCAATCACCTGCCAGCCGCGGCCGAGATATTCGTTTGCAAGCCCGAGCCCCAGGCCGCGTGAAGCGCCAATGAGGAGGGCGGTTTGCGGCGAGGGTGCGGGCACGGATGAGCTCCGGAATGGTGGGGCGGGGCGTCCAGACAATTGCCTAAACCCTTGGCCAGGCCAATCAGCCAAGCCCCGAGAAACGAAACCGTAAGCCCGGTTCCTGTGCCGGGTACCCGACCTGGTTGTTGCCGAATTGCAACGGGCTCCAACAAACAACCGTTTCAGGCCCGGTTCCACGTGCGAATCCGGCTGATTGCCGTTGAGGCATCGGCGAACAGGAGTACATTCGCCTTCAACCTTTGGATTGGCACGGGGAGGTTTCTATGCGCAGGTTTAGCACTGCAGCTTTCGTTTCTTCGATCCTGCTGGCCGGAGCACTGCCGGCAGCGGCGGCGGATCTGCCGGTTAAAGCCCGGCCGATGGCGCCGGTGTCGGCTGCCTTCAGCTGGAGCGGCTGCTACATCGGCGCGAACGGCGGCTGGGTCCATCAGCGTACCGGTTTCGACACATCGCCATCCGGCTCTTACCTGAATGCGGCTGGCGCGTTGGCCCCTCCGAACGCCGCTGGCACCGGCCTTCTGCTGGGTGATCTGGTTTCAGCGCAGCACAGCTATCGCACCAACGGCGACGGCGCGACGGCCGGCGGGCAGGTCGGCTGTAACATGCAGTTTGGCTCATTGCTGCTCGGCGTGGAAGGCGACTTGAACTGGGCGAACGCCAGAACGTCCGTGAACGCTGCGTTTGCACCATTCCCGAGCGCGAATCCGTTGTTCACGATCTCGCAAGAGGCCGAAAGTCTTTCGACCCGACTGGACTGGTTCTCGACGGTACGCGCACGCGGCGGCATCGCCCTCGATCATTGGCTCCTGTACGCGACAGGCGGCCTGGCCATTGGCCATTTCCGCTCGAGCACCAACGTTGCATATGGGGCGAACGGCACGTCGCCCGTGTTTGCCAACAGCTTCCAGGCTGGCGAGAGCACGATCACCCGGCTGGGTCTCGCGGTCGGCGGCGGTGTCGAATATGCGGTGAATGCAAATTGGTCGGTCAAAGCCGAATATCTCTTCATGACATTCGGCAGCTTCTCCTACGCGTCGCCGCTCCTCGCCCCCGCTGCGGCAGTCGGCGCCGGCTACAGCTGGACGACCACCGTTACGCCGCGCGAGCACATCTTCCGTGTCGGCCTGAACTATCGCTTCATATAACGGCGATAGCGAGAAACGACGGAGCAGCTTCGGCGGCCGCGCGTTCCCCGACGGGTGCTCGCGGCCGCTTTCTTTGGTCAGCAGTATTCGCTAACCGAAGCACGACTAATTCTGCGAAGTTGGGCGGACGGGGATAGCTTCAGGCCGGCAAATGGCCTAAGATTGCAGCTCGGCTTCATGGATGCCTGGCATGGTATGGGTAGTCAAAAATTCGAGCGGTGCGAATTACGGCGGCGGGGCAACCGACTACGTCTGGGTTGCCGACGAGCCGTCTGCGACACACTCGCCAATCTACAACGCGCCGCAAAATCCCGCGCCAGCCGGGGTCGCGCCGACAGGCTATAACGGTGTGCCGGCTGAGGAGCAGCATACGCCGCCCGCATCGCCGGCCGGCGATCCGGCGCCGTCCGCAACCACTGGCACCTCCGGTGCGGATACCTTTGTCCTCGATCGCGGAACGTTGGCCGCCGCGACGGCGACGCCGCCTGCGCCTCTCCAAATTCAAGGCTTCAATGCTGCGCAGGGCGATACCCTCGATTTTTCCGCCGTGCTCGCTGCCTCTTACGCACCCTTATCGGCAGACACCGTGCAGCTTCGGCTGACGGACCACGGGGGTGCTGCCGCTGCTCTCGAATTCAATGTGGGCGCTGCCAACCATGCGTTTTGGGTCGCCGTGGCCCAACTCGACGGGATCCATGCGGGCGACGCGGTGAACGTATCGCTGGATGCGGGACATACTCTGCACCTGACCGCGCTTTGGGCTGTCTGAGCGCGGGAGGCTGACGGCGCCGCCATCGCACCTGCCCCGCATCATATTCACTTGTCAAACAGCCAACGCTCCGCCGCCCGGCTCGCGTGAGGGCGCCGGGTGCCCTTGTCTCTTTCCGCGCCCCGAAAAAAATGAGGGGAGCAGAGCGCCGACAGGCGCTGGTGCGGAAGCGCCGCACCCAATGACCCGCCTCGCGGTCGGGTCGATCTCCGGATCGCCGGAGATCACCGGCCCATGACGCGGACCGGCGCGCCTCTCGACGCTCTGCTGCGGCGTTTTCCTTACGGCGTCGGGCCGCGCTTTGCGTG
>JAXDNY010000180.1:0-10982 GCA_034669145.1 Hyphomicrobiales bacterium
CTCGCCGGCCTCGGCGTATGGCTGAGCCTGCCGTGGACCGTGAAGATGGTCTTCGGCCAGCTTGTCGACAGTGTCCCGATCTTCGGCTCGCAGCGCCGCTCCTACGTCCTGATCGGCGCTGCGCTGACGGCCTGCGGCATGCTGGTGCTCGCGGCTGCGGCCGCGGGCATGTTGCGGCTCGCGCAGCCGGAGCAAGGTTATTTGCTCGGCTCCCTTCTGATCGTGATCGGAACGCTGGTCCAGGACGTGGTCGCGGACGCGATGTCGACCGAGGTCGTGCCGCGCACCGATGACGCCGGAAATCCGCGCCCCGAGGACGACATCCGCGCTGAACTCGGTCTTGTGCAGGTGCTCGGCCGCCTCGCGCTGTCGTTCGGTATCCTCGCGGTCGCCGGCGCGTCGGGCTGGCTTGCGAGCTTCCTCGGCCGGCCAACCGTCTTTCTGCTCGGCCTCACGGTCCCGGCAATCTCGGTCGTCGGCATCTTCCTGTTCAGAGCCGAGCAGGCCGAGCGCCGCCCGCTCGACTGGCGTATCCTCGGCGGCGGCATCGTGTTCGGCGCCGTGGTGGTCGCACTCGGCGCCGGTGCCGTGCCTTTCGCACAGGAAGTGATCTTCACGCTGTCGATGGTCGTGATCTGCAGCATGCTGGTGCTGGTGACGCGCGAGCTCGATCCCGCGTCGCGGCGCGCGATTCTCTACACCAGCATCATCATCTTCGCCTTCCGCGCAACGCCCTCGGTCGGCGACGGCTATTTCTGGTGGACGCTCGACGTCCTGAAATTCGACGAAGCGTTCTACGGCACCCTGCGCCAGACCGGCGCGATCCTCTCGATCGTCGCGCTGTGGGTCTTCAGCAAGCAGCTCACCGAATACTCGGTCACGAAAGTGCTGTTCTGGCTCGCCGTGGCGGGCGCGCTGCTTTCGTTGCCGAACGTCGGCTTGTTCTATGGCCTGCACGAATGGACCGAGGCAACCTTCGGCTTCGGTGCGCGCACCATCGCGATCGTCGATGCCGCGACGTCCTCACCGTTCGCGCAGCTTTCCATGGTCCCGCTGCTGACGCTGATCGCCTTCTACGCGCCGCCGGGGCAGCGCGCGACCTGGTTCGCGCTGATGGCCTCGTTCATGAATCTCGCGCTGGTCGCAGGCCAGTTGCAGACCAAGTATCTCAATCAGATCTTCGTGGTCGAACGCGGGACCTATGGCGAGCTCGGTGCGCTGCTGATCGCGGCCACGGCATTCGCGTTCATCATTCCGGTTGCGGCGATCGCGCTGTTCGGCAGAAGGGTGTGATTTGCATGACGCCGCAATGACGGCCAAAATGAGTTTTCCACTGTCCGGATCGCTGCATGCCCTCGTCCCTCCTCATCGGCCCCGCTTTGTTCGATCCCGCCGCAATTCCCGCCGAAACGCTCGCGACCAACGCCGAGATCGTGCGCCGGCTCAATGCCGAGCCGGCCGGCCTGACGATCCCGGAAATCCGCGCGCGGCGCATTGCGGGCATCGGCGCGTTTCCGGCCGCGCCGAAATCGCCGCGCGCCGAGACGATGACCGTCGCGGGGCCTTCCGGCCCCATGGAATTTCGCATCATCGCGGCGAAGAACCCGCGCGGGCTTTACTTTCACATTCACGGCGGCGGCTGGTCGATCGGCGCGCCCGACCAGAACGATCCGCTGCTCGAACGCATCGCCGATGTCGCCGGGTTGACCTGCGTGTCGGTGAAATACCGGCTCGCACCGGAGAATCCCTACCCGGCGGGACCGGACGATTGCGAGGCGGCGGCGTTGTGGATGGTGCGCGAAGGTACGAAGCGCTTCGGCCTCACCAAGTTCGCCATCGGCGGCGAGTCAGCCGGCGGCCATCTCTCGGCCGTCACGCTCTTGCGCCTGCGCGACCGCCACCAGCTCTCGCCGTTTTCGGTGGCGCTGCTCAACTACGGCTGCTTCGACCTCGGCATGACGCCGAGCGCGCGCAACTGGGGCGACGAAAAGCTCGTGCTCAACACGCCGGCGATCGTGGCGTTCCGCAAAAGCTTCCTCCCCGCCGGCACCGACATGTCGCACCCGGACGTCTCGCCGCTCTATGCCGATCTGCGCGGCATGCCGTCGGCGATCTTCTCGGTCGGCACGCGCGACGCGCTCCTGGACGACTCGCTGTTCATGGCGCCGCGCTGGCTCGCCGCCGGAAATGCCGCCGAGCTTGCGATCCATCCCGGCGCCTGCCACGGGTTCCTGAGCCTGCCGAACCGGCAGCGCGACGACGCGGTCGCGCGCATGGCGGCGTTCGTGGATCAGTATCTATAGCCCTCACCCTGAGGAGCCATGCGCAGCATGGCGTCTCGAAGGGTGGCAGCGCGCTCCGGGCCATCCTTCGAGACGCGTCGCTTCGCGACGCTCCTCAGGATGAGGTCAGATCTTGTCGCTGTTCGGCGACTTTTGCATCATGTCGACGAGGCGGCGCCACATCTTTTCGAATGCGCTCATCACGCGATCGATCTCGGCATCGCTCGGCAACGGCACCTTGAGGTTCAGCTCGCGCTGGTTTGCCGGCGGACCGCTCGCGACGCCGCCCGGCAACGGCAGGCCGCGCGCCAGCATGTCCTTCTTGAGTGCGCCGTTCTCGCGCTGCAGCCGCGCGATCTCGTTCTCCAGCGCCGCCCGCTCGTCCGGCACCGCGTTGCAGGCCCAACCGGTCGCCTGCTTGGCGCAGAGCGAGACCGCGCCGGTTCGTGTATCGAGCCGCAACAGGCCATCCGGCACGCTTGAGAAACTGTAGCGGCCGTTTTCGCTGTCCGGCGTGGTCTGCGCGCGTGCTGGCGGTGCAAACGCCGCCACAGCGGCGAGGGCCAAGATGATGACGCTGCGCGTCATGAGAGCCTCCATGGTTTGCCAGAATCTGGCGGGATTTTGCGGCGGCGCCGTGGCGCCCGGCTGCCTTCCCGCCTATTCAATTCCGCACTGCACAGATTGCCCTGTGGATCGGCCTGCTGCATGGCCGTGGGATTGCCTATTCTCTCATCTAATCAATACGTTATGGCAACTTGGCGAATTCTTGACACGCCTAGGGGTGGTCAGTATGGTCCGCGCGGCTTCGGGGGCGGCGAAAAGCTCGAAATCTCTTCGACTTCGCGGGTTTAGGACCATGTCCGGTGACACGCGCGGGCGAAAAGATCAGGGCGCAGCGCCAAGCGATGAAGCCGCCCTCTCCGCGAGGCTCAAGCGTCTCGGCGAACGGCTCGAACAGTCCAGTCCGAGCCGCGCTGCCGAAACAGGCCCCGCTTCCCGATCGGCGACCGATCATTCGGGGTTCGCGCGCGGTTTCCGGCTCTCCTCCGAACTTGTGGCGGGTGTGCTGGTCGGTGCGGCACTCGGTTGGCTGATCGACCGGGGACTCGGCACCTTGCCGTGGGGGATGTTCGTGTTCGCGCTGCTCGGCTTTACGGCGGGCGTGCTGAACGTGATGCGACAGGCGGGAGTGGCGTCCGGAGGCGTTCCGGACTCGACCATCGAACGCCGCAATGACGAGCGCTCGCACGGCGCTTAGGGATTAAAGAGACCGACCGGTCATGGCCGCCGACCCGATCCATCAATTCGAAATCAAGAAGATCTTCACGATCGGCCACATCGGCGGGCAGGAGATCGCGTTCACCAACTCCTCGCTGTTCATGGTGCTGAGCATCGGCCTGATCGCCGCGCTGCTGGTCGGCGCGACGAGCTCGCGCAGCCTGGTGCCGGGACGGCTCCAATCGGTCGCGGAGCTCTCCTACGAGTTTGTCGCCACCACGATACGCAGCACCGCCGGCAGCGAAGGCATGAAGTTCTTCCCGCTGGTGTTCTCGCTGTTCATGTTCATCCTGGTGGCGAACATCATCGGGCTTGTGCCCTACACCTTCACGGTGACGAGCCACATCATCATCACGGTGCTGCTGGCGCTCCTGGTGTTCCTTACGGTGGTGGTCTACGGCTTCTGGAAGAACGGCCTGAAGTTCTTCAAGCTGTTCGTGCCGAGCGGCATTCCGATCTTCATCCTGCCGCTGGTCGTGTTCATCGAAGTGTTCTCATTCTTCCTGCGCCCGATCTCGCACAGCGTACGCCTGTTCGCCAACATGCTGGCCGGGCACATCGCGCTCAAGGTCTTCGCCGGCTTCATCACGCTGCTCGCGGGCCTCGGCATCGTCGGCATGGCCGGCGCGGTGCTGCCGCTCGGCATGGTGATCGCGCTCACCGCGCTCGAGCTGCTGGTCGCGTTCCTGCAGGCCTACGTGTTCACCATCCTCACCTGCATCTATCTCAACGATGCGATCCACCCGGGCCACTGACGCCCCTCACCTTCCAACCTGAGAACTTAAAGGAGTTTCCCTCATGGATCCTCAAGCCGCGAAATTCATCGGTGCCGGCATTGCCTGCATCGGCATGGGCGGCGCCGGTGTCGGCGTGGGCATGATCTTCGGCCACTACCTCGCCGCCGCGCTGCGCAACCCGTCGGCCGCGCAGGGCCAGTTCGGCAACCTGATCTTCGGGTTTGCCGTGACCGAAGCGCTCGGCATCTTTTCGCTGCTGATCGCGCTGCTGCTGCTGTTCGCGCTCTGATCGTTCAGAGCCGTTGACGGGCAGGCCGGCGGCATCAGCCGCGGGCCCCCAGCGTTGGAACGGGCCATGGCGCAGAAGTCACCGCAAACGACCAGTTCGGTCGGACATATCCCTCCGAGCGAACACGGTAAGGGTTTTCCGCCGTTCGCCAAGGAGACGTTCGCGTCCCAGATCGTCTGGCTGGTCATCACGTTCGTCGCCCTCTATCTGGTGATCTCGCGCATCGCGATCCCGCGGATCGGCGGAATTTTCGAGGAGCGGGACAAGCGCATCCAGGGCGATTTCGCCGACGCGCAACGCGCGAAGGACGAATCGGAGGCCGCGCTCGCGGCTTACGAAAAAGCGCTGGCCGACGCGCGCAACCGCGCGCAGGCGATCGGCGCCGAAATCCGCGACAAGCTGCATGCCGAGGCCGAGGAGCGCCGCAAGGCGCTGGAGACAAAGCTCAACGTACAGCTCGCCGAGGCCGAGAAGCAGATCGCCGCCACCAAAACCGCCGCCATGGCCAATGTGCGCGGCATCGCGGTCGACGCGGCGAGTGCGATCGTGGAGCGGCTGATCGGCGTAACCCCGCCCGCTCCGGCGGTCACGGCGGCGGTTGACGACGCGCTGAAAGGCTGAGGACGAGCATGTTCGCAGAACCCGAATTCTGGGTCGCCGTCGCGTTCCTGATCTTTGTCGGCATTCTCGTCTATGTGGGCGTGCCCAAGATGCTGCTCGGCGCGCTCGACGACCGCGCCAAGCGCGTGCAGGCCGAGCTCGACGAAGCGCGCCGCTTGAAGGAAGAGGCGCAGAAGCTGCTTGCCGAATACAAGGCGAAACAGCGTCAGGCGGATGAAGAGGCCGTCGCGATCATCGAAGGCGCAAAGGCCGAAGCGGAGCGGATCGCGGCCGAGTCCAAGACCAAGATGGAAGAGTTCGTCGCGCGCCGCACCAAGATGGCCGAGACCAAGATCGCACAGGCCGAAGCGCAGGCGGTCGCAGATGTCCGCGCCGCCGCCGCCGAAGCGGCCGTGACGGCGGCGGAAAAGATCCTGACCGAGTCAGTGAAGGGCAAGGTCGCCGACGATCTGCTCACCCGCGGCATCGGCGACGTGAAGACGAAGCTGAACTAGGCGGCCGAGCGCTCCTGGGCGCGCTGATCGACCGCGATCTTCGCGCCAGTGTCCGACACGTCGATCACGCGGCAATCGCGGCCCCATGAGCCGTCGAGTGCGACGATCTTGGCGTTGTAGCCGATCGCGCGGCGCGCGGCTTTTCTGCGGTTGGCGGTCATTTGGCCGCGCCTCTGGCGGAAATTCCCCGGTAAAATCATGACGATCGCAGATGTCCTGTCGCAGTTGCAGAGCTGCTGCGCATTTTTTCCGGTCGCGAGATCGTGTCATGCAACCGCCGCTGTTGGGGTCGTAGACTGCGCGCTCGGAAACCGGCAATTCGACCGGCCCGGAAACGCAAGGAGGCGACAATGACTAAGGACGTGATTTCCCTTTCACGCCGCCGGTTGCTGCAGGGCGGCTCCGCCATCGTGGCGGCGGGTCTCGCGGGTGCACCCGCTTTCGCCAAGGCGCCGATGCTCGGCACCCAGGCGCCGTATTTCTATCGCTTCAAGCTCGGCAATGCCGAGGCGACGGTCGTGTCGGACGGCCCGCTGCCGCTCGGCGATCCGACCCAGGCATTTCTGGGATTGAGCAAGGAAGAGATCGCGCGGCAACTCGACAGCAACTTCCTGCCGCTGGCAAACGCCGTGCTTGAGCAGAACGCGCTGATCGTCAACACCGGCAGTCATCTCGTGCTGTTCGACACCGGCATGGGCAGCGCGAAGGATTTCGGCCCGACCACCGGCAAGCTGCTCAACAGCATCAAGGCGGCCGGCATCGACCCGAAAGACATCGACGCCGTGGTGATGAGCCATGCGCACATCGATCACCTCGGCGGCAATGTCGGCGACGACGGCAAGAGCAACTTCCCGAACGCGCAGTTCTACATCCAGCAATCCGACCTCGAATTCTGGACCGACGAGAAGCTCGCGAGCGGGCCGCTGAAATCCTTCCTCGCCCAGGCGAAGAAGAACCTTCTTCCCGTGCGCGACCGCGTCGTGTTCATCAAGGACGGCCAGGAATTCCTGCCCGGCATCACGGCGATCGGCGCGCCCGGCCACACGGTCGGTCACACGATCTTCAACATCTCGTCGGGCGGAAAGTCGATGGCCTATATCGGCGACCTGACGCATCACCCGGTGCTGCTGATGGAGAAGCCGCTCACCGAATTCGCCTATGACACCGATCCGAAGCAGTCTGCGCAGACCCGCGTGCGGCTCCTGAACATGCTGGCGGCGAACAAAACGCCGATCGTGGCGTATCACTTCGCGTGGCCGGGATACGGCCACGTCGCGAAGCAGGGCGACGGCTTCCGCTATTATCCCGAGCCGATGAACATGGCGTTGTAGGACGCAATATTGATGATCGTAGCCCGGATGGAGCGAAGCGACATCCGGGAGCGGTTTCTTCAACGATAGAAAAGGCCCCGGATTTCGCTGCGCTCAATCCGGGCTACAAGCGATCGCTTACTCCGCCGCTTCCTTTTGCGGCACCGGCTTCACCCACCGCAGCACCGGCACGCGCGCGGCGCGCGTCTCGTCGAGCCTTCGGCGCGGCGCGTAATACGGCGCAGCGGAGAACCGCGCGGTGTCGCCGCGCTTGGCGGCCTGCGCCAGATCGCGTAGCGCCGCGACGAACAGGTCGAGCGAAGCCTTGCTCTCCGACTCGGTGGGTTCGATCAGCATCGCGCCATGCACGACGAGCGGGAAATACATCGTCATCGGATGATAGCCCTCGTCGATCATCGCCTTGGCGAAATCGAGCGTGGAGACGCCGGTGCCGTCGAGCCACGCATCGTCGAACAGCACCTCGTGCATGCAGGCGCGGTCGCCGAACGGAAGCGACATCAGGTCCTTCAGCCCGGCGCGCACGTAGTTCGCATTGAGCACCGCATCCTCCGACGCCTGCCGCATGCCGTCCGAGCCGTGCGCCAGCATGTAGCTCATCGCGCGCACGAACATGCCCATCTGGCCGTGGAATGCGCACATGCGGCCGAACGGCTTGCCGTCTCCATCCTCCGCATGCTCGACCAGCCGCACGCCATCCTTGTCCGTGACCACGTAAGGCAGCGGTGCAAACGGTGCGAGCGCGGCCGAGAGCGTCACCGGTCCCGCGCCCGGACCGCCGCCGCCGTGCGGCGTCGAGAATGTCTTGTGCAGGTTGATGTGCATCGCATCGACGCCGAGATCGCCCGGCCGCACCTTGCCGACGATAGCGTTGAAATTCGCGCCGTCGGCATAGAAGTAGGCGCCGACCGCGTGCACGGCGTCGGCGATCGCCACCACGTCGCGCTCGAACAGCCCGCAGGTGTTCGGGTTGGTCAGCATGATGGCGGCGACGTCGGTCGAGAGATGCTTCTTCACCTCCGCGGGATCGACCGTGCCGTCGGCACGCGCCGGAATGGATTCGACGCGATAGCCGAGCAGCGCGGCGGTCGCCGGATTGGTGCCGTGCGCGGACTCCGGCACCAGTACGACTGAGCGCTTTTCCCCACGCGCCGTGAGCGCCGCCTTGATCGCCATCATGCCGCACAGCTCGCCATGCGCGCCGGCCTTGGGCGTCAGCGCCACCGCCGGCATGCCGGTCAATTCGCAGAGCCAGCGCGACAGCTCGGCCATCAGCGCGAGCGCGCCCGGCACGCTCGATTGCGGCTGCAGCGGATGGATGTCGCCGAAGCCGGGCAGCCGCGCCATCTTCTCGTTGAGGCGCGGATTGTGCTTCATGGTGCACGAGCCGAGCGGAAACACGCCGGTATCGATGCCGTAATTCATGCGCGACAGGCGCACGTAATGGCGCACCGCTTCGGGCTCGGAGAGTCCCGGCAGGCCGATATCCCGGCGTTCGAGGCCGCCGAGGCGCGGCGTGAACGCGGCAGGCTCGTCGAGATCGACGCCGGTGACCTCGGTCCGGCCGATCTCGAAGATCAGCGCTTCCTCGATGCGCAGCGCGCGATTGCCGGTGAACGTATTCGGCGCGGTTGCGAGCGCCTCGATGGGTTCGGTCGGGCGGCCCTGACGGTTCATGCCAGCACCTCCTTGAGCGCGGCCGCGTAAGCCGAGCGGTCCTCGTCGGTGTTCACTTCCGTGCACGCGACGATGATCAGGTCGCGCAGCTCCGGCCGCCCCGGATCGAGGCGCGAGGCCGGCACGCCGCCGAGAATGCCCTTGTCGGCGAGCTTCTCGACCATCGCTGCCGCGTCGCAGCGAACACGGATGGTAAATTCGTTGAAGAACGCCGAATTCAGCACCTCGACGCCCGGTACAGCGCCGAGCATTTGCGCTGCTACGAGCGCATTCGCGTGGTTTATCCGCGCGAGACGGCGCAGTCCCGTCTCGCCCAGCAAACTCATGTGGATCGTGAACGCGAGCGTGCAAAGTCCGGAATTCGTGCAGATGTTCGAGGTCGCCTTCTCGCGGCGGATGTGCTGCTCGCGCGTCGAGAGCGTGAGCACGAAGCCGCGCTTGCCCTCGGCATCGACCGTCTCGCCGACCAGCCGGCCGGGCATTTGCCGCACATACTTCGTGCGGCTTGCGAACAGACCGACATACGGCCCGCCGAACGACAGCGCGTTGCCGATCGACTGCCCCTCGCCGACAACGATATCCGCGCCCATTTCGCCCGGCGATGTGACCAGCCCGAGCGAGACGATCTCGGTGACGACCGCGATCAGCAACGCGCCCGCCGCATGCGCCTTCTCGGCAATGGGCGTGAGGTCGTGCAGATGCCCATACACATCAGGCGTTTGCACGACGACGCAGCTTGTCTCGCTGTCGATCGCCGCGAGGATATCTTCCCCGCCTTGCGGTGACGGCGGCAGCGCGAGGACCGCATGATCGGACATGCTCGACACGGTCTCGACCGTTTCGCGGTAATGAGGATGCAGATTTCCGGCGAGCACCGCCTTGTTGCGCTTGGTCACGCGGTGCGCCATCAGCACGGCTTCGGCGGTCGCGGTCGAGCCGTCGTACATCGAGGCGTTGGCGACCTCCATGCCGGCCAGCAGCGCGACCTGCGTCTGGAACTCGAACAGGTAGTGCAGCGTGCCTTGCGCGATCTCGGGCTGATACGGCGTGTAGGAGGTGAGGAATTCGGAGCGCTGGATGAGGTGATCGACGCTCGCCGGAATGTGGTGCTTGTAGGCGCCGCAACCGACGAAGAACGGCACCGAGCCGGCCGCGACATTCCTGCCCGCCATGCGGCCGAGCACGCGCTCGACCTCGATCTCGGATTTCGTGCGCGGCAGATCGGGTAGCGATTTCAGCCGCTTGTCCGCCGGGATGTCGGCAAACAGCGCGTCGATGTCGGCTGCGCCGATGCGCGCCAGCATTTCGGAGCGGTCGTCAGGCGTCAGCGGAAGATAGCGCATTCGCGTTGCTCATCCTGTTCTTTCAGTCTTGTTCACGCAAACGACATCGCGCCCTGAATCACCACCTCACTCTTCACCGAATTCGCGATGAAGCACTCCTCGTGCGCGAGGTGATGCAGTTGCTCGAATTGTTCTGCGGTCGGGCGCTTGTCCCCTGCGAACGCGATCGCCGGCGACAGGATCACCTTGGAAACCCACAACTTTCCGCGCTCGTTCTTGGTCATCTCGCCGACCGCGTCATCGGCATATGAATCAATGACATAGCCCTGCTTCGCCGCGACGTAGAGAAACGTCAGCAGATGACAGCTCGAAACAGCCGCGACGAGCGCTTCCTCGGGATCGACCGCCTCGGCCACCGAATAGGGAAGTTTCACGCTGAGCGGCGACGAGGACGCCGGAATAGTCACTCCTCCGTCGAAGCTCCACGTATGTCCGCGGCTGTAGCGTTGGTCGGTGAACGTCGCGCCGCCGCGCGTCCACTTCACCGTCGCGCGGTATTGGTGTGCCACGTGCCGCTCCTTCATGCTCGTAGAAGCCCCTATGTTCGTCATTCGAGCGTCTTGAGGAATTCCTTGTACTGTTCCTCGCTCATGAGATCGTTGAGTTCCCCGGGCGCGCTCAGTTTCAGCCGGAAGAACCAGCCTTTGCCCTCGGCATCCTCGTTGATCGTCGCGGGCGCACCGTCGAGCGACTGGTTGATGGCGACCACTTCGCCGGTCGCAGGCGCGTAGACGTCGCTCGCGGCCTTCACCGACTCCACCACCGCCGCCTCGCCGCCCTTCTCGACCGCACGGCCGATCTCGGGCAGCTCGACATAGACGATGTCGCCGAGCGCATTCTGGGCGTGCTCGGTGATGCCGACGGTCGCGACATCGCCGTCGAGGCGGATCCATTCGTGGTCCTTGGTGTAGCGTGTGGCCATCTGGCTTT
>JAXDNY010000181.1:0-9301 GCA_034669145.1 Hyphomicrobiales bacterium
GAATCGAAAGGACACTAGCAACCTATTGATCTAGTGTGGCTTGGTTCAGAAGTCCGCATTGCGGACTCGCTGCGAGAATGATGCGGACTTCTGAACCGCCACACTAGGTCGCCACCTACGGCCGTGCAGGCCACGTCCTGACGGCGCGCGAGGCGCGCGCGGTGCTCGCCTGGCTCACGTGATGCCCGACCGCCGTAAATGTATTGCCGTCGCAGCGAACAGCATCGCCAAGATAAGGAAGGCGGCCCCATTGACCGTCATCAAAGCAAGGATGAGCCCGAGGCCCCACCCACCGAACCAAGATTCGATGGCAAGAGCGACGCCGCCGATGAGGAACAACGCCGCTAGGGCCGTGTGAAGGCAAAACAATAACTCGCGCATTTGTGCAGCCCCCCGTAACCCGCTCTCGGGATGATCGCGCTTTGCGCACGCGACGTGCAAGCCGCGACACCGCCCGTTCGCGATGGATGGCCCGCACTTGTGTCCCGGGCGCGGCGCGGCATGAAATGACGCGACGCAGACCCGGGATCGCCAAGAACTCCACTTTGGGCGGTCCCGGATCAGCAGTGCACCGCTGGCGCGCTGCACGGGGTCCGGGACACAGGCCGCGCTTTCTTAATCATTCGTAAACCATGGCCGGAGACTGTAGGGCGGGCAAAGGCGCATTGCGCCGTGCCCGCGTGTCCGTTGGTGGGCACGCTTCGCTATGCCCGCCCTACGGGAGCACAGCATGATCTCGCGCGTCGAACGCACGCAGTTTGCCAACTGGTGGTGGACCGTCGACCGGCTGATGCTGGCGGCAATCGCCGTGCTGATGATGACCGGCATCGTGCTCTCGCTCGCCGCGAGCCCGGCGGTCGCGACCCGCATCGGGCTCGATGCGTTCTATTTCGTGAATCGCCACGCGCTCTATCTCGCGCCGGCCTGCCTCGTGATGCTCGCGGTCTCGTTCCTCAATCCGCGCCAGATCCGGCGCCTGTCGCTCGTCGTCTTCATCGTCTGCCTCGGGCTGACTGCTGCGACGCTGGTGTTCGGCGCCGAAGTGAAAGGCGCACGGCGCTGGATCGTGCTCGCCGGTGTGAACATCCAGCCCTCGGAATTCGTCAAGCCCGCCTTCGTGATCCTGATCTCGTGGCTGTTCGCCGAGTCGACGCGCAAGGCCGACATGCCGGCGAACACGCTCGCGCTCGGCCTGCTCGGCGCCGTCGTGGTGCCGCTCGTGCTGCAGCCGGACTTCGGGCAGACCATGCTGATCGTGCTGGTGTGGGGCGCGCTGTTCTTCATGGCCGGCATGCGCATGATCTGGGTCGTCGGGCTCGGCGGCGCGGCGGGAGCCGGGCTCGCCGGCGCCTACTTCTTCGTGCCCCACGTGACCAAGCGCATCAACCGCTTCATGGACCCGGCCTCGGGCGATACCTATCAGGTGTCGAACGCGATCGAGTCCTTCGTGCGCGGCGGCTGGTTCGGCCGCGGCCCGGGCGAGGGCACGGTCAAGCGCGTCCTGCCCGACAGCCATGCCGATTTCGTGTTCGCGGTGGCGGCGGAGGAATTCGGCATCGTGCTATGCCTTGCGCTGGTCGCATTGTTCTCGTTCGTGGTGGTCCGCGCGCTGCAGCACGCGTTCCGCGACCGCGACCCGTTCACGCGTTTTGCCGTCGCGGGTCTGGCGATCCTGTTCGGCACGCAGTCGGCCATCAACATGGCGGTGAACCTGCATCTCATTCCGGCCAAGGGCATGACGTTGCCGTTCATCTCCTATGGCGGCTCCTCGATGATCTCGCTCGCCTATGGCATCGGCATGCTGCTGGCGCTGACGCGCGAGCGGCCGCGTGTCGCGATGCCGGAGTACGAGCGCAGCCCTGAGTTGCGGACGGCCTGATGGCGGAGCGCACTCCGCTCGTTCTGCTGGCGGCCGGCGGCACCGGCGGGCACCTGTTTCCCGCGGAAGCGCTGGCCGAGGCGCTGCGGCGGCGCGGCGTGGAGGTCGATCTTGCGACCGACGAACGCGCGACGCGCTACGGCCACGATTTCCCGGCGCGGCAAACGCATGTGATCCCGAGCGCGACGATCCGCGGGCGCGATCCGGTTTCGCTGCTGAGGACGGCCGGCACGTTGGCGGGCGGCGCCATGAAGGCGCTGCTGCTGCTGCGGCGTCTGCGGCCGGTCGCGGTGGTCGGCTTCGGCGGCTATCCAACGTTGCCGCCGCTGCTCGCCGCGACCTTGCGGCGCATTCCAACCGTGATTCATGACGCCAACGCCGTGATGGGGCGTGCCAACCGCATGCTCAGCTCCCGCGTCACCGCGATTGCGACGAGCTTTCCGGACGTGGTCGCGCCTGATGGGGGGCTGGCACGCAAGGCGACCGTCACGGGAAATCCGCTGCGGCCGATGGTGTTGGCAGCGGCATCGCAGCCCTATGCGGCGCCCGAGGCCGGTGGACCATTCCGGCTGCTCATCACCGGCGGCAGCCAGGGCGCGCGCGTGATGGCCGACATCGTGCCGGGCGCGATCGAGCGGCTCGCGCCTGCGCTGCGCGCGCGGCTCATCGTCGTGCAGCAGGCGAGGGGCGAGGACGAGGCGCGCGTGCGCGACGCCTATGCGCGGCTCGGCGTCAACGCCGAGGTGGCGCCGTTCTTTGCCGATTTGCCGGCGCGCATCGCGGCGTCGCAGCTCGTCGTCTCGCGCTCCGGCGCCTCGACCGTCGCCGAACTCGCCGCCATCGGCCGGCCCTCTATTCTGGTGCCGCTGCCGGGCGCGCTCGATCAGGATCAGCTTGCCAACGCCGATGTGCTGGCCAGGGCCGGCGGCGCGCTCGTGCTGCGGCAGGACGATTTCACGCCGCAACGGCTTGCCGGCGAAATTGCCGCCCTTGCCGATGCCGCCGATGCCGACAGTCTTTGCGCCATGGCGTCCGCCGCAAAATCCGCCGGTGTGCTCGATGCCGCCGATCGGCTCGCCGATCTGGTGTTGCGCGTGGCGAATGTGATACCGGCTGCGCGGTAATTTCGCGCGGGGAAGCCTTCAATGAAACTGCCGACGGATATTGGACCGATTCATTTCGTCGGCATCGGCGGCATCGGCATGAGCGGCATCGCCGAGGTGCTGATCAATCTCGGCTACACGGTGCAGGGCTCGGATGCCTCCGACTCGGCCAACGTCAAGCGCCTGCGCGAGGCGGGCGCCAGCATCGCGGTCGGCCACGCGGCGGAAAACCTCGGCTTTGCCGAAGTGGTGGTGGTCTCCACCGCGATCAAGCGCGACAACCCGGAGCTCGTGGCGGCGCGCGCGCGCCGGCTCCCCGTGGTGCGCCGCGCCGAGATGCTGGCCGAGCTGATGCGGCTCAAGCGCTGCGTCGCGATCGCGGGCACGCACGGCAAGACCACCACCACCTCGATGGTCGCGACCCTGCTCGACGCCGGCGGCTTCGATCCGACCGTGATCAACGGCGGCATCATCAACGCCTACGGCACCAACGCGCGGCTCGGCGCCGGCGACTGGATGGTGGTCGAGGCCGACGAATCCGACGGCACCTTCCTCAAGCTCCCGGCCGACGTCGCGATCGTCACCAACATCGATCCCGAGCATCTCGACCACTTCAAGACCTTCGAGGCGATCGAGGCGGCGTTCGAAAGCTTCATCACCAACCTGCCGTTCTACGGTTTCGCCGTGATGTGCATCGATCATCCGGCGGTGCAAACCCTGGTGGGCCGCATCGAGGACCGCCGCGTCATCACCTACGGTGCGAATCCGCAGGCCGACGCCCGTCTCGTCAGTCTGTCGCCGCAGGGCGCGGGCTCGCAGTTCACCGTCGCGTTCCGTGAGCGCGACGGGCATGCCGTGCATGAGATTGCCGGCCTCACGCTGCCGATGCCGGGGCGTCACAACGCGCTCAATGCCACGGCCGCGATTGCTGTCGCGCGCGAGCTCGGGATCACCGACGACCAGATCCGCAAGGGTCTCGCCGGCTTCGGCGGCGTCAAGCGCCGCTTCACCCGCACCGGCGAGTGGAACGGCGTCGCGATCTTCGACGACTACGGCCATCATCCGGTGGAGATCGCTGCGGTGCTCAAGGCCGCGCGCGAATCGACCAAGGGCCAGGTGATCGCCGTGATGCAGCCGCACCGCTACACGCGGCTCGCCGCGCTGTTCGACCAGTTCTGCACCTGCTTCAACGACGCCGACGCGGTGATCATCGCCAACGTCTATGCGGCCGGCGAAGCGCCGATCCCGGGCGCCGACCGCGATACGCTGGTCGCGGGCCTGCGCGCGCGGGGGCATCGTCGTGTGGCAACGCTCGACGAACCGGCGCAGCTGGCCCGCATGGTGCGCGACATCGCGCGCCCGGGCGACTACGTGGTGTGCCTCGGCGCGGGCAACATCACGCAGTGGGCCTATGCGCTGCCGGGGGAGTTGAGGGGGTTGGGGTGAGGGAAGCGGGCAGGTGCATCGCAAAAGGTGACTTCACCTATTGCACAGGCTCCAGAGCCAATTCAGCCAACATGACGCAGGCGGGTCCGCTGCCACGCAATCCTTGTGAGCTAACAGCGTTCGAATCGACGCTAGCGCGTCATGATGGTATTCGTCGCGATGCTTTTCGAAATACGGGCTGTAGTTTTCAACGAAAATGTCCAGCTTGGCTTTGAAGGTGTTGCAAGTGGCTCTGCGATCGCACACCTCCACATTCACGCAGGTAGCCAAGCTGTCATAGAGGCGGAGCATCTTCCAAACATGCGGCTTCAGCGATGATTTCTCGACGTTGTCGATGATGAACTCGCCAAACTTTTTCGTGTCCCGCTTGGGCAGCGATTTGAGTTGCTGCAGGATGTCCGGATTGGTCCAATGTTCAATCAGTTTAAGCTCGGCCCGCAGAAATTCTCCCGTACCAGCCCGTTTCGTGTACTCGACCATTCGTTCGATTCGAGTATCTTCCTGCTTATTGCGATATTCGTGCCATGCCCAAAGGGCGGCGCAAAAGACAAAAACGATCTTGAGAAGGTCACCATACTCCGTCGCGAGAGCAGCCAGCGCCGGCAGCCCTTTCTTGGGCGAGGCGCCCGGCCCGCCGGTCATCGTCATTGGGCCCGACTGCAGATGTTCATGTTGGAACACGTCTGCGGAACGCAACACAACGGCGGTTCACTCGAGACGGCCGCGACGGTCTGGAACTCGAGATTGTAATACTCGTTCTGCACTTTCTCCACTTTCCGGAGGTAGATATTTTGGGTCATGTTCCGCGTCCTTGCGTCGATCGAGACGGGGCCGCGAGGGCTCTCCCACTTCATGCCCTTCATGGCTTCGACCAGTGCATCGCCGTCGGTCTTCCCGCCGGTCTTCTTGAGCGCTTCGTAGATCAGGTGCATGCCGTCGTAAGCGGCGACCGCGACGACGTTCGGACGAAACTGGTTCGCCTTCCTAAAGGCTTCGACGAAGCGCTTGTTCACCGGAGAATCGTGCAGCGCCGAATAGACACCGGCGGTGACTAGGCCGACCATCGTTTCGCCCGCCTGCGGAAGGATGTCCTCATCGACGATTTCGCCCGGGCCGATCAGTTTGATCCCCTCCTTGGCGAGGTCGAGTTCCGCGAATTGCTTCGCAAGCGTCACCGCCTGGCGCGGGAGCACGAAGGCGAACACCGTGTCGGGCTTGGACGAGCGCACTTTCAGCAGGAAGGGCGTCAGGTCGTCAGCGGTAAAGGGCACGTCGATCGGCTCGGTGATGGTGCCGCCGGCCCTGGTGAAGGCGTCGGCGAATTCCGCACCCGCCTCGATGCCCGCCAGTCCCATGGACCGGATGACCGCGGCCTTCTTGCTGCCGTTTTTGAAGGCCCATTCGGCGATGGCGCGGGATGGTTGCCCGAGTGTATAGCTGGCACGGACGAAATAGATCGAGCGATCGGTGGAGATCGACGCCGGCGACGCGACCAGAACGGTTGCGGTCTTGGCTTGCGTCGCGAACGGCGCGATCGCCAGCGCGCTGGATGTCAACGCCACGCCGAGAGCCGCCGCTTTGTCATTGACGACCAGCTCCCGCGCGAGGGCAACTGCTTTGTCCGGCGTGCTCTGGTCGTCCTTGACGACAAGCTCGACCTTCTTGCCGGCAAGGGTGCCGCCGTTCAATTCCATGTAGAGTTTTGCGCCCGCCTGCGCTTGCCTTCCGACGTCGGCAAGCGGACCGCTCAGAGGCAGCACCAGACCGATTTTTACCGTCTCTTGAGGAAAAGCGCCGGTCGAGGTCAGCGAAAGCGCGGTGCATGCAAGACCGGCAATGCTGCATCGGCGCGCTGCGGCCGCGAGAAATGTTGTAATCGCAAGTGTTTTCATGGCGACAGACCCAAGGCTGAACTATTATCGTCACGCAATTTGAAAATGCAAGCAGTAGGCTGTTTTCTATCGCCTCGCGGGCCTGCGCGATCCAGGCCGCGGCCTTCCGCTGGAGAAGTTCCTCGCGCGGCTTGAATCCCGCGGCGGGATGACGCTCAGACTCGTCGTCGAGCCTTCCGCTGATTTGCTGTCGCGTCGGTGCGGCGCAATGCGTTGCGCTTATTCCGCCCTCCGTCTCCGTGGACGGGGCTGATAACGCCTGCGTTTGTAAACCGGAGCAGGTTTCACCGGTCCGACCGCCTCGATCGCCGGCCAGAATTTTTCGTTGCCCTTTTTGGTGATGCAGACCTTGATGCGATGCGGCGGCGGGCCGTGGATGCAGCGATGCGCCAGTTCGCCCGCGATCATGCCGTCGCACATGACGTAGGCGTGCAGATAGTAGCGGTTGGCCAAGTGGTTGATGCCGCCGCTGATGTTCGACCAGTGCCAGCCTTTCACATCGCCGAGCCGATAGGCGGCGTGCCGATGGTCGTCGAACTGGCGGCGCACCCACACGATCGGGCCGGGCTCGGCCGCGAGCGCCGCCTCGTCGCGGTCGCGCTTGCGGTCCTCCCACGTCTTGAACAGATGCCGCTTCTCGGTAAAGAACGGATGCTGCTGAACGTAAGGGACGCAGATGTTGACCCCTTCGCCCGTGGCTTCCAGCATCAGCTCGAACGGGTCGCCGCCGGTTTCGATGGCGCGGTCGATGGCGTCGCCGGCCGCCTTGCGCAACTGTGCCTTTCTCTCCGGGCTGCGTTCCATGATGGTACGATAGCGCGCATCGCGTAGGGCGCAATAAGCGCAGCGCATTGCGCCGCACGGTCCTCCGCCGTTGACAGTCAACAGTGCGCGCTTACTGTCAACACTGATGACCTTCCCCGACATCGTTCCTCAGTTGAAGACAAAGCTTTCGCACCTCCGCGGCCGGCTGCTGGCGAACGAGCCGCTGGCGCCGCTCACCTGGTTTCGCGTCGGCGGGCCGGCGCAGGCGTTGTTCATGCCGGAGGACGAGAGCGATCTCGCGTATCTGCTGGCAAACTTGTCCGCTGACATTCCCGCCACGGCAATCGGCCTCGGCTCGAACCTGATCGTGCGCGATGGCGGCGTGGCGGGCGTGGTGATCCGGCTCGGGCGCGGCTTCAACGACATTGCGGCCGAAGGCAATCGCGTGCGTTCCGGCACCGCGGCGCCCGATCTGCGCGTCGCGAAAGCCGCGCAGGAGGCCGGCATCGGGGGATTGGCGTTCCTGCGCGGCATTCCGGGCGCGATCGGCGGCGCGCTGCGCATGAATGGCGGCGCCTACGGCGCCGAGACGAAAGATGTTCTGATCGAAGCGCGCGGCGTCGACCGCGCCGGCACCATCCGCACTTACACCAATGCCGAGATGGGCTTTCGCTACCGCCACTGCGGCGTGCCCGACGATGTGATTTTCACCGAGGCGCTGTTCGCCGGGAGGCCCGGCGATCCCGCCGCGATCGCGGCCGAAATGGACGAGATCACGAGCAAGCGCGAAACCACCCAGCCGGTGAAAAGCCGCACCGGCGGCTCGACCTTCAAGAATCCGCCGGGTCATAAGGCCTGGCAGCTGATCGATGCGGCCGGTTGCCGCGGGCTCGTCGTCGGCGACGCCCAGGTATCCGAGCTGCACTGCAATTTCCTGATCAATCGCGGCAACGCGAGCGCGGCGGATATCGAGAATTTGGGTGAGGAGGTGCGCCGCCGCGTGAAGGACACGTCCGGCGTGACGCTCGAATGGGAAATCAAGCGGATCGGCACAATTCTGTAGCATAAACGCCGCAAATCAGATTCTTTGCTCTTCCATGATTCTCGGGAGTTGACCGCGAGTTCTTTCAAGAGGGGCGCGCAGCGCGAATGCCAGGCAAGCATGTCGCTGTCCTGATGGGCGGCTGGTCGGCCGAGCGCGAGGTGAGCCTGAATTCGGGCAAGCCCTGCGCCGCGGCGCTGGAGAGCAAAGGCTATCGCGTCACCAAGATCGATGTCGGGCGCGACATCGCGACTGTGCTGCAAACCCTGAAGCCCGATGTGGCGCTCAACCTGCTGCACGGCCATCCGGGCGAGGACGGCACCCTGCAGGGTATTCTGGAAATCGTCGGCATCCCCTACACGCACTCGGGTGTGCTCGCCTCCGCGATGGCGATGCAGAAGGACCTTGCCAAGGTGGTGATGCGCGCGGCCGGCATCCCGGTGCCGGGCGGCATGGTCGTCTCACGCGCGGTCGCCGCGAAGAGCCACGTGCTGGAGCGCCCCTATGTGCTCAAGCCGGTGAACGAGGGCTCGAGCGTCGGCGTGTTCATCGTCAAGGAGGACCAGGAGTATCCCCCGCAGGAACTCACGCGCGCCGACTGGGAGTTCGGCGACCTGCTGCTGGCCGAGCCGTTCATTGCCGGCAAGGAATTGACCTGCGCGGTGATGGGCGACAAGGCGCTCGACGTGATCGAAATCGTGCCGACCGCGCGCTTTTATGACTACGAGGCGAAATACGCCCCGGGCGGCTCGACGCATCTGTTGCCGGCGCCGATCGCGCCGGAGATCTACGAGGAGGTGCAGCGCATCACGCTCGCGGCGCATCGCGCGCTCGGCTGCCGCGGCGTCTCCCGCGCGGACTTCCGCTGGGACGACAGCCAGGGGCTCGCGGGCCTCGCCTGCCTCGAAGTCAACACCCAGCCCGGCATGACTCCGACCTCGCTGGTGCCCGAAATGGCGGCGCATGCTGGCATCCCGTTCCCCGAGTTCGTAAGCTGGATGGTCGAGGACGCCTCGCTCGGGCGGTAGTAGGGCGCAGTAAGCGAAGCGCACTGCGCCTCGTGCAGGGGGCGGCGCAATACGCTGCGCTATTGCGCCCTTGTAATAGCGAATTCGATTATCGTCGGCGTGTTCCGAAAGGAATGCTCTGCCGCGGACGGCCATCCGCGGCAGAG
>JAXDNY010000182.1:0-107124 GCA_034669145.1 Hyphomicrobiales bacterium
ACTGGCTCACCCTCGGCCGGATGCGCCTGTGGGCGCTCGCGGTGCTCGCGGCCTCCGCCGGCGGGCTTATCTATCTCGTCGCCACCTCAGACGGGTTGATCGACTATCAGGGCCGCCCGCTCGGCACCGACTTCTCCAACGTGTATGCCGCCGGTACCTACGTGCTCGACGGCCAGCCCGCAGCAGCATTCGACCCGCGGCTGCAGCATGCGCGCGAGCAGGCGATCTTCGGGACGAGCACGCCGTTCTACGGCTGGCACTATCCGCCGTTCTTCCTTGGCGTCGCGGCGGCGCTGGCGCTGCTGCCGTATCAACTTGCGCTGATCGTGTGGCAGGGCGCGACGCTGGCGCTTTATCTCTTGTCTATCCGGATGATCGTCGCGAGCGGCTCTTGCGCCCCCTCTCCCCTGGGGGGAGAGGGTCGGGGTGAGGGGGACTTGAACTCTCGTTCGACCGCGGCCCCTCGCCCGGCTGGCTTTCAGCCGGCCGACCTCACCCCGATGGGGAGAGGTGAATCGAGCCTGTGGCTCCTCGCCGCCCTCGCCTTCCCGGCCGTATTCGTGAACCTCGGGCATGGCCACAACGGCTTCCTCACCGCCGCGTTGCTCGGCTTCGCGCTGGTGCAACTCGACCGCCGCCCGATCCTCGCCGGCATCCTGTTCGGCCTGCTCGCCTACAAGCCGCAGTTCGGCCTGATGATTCCGCTGGTGCTGATCGCGACCGGGCGCTGGCGCACGGTGTTCGCCGCCGCCGCGACGGTCGCGCTGCTCGTGCTCGCCGCGACACTGGCGTTTGGCATCGACACGTGGCGCGCGTTCTTTACCTTCGCCGAATACACCCGCACGATCGTGCTCGAAACCGGCGAGACCGGCTGGCACAAGATCCAGAGTGTGTTCTCGTGGACGCGCATGTGGGGCGTGAGCGTGCCGCTCGCGTACGGAATTCAGGGCGCGGTCACGCTCGCCATCGCGGCGGCGCTGATCTGGCTCTGGCGCTCGCCGGCAAGCTTCGCACTGAAAGCAGCCGCTCTCTGCCTCGCCGCGATCCTCGCCACGCCCTACAGCCTCGACTACGACCTGATGGTGCTGGCGCCCGCGATCGCGTTCCTCGCTGTTGCCGGCCTCGCGCGCGGCTTTGCGCCCTACGAGAAATCCGCGCTTGCGTTCCTCTGGATTGCACCGGTGATCGCGCGCGGTTTTGCCGAAATGACGCTGATCCCCCTCGGAGTCATCGCGATGCTGGTGATGCTCGCGATTGTCCTGCACAAGGCGAAGGGCGCTCCCCGCCCCGCGCCGGTTCCGGCCGCCGCGCAATAGCGCAAAATTGGTGCACTGCGTCGGACGGTTTGCGCTACAATCCTCCGAGGTCTAGAGCCGCATCGAACGGCCCACTGGAGGCAAGCCATGCAATTGTCCGCAGAGCAGCTCCGTCAATTCGACGAGCTTGGCTATCTGTTCTTCCCGAACTGCTTCTCCGACGACGAAATCGCGCTGATGCGCACCGAGGGCGACACGATCCTCAGGCTCGACCGTCCCGAGGTCTGGCGCGAGAAATCTGGCGCGCCGCGCACCGCGTTCGCGGCGCACAAGTTCAACGAAGTGTTTCGGCTGCTCGCGCATCACCCCAGATTGGTCGCGCCGCTGGAGCAGTTGTTCGGCGAGCAGCTTTACGTCCACCAGTTCAAGCTCAACGCCAAGGCGGCGTTCGAGGGCGACGTGTGGCAATGGCACCAGGACTACGGCACCTGGGCGCGCGACGACGGCATGCCGCAAGCGCGTGCGATGAACATCGCGGTGTTTCTCGACGAGGTCTTCCCGTTCAACGGCGCGCTGATGCTGGTGCCGCGCAGCCACAAGGGCGGCACGCTCGCGGCCGGGCATGATCTGTCCACGACCTCATACCCGCTCTGGACCCTCGATCAGGAGACCGTCACGCGGCTCTGCCGCGAGGCCGAGCGCGACGGCCAGCCCGGCATTGTGGCGCCGACCGGCAAACCCGGCTCGGTGCTGATGTTCCACGGCAACCTGGTGCACGCCTCCGCGCCGAACATCACGCCCTATCCGCGCAAGATCGTCTATCTGACCCTGTGCGCGGTCTCCAACCACATCACCAAATTCAACCGGCCGGAGTTCATCGCGCACCGCGACTTCACACCGATCCAGCAGGTCAGCGATGACGCTCTGGTGGAGCACGCGCGCTCGCGGCGGGTCGCGGCGGAATGAAGTTTCGTGCGGACGCGGCGGTGGGGTTTGGAATATCTCCAGCGTCACGTTTGGTGAATGCGATTCACTTTTGTTGAGTAACCGTCGCAAGCCGGTCTTGCAACGGTCGCGTTGAGCGCCTTTATCCGTGCGCGGGAGCAGCGGCGGGACGGGAATGTACACGCTCTATTCGATGCAACGGTCAGGCAATTGCTACAAGGCGCGGCTCGCGCTCGCGCAGCTCGGCATCGCCTACGACATCGTCGACCTCGACATCCTGAAGGGCGACACCAGGACGCCGCATTTCCTCGCGATGAATCCGAGCGGCCGCGTGCCGGTGCTGGAAGTGGCGCCCGGACGTTATCTCTCCGAGTCCAACGCCATCCTCTGGTACATCGCGGGCGGCACGCCGCTCGCGCCCGACGACCGCATCGACCGCACCACTGCGCTGCAATGGATGTTCTTCGAGCAGAACAGCCTCGAGCCCTATCTCGGCGCCGCGTTCTTCTGGCTGACCACCGTCAAGGGCGGGCGCGAATTGCAGGTGCACGCGCTCGAGGACTGGATGGAGAAGGGCTATCAGGCGTTCGCCGTGATGGAGAAGCATCTCGGCGTCAACGATTTCTTCGCCGCCGGTCACTACACGATCGCCGACATCGCGCTCTACGGCTACACCCACCTGGCGCATGAATGCGATTTTGAACTCAACGAATTTCCCGCGATCCGTGCCTGGCTCAACCGCATTGTCGATCAGCCCGGCCACGTGCCGATGGACTGGCACCCGACCGCACAGGCCGCGGAGGCGGTCGAGTGAGCTATTCCGACGTCGCCGCCGGAAAGGTCGCAGCGGTGGTGACATCGCTCGAGATGTTCGCGCGACCGCAGTTGCGTCCGGCGCCGGCCGAGTTGCAGCTTTCGTTGCGGCATGTCGAACGGCCCGCGCTGGACTGGTTTCGCCAGCTTTTTCGCAGCGTCGGCGAGGACTGGCTCTGGTTCTCGCGGCTGGCGATGCCCGATGCGGCGCTTGCCGCAATCATCCACGACCCGCGCGTCGAAGTGTCCGTTCTGATGGCGGGAGCGGAAGAGGTAGGGCTGCTCGAACTCGACTTCCGTGTCGCGGGAGAGTGCGAGATCAGTTTCTTCGGCGTGACGGCGAAATACATCGGCACCGGCGCGGCGCGCTGGCTGATGAACGAGGCGCTCGAGCGCGCATGGTCGCATCCCGTGCGGCGGGTCTGGATCCATACTTGCACATTCGATCACCCGGCCGCGCTCGCGTTTTACACGCGCACCGGCTTCCAGCCCTTCGCCCGGCAGATCGAGACCGTGGACGATCCGCGGCTGACGGGTATTCTGCCGCGCAGCGCAGCGCCGCACGTGCCGCTGATCGGATAGTGACGCTGCGGAATTACATTCAGCAGAAGATTTTCGTCGAATTGCTTTTCACGCGCGCGTGAGAGTCGCGCACAGCGCGAACTCTCGGCATGCTAGCAAACTGACGCAGCGTCATTGATCCGCTGCTTGCAGATTGCGCGGCGCCGCAACCAGAAGCCGTGGGCGAATTGTCGCGCATCGACCCGGCGCACCGCTTTCCGCGCACGCTTTTGCGCCTTGACGTTGCATTCTCAAAAAAGCCGTGTTCTACTTTTGGCTGTTAAGCGTTCTGCCCTCCGATTGATGGCGGTGCACCTCATCGCCGCTCATCGACCTTCAACTCTGCAAGTCGTTGCGGGAGTGCGTCCGACTTTTGTTCAACATCGCATGGGCTGGGGAGCATCATGTACATTTCCAGGAAAGCATCAGCTGCGCGTCAACGCGAAGCGCAGAAGGCGCGCGACAATCGCGCCGAGATCGTCAAGGCGCTGTCGCACGGCCAGATCACGCGGCGCGATCTCTACAAATGGGGCCTGCTGACGGTGACCGGCGCGATGGCGCTGAAGAACGGCCTCAGCCCGTTCGCGCGCAGCGCCTATGCGGACGTGCCGACCGGCACGCCGCGCAGCCCGCTTGGCACCGCGACCAAGTTCAGCCAGGCGATGCCGCGCCTTTCGCTGCAAATTCCCTACACGCTGACCAAGAATCAGACGACCGGCAACGCCGTGTGGCCGGCGGCGCTCGGCGAACGGGACTCCAAGCGGCTCTCTTGGCACAACGAGTTCACCGACTGGAACACCACCCACACCAACCCGCCCTATCCCAACAACAACAACCCGTTCCGCAACCCGCTGACGATGCGCGGGCCGTTCGAGGGACGCCCGCCGGGCGAGGTGTTCGCGCATCAGCGCTGGGACGAGTTCTTCCCGCAGGTCGGCTACATCATGACGCTCGGCCAGATCGCCGCCGGCAGCAAATTCCATCCCGGCATGACCGCGGCGCAAAACGCGAACAGCGTGTGGACTTACGGCCGCGGCCGGTTCGTGCGCGGCACCTTGCCTCCGTTCCTGATCAAGGGACGCTACGGCCAGCCGATCCTGACCCGCATCTATAACGGCCTGCCGCTCGACCGCACCCAGAACGAGGGTTTCGGCCGCAACGAGAGTCAGCTCCACCATCACAACGCGCACAACGGGGCGGAGAGCGACGGCGCCGCCAACGTGCACCACTTCCCCGGCACGTTCTACGACTACCGCTGGAGCACGACGCTCGCCCGCCGCGACAAGATCAACATGCAGGCGACCGAGCCGCGCGCCTCCGGACCGAACGGCAACGGCGGCCTCATCAACGTCAAGGGCGACTTCCGCGAGTTGCAGGGCACGCTCTGGGCGCACGACCACCGCTTCTTCTTCACCGCCGAGAACGTCTACAAGGGCAATCTTGGGATGGTGAACTATTACTCGGGGCCGGACCGGGGCAACGAGGAGCTGGTCGACGGCGTCAACCTGCGCCTGCCGAGCGGCAAGCTGCTCGACTACGGCAATGTCGACTTCGACGTGAACCTCGTCGTCTCCGACGCGGCGCTGCGTCAGGACGGGCAGCTTTTCTTCGACACCTTCACCACCGACGGGTTCCTCGGCGACCTCCCGCTCGTGAACTTCGCCTATGCGCCGTACATGAACGTGCTGCCGCGCAAGTACCGCTTCCGCATCCTCAATGCCTGCATGTCGCGCTTCTTCCAGTTCGCGATCGCAAGCCCGAGCAACACGAAGGTCCCGTTCAAGTTCATCGCGAACGACGGCAACCTGGTGGTCAATCCGATCACGCTGGATACGCTCGATCACCAAGGCATCGCGGAGCGCTACGATATCGTGGTCGACTTCTCGACGTTCCCGATCAATTCAAGCCTCAAGCTCGTCAATCTGCTGCGGATGCGCGACGACGGGCGCGGGCCGACCGACACGCTGTCGCTCGGACAGGCTCTTGCCGGTGATCCGAACGATCCGGTGATCGGACCGGTGCTGGAGTTCCGCGTCGTCAGCTCGGTGCCGAGCGTCGACGTGCCCGGCTTCACGCACTTCGCAACCACGCCGGACCTTAGCCAGGTCCCCAACACGCTGACCGAGCAGATTCCGATCGTCGCCCCGGTCCGCACGCGCCTCGTCGAGTTCGGCCGCTCCGGCAGCGGCGACTCGCGGCAGCCGAACGGCCAGTGCATTCCGGATTGCCCGGAGGGCATGCCGTTCCCGTGGACCATCAAGGTCAACGGGCAGGAAGCCCACTCGATGAATGCCAACCGCATTTCGCTGCTCGTTCCGCAGCCGGGCCAGATCGAGCACTGGACTTACGTCAATGGCGGCGGCGGCTGGGATCATCCGATCCACCTTCACTTCGAGGAGGGGATCACGATGAACCGGGGCAGCAACCCGATCCCGAACACCGAATTGCTCGTGCGCAAGGACGTGTGGCGGCTGCGCTCGTCGGGCAGCGTCACGTTCCAGGTACAGTTCGGCGAGTACGGCGGCTCCTACGTGAACCACTGCCACAATACGGTGCACGAGGACTTCGCGATGCTGATGCGCATCCAGCTGCTGACCGGCGTGACGGGCTCGCCACAGACCGCCGTCACGCCGACGCCGAACCCCTCGCCGGACGGCATCACCTTCACCAACCCGGAAATCCTCCCCGAAGGGGACCCGCGAACCTGATCGGGCGTTGACAACGGAATGGAGAGAACAATGAACCGCATGTCCACACTCAGGCTTTCACTCTCCGGCGCATTGCTGGCAGCGCTCGCTTGCACCGCCTCGGCCGCGTCGGCTCAAACGGCCACCACGTCATCGTCGTCAGGCGTTCTGTCGACCTCGACGACGAGCACGGCCACGACGAAGAAAAAACCGACCTCGGCCACCGCCGACATGGTCAACGAGGCGATCCAGCGCTCCGAGACGCGTGCCGCCAAGGAAGCGCAGAGCGGAACGCCGCAACAATGGGGCAGTGAGGAGCCGTTCACCTACAATCCGACGGTCAAGCGCTTCGACGCCAGCCAACAGTAGGGCAATCCGGGACCGGGCCAAGGCTACATGCCTTCGGCCCGGTCCGATTTGCATCGGGGGAGTAAACCAATGCGACGACGCATGCTCGCCACGCTCGCGGCATCCGCAATGCTGTGCGCGAGCGCGCCCGCAGACGCGCAAATGCGCCGCGGTGCCGAGTTCTTCCCCAATCTTCCGGTGGTCGACCAGCACGGCCAGCAGCTCAAGTTCTACGACGACCTGATCAAGGACAAGGTCGTCGTGGTGATGTTCATCTACACGAGCTGCACCGACATCTGTCCGCTCACCACCGCGCGCATGACACAGATCGAGGACAAGCTCGGCGCGGCGGTCGGGCGCGAGATCTTCATCGTTTCAATTTCGGTGGACCCCGAGAACGATACCCCGGAGAAATTGAAGGCCTATTCCAAAGCCTTCGGCACCGGGGCGGGCTGGAGCTTCGTGACCGGGAAGCCCGAGGACATCCGCGCGATCAATTACCGGCTGGGCGAGCGCAGCAAGGTGCTGAGCGAGCATCGCAACGAAATCGTGCTCGGCAACGACCGCACCGGCGAATGGCAGCGCGACAATGTCATGGGCGATCTCGACCGCGTGACGCTGTCAATCCGCGAGATGGATCCGGCGTGGCGCGATCGGGTGCGTCGGGTGCCGCACACCAATGCGATGAATACCGGCGTCGCGATGGGCACGCAGCCCGGCCAGGCGATGTACAAGAAGATCTGCGCGCCCTGCCACACTATCGGCGTCGGCGACCGGGTCGGGCCCGACCTGCGCGGCGTCACCGAGCGGCGCGACCGCGCCTGGCTGGCAAACTACATCCGCAATCCCGCAGCGATGCTCGCCCGCGATGACCCGGCTGCGCACGAGCTGGCGGCGAAGTTCGAGGCCGTGCGCATGCCGAACCTGCGGCTCTCCGAACAGGACGCCGACGATCTGATCGGTTTTCTGAGCGAGGAGAACGCAAAGCTCGCGGAGGCGCAAATGCCGGCGCCTGCGGGCGGTCATCGGCATAAGCACTGACTCCGCCCTCATGGTGAGGAGCCGCCCAACGGGTCCGCCCAAAGCGCGGCCCGATGACAGGCTAAGGCGGCGTCTCGAACCATGGCCCGCGCTTTTGGCCATGCTTCGAGACGCGTCGCTCCGCGACGCTCCTCAGCACGAGGTCTCTTGCTTACTCGCCAGCCTTGATCCCCGCGTCCTTGATCACCTTCGCCCATTTGGCGGTGTCGGTGCGGATGATGTTGGCGAAAATGTCCGGCGCATCGGTCACCACGTCGAGTCCGATCCGGCCGTAGTTCTCGCGCAGATGCGGATGCTGCACGATCTCGACCGCTTGTTTGTGCAGCTTGGCGATGATCGGCGCCGGCGTTCCGGCGGGCGCCAGCAGGCCGAACCATGACGTCGCCTCGAAGTCCGGCACGCCCGCTTCGACCATGGTGGGAAGCTCAGGAATAGCGGTCGAGCGCTTGAGCGAGGTCACCGCAAGCCCGCGCAGCTTGCCCTCCCGCACCGTCGGCAGGATCGAACCGGTATTCTGGAACGTCATGGTGATGCGCCCGCCGATCACGTCGGTGAAGTTCGCGCCGCGATACGGCACGTGCACGATATCGAGCCCGAGCTGGCTCTTGAACACCTCGCCCGCGATGTGCTGCGGCGTGCCGGCGCCGGGGCTCGCGTAGGAGAGCTTGCCGGGCTGCGCCCTGGCGAGTGCGATCAGTTCGGCGACGCTCTTGGCCGGCACGTCGTTGTTCACCGCGAGAACGCTCGGCATGACAAGCAGGCGCGCGACCGGTGCAAGATCGCGCAGCGGCTCGAAGGTCGGATTGGTCTGCAGCGACGGATTGATGGTGAGCGCGCCATTCGCGCCCCAATAAAGCGTGTAGCCGTCGGGCGGAGACTTGCCGACGCGCTCGCCGCCGACGCTCCCGCCCGCGCCTGGTAGATTCTCGACCGTCACCGGCACGCTCCACGCCTCGCCGAGCTTCTGCGCGAACATGCGCGCGCTGATGTCGGTCGCGCTGCCCGGCGTGAAGCCGACCAGAATGCGGATCGTGCGATCCGGATAGGTTTGCGCATGCGCGTGGCCTGCGGCGAACAGCGTCAGCGCGATGAACGCAGTACGAATGAGGTACGTCATCATTCCCCCCTCAGTCATCATCCTGAGGAGGCGCGTAGCGCCGTCTCGAAGGATGGCCCGAGTTTCTGGCCATGGTTCGAGACGCGCACTTCGTGCGCTCCTCACCATGAGGACGTCTACTCGCCTCCCTTGATCCCGGCCTCCTTGATGACCTTCGCCCAATAGGGAAGTTCAGTCTTGATCACCTCGGCGAGTTCGGCGGGCGAATTTCCAATGACATCGAGACCCTGATTTTCCAGCGAACGCCGGACCTCCGGCATCGCCAACACCTTGGCCGACTCGCGGTGGAGCCGCTCGATGACCGGCTGCGGCGTGCCGGCCGGCGCCATCAGGGCGAACCACGGCACCGCCTCGTAGCCGGGGTAGCCGGACTCCGCCATCGTCGGCAGATCGGGGAACAGGGCCGAGCGCTTGCGCGAGGTCACCGCGAAGCCGCGCAGCTTTCCGTCCTTCACGAGCGGAGCAACATTCACGATGTTGGTGAAGCCCATCGCGATGCGGCCCGCCAGCAGGTCCGGCAGTACCGCCGTCGAGCCGCGATAGCCGATCGGCCGGATATCCAGACGCGCCATCGACTTGAACAACTCGGCCGCGAGGTGCTGTGAGCTGCCGACGCCGGTGTGACCATACGTGAGTTCGCCGGGTTTTGCTTTCGCGAGCGCGACCAGCTCCGGCAGGCTCTTCGCCGGCACATCGGGATGCACCACCAGAATGTTGGCGGCGACGAACACCTGCGTGATCGGCGCGAAATCCTTCACCGGGTCGAATGGCAGCTTGTCATAGAGGCTCGGCCCGAAGATCAGCGAACCGTTGCCGCACATCGTCAGCGTGTGGCCATCGGGCGGAGATTTCGCGGCGCGGTCGCAGGCGATATTACCGTTGGCACCCGTCACGTTCTCGACGACGACCGGCTTGCCGAGGTTCGCCGCCAGTCGGTCGGCCAGCGCGCGCGCCGCGACGTCCGGCGCAGTGCCGGCCAGAAAGCCGACCAGGATGCGCACGGTCTGTTCGGGATAGCTTGATTGCGCGAGCGCGCCGCCCATGAGCAATGCCATCGCGGCAACCGCGCCGAGCACTGCGTTCATCGTCCCCTCCCCGTCGTTTCAGGAGTCGATTTTTCTTTCCAGTCTGGCTGAACTGCGGTCTGGCCGCCACACCATTAACCATTCGTTAACCAAAAATCACGGATTCGCCCTTATTTTCCAACAGCTTCGACAAAGTTCGCAGCGCATATGGAACCCGGGAAAGCACGGGTGGAAGGCGGGATGCTGAAAGACGGACCATGTTCAGACGACCCACCAAATTCGGCTTCGCTGTGCCGCCGCGCGACGAATACGCGCCGGAGCACGGGAGCACTTTGCTTGCGCTGATCGCCACCGTTTCTCTCGGCCTGTCGATTGCGATTGTGCTGACCGCCATGACGGTCACCGCCCGCGCCGCGCATCTTTTCTGATAGTTTCGCGTTGGTGATCGCGTCACCAACGCGGAAGGATGCGCCGATGAAATCGCTGTGGATCGCAGCGCTGGCGATGATGGTTGCGTTGCCGGCCTCCGCGCAGACTTTCCCATCGAGCGCCGGACCGCTCAGTGTCGAGACGATCGCGCGCGGGCTCGATCATCCGTGGGGACTTGCGTTCCTGCCCGACGGCAAGATGCTGGTCACCGAACGGCCCGGCCGCCTGCGTATCGTCGCGCGCGACGGCAAGGTGTCGCCCGCGGTCACCCGCGTGCCGCAGGTGCGCGCCTCCGGCCAAGGCGGGCTGCACGACGTCGCGCTCGATCGCGGCTTCGCGTCGAACCGGACGATCTATCTCTGTTACGCCGAACCAGCGTCGGGCGGCGGCCGCACTGCGATGGCGCGCGCCCGTTTCACCGACGGCGAGGCGCCCAGGCTCGACGACGTGAAGGTGATTTTCCGCCAGGAAGGCCCGCTGTCGAGCGGCAATCACTACGGCTGCCGCATCGTGCAAGGGCGCGACGGCAATCTCTGGCTCACGATGGGCGACCATTGGGCCTATCGCGACGAGGCGCAGAACCTCGCCAACCACATTGGCAAGATCGTGCGGGTGACGCCGGACGGCGCGGTGCCGCCGGACAATCCGTTCGTCGGCCGCAATGACGCCAAGCCCGAAATCTGGAGCTACGGCCACCGCAACAGCCAGGGCGCCGCGCTGCATCCGGCGACCGGCAGACTGTGGGAGCACGAGCACGGCCCGCGCGGCGGCGACGAGGTCAACATTCCGCTCGCCGGCAAGAACTACGGCTGGCCGGTGATCGGCTACGGCATCAACTACGACGGCACGAAAGCCCATGACTCGACCGAAAAGCCCGGCATGGAGCAGCCGGTCAAATACTGGGTGCCGTCGATCGCGCCCTCCGGCATGGCGTTCTATACCGCCGATCTCTTCCCCGCCTGGAAAGGCAATCTGTTCGTCGGCGCGCTCGCCGGGCAGATGCTGGTGCGGCTCGAACTCGACGGCGAGAAGGTCACCAGAGAGGAGCGCCTGCTCGGCGATTTGCGCGAGCGCATCCGCGACGTGCGGCAGGGCCCCGACGGCGCGATCTGGTTGCTGACCGACAGCGGCAACGGGCGGATGCTGCGCGTCATGCCCGGGAAATGATCACCAGAAGTGATGTGACAGCGCGGACCTGATCCGCTAGAAGGCCGCCGTCCAGACATAGGGAGTTGTGCCGCGAGTCGCGCCTCGAACGAGGCACGGCTGATCGCGGGCGCTACCCTTGCGGGTTTGAGAATGTTCGCGCTGTTCGAACGGCTGCTGAAACCGGCTGTCGCCCCCGAGACCCCGGAGCCCCCTCCGGGGCTGGTGGCGTTCTATTGGCATTTTGCCAGGCAGGCGAAGCCGCTGTTTGCCGCGCTGTTCGTCGCCGGCTTCTTTGTCGCCATCCTCGATACCTTGGTTCCGATCTTCATCGGGAAGCTCGTCACTCTCGTCACCAGCAGCAATCCGCAAACGCTGTTCGCCGAGCACGGCATGCTGCTGCTCGCGATGGCGTTGATGCTGATTTTCGTGCGCCCCGCCGCGATCGCGGCGCAGAACCTGCTCGCCAACCAGGCGATCGCCGCGAACGTGTCGAACCGCATCCGCTGGCAGAACCACTGGCACGTGGTGCGCCAGTCGTGGGCGTTCTTCCAAAACGACTTCGCGGGCCGCATCGCGAACCGCGTGATGCAGACGGGCCCGGCGATCCGCGAGACCGTCGTCGCGCTGATCACGGGCGTCTGGTACATCCTGGTCTACGGCACTAGCGCGCTGTTATTGCTCGCGAGCGCCGATCCTTGGCTCGCCCTCCCGATCGCGCTGTGGTTCTGCGGCTATCTCGCGCTGCTGCGCGTGATCGTGCCGCGGATGCGCGACCGTTCCAAGGAAATGTCCGAGTCGCGCTCGCTGCTCACGGGCCGCATCGTCGACAGCTACACCAACATCCTGACCGTGAAGCTGTTTGCGCGTGCGCGCGAGGAAGACGCCTATGTGCGTGAGGCCCTGGAGCAGCACACCGGGCGCTTCCACCGCTCGCTGCGGCTCAACACGCTGTTCGGCTTTAGCCTCTCGACGCTCAACGCCATGCTGGTCACCGGCACCGGCGGCCTCGCGATCCTGTTGTGGTCGCAGGGCCGTGTCGAAGTCGGCACGGTCGCGATGGCGCTGCCGCTCGCCTGGCAGATCGTCAGTGTCTCCGGCTGGGTCGCCTATCAGGTGACGACGATCTTCGAGAATATCGGCGTCGTGCAGGAAGGCATGATGACGATCGCGCGGCCGATCGGGCTCGTCGACGAGCCCGGCGCGCAGGCGCTCGCCGTCACCAAGGGTGAGATCGCGTTCGACAACGTACAGTTCGGCTACGGGCGCGAGCCCCGGGTCGGCGCGGACGGACGTGTGAAGCACTTCCCGGTGATCGACGGCCTCACCCTCACGGTGAAGCCGGGCGAAAAGATCGGTCTCGTCGGCCGCTCGGGCGCCGGCAAGTCGACGCTCGTCAACCTGCTGCTGCGCTTCTTCGACCTCGAAGGCGGCCGCATCCTGATCGACGGCCAGGACATCGCGCGTGTGGCGCAGGAGAGCCTGCGCGCGCAGATCTCGGTGGTGACGCAGGACACCTCGCTGCTGCACCGCTCGATCCGCGACAACATCCGCTATAGCAGGCCGGACGCGAGCGACGCCGAGATCGAGACCGCCGCGAGGCTCGCGCATGCGCACGAGTTCATCCTCGGCCTGTCCGACTGGAAGAACCGGCGCGGCTACGAGGCACAGGTCGGCGAGCGCGGCGTGAAGCTGTCCGGCGGGCAGCGCCAGCGCGTCGCGATCGCACGCGTGATCCTGAAAAATGCGCCGATCCTGGTGCTCGACGAGGCGACCTCCGCGCTCGACTCGGAGGTTGAGGCCGCGATCCAGCAGAGCCTCGGCACCCTGATCGCCGGCAAGACTGTGATCGCCATCGCGCATCGCCTGTCGACCATCGCCCGCATGGATCGGCTGGTCGTGCTCGACCGCGGCCACATCGTCGAGCAGGGCTCGCATGCGGAGTTGCTGCGCGCGGGCGGCCACTATGCGGCGCTGTGGCAGCGTCAGTCCGGCGGCTTCATCGACGTCGAAGAGGTGCGCGCGGCGGAGTAGGCTTCCGCCGCTTGATCGGCTTGACGCAATCCGGCAAGGCCCTACTGTCCCGTCACCTCGGACATCGGAGAATGCCATGAGCATCGGACGGCGCGATTTCTTGAAGACATCGGCGGCGCTGGCCGCAGCCTCGGCGGCGAGTGGATTCTCCTGTATCGAGATCGCGAGCGCACAGCCGATCCAGGTCCCGACCATCGACAAGCTCGCGATCCGCGTCCTGGTCGATCAGCAGCACGATCAATTCCTGCGCGGCAGCACGGTGAACGGCGTGGTGCACGAGGGCCCCGGCCCAGGCCGCAGCGCGGATGCGCGCAACGTGCTGCACAACGAATGGGGTCTCTCGCTGTTCCTGGAATCGCAGCGCGGCGACGACCAGCGCACAATCCTGCTCGATTTCGGCTACACGGCGCCCGCGATCATCAACAACATGGGCCTGCTCAAAGCCGATCCGGCGAAGATCCAGGCGCTGATCGTTAGCCACGGGCACATCGACCATTACGGTGGACTGGTCGGCTTTATCGACAAGTACCGCAGCGTTCTTCCGGCCGACGTAAAGCTCTACGCCGGCGGCGAGGACAACTTCTGCCACCGCGTAAGCGCAACGCCGACAGCGGGGCAGTTCGGCGAATTCGGCACGCTCGATCGCAAGGCGATCGTGGCGCAGAAGGTGCAGGTCGTGCTGTGCGAGACGCCGACCGTGATCGAGGGCCACGCGTTCACGACCGGCAAGATCACGCGCAACAGCGTCGAGCGCATACTGCCAAACAGCTTCGTCGATTATTCCTCGCCGCAGGCGGCGAGCTGCGACTACGGCCATTACACGGCGGCGGAGTTGCAAGGGAAGGTCATGCCGGACCAGCACGTGCATGAGCACGCCACCTGCTTCAACATCCGCGGCAAGGGTCTCGTGGTCATCTCCTCGTGCGGCCATGTCGGCATCGTCAATTCGGTACGGCAGGCGCAGCAGGTGTCGGGCGTGCAGAAGGTGCACGCGATCGTTGGCGGCTTCCACCTCGGGCCGGCGCCGGCCGATTACCTCAAGGAGATCGTCGCCGAGGTGAAGAAGCTCGAGCCGGACGTCGTGATCCCGATGCATTGCAGCGGCCTCAATTTCCTGCTCGAGGCGCGGGCGCAAATGCCCGGCAACGTCATCAACGTCTCGACCGGCAGCAAGCTGACCTTCAGTGCCTGAATGAAGTTGCGGCACGCGGCGTTCGTGGCGCTGATGCTGGCCGGCATCGCGTCGCAGCCGGCCGCGCAGACCTCATCGTCGCGTTCCGCCGCCGAGTTGATGGACGCGGTGATGTGGAATCGCGAGCCGATCGGCGGACCATTCGCGCTCGTCGACCAGGACGGCAAGCCGCGCACCGACGCGGACTTCCGCGGCAAGCTGCTGCTGGTCTATTTCGGCTTCACCTATTGCCCGGATGTCTGCCCGACCGATTTGCAGAACATCGGGCTCGCGCTCGACCAACTCGGGCCAGCGGGCGAAAAAATTCAGCCGCTCTTTATTTCGGTCGATCCCGAGCGCGATACGGTGGAGCACCTAAAAGACTACGTCCCGATGTTTCACCCGCGGCTGATTGGCCTGACCGGCAATGCGGCTGCGATCCACGCTGCGGCAGATGCCTATCGCGCCTACTACGCGAAGGTCCCGCTCAAGGGCGACGACTACACCGTCGACCACTCATCCTTCATCTATGTGGTGGGAGCGGACGGTCAGTATCTCGGCTTCCTGCCGCCCGGCACATCGCCCGACCGGATCGCCGAGGCGATCCGGCGCTACGTCGCGCCTTAAACCAGCCCCGCCATCGCCTTCACGTCGCCGCTACCCGGGAACACGTTGCCGGCAAGTGCCTGATCGGTGACGCGCAGGTGATCCTTCAGCAGGCCTTTCAGCACCGCGCGCAGGTCGGTCGTCGCCGCCAGGTCGCGGCCCTCGTGCAGTTGCGCGTTCTTCAGGCCCGGCCAGTCGGCGATCACGCGGCCGCCCTTGACCGCCCCGCCCGCCAGCAGCGCGATCGTGCCAGTGCCGTGGTCGGTGCCATTGGTGCCGTTGATGCGCGCGGTGCGGCCGAACTCGGTGATCACCGTCACGACCGTCTCGCTCCACACCGGGCCCATCGCGACGCGCACCGCCTCGATCGCGCCGTCGAGCGCGCCGAGCAGCGTCGCAAGCCGCCCCGAGTCTGCGCCTTCGTCGACATGCGTATCCCAGCCGTTGAACGCGAGTGCGCCGATGCGTGGCCCGTCCTCGCGCGCGAGGAATTTCGCCGCCGTGCCGGCGGCATCGGCGAAGAAGGCGCGCACCTGCGCCGGGAACCCTTGCGGTGTCGCCCGGCCTTCGGTCGGCGCCATGGTGGCGGCGTCGCCCGCGCGGGCGAGGATGCTGAGATCGCGCCGCCCTTCGAGCACGCGCGCAAGCTCGACATCGGTGTGGTGATAGAGATCGAGCAGCCGCGCCATGGTGTCTTCGCTCGCGGGCTGGATGCGCGTCGGCGTCCATGACAGCACGGGCGTCGGCCCGCGCACGACCAGCGGCGTCACCGGACCGACCGCGAAGGCGCGCCGGTCGCTGCGCACGCGCGCTTCCGCCTGGAGGCCGCCGAGCGCCCGGTTGAGCCAGCCGCTATCGGCGCGGCCCGGATTGGGCAGGCCGCTTTCCAGCACGTCCTGCCCGTCGAAATGCGAGCGGTCGCGATACGGCGTCGCGGCCGCATGCACCACCGCCGCCTCGTTGAACTTGAACATGCGGTACAGGTTCGGCATCGCCGGATTGAGCGCGAAGAACGAGTCGAGCGGCAGCGCCGGCGTCTTGCCGTCGAGCACCAGCGCCCTGTCGCCGCGCAGCTTGACCCAGTCGGGATCGCCGACCGGCGCCACGGCCGCGAGCCCATCGAGTGCGCCGCGCAAGATGATGGTGAGCATGCGCGGGTCGCGCCCCTCGGCGCGCGCGATCTTCGGCAGGAACGGCCAGGCGAACAGAACGCCGGCCCCGCCGAGCAGTTCACGTCGTGTCGCGGCATGAATGGTCATGAGCTCACCGC
The DNA here is from genome assembly GCA_034669145.1 of Hyphomicrobiales bacterium. Lineage (GTDB taxonomy): Bacteria > Pseudomonadota > Alphaproteobacteria > Rhizobiales > Xanthobacteraceae > PALSA-894. The sequence goes on from JAXDNY010000182.1 coordinate 16,450, forward strand.
CTTTGGAATTCAGGTGCCATCAGCGCCAGCGTGATCGCCTGCTGACGGCTTTCGGCGCGCGCAATGGTCTGTCTCGTTTCCTTCGAAGCGAGCGGCCCGAGCGCGTTCTCGACCAGCGCCGCGGGTTCGACCCGCGCCGCAACCAGTTCGCCGATGCGGTTCGCGATATCGAGCCGCTGCGCGAGGCCGTCGATCCAGGCCGACTGCTCGTCGGAGAACCCCTTCGGCGCGTTCGGGCGCCAGAAGCGCTCGCCGAGATAAGCATGCGAGTCGAGAATACGGCGTGCCTCCACCGGCCCGCCGCCGATCGCACGCCAGCACGAGATCAGCCACTCGCTCGGCCGTTTCAGTTTCAGGCGCTGCTCGTCCCAGGTCTCCGGCGCCTCGATCAGCGCCTTGGCGATCTCCTTGAGGTCGCCGTCGGTGTCAAGGAAGCGCTTCGACAGCCGCTCGACCAGCGACGGCGCCGGCTCGTCGGCGGAAAAATGGCGCGCGAGCTTGAACGCCACATGCGCGGCGGTCGCCGGATGGCGCGCCAGATCGTCGAGCACGGCGCGGCCCTGCTCGACGCCGCCCTCGGGATACACCTTGCCGAGAACCGTCTGCGGCCCCGGTTCGTGCAGGCGCGCATTGAACAGGAACTCGTTGCCGTGATCCGGGTCGGTCGCCATCGGCCGCAGCGTCCAGCCGGTGATCGTCTTGGCGAAGCGATAGACGTCGTCCTGCGTGTAGACCGAACGCACGCCGAGCGTATGCAGCTCGAGGATTTCGCGCGCGAGGTTCTCGTTCAGCCCGGTCTTGTTGAGCAGACCCGCGACCGACATCGGACCGACCGAGCGGAAGTTGTCGAGATAGATGAGCATCGCCGGATGGCTTTCGGCGGCGAGCAGCATGTCGCCGAAACGCCCAAGCACGTGCGTGCGGATCGCCTCGCGCTCATAGCCGCCCGCCATGTTGGTCACGACATCGGCGGAGACGCAGAAATGGTTCGACCAGAACCACACCAGCCGTTCGATGAAGCCGATTTCGGCGTTCACCGCGGCATTGACGCGCGTCGTGATTTCGCGATTGACGTTCGCCTGCGGCGGCGTGGGCTGCGCCGGGGCCGGAGGCTCGGGCACCGCCATCGTGACGGTATCTTCCGGCTTCGGCGCCTCCATCGGAGTCATTACCGCGCTGCCGGACTTGCGCTGCTCCTCGCTGATGCGCGACGCGATCCGCTTTGCCTGCTGTTCCTGGTCGTAGCTGAAGGCGAGGCGCGCGGCCTGCGGCGCCGTCAGCAGGCTGCTGTCGGTGATCTGCCCGGCGCCCGGCTTGTCGATTTCGGCGAGCAACGCGCCGCGTGGATCGGACGCAATCGCGGCGATCGAGCCCGCACGCGGCCCCAAGCCGAACCGATGCAAGGCCAGCGCGGCCGCACCTTTCGCATCGAGCGCCATGTCGAAATCCCCGGAGCCGCCGGTCCCAATAATGCGGGTCACGCGGCGGCGATGGCGCGCAAAATAGCGCAACTTTCCCGTGGGGAACAGCCGCCGTCTCAATCAAATTTATCGATCGGTGATATGTTCGCAACCGAACTTGGGTATTGTTTCGGCTTGATTTTTCGGCTCTCCGATGGTGATCCCGCCCGATGACCTGGCTGACCCGTCTTAGGCTCGCGCTCCGCGGCCGGTTGCCCGAGCGGCTGCGCCATGGGCTGCGACTCACCCGCCACCTGGTAGCGAAGGGCCAGCCCTCGATGGCCGTTCCGCCGGAGCTGCTGGCCGGCTGCCGCATGTGCGCGTCGCGCGACGAGCTGGTGAACAATCTGCCGCGCGGCGGCCGCGTCGCCGAAGTCGGGACCTATCGCGGGCATTTCGCACGGCACATTCTTGGCTGCGCGCCGGCCGAGCTGCATCTGATCGATCTGGATTTCTCATTGCTCGATCCGGCGGTCGCCGCCGACGCGCGCGTCACGACACATCAGGGCCTGTCGCAAGAGAGGCTCGCGCAATTCCCCGACGATCATTTCGACTGGATCTACATCGACGGCGATCATTCCTACGAAGGCGCGAGTAGCGATGCACGCGTGGCCGCCGCGAAGGTCAAGCCCGGCGGCCATCTTGTGTTCAACGATTTCGCCCACGCCGACCCCTATCTCGGCGCCTATGGGGTGCACCGCGCGGTCGTGGAATTCGCCGTCACGCGCGGCTGGAAATTCGTGTGGTGGGCCTATGAGCCGCACGGGCTTTATGACGTCGCGCTGCAGCGTCCGATCAAGGACTAGCGGCGGGCTTGTTGCGCCCGCCCGGCGATTGCCGAATACTGACCGCAACAAGAACCGCCCATCAACAAGAACCGCCCATGGAGACGATCGATGGCTTTCTACCGAGGCATGACGTGCACGAACGTGACGCTGAAAGGCGACGGCGGAACGCCGATCACCGCCTATACGGCAAAGCCGGAAGGGTCGGGCCCGTTTCCGGGCGTCGTGCTGATCCACCATCTGCCGGGGTGGAGCGAGCTCTACATCGAGACGACGCGGCGCTTTGCGCATCACGGTTATCTGGCGATCTGCGCGAACCTCTACGAGCGCGCCGGCGAGGGCAACCCGGACGACGTCGCCGCGAAAGTGCGCGCCGACGGCGGCATTCCCGACGCGCAGATGGTCGGCGATACGGCAGCCGCCGTGGCGTGGATGCGCGCGCAGAAGGAGCATAACGGCAAGGTCGGCGTCTACGGCTCGTGTTCCGGCGGGAGGCACGCTTTCATCTATGCGTGCCAACGGAAAGACGCGGATGCGGCCGTCGACATGTGGGGCGGCCGGGTCGTGATGGGCAAGGAGGAGCTCAACGCCAAGACGCCGGTCGCGCCGATCGACATGACCAAGGATCTGTCCTGCCCGCTGCTCGGCATTTTCGGCAATGACGACCGCGCACCGAGCCCCGAGCAGGTGAACGAGCACGAGGCCGCGCTGAAGAAGCACGGCAAGACCTACGAATTCCACCGCTACGACGGTGCCGGTCACGGCTTCAATTATTGGCACCGGCCGCTCTACCGCCCCGAACAGGCGATGGACGCCTGGGGCAAGGTGTTCGCCTTCTTCGGCAAGCATCTGGCGAAGTAGGAGAGTCTCGCATGTGCACGTCCATCATCGAGGTCGTCCGCGCAGAGGGCATGGCGAAGCGTGGGGACGAATGGTTTCCGCTCACGCAGTCGGTCGTCGCCTATGACCACGCGCGCCATGCGAACCTCGGCGACGTCATCACGCTCGATTTCATCAACACAAGCCTCGAACCCGGCGCGCGCGCCGGGATCGAGCTGACGCTGGAAACCGCCAAGGAGCTGCGCGCCGCGCTCGACCGCGCAATCGCAGCGGCCGACTTCGAGGAGGCGGAGGTGCGCGGCAAGGGCGCCGTGCCAAGCCTCGTCCGGGCGGCGTAACGCGAGACACGCAGCTGCAGGCATCGGCCGCCATCGGTATCGGAGTCGCGTCTAGACGGAAGCCGGCTGGTGCGCGCGGAGGAACGACCGGATCTGGCGCACCACCAGCGGGATGCGCTCCTTCGGCTCCTTCCACGGGAACAAGCTCACTTCCGCCTTCGGCGCCAGCATCGCGGCTTCCATGGCGATGGCATAAGGGTGCGCCGGAATGTCATCCGGCAGGATCAGCACCGGCGTCTGGCAATTCTTCACGAAATCGCGCGTGACAGTGAAAACGAAGTCGGGATCGGTGCGGTACATCCGGGTCAGGAATTTGTCGACCGTCTCCATCGCGATCTCGGGCCGGCGTTTGACCAGCTCGGGACCCCAGCCCTTCATGTTGTTGTCGTAGAACAGGTCGCGCATCTCGGGGCGCGAGCCGCTCGGCTGCGCCAGCACGGCGGCGACGACCCGATTGGGCGCGCGCTTGAGCAAATTCCAGATGAACGGCCCCCCGATGCAGAAGCCGAGCACCATGAACTTGCCGATGCCGAGGTGATCCATCAGGCCGATATGGTCGTCGGTGTAGGCATCCCAAGGCCGGTCGATCTCGAGCGGGCCAGAGGACTCGCCGGCATTGGCGTTGCGCAGATCGGCCGCGATGCACCGGTACTCGCTCTTGAGCTCGTCGATCGCGTTGAAGGGATGACTGCTGCCTTTGAGCCCGGCGACCGACGAATTCAACCCGCCGCCCGCAATGAGCAGCAGCGGGAAGCCGGAGCCGTGCTCCTCATAGCGGATGCAGACGGCGCCTTTTTCATAGAACGACATGGCTCCTCCTTGAGCGGTCTGCGCGAAGGCGCGCGGCGCAGCCGCCATTGCGGTCGCGGCCGCGCCTGTTGCCAACACATCGCGCCGGTTCGCATCCATGATCGCTGCTCCTTCGATGGTTGTCACGGCCGGCGCTGTACGCGCTCGGCGAAGATCCTCAATCGGGTTTCAGATTTCCGGCCCGGATCACCTTGCTCCAGTTCTCCGTGTCGCTCCTGATCAGCGCGGAGAGCTCTTCCGGGCTGCTGCCGACCGGTACGAATCCAATCGTCGCAAAGCGCTCCTTGATGTTCGGGCTCGCCAATGCCTTCGCGAGTTCGCGATGGAGCACCGCGATGATGTCCTTCGGGGTCTTCGCCGGCGCAAACACGCCGACCCACTGATCGCCCTTCGTTTCGGGAAAGCCGGCTTCCGCCATGGTCGGCACATCGGGCAGCGATGGCGCGCGCGCCTTGCCCGTCACCGCAAGGGCGCGCAGCCTGCCGTCGAGGATGTGCCGCACCACGGGCGGCGTCGAACTGAACACCGCCGGCACATGTCCCGCTACGGCCGCCGCGACCGCCGGACCTGCGCCCGGATAGGGCACGTGCACGACATCGAAACCGACCGACTGCCCGAACTGCGCGCCGACGAGATGCGTGACCGATCCCGCACCGCCCGAGCTGAAGGTGAACCGCGAGCCCTGGCCCTTGGCGAATGCGACGAACTCCGCGACCGTCTTTGCCGGCACGGACGGATGGACGGCAAATACGACGTCGTTCGTCGCCGCCAGCATGACAGGTTCGAAATCCCGGAAGGGATCGTATGTGGCCTTCTCGAAGAAGATCGGATTGATCGCAAAGCTGTTGACGTTGAACAGGATGGTGTAGCCGTCCGGCGGAGCCTTCGCGACCTGCACGGTGCCGATGCCGCCGCTCGCACCGCCGACATTCTCGATATAAAACTGCTTGCCGAGTTGATCGCTGAGCTTCTGCACGATCAGCCGTGCGAAAATATCCGTGGGGCCGCCGGGAGCGAACGGCACCACCACGCGGACCGCCCGGGTGGGATACGATTGACCCAGTGCGATGCGCGGCCGCGTGACGAGGGCCACAGCGCCAGCAGCGAGCAAAGCCTTGCGACGGGAAAGCGTCATTCTCCCCTCCCAAGAGGAATGCGCAACCGCTTGCCTGTAGCCTAACAACTGGTCGGCCCGGCGCAACACCGTTCGACCATGAATATTCCCAATGTTTCTTTCTTTCGAGCGAGACGGGAAGCCGGTAGGCTCAGAGAACCAAAAACAGAATTCGAGGAGGACTCCCATGCATAGCATCAAGTTGCTTGCCGTCTCGGCTTTCGCGCTGTTCGCAGCGTCCGGCGCGCTCGCCCAGCAGCCCGCGGCACCGGCGGCACCGCCCCCACTGCCGCAGGCACCGAACATGAGCTTCTTCGTCACCGGCGCGGGCCCCGGCAAGGGCGCCGACCTCGGCGGCATCGAGGGTGCCGACCGGCATTGCCAGACGTTGGCGGAGCGCCATGGCGCGGGGGGAAAAACCTGGCGCGCCTATCTCAGTTCGCAGCCCGCCGACGGCAAACCGGCCGTCAACGCACGTGACCGCGTAGGCAAAGGCCCGTGGCAGAATTTCAAGGGCACGGTGGTCGCCGCCAGCGTCGACGACCTGCATAGCGACAACAACAAGCTCAGCTTCGACAACTCGCTGTCCGAACGCGGCTTCATCATTCCGGGCGTGGGCTTTGCGCCGAATCGTCATGACGTGCTGACCGGCTCGACCCCGGAAGGTAATGCGTTCCCGGCCGGCGACGATCGCACCTGCCGCAACTGGACGAGCAGCACGCAGGGCGCCGCGATGGTCGGGCATATCGACCGCAAGGGATTGCGCGACGACGCGGCGGCGCGCTCGTGGAATTCATCGCACCCCTCGCGCGGTCCCGAGGGCGGCTGCAGCGCGGCCGATCTGCGCGGCACCGGCGGCGATGGGCTGTTCTACTGCTTCGCCGCGAACTAGGGCGAGGCCCGAGAGCAGCGCGCGGTGACCGGCAGACGTAAGAAAGTCCGGAGCAACGCGAGTTGCCCCGGACTGAGATCGATCCAATGGAGCGGCCTTACGCTCCGGATAAATCTTTTACATCTTCTTCTTCTTGGGCTTCTTGACCTTCTTCTTGAGGCCAGGGCCGCCGGGATTCTCGTTGCGGAGGCCGGGGCCGCCGGGATTCTCGTTGCGGAGGCCGGGGCCACCGGGGTTTTCACTTCGTTGCGCCAACTGCACGGACTTCGCCGTCGTCGCGTTCAACAGCGGAGTGTCCTGGCTTGTTGTCGAGCTCATCGCATGGGCCGGCAGCGACATGGCAACGACGCCGGCCGCTGCAAGCAGCGTATTCCGAACGAAAGTCTTCATGAGCGAACCTCACTAGGTTGAAAGTCTCATAGTACCGAGACACGACTCAGCGTACGCCGTTGAAAATGAATTGAAAATGAATAGTTGGAACCAAGATATGCGGTCTCTCGCAAGGTGCGCACAAGTCCGTTACTGTTGAAACCCTTCCAATTGAAAGACAAGTCAGAGTTCAGTCTTGCCTTGGTCATCTTCAGAGCAAGGATCAACACGTTCGGTCACAGAAACGTGTCGCCGTTCTAGAAGGCAAGACATTCGGCGAGCGCATCCAACGCCAAAACGACGCTGAAAGCCACCGGGTCCGAACGGACGAGGCCCGATTCCGACCAACCAGGCTTGGCCTAACGCCGCGCGGGCCGGAACGCTTTCCCGCTGCGGCTCTTGCCGGCGCTCGGTTTTGCGGCCGCAACGAACTTTCCGGTCCTCGACATTTTCATCGCGCCTGGCACCAACGCCGCTTGCCCATAATTACGATGGAGCTGGACAAACTCGCGGATAAGTTCGTAGCAGACGTAGATCTTCTTGCTGAGCGGAAGGTATCGCGCATCTGCCTTGCCGCATTCCCGCATTTCGAGCGAGATCGGTATCTTCCAGGCAAAGTCTTCCGACAGCCACTCGGCCACGGATTCCAGGATCTGGAGCTTGCGGCCGATCTCTGCCAGCGAGGCGAATTCGGTCGTCGCGCCGTAGCTCACTTCGATTTTCGTTTTCGGGTCTTCCGGCTTGCGCTTGTGAGGCTTCAGCACTTCGTCCCAGGACCACTCCGCATTGCTGTAATCGAACTTGCACGTATTTTGGCGTTCCTCAGGAAGCTTCACCTCCTTGGCAAGGCTCAGGAACTTGTCGGGCGCTCCGCCAACCATCAGGCAAACGATGTAGTAGGCTCGCTGCACATCCAGGCCGTGCTCGTCATAAAATGGGCTCGGGATACCCTGTTTTCTGTCCCGCTGGTCGCTAAGAAACCAACCCTTCGCGGCGTTGACGATGACGCGATCCGCGAAGGAATTCCCCATCTTGAGAGCGACAAGCGTCGCAAGCGCGTCGGCTGCGTCCTCTTCCCGCCCGATAACCGGTATTTCGAAGACACTGATAAGCGCGTGAGCGGTTTCGTGTCCCAGCACGAACAGTACGTTGCCGGTGACGAACTCGACCCCGTCCTTGATCTGATCCGGGGTCTTCCCTCTGTTATAACGCGGGTCGCTTTGGAACATGTTTGTGACATCGGCGACCGCTTTTTCGAGCTCCAATCGCTTGGCCATGTGGGCGCTCGAGTCAGTTTGGGCGAAGGCGGCAGGTCCTGCCACAAGGACCACGAGCGCCAAGGCCGCCGGACAAACCCGCCGCGCGAAGCGGATCATGCGCTGAAACATATGACACCCCTCCTCGGGTTTTGTACCATTTAAGCAAACCGCGCGCGGTGAGTACATGGGCCGATCAGCCGCCGAGAAGTTTCTTCGCCAGCATCACTGGATGCCCTTGTTGCCGTTGACCATCTGCGTGACGCGCAGGTCGGCGGCGAGGCTGGCACAGCGTGCAGGCCTGCCCGCGCGACAGGTTGGTGCGGCGGTAGATCAGCGCGATTTGTCGCGCGGCGCGATCGCCACACAGTCGTCGAGATTGGGATCGCCATCGGAGAGGCCGGACAGCAATATCCGCTAATTTTCTTGTTCTCTTGCATCCAACGACTTGGCAACCTCCCGGGAAGCCTCGACAAAAACCTGCGTGACCGGATTGAGCGAGCGGTTCTTCAACGTGACGATCGCTATTGGTCTGCGCGCGGTCGGCAACTCGATCCGTAGACGCCTGATGGCGGTATTTTTCGTCGGGAACTTCAGGACGGAATCGGGAACGATCGTGATGAAGCGGCCGCTGGCGAGGAGTGCATCGCGCACAGGGACGGTACTGGCGATGACCGCCGTTCGAGGCAGGCCGCATCCATGGGCTCGAAAGGCCTCTGCGATGACGGAGCCCGATAAGGACTCCGGCGGCGGCAAGGTCCAAGGCTCGTTCATCAAATCTCCAAGCGCCACTTTGCGCCGCCTCGTCCATGGATTCTTCGCAGATGCCACGACCACCTGAGGTTCGAGATAGAGAACCTCTGCCTGCAGGTGATCCTGCGCGATCGGTTGGAACATGCGGGCGATAACCAAATCGACCTTGCGCTCTTCCAGCGCCCGGTACGTCGTCTCGGACTCCGCGGTCAGCAGATGCAAGGTAATGCGGGGGTACTTCCGGATCAGACGATCGACCACAGCGCACACGAAACCTGAGCCAAGCGCGACCGAGGTTCCGATCCTCACTTCACCTGCTGTCGGATCCGCAAGAAATTCAATGAACTTGACGGCCTGCCTTAACTCGTCGAACGCGGCGAGCCCCCTGCCCAGAAGTGCATGGCCATAAGTCGTGGGTTCAACGCCTTGAGAACTGCGGTCGAGGAGCCGCACGCCCAAAGTATGCTCTAAATCAGCAATCGCTTTTGAAACGACAGGATTTGAGACCGAAAGCTGGCCTGCGGCCTTTGTCATGCTGCCCCATTGCGCAACGGCGAGAAGAATATGCAGGTCACGCAGCTTGAGGCGGCGTCCGATGCGATCAGCCCAGTTCATGGGAGTCATCTTAGCCAAACGACTAATATCATGCAGGAGAATAGAACTTTTCAGTTACATCAAATCGGTACAACTTTCAATATACGCAGAATTCGACTGCACGGAATCCCAGGGAGGGCGTCATGGCAACGGTTCTGATTACGGCAATCCGCGAAAATTGCGGCTATCTGCAGGACGAGGGTTGGCATCAGACAGCCCACTTGATGACACTCGCGGCTCATGAGATCGAGCGCCTGAACGACCGCGTACGCGAGTTAGAGACACGCGCCCCGGTCCGGGGCGAACGCCGGGCGCAGCGGTGGTGGCATCGCGTGAGACCCCTTGTTGCTGGTTGACATGATGGCAAACACACCGACGTCGTGCCGCGACGAGGCAGATATGGACTCGCGGACTTCATGACTGATCGTCTGGGTCGTTGTGTGGAATTGTTCGGTCGTGGCTTCGTGCATAGGAGCGGCCAAATTTTCGTTAACCAGGTGGTTCGCGCGCATGAGCCTCCTGAAATCTGCGGGAGAGAATACCATGTGCAGGTTCAGATGGATTCCAAGCTTGGCGATCCGCAACCCAGGCGTCCTCGCCTCAGCCATGCGATCCCTTGGCATCGCACTGAGTATCATCTCGGTATTGCTCGGAAGCGCGGTTGCGCAATCTTATCCATCGCGCCCGATCACCATGATCGTTCCGTTCGCCGCGGGCGGCCCGACGGATACGATAGGGCGTATCATCGCAGAACGTCTGCGCGTCGCGCTTGGCCAACCGGTCATTGTCGAAAACGTGACTGGCGCCGGCGGCAGCATTGCCGTCGGCCGGGCTGTCCGCGCAACACCCGACGGCTATACGCTTATCCTTGGGCAATGGGGCACGCATGTCGTAGTCGGCGCGATCTATAGACTCGCTTACGATCTGCTCAATGATTTCGAACCGATCTCTCTGATCGTGAGCAATCCATGGCTTGTCGTCGCAAAAAAGGCGATGCCGGCAGATGATCTGAAGGAGCTGACAGCTTGGTTACGGGCTAACCCAGGCAAGGCCTCGGCGGGGACCGGTGGCGTAGGCAGCCCTGGACACGTTTTCGGTGTCTTCTTTCAAGCCGCCACCGGCACACGGTTTAGTTTGATTCCCTATCGCGGCACCGCGCCTGCGATGCAGGATTTGGTGGCCGGACAAATTGATCTGATGATCGACAATCCAACGAACGCGCTCCCGCAGGTGCGCGCGGGCGCGATCAAAGCCTACGCTGTTGCGGCCAAGAAACGCATGGCAATAGCACCGGATATCCCGACGGCGGACGAAGCGGGCCTGCCGGGATTCTATTTATCGCACTGGCACGCACTTTGGGCTCCCAAGGGAATTCCGCAGAATGTGATCGCCAGACTTAATGCCGCGATGGTGGAAGTCCTGGCCGATCCGGCGGTGCGCGCGCGATTTGCCGATCTGGGCCAGGACATTTTCCCGCACGATGAGCAGACACCGGCAGCGCTTCGGGCGTATCACAAGGCTGAGATCGAGAAGTGGTGGCCGATTATCAAGGCGGCCAACATCAACGCCGAATGAATGATATTCACTGGCTCGCGTGCCACGCTCCAAGAGCCGCGCTCTCTTCGTCCGCCGTAAGACCCGTGACCGCTCCACCGGTGGCATGCGCCCAGGCCAACGTGTCGCGCGCGGTCTCCGCGAGCGGCCGCACGGTTAGGCCGTGATCGCGTGCCGGTAAGGTGTCGCGTGTGTTGAAGCCTGCAAAGTCCGGCAGTGGGAGCCACAGCGGCAGCGAGCGCGGGCCGGCCCAGCGCCTGATGTCGTGGCTCTCCAGAAACGCGCGGTCGGCCCAGGTGAAGGTGCAAGCCGACCCAGCGCCTAGGGCACATTGTGTCAGGAACTGGCCGCGCGTGAACGACGGCCCGATCCCGTCAAAAATTCCGGTCAGGCGGGTTTGCGCGGCCAATACGATCCACTGCGCGAGATCGCGCACGTCGATGAGTTGGACGGCATCGTCCGGTGTCCCGGGTACGAGCACCTCGCCGCCCCGATCAAGCCGGACGGGCCAGTAGGTGAAGCGCCCCGTTGGGTCCTCCGGACCGGCAATCAGGCCGGGCCGGCAAATGAAGGCGTTCTCGCCCACTGCCTGCTCGCATGCCACCTTGGCGGCGCCATAGGTCGCCTCGGTACAATGCTCGATCGCCGGCGCCGGGGGCGCCTTAAGCGGCGCGCTGTCCGCCCGCTGCCCGGGGGTGCGGTTGTCCGCATAGACGCTCACGGTGGACACAAAGGTCCAGTGCGCGACGCGCGCCTTGAGCGCGCTGACGGCACGGCGCACCTGCCCCGGATGACGCGACACATCGACGACGGCGTCGAACGCCTCACGTTCAAGCGGCGCGAGGCCATCCGGGTCGTCACGGTCCACGCGGATGAAGCGAGCGCCGTCTGGAACGGCGCCGGTCACGCCACGCGCCGCGCATGTCACATCATGGCCCGTCGCGCAGGCGTGCGCGGCAATCGCGCGCCCGAGAAACTGCGTGCCACCGAGAACCAACAGGCGCATTGGACCTCACCAACGAGCTCTTGCCCGATTGATACTCTGAAAAGTGCGGTCAGGCGTTGAGCAGCTTCTTCGCCAGCATCACATGGATGCCTAAGCAGGTGCCGCTCACTCTTCATCCAGACCGTCATCAAGCAGATCGTCTAAGGCTCCTGCATTAAATGCATACTTTCTTTCTACAGAGCGCAGAAGATCCGCAACGGCCGGCATGTCACTGCTCCGTGTAATAAACGTCTCTGTCAGTGGAGTCTTCTCGAAGATATCGAGATGGTGCAGGCTGACCCAGTGGTACTCGTCTTCGTCAACGTAGCTGCGTGTTTTGACTTCGAAAATTCGATATTTCTTGTCTCTAAAATCAGCTGAAAAAGCCTTGATCAACCGATCAGATGGCTCCGGCAGTTCGTCGACATCCAATGACGTTGGCTTCCAATCGACAACGCCTTCGGCGGTCAGCTTCGAAAGTCGAGACAAGGCCTTTATCCAATCGGATGTTCGATACATCAGCTGTCCCATTTTTCATCGGCGAGGTAGTGGTCGATCTCATATTTCAAAAGTTGAACCTGTTCGTAGGTCAGCCAAAAGGACCCAAGAGTACTTAGAGATGCTCCTGCTGGCTGCGCCTCAGCTTCATGTGACAGTCGATCGAACAATTTTGCTGTCTTTTGATGGGTTCGCTTCAAATGTGATGGTAAATGTCTCCTCACAGCCTCAAGATTCGCCTTCAACGAAGAAAAGACTCTCGTCTTCTCCTGCTGTGGAACCGGCACCTCCTCCGCGAGGTCTGACAGCATAGATGCATCCTTAAGGAGCTTCTTTCCGATAGTTGGCAGCCTGGCCTTTGCTAGATAGCGCGTTCTGATTTGCGCTACTCCCCACGCGGCGTAGGCGGATGCGGACACCCCCGCAAGCGAGACAATCAAGCTATAAATTGAAGACCATGTTGCAATCTCGTTTACGAGAGCCGCCGGAAACGAGCGATGCCAATTCATCAGATCGCCGCCCCAAAGTACGGCAACGGCAGCCGCAACGCAGACCAATGCAATCAACGTCCACGTTCGCATACTCGGTGGTGCACCTAGCAATTAGGTATAGATGTCCGCGCGACTGCCATTTGAACGGCCTGTCAGATTCTAGTCGAACGATCCAAGATTGGACGCCAGTCGAGTGTAGATAACTTAAACGTTTCCGCCAAGTAGAGACATCAATTTGCTCAGGCGCTCAAATACTTCTTCGCCAGCATCACGTGGATGCCCTTGTTGCCGTTGACCACCTGCGTGACGCGCAAGTCCGCCGCGAGGCTGCACAGCGTGTAGGCCTGCTCGCGCGACAGGTTGGTGCGCCGGCAGATCAGCGCGATCATGTCGCGCAGCGCGATCGTCACGCAGTCGTCGAGATCGGGATCGAACGCCATGGTCATGATGTGCGTTGGGGTTTCGGCCATCGGCCAGTCGAGGCTCATGTCCTCGCGTACGATGAGCTCGAACGTGCCGATCAGCCCGGTCTCGATCGCCGTCACGCACACCTCGCCGTCGCCCTGCACGCCGTGGCCGTCGCCGCAGGAGAACAGCGCACCGTCGACATGGATCGGCAGATAGAGCGTGGTGCCGGCGACCAGTTCCTTGTTGTCGAGATTGCCGCCGTTGCGCCGCGGCGGCAGCGTCGAGACCATGCCCCAGCCGGGCGGCGGCGCGACCGCCATCACGCCGAAGAACGGCGCGAGCGGCAGTTCGAGCCCCCACGGCAGCGTGCCGGTGTTCTTGCCCTTGTCGAGCGGGATGTGGATCAGCGTCGGCGTGTCGAAATCGTCCGGCAGCGCGCCCGCGAGTGGCCGGATCATGTTGTAGCCCCAGTCGTAGTGGAGCTGGATGTCCTTGATGCGCACTTCGAGCACTTGGCCGACTTTGGCCCCCTTCACCGCGACCGGACCGGTGCAGATGTGGCCGGGCAGTTTCTGCGGCACGCTTTTGTGGATCGCGGCGAGCGCCGGCGGGACGACCAGAGGCGCGGCCGGCATCTGGCTCGCCATGCCGGACACCGTCGAGATCGTCACGGTGTCGCCGCTCGCAACCGTCAGCAGTGGTTTCAGCGCCGCGTCGAAATAGCCCCAGTGCACCGTGTCCGGCGCCGCGTCGATCCGATGTTGTGCCATGGCTTCCCCGCTTCGGCGCTACCATTTCTGAAAAATGAAAAACTCGCCAGCCGGAATCGGCGCATGGCGGTCAATTGATGCGCAAGGAGCGCACGCCGGCTGGTTCCGACCCGTCGCAATTCCGCGCCAATTTGCATATGTGCTCGGTGTTGGAACGGGGAGGCTTTCATGCGTCTGGCATTTGTTTCGGTGGCGATCTGTGCCGCATTCCTTGCTGCGCCCGCGAGCGCGCAGCAGACCTTGCCGCGGCCGCCGAGCCAGATGCCGCCGCCGGGCGCGCAGCAGAAAGCGCCACAACAGCAGCAGCAGCAGCAGAAAGGCGCAGCCCCGCCCCAGCAGGCCCAGCCACCGATGGCACCGCCTGCACCCTACGGCACGCTCACGGTCGCGCCGCCCAAGCCGCTCGACGATCCGAGTCTTGCGGCCTTCCGCAAGGATCTGACGACAATCGCGCAGCGCAAGGATCGCGCGGCGCTTGCCAAACTCGTGCTCGTCCAAGGCTTCTTCTGGCTGCAGGAAAGTGGCAACGCGGCCGGCAAGAAGACCGGCATCGAGGCGCTCGCGACCGCGCTCAATCTGGCCGCCAAGGACGGCTCGGGCTGGGAATCGCTGTCGGAGTTCGCCGCGGACGAAACCGCCGCGCCCTATCCGGATCGCCCCAACACGGTCTGCTCGCCCGCCGGGCCGCAGTTCAATCCGGCGGACCTGGAGAAACTCGCCGAATCCACCAAGACCGACATCGGCGACTGGGGCTTCACGGCGGCCGACGGCGTCGAGGTGCGCGCCACCGCGACGCAAAACGCGCCGGTGATCGAGAAGCTCGGCATGCAGTTCGTGCGCGTGATGCCCGATGTGGCGCCGAACGCCAGCCAGGACTTCATGCGCATCGTGACGCCGAGCGGCAAGGTCGGGTTCGTGGCGGCCGAGGCGATCAACCCGCTCGGCTCGGACCAGCTTTGCTACGGCAAGGACGCAGGCGGCGCCTGGAAGATCGTCGGCATGATCGGCGGCGGCTAACACCGAAGCGCGCCCCATATTCCTGCAACAGTATAACAGTTGTCGGCGGCATTACGCCCTTGGCCGTTCAAACAGGTTTGACTTGAGCGGCGGCGCCGTAAAGCCGAGCATGCCCCTATTCGTTCAAGGGGAGACATCCATGTCACGTGTTGGAGTTGCTTTGCTTGCGGTCGCGACCGTCGCGCTCGCCGTTCCGGCCGCGGCGCAAGCGCCGCAGGCGCCGCCGTCACCACCCGCGGCACAGCCGGCGCCGCAGCGCCCGCAGATCGCCACCACCAAGGTCGACGGCACCGAGGGCGTCTACATCTTCCGCAATGGCAATCATCAGTCGATGTTCGTCGTCACCAAGGACGGCGTAATCGCGACCGATCCGATCGCCTATGGCCGCCCGACCGGCGGACAGCAATATGTCGACGAGATCAAGAAGGTCACCGACAAGCCGATCAAGTACCTGATCTACAGCCACGTCCACTTCGATCACATCGCCGGCGGCAAGGCGTTCAAGGACGCGGGCGCCAAGGTGATCGCGCACAAGAACGCCACCGCGCGGCTCAAGGTGCTGAACGACCCGCACACCGTCATTCCGGATGAGTCGATCGGCGACAAGAAAACCATCAAGCTCGGCGGCACCACGCTGGAGCTTTCCTATCTCGGCCTCAATCACTCGGACTCGACGCTGGTCATGCGGCTGCCGAAGGAGAAGATCGTGTTCATCGTCGACACGATCCCGGTCGGCGCGTTTCCGGGCCGCGGCTTCATCGACATCTATCCGCTCGAGACCGAGGACTTCATCAAGAAGGTGATCGCGATGGACTGGGAGCGCATGATCCCCGGACATCCCGGCCCCGGCGACCGGCTCGGCACCAAGAAGGACGCGCAGGACGTGCTGACGCTGATGCAGGAGGCCTCCGCCCAGATCAAGACGGACGCGCAGGCGGGCAAGTGCTGGGACGCGGTCGAGAAGGACTTCAAGATGGAGAAGTACGCCACCCTGCCCGGCTATGCGGCCGGCCTGCCGATGGTCGCGCGGCGCTATTGCGCGCTGTGGGGGCGTGGGGCGTAAGGCTCCGCCCTCTCCCCGCTTGCGGGGAGAGGGTGCCGAGCGAATGCGAGGCGGGTGAGGGGCAATCGTTAGACGCGGAATTGCGGCAACTCTCCCTCACCCGCGCAGTGGATGCGCCGACCCCGGATCAAGTCCGGGGCAGGCTCTCTCCTCGCAAGCGGGGAGAGGTGAAGCAGGAGAAAGCGGTGCGCGTTCACCGCGCCGCCGCGGCGGCCTTGGCGATCGACTCCGCGGTCTGCCCGAACAGGATCGCGCGCTCCTCCGCGGTGCGGATGCCGCCGGCATTCGGATTGATCTCCTTCGCCTTGGCATAGGCGCGCTCAACCGCGGGCCGCGCGCGAATAGCATCGAGCCAGCGCTTGATGTGCGGGAAATCGGCGATGTTCTGCCCCTGCCGCTCGTGCGGCACGATCCACGGATAGCTCGCCATGTCGGCGATCGAGTAGTCGCCCGCGACGTATTCGTGATCCGCAAGCCGCCGGTTGAGCACGCCGTAGAGCCGGTTCACCTCGTTGCGGTAGCGGTCCATCGCGTAGGGGATCTTCTCCTGCGCATAATTCGAGAAGTGATTGTTCTGCCCCGAATTCGGCCCGAGATTGGCCATCTGCCAGAACAGCCATTCGAGCACAGCCGTGCGCCCGCGCAGGTCCTGCGGGATGAATTTCTTGGTCTTGTCGGCGAGGTAGAGCAGCATCGCGCCCGACTCGAACACCGCGATCGGCGCGCCGCCGCCCGGGGGATCGTGGTCGACCATCGCCGGAATGCGGTTGTTCGGCGAGATCGCTAGAAAGTCCTTGGCGAATTGCTCCCCTTTTCCGATGTTCACGGGAAATATCTTGTATGGCAGTGCGGTCTCTTCGAGAAAAATCGTGATCTTGTGGCCGTTCGGCGTGGTCCAGTAATGCAGGTCGATCATGGATGGCACCCTTTGATTGGATCGGCGCGGTCTAACATAATGGCTGCGGGAGCACACGTCAGATGTCGGTGATCAGCCAGTCCGCCGGCCCCGCGCGCGAACCGCGCCGCCTTTCCTGCGCGCGCTGCGGCACGGCGTTCGAATGCGGCGTTGGCACAGGGCATTGCTGGTGCGCCGAGGAGGACTTTCGGCTGCCGATGCCGGCGGATTCGGGCGAGGACTGTCTGTGCCAGGGGTGTTTGCGCAAGGCGGCCGCGCATTCCGGTGTCATCATCCGCGAAGGCGGATGATCCAGTAAACGCCAATTTCACGTGGGGCACGGTCGCGCGTTCACCAAGACACTTCGGTGGCTACTGGACGCCCCGCCGTCGCGGGCATGACAAGGGCAATTACGCCGCCGCGGCCTCGCGCCGGAAGCGCGCGATGAGCTCGGCGACGTCGCTGGCCGCAACGGGGCGGCTCGCCAGATAGCCCTGCATCTCGGTGCAGCCGGCGCGGCGCACGATGTCGAGCTGCTCCTCGGTCTCGACGCCTTCGGCAGTGGTCTCGATGCCGAGGCTCGTCCCGAGGCTTGCGATCGCCTTGATGATGACGGCGCTGTCGCGGTTGCGGTCGATGTCCTTGATGAACGAGCGGTCGATCTTGATCTTGTCGAACGGGAACGAGCGCAGATAGCTGAGCGACGAATAGCCGGTGCCGAAATCGTCCATCGCGATGCGCACGCCGAGCGCGCGCAACTGGTGCAGCATCGTGACGATCGTCTCGTCGTCCCGCAGCAGTACCGCTTCGGTGATCTCCACTTCCAGCCGGCGCGGGGAAAGGCGCGCGGCCGCGAGCGCCGTCGTCACGGTCGTCACCAGACCGCGATTGCGGAACTGCACCGGCGAGAGGTTGACGGCCACCTTGATGGGATTGGGCCAGCGCGCGGCTTCCTTGCACGCTTCGCGCAGCACCCATTCGCCGAGCGGAACGATCAGCCCCATTTCCTCGGCCAGCGGGATGAACTCGGACGGCGGCACGGGCCCGCGCTCCGCATGGGTCCAGCGCAGCAGCGCCTCCATGACGGTGAGTTCGTTGCTCGCGAGATTGATCTGCGGCTGATAGGCGAGCGAGAACTCGCCGGCGGTGAGCGCGCGGCGCAGATCGACTTCGAGCGCGCGGCGGCGCTGAATGCGCGCATCCATGTCCGGCTCGAAGAAGCGGAAAGTGCCGCGCCCCTCGGCCTTGGCGCGATAGAGCGCAAGATCCGCGCACTTCATCAGATGGTCGGCCGCGGTGCCGTCGCTCGGCGCCAGCGCGATGCCGATACTGACGCCGGAATTGATCTCCTGCCCGTCGATCTCGATCGGCTCGGAGATGATCGCGACCAATGACCGCGCGAGCGCTCCGGCGGCTTCCGCGCCGGAGCGGCATTGCAGCACGGCGAACTCGTCGCCGCCGAGCCGCGCGATGGTGTCGCCGTCGGCGACCGCGCCGCGCACGCGCTCCGCGATGATGCCGAGCAGCTTGTCGCCGATCGGATGACCGAGGGTGTCGTTGACACCCTTGAAATTGTCGAGGTCGAGGTAGAACACCGCCATCGCCTCGCCCATCGCTTCGACGCGCGCGAGGCCCTCGGCCATTTTCTCGAGCAGCAGCACGCGATTGGGCAACTGCGTCAGCGCGTCGTGGCGCGCCATGTGGGCGATGCTTTCCTCGGCGCGATGGCGCTCGGTGACGTCCTCGTAGATCGCGACCCAGCCGCCCTGCGGCATCCGCTCATGCGTGAGCTTGATGATGCGCCCATCCGCAAGGTGACGATGCACGATGAGGTCGCCCGCATTGAGCGATGCGACGTAATCGCCGTAAAGCTGCTCGGCGGTGATGTTGCGATGCCGGTAATTGCCCAGCGCGAAGCTGCGCTCGATGATGGCGCGGATCGAGACGCCGGGCCGCACGAAATCCGGCGGCAGGTTGAACATCTCGGCATAGCGCCGGTTGCTGACGATGAGGTTCATGCTCTCGTCGAACATGCACAGCCCGTGCGCCATGTTGTTGAGCGCGACGTTGAAGCGGCGGTGCTGCTCCTTGAGTTCGTCGGCCGCGCGCTCGCGCTCGGTGATGTCCTCGTAGGTGCCGACCCAGCTGCCGTTCTCCATCGGCTCGTGCCGGACCGCGAGCAGCCGCCCGCTGGTCAGCCGCCGGTGCACCACGGGCTCGCGGTCGACCGCGACCCGCTTGATGAAATCGGCGAAAAACCTTTCGGCGCTCTTGGCGCTGTGCATTCCGCGGTCGATGCTCTGGCGCATCAGCTCGATCAGCGGCGTGCCGGGCTGCGCGTCGTCCGGCCCGAGGCCGTAGAGCTCCAGATAGCGCCGGTTGCGCACGACGACGCGCCATTCCGCGTCGAACACGCACAGGCCGTGCGACATGTTCTCCAGCGCGGCGTCGAACAGGATGTTCTGCTCGCGCAGGACCTTCTCGTAGCCGGTCCGCTCGGTGACGTCCTCGTGAGCCGTGACCCAGCCGCCATCCGGCGTCGGACGCGTGGTCGCCTCGATCACCCGCCCGTCTTTCAGATTGAGCCGCATGGTCGAAGGCGTCCCGCCGGCGGCTCCGCGCTTGCGCTTCTCGTAGAGGGCGTCGGCAGTCATGCCGGGCCCGTGGAGGCTTTCGACCCACAGCGCGAGCAGGTCGCGCGAGGAAATTCCCGGTTTTGCGACCGCGGGGTCGAGCCCGTACATCTTGATGTATTGCGCGTTGCACACGATCAGGCGCTCGTCCGGGCCGAACATGGTCAGCCCGTGGGACATGTGGTTGATCGCCTGATCGAAGCGCTCGTACTGCCGGTGCAGCTCGCGCTCCATGCGATGGCGCTCCGTCACCTCCTCGCACAGCGTCACCCACCCGCCGTCAGCCATCGGGTGGTAGTGCAGGATGTAGTTGCGCCCGTTGGCCAGGTTCACCGTTTGCTGGAACGGCTTTCCGGCTTTCATGCTGTCCAGCCGCCGCTGCCACACCTTCTCGGCGGGCGCACGCGGAAACAGGCCGCGGCGCGCGGCGTGCTCGATCACGTCGCGCATCGACACGCCGACCCGGATCACGTCCCCGGACAGGCCGTACATTTCGACGAAGCGCGCGTTGAACAGCACGATGCGGTGATCGGCGTCGACCGCGCACAGGCCGTGCGACATCTGCGTGATCGCCTGGTCGAAGCGCTCGAACTTGACGCGCAGCTCGTATTGCTGGCGCTGGCGCTCGGTCACGTCTTCCACCAGCGTGACCCAGCCGCCGCCCGGTAGCGGACGGTAGTCCATGGCGAACGTGCGCCCGCGCGACATCTGGCGCATCAGCCGGAACGGCTCGCCGCGCGCCATCAGATCAAGGCGGCGCCGCTTGATCTCCTCGAGTTGCGCAACGGGAAAGTTGCCGCGCGCGGCCGAATGCGCGATTAGCTCGGCAATCGGCATGCCGCGCCGCGCGATATCGGGCAGCAGGTCGAACATGTCGAGGTAGCGCCTGTTGAACAGGACAAGCCGCTGCTCGGCATCGACCATGCAAAAGCCGTGCGACATGGACGCCAGCGCGGCCTCGTGCAGCGCGAGCAGTTCCTTGAGCTGTTCTGTCTCGGCGCAGCTGGCCATTGACGGTTCGCCCACCCGATCCCCCCGGTCGCGGTAGGCGAGACTACGTAATAAGGATCGAATTCCGGGTTAATCGATTTGGTTTAAATTGTATGAGGGCGCAATTTGCCCTCGGTTCCATGCCGTTGGGTCACACCGACCCAAGGGCCTCCGGCCGCAGAATTTCGATCTCGACGAATGCGATCGGGTGGTCCGAGCCGTTCATCACGTCATGCGCGATGCCGGCCGGGCGCCG
Organism: Hyphomicrobiales bacterium; assembly: GCA_034669145.1. Lineage (GTDB taxonomy): Bacteria > Pseudomonadota > Alphaproteobacteria > Rhizobiales > Xanthobacteraceae > PALSA-894. The sequence goes on from JAXDNY010000182.1 coordinate 37,221, forward strand.
ATAGGACTGCCCGGCCTTGAGCGGCACGTCCGACACCGCGCCGTCCGCGGCCTCGATCTTCAGGGTCGCGTCGGTGAGCATGATGACAAAATACGGCCAGCCATGGGTGTGCCATCCTGTGGCGGCGCCGACCGCGAAATCCCAGCGCGTGATCCGCGCGGTTGCGTCGTCCTGCTGCACGGTCGGGACGGCGGGCTCGTTGCACTTGAATGGCATGATCAGAGGATCCCGTATTTGGCGAACACGTCGCCGAGTTTTTCGCCCGCGCGCAAGTCGTCGAGCGTGCGCTTCTCGCCCTTGATCTTCGCGAACGCCAGCGTGAGCACCTGGCTCTCGATTGCGCGCGGGATCACGACGACGCCATCGGCATCGCCGAACATGAGATCGCCGCTCGCGACCTTCACGCCGGCGCAACGCACCGGCACGTCGATCGCCATCACGCGTCCGCGTCCCTTGCTGTCGAGCGGCGCGATGCCGCCGTGAAACACCGGAAAGTTCATCGCGCGAATCGCCTTGATGTCGCGCGTGCAGCCGTCCATCAGCGCGCCGGCCGCGCCACGCACCTGCGCGGCGGTGGTGAGAAGTTCGCCCCACGGCGCGATGCGCGCCGGGTTGGAGCAGGCAAACACCGGGATTTCGTCCTTCGCCAGACTGTCGATCAGCGCGATTTCCAGCTCATACGGATTGGTCCCCGTCTCGTGGTGATCGACCTCGATGAATTGCGCGGTGCGTGCGCGCCCGACCATCACGCTCGCCTCGTCAAGCGGCCGGATGCGCGATGGGAGCGCCTGATCCATCACGCCCGCCGCATCGAGGCAGTCGGAGAGGACGGAGGCGAAGAGACGAGCGCGGATTTCGGCGAGGGCGTAGGGCATGAAAGGTCCCGGACTGGCAATTCAACGGACAGCTTGCGATAAGTCGGCATCCATCGTCAAAGCGCAGATAGTGCAAGGATCAGAATGAAACGCCGCACGCTCCTCCTGTCCGCCGCCGCTTCCCTCGCCGCCCCCGCGATCCGCGCGCAGTCCGCGTGGCCGCACGGTCAGCCGATCCGCGTGATCGTCCCCTTCCCGGCCGGCGCCGCCAACGACGCGATGGGGCGGCTCGCCGCGCAACGGCTGCAGGACAAGTTCGGCGCGACCGTCGTGGTGGAGAACCGCGCGGGCGGCAGTGCCAGCATCGGCACCACGGCGGTGCTCAACGCGGCGCCGGACGGCTACACGCTGCTCGCCTCCGCGTTCAATCACATCATCCTGAACCACGCCGTGAAGGGCGTGAGCTTCGACCCGCAGGCGGATTTCGAGACCATCGGCCGCACGGCGCGCGCGCCGCTGCTGACGGTGATGGCGCCGAAGATGCCGCAGAAGACCATCGCCGAGGTGATCGCCGCCGCCAAGGCCGCGCCGAACGACTGGACCTTCGCTATCCCTGCGCTCGGCGCGCCGAGCCATCTCGCGACCGTCGATTTCATGAGCCGCACCGGACTGACGATCGCGACCTCGCCCTATCGCGGCACCGCGCCGGCGCTGACCGACGTGATGGGCGGCCACGTGCAGCTGCTCATCGATGCGTCGTTCGCGCTGATCCCGATCGCGCGCGACGGCAAGGTGAAGACGCTCGGCATCACCACCAAGGAGCGCTCGGCGCTCGCGCCCGACATCCCGACCATCGCCGAGCAGGGACTCGACGGCTACGACTTCCAGTCGTGGTATGGGCTGTGGGCGCCGAAGGGCACGCCGCGCGAGATTTGCGATCGGATCAATGCGCTGATGCGCGAGACCATGGCCGAGCCCGCCATCGTGCAGCGGCTCAATACCTCGCTGCTCGAACCGGTGGTCGAGACCAGCGAACAGAGCAAGGCGTTCATCGCGGCCGAAGTGCCGAAGCATGTGGCCTTGCTGAAGAAGGCGGGTTTCGAGGCGCAGTAGGCGACGGCAACAATCCGCGCGGTTTTCTTTCCCAGGCATTAACCACAGCCGGGTTTCCGGTAGGTAGTAAACCCTTCCGACATGACGGCGCCCTATAACGGCTCCAGGCTGTAGAAAGCTGGAACGAGCCTTATGAGCTGGATGTGGCGCGCGCTCTTCGTTGTCTCCGCTATCGTGGTCGGGCGGACGGCGATCGGCCTCTACTGGGAAGGGCCGTCCGCGTTCTTCAATACGGAGACAGCGCGCGTCGGCAACTGGCGCGAGGCGAAGCTTCGCCCGGCCTGCCAGATCGTGCGCGAGCAGCCGGCGCGTGAGGTGGGCGCACCGGCGCGGCCGCAGCGCGTGTCTTGGGAAGACCACGAGCGTGCCCTCGAACTCTCGGCAGCGCTCAAGTGCTTCCTGCTCACGCAGACCAACGCGGTGTGCGACCGCGACAACCGAGCCTACGTCGTCCATTACGTCGGCGACTATTTTGCCAAGATGGACGAGATGCTGGCGACAGCGGCGCGCTATGGCGACGACGATGTTCGCGCGGTGCGTTCGCTATGGAACGCCCCGAACAATCGCGCCGTGATCGAGTCGCTCGACGCGCACATCCGCTACGGCAAGTTGCATACGTCCGATTTCGGTCGGTCGGCGCCCGCGCAATTGAAGCCGCAGCTCGCCCAATGGGCGAAAGCGACGGACGGCTGCGCCCACCAGCGCGCCTGGGTTCCGGTCAAAGTCACAGTGAATTGGTGAATCATGTCCATCGTCAAGGAAATGCGTGAGCGGCATACCATAACCCCGGTACCGGAGCGGTCCGGGCTCGGCGCCACCGTGCTGATCGGGTGCGCCGCTTTCGCGATCGGCGCGCTCGCGATTGCCGGCTGGAAGATGTGGCCTGCCGGGAAGGCGCCACAGGCCGCCGTCGCGACCGTCAATCAGCCCGCACCGGCATCGACTACGCCGGCCGCCGCTGCTCCCATTTTTTCGGGCAAACGGCTAGGAGAAGCCGAACAGGCGCCGCTGCTCGCGACCTGCGTTGCGGATGAAAATTTCGGCGGGTTCGGCGATGTCAAGAATCCGCAGGCGGCCTACGCGCTGATGAAGACAGTCGGCGCCGGTCTGCGCATCGCAACGTTGATCGGCGCCGAAACCGGCAACGGCGCGCAGCTCATCGACAACTGGCGGATCATCGCCGAATGCGTCTACCGCCAGAACAGCTGGACCCTGTGCAACCCGGACAATCGCGTGCTTGCGATCGAATCCGCGGGCGCCTTCGTGCGCGGCGCCGCCGCCGTCCTGGCTGACCCGCCGAAGGGGCGCGGCGGACCAATGGTCGTGCGCGAGTACGCACAGGCGCGCGATCGCATTCTCGATGCCCTGCGCACGCGCGTGCGCAACGGCTACCTCGTCGCGGACGATTTCGGCGCGGTCCAGCCGCCCGAGATCAAGGCGGTCCTGACCCAGACCAAGACCGTCGCGAACGGCTGCACGAAGCAATGAATGCAGCGTTCCGAAGCCCGGCGTTCCGCAACACGATCCTTCCGCTTCTCCTGATCGTCGCGCTGCTCGCGGTCTGGGAATACGCCAAGCAGCCCGCTCCCAAACTTCGTCCCCAGAAGGCCGAGGACTACGGCCCTCCCCCGCCGCGCAACGCCAACGAGGAACTGTTCAGAGATAGCCGTGAGCGGCGGCGGCAATCCACTCTCAAGACGCTCGATGCAAACTGGGCGAGCTTCTGCGGGCCACCGGGGCGCACGCTGCTGGTGAACGGCCTGAATGATTACTTCTATTTCCGTGACGGCGCCGAGACGAGCTATCCGCTCCGCTGGGGCGAAGTCGGGAAGACCTACATCACGCGCGAATTCTCCACGACCGACGACAAGCGCATCGAGCAGCAGATCAGGGAGCTTTATGCTCGCGGCTATCTCGATCCGAAGATGTTCGGGAAGATCGCCAACAAGCACGTCACCGCGCTGGTTCATGGGCTCAAGGTCGAGCGCAAGCCGTGCGCGGCCTGACGCGCTACTCCTCCAGCAGCACCACGCGCCGCGGCTCCACCGCCATGAACGCCTCGCTGCCCTCGGCGAGCGGCTCCATCGTGCCGCGGATGACGAGGCGCTGTCCGCCCCAGCCGACGATGGTCTGCGAGAAGTCGCCCTGGAACACGCTGCGCTCGATGCGCACCGGCCAGACGTTCTGCGCCGCCTCGGGTTTGCGCGCCGACAATTGCAGATGCACGGTGCGGATCGAGAAGGTGAGCTCGGCGCCGGCCGGACGTCCATGTGCGATGCCGTAAACGATGTGCCCGGCCGGTGTTTCCAGCGCGACGACATCGCCCATCGCGAGATCGGTCCGGTTGCGGCCGCGGATCAGATTGGCCGAGCCGATGAAATCCGCCACGAACGCGTTGCGCGGGTGATTGTAGATCTCGTTCGGACTGCCGACCTGCGCGATCAGCCCGTCGCGCATCACCACGATGCGGTCGGACATCGCCAGCGCCTCTTCGAGATCGTGCGTGACGTAGACAGACGTGATGCCGAGCCGGTGCTGTAGCTCTCTCAACTCAATTCTCATGTCGGCGCGCAGCTTGGCGTCGAGATTGGACAGCGGCTCATCGAACAGCAGCACCGAGGGCTGGAACACGAAAGCGCGCGCCAGCGCGACGCGCTGCTGCTGCCCGCCGGAAAGCTGAGACGCGCCACGATCCGCGAACGCGCGCATCTGCACCATGTCGAGCGCGCGCTCGACCTTCTCGACGATCGCCTCGCGGTTCTCGCGCCGCACGCGCAAGCCGTAGGCGACGTTCTCGAACACCGTCATGTGCGGCCAGATCGCGTAGGACTGGAACACCATCGACAGCCCGCGCTTCTCGGCCGGAATGTTCACCCGTTGTGCCGAGGAATACATCGGCGCGCCCGCGATACGGATTTCGCCCGCGCTCGGCTGCTCCAGGCCCGCGATGGCGCGCAACGTCGTGGTCTTGCCACAGCCGGACGGCCCAAGCAGCGTGAGCTGCTCGCCCGGCTGCACCGAGAAGCTCACGCCGCGCACCGCCGGTACGTCGCCGTAGAAAATCTCGAGATTCTCGACCTCGATATGGGCGTTGCGTTCCGCCATTAGTCCATAATCCTTGTCGTCGCGCGTCGCGTGACGGCCATCAGGACAGCCACCGCGATCGCCACCACCGCGGTCTGGATCAGCGCCATCGCGGCGGTGAGCTCGGTCGAACTGGCAAACCAGCTTTCCACGATCGCCGGCGTGATCACCTTGGAGTGCGGCCCCATCAGCAGGATCGAGGCGCCGAGCTCGCGGATGCTCGCGACGAACAGCAGCAGCCACGCCGCGATCAGGCCCGGCCACAGCAGCGGGATCGTGACGGTGCGGATGCGATAGCCCCACCCTGCCCCGCACATCTGTGCGCATTCCTCCAGGCTTTTGTCGATCTGCAGCATCACGCCGGAAATCGTGCGCACGCCGAGCGGCAGGAATACCGTGAGGTAGGCGATCAGCAGCAGCCACAGCGTGCCGTAGATCGGGATCGGAAAGATCAGCCACGCCCACATCATGCCGAACGCGAAGATCAGCCGCGGCACCGACTGCGGAAACATCACGATATATTCGATCACGCTCGCGCCGGGCAGCCGCGAGCGGTAGATGATCCAGGAGATCAGCCCCATCAGCAGGATGCCGATGGTCGCCGTCCACAATGCGAGCCACAGGCTGTTGCCGAGCGCGGTAGTGGCGGCGTTCATCGTGAAGGCCTTGTAGAAATGCTCGGTGGTGAAGTTGCTCGCGGCCGGAAACGCGGTCGAAATCTGCTGGATCGACGCATAGAACAAAGTGAGCAGCGGCAGCACCACGGCGCAGAACAGATAGAACACGCAGATCGCGAGCAGCACGTAGCGCAGGCGGCCGACATCGTTCACGCGCGGCCGGAACGCCTTGCCGGTGATGGTGACGTAGCTGCCCGCCATGACGATGCGCCGGTAGATGAACAGCGTCACGAACATCACCGCGAACAGCGACGTGCCCATCGCGGCGGCGAGCGGAATCTTCGGCGGATATTGCTGCACCAGCTGATAGATCGCGGTGGTCACCACGTAGTAGCGGTCGGGAAGGCCGAGCACGAGTGCGACCGCGAACGAGCCGAGCATCTCGGCGAACACGAACACCGCGGCGCCGAGCACGCCCGGCAGCACCAGCGGCAGCGTGATGCGCAGCATGGTGCGCAACCGGCTCGCGCCCATCACCTGGCTCGCTTCCTCCAGTGCCGGGTCCATCGACTTCATCACGGCGCCGATCATCACGAAGGCGACCGAGCCCTCGAACAGCGCCATCACCCACGCGATGCCGTAAGGCGAGTTGATGTTGATGAGATAGTCCTTGCCGCCGAGCGCGCGGAACACCTGATTGAGGAACCCGCTTTCGGGCGTGCCGAGCAGGCTCCAGGCCAGCGCGCCGAGCAGCGGCGTCAGGTAATAGGGAACGACCATCACCTGCTCGAAGAAGCGCCGCCCCGGCACGTTGGTGCGCGTGATGATCCACGCCATCACGAAGCCGAGGATCAGCGCCATCACGGTCGCGGCGAACGAGACGGTGAGCGTGTTCAGGATGATCTGCGGGTAGGCCAGCAGGCCGGCGAAATTCTCCAGGCCGTACTGGGTCGGCGGCCGCGCGTCCTGGTCGCCGGTGTTGAGCGCCGCCTGCAGCAGGTAGAAGACGGGATAGAGCACCAGCAGCCCGGCGACGACAGCGACAATAGCGCCGGCGATGGCTGGGGCGGAGAAATTCAGGCGGCGCATTGAACGACCGGCGCTCGGGGCCATCCTTCGAGACGCCCGCTTCGCGGGCTCCTCAGGATGAGGTTCAGCAATTGGCAGCCCTCATGGTGAGGAGCGGCGCAAAGCGCCGCGTCTCGAACCATGGCCACAGGCTCCTAGAGCCCCAGCATCGCGTTCCATTCCTTGTTGAACACCTCGCGCGTCTTGGCGTAGTCGTCCCAGTCCTTCGGATAGATCAGCTTGTAGTCGGAGAGCTTCTGGCCCGTGGGCATGGGCGGGGGATCGTTGGTGAGCGAGCCGTAATAAAGGTTGGGGTGATCCTGATAGTATTTCTGCCCGCGCGGCGACATCGCCCAGTCGATGAACAGCTTGGCGGCCTCCGGATGCGGCGCCTTGTTCACCGCGCCGAGAATGAGCGGGGTCGCGACCAGGCCTTCCGGCGGCCCGACGAATTCCACGTCCGCGCCGCGCTGCTTGTAGAGCACATAGGCCGAGTATTCGGCGAGCGCCGTCATGTCGTCGTCGCCTTTGGCAAGCCGGTCGAACAGTTGCACGCGCGAGTCGAAGGCGCGCGGGCGCTGCTTGGTGAATTCCTTCCAGAAGTCGTTGCCGTGGATCTGGCGCAGCAGATACCACTGCACATACTGGATGCCGGACGAGGAAATCTTGCAGGAGATCTTGTTGCGGAAGCGCGGATTGTTGATGTCCAGGTAGGTCTTCGGGATGTCCGCGCCCGTGACCTTGCTCTTGTTGTAGGCTAGCCCCGCAAAAGTCACGCCGGTCCAGAAATAGTTGCCGGGCGTCGCGCTCAGATAGTCCTTCTTGTATGCGTCCATGTACGGACCGGTGTAGAGCTCGTAGCCGCCGCGCTTCTCGAAATCGACCGCGGGCGCCACGTCGGAGAGCTGCAACACGTCGACGTCGAAGCGGCCCGCGGAGCGCTCGGAAACGATCTTGTTGTAGAGCGCGCCGGTCTGCGCCCGCACATAGCTGGTCTTGATCTTGGGGAAGTCCTTGCCGAAGCCTTCCATGATCGCCGCGGTGCCGGCCTCGTTCTCGTGACAGTAAAAGACGAACTGGCCTTCGGCTTCCGCCTTCGCGACATCCGCATAGGTGAGGAAGTCGAGCACCTTGGTGGGGGTCTTGGCGCCCTGCGCGGAGACGCGCGGCGCCGCAAGCGCGGTTGCGAGCGCACCGGCCTTGAGCACATGACGGCGGGTGAATTGTCCAGCCATTGGTGGCCTCCCTGATGTTATTTTGGTCGTTGTCCGCAGCTTAGGCCGCGCTCGAAGGCGGCGGCAAGGCGGGTGCGGCATTTGGGGTTCAGGCGGCGCTCAGCGTCGGAATTTTGGACAACTCGGCGCGCATATCGCGCTCGGCGTGCCAGATGTCATATTCATTTTGCATCCGGAGCCATACCGCCGCGCCATCGCCGAACAGCTTGCCCAGCCGCACCGCGATCTGCGGCGTTACCGGCTGCTTGGCGCCCAAGATGTCATAGAGCGTCTGTCGCGACAGTTTGAGCAATCGGGCGATCTCCGTTTTGCTCTTGCCGGTTCCCGGGATGACGATCTCGCGCAATAGCTCACCCGGATGCGCCGGCTCGATCTTCCGGTGCCGCAGCGTCCTATTTGCCATGATAGTCCTCCAGATCGAGATCGACCGCATCCTCGCCGTCCCAAGCGAATGTGATCCGCCAATTCGGCGAAACCCATACCGCTAAACGCCCCTTCAGGTTTCCAGTCAATGCGTGAAATCGTAAACCTGGCAGGTTCATCTCCGCGGGCGTTCGGGCCGCGTCCAAACGCGACAGAATGATTCGAACCTTGTTCCGCCAGTCAGGGCGCAGCCCGCGCTCATCGCCCTTGGCCCAATAGCGCGAGAGGGCTTTGCTACGGAACGATCGGATCATTTCGTGTAAGGTAGCGCCTTACGTTCGGTTTGTCAATCATCGCCTTACATATACCGGAGCCGCGAACTCACCCCAGCTTGATGTTCGCCTCCTTCACCACGCGGCTCCACTTCTCCATCTCGGCCGCCACGAAGGCGCGGAAATCCTCCGGCGTGTTCGGCCGGTAATTGACGTTGAGCTTGTCGAGCCGGTCGGTCACCGCCGGTTCCTTCAGCATCGCGTTCAGTCCGGCGTTGAGTTTCTCGATGATCGCCGGCGGCGTGCCGGTCGGCACGAACACGCCGTTCCATTCATACGCCTCGAAGCCCGGGATGGTGTCGGACACCGGCGGCAGATCGGGCAGCGTGCCGAGCCGGCCCCGGCCGGTATGCGCGATCGCTTTCACGGCGCCGGCCTGCACCTGGCCGATCGAGGCCGAGCCGTTGGAGAAGAAGAACTTCACCTGCCCGCCGATTACGTCGTTGAGCGCCGGTCCGCCGCCGCGATACGGAATGTGATTGATCTTCGTGCCGGTCATATGCCGGAACATTTCCAGCGAGAGATGCTGCACGGTGCCGTTGCCGGACGACGCGAAGTCGAGCCCGTCGGACGCCTTGGCGAGCGCGATCACGTCGGCGACGGTCTTCGCCGGCACGTCCTTGTTGACCACCAGGATGTTCGGCACCAGCGAGGCGAGGAACACCGGCTGGAAATCCTTGCCGTAGTCGAAGGAAAGCTTCGGATAGAGGAACGGGTTCACCGAAAACGCGGTGGCGTCGTAAAGAATGGTGTAGCCGTCGGGATCGGCCTTCGCGGCCGCGGCTTCCCCGATCGTGCCGCCGGCGCCGCCGCGATTGTCGATCACGAACTGCTGGCCCCACACCTCGCTCAGCCTGGTGAAGAAGATGCGCCCGACCGTGTCGGCCCCGCCGGCGGGCGGATACGGAATGATCACGCGCACGGGGCGCGTCGGCCAAGCGGGCTGTGCGAAGGCCGCGCGCGCGAGGAAGGGCGTTGCGAGCGCGGCGGCGGCGCCCTTCAGCAGGCGGCGGCGGGTTGGTGAGAAGCTCTGCACAACGTTCTCCGTGGGTTACTGCTTCGGCAATCCGGTCAGCGCGATAATGCCGTCCCAGCGTTTCAATTCCTGCTTCACGAAATCTCCGAACTCCGCCGCCGACATCTGCCCAATCTCCGCGCCGAGCGCCTCGTAGAAGCGCTTGCCCTCAGGCCCGTTGATCGCATCGCGGATCGCCTTGTTCAAGGTCGCGACGATATCCGGCGGCACGCCCGGAGGCGCGTGCACGCCATTCCAGGAGAACAGCACGAAATCGGGATAGCCGAGCTCGATCATGGTCGGCGCATCGGGGAAAATCTCCATGCGTGTCAGCCCGGTCACCGCCAGCGTGCGCAGCTTGCCGGCCTTGACGTGCTCCTGCGTCGTCGACACGTCCATCACGCAGAATTCGATCTGCCCCCCGAGCAGGTCGGTCGTCACCTGCGGCGTACCGCGATAGGACACCGCGGTGGTCTTGATCCCCGCATAGGCGTTGAGCATTGCGCCACCCGCGAGACTGCCGGTGTTGCCGTAGCCGAAGTTGAGCTTGGCGGGATTGGCCTTGGCGAACGCAACGAAATCGCGGAAGACCGGATACGGCGCTTCGGCGCGCACCACCATGGCATGCGGCGCGCGCGACAAGAGCGCGAGCGGCGTGAAGTCGCCGACGGGATCGTAGCCGAGATTGTTGTAGAGATACGCGTTCGCCGAGTGCGTCGAGTTGGTGCTGAACATGATGGTGTAGCCGTCCGGCGCCGCCTTGGCGGTCGCGCGCGACGCGATCGTGCCGGTGGCGCCGACCATGTTTTCGATGATCAGGGCATGGCCGAACACCTTGGCGAAGTGCGCGCTGACGAGGCGTGCCATGCCGTCGGTGGCGCTGCCCGCCGGGAACGGCACGATCGCGCGGATCGGCTTGTTCGGGAACGGCTGCGCGTTCGCCGCCGACGCCGCAAGCACGAACCCCAACAGCAAGCCCAACCTGCTCATCTCGTTCCTCACGTGCGGTACGAACCAAACACGACCCACGCTACTGCTTCGGCAGCCCGGTCAAGGCGACGATGCCCTCCCAGCGCTTCAGCTCTTCCTTCACGAAGCCGGCGAATTCCGCTGTCGTCATCGTGCTGGTTTCCGAGCCGTAGGCCGCGAAAAAGCGTTTGCCCTCGGGCGTGTTGACCGCATCGCGGATGGCCCGATTGAGCGTCGCGACAATCTCGGCCGGCATCCCGGCAGGCCCGTGCACGCCCTGCCAGGAGTACAGCACATAGTCCGGATAGCCGGACTCGACCATCGTCGGCGCTTCGGGAAACGTCTCCAGGCGCGCGGTTCCTGTCGTAGCGAGAAGTCGCAGCTTGCCGGCCTTGATGTGCTCTTGCGTCGGCGACATATCCATCACCACAAAGTCGATCTGTCCGGCGAGCAGGTCGGTCGTCGCCTGTGGCGTGCCACGGTAGGAGACAGCCGTTGTCTTGATGCCGGCGGCCGCATTCAGCATCGCGCCGCCCGCGAGGCTGCCCATATTGCCGTACGCGAAATTGAGTTTATCGGGATTGGCCTTGGCGAACGCGACGAAATCTTTCAGCGAGCGATAGGGCGTGTCCTCACGGACGACCATGCCGCTGGGCGCGCGCGCGATCAGCGCGACGGGCGTGAAGTCCGCGATCGGGTCATAGCCGAGACTGTTGTAGAGATACGGGTTCGCCGAATGGGTCGAGATGGTGCTGATCATCAGCGTGTAGCCGTCCGGCGCGGCCTTGGCGATGGTGCGCGCCGCGATCGCGCCGGTCGCGCCCGGCATGTTCTCGACGATGAAGCCGTGGCCGAACACTTTTTGGAAATGCGCGCCGATCAGCCGCGCCTGCCCGTCGGTGGCGCTGCCGGCCGGAAACGGCACGATCATGCGGATCGGCTTGCTCGGATAAGGCTGCGCATGGGCCGCCGATGCGGCGAGCGCGAACGCCAGGAGCCAGCCGAGCTTGCGCATGTCCGTCCCTCGCGTCTCTTTATTTGAGGCGCAGCGTAAGCGTGCCGCCAAACCTGTGCAACGCGCGCAAAGCGCGAGGGCGGCTGCCCTTCCCTCGCCGCAGTCCGCAGCCCATATTCGGCCCATGGCGAAATCCCCCGACTCACGGAAAGGCAAGGACCCGGCGCGTCCGACGCGCGCGAAGGCGGCGCGCGAGCCGCTGGCGCCGATCGCGCCCGCGCTGGAGAAGCTGCTCAATCCCGGCATCGCCAAGGGAACCGCGGGCGTCGGCTCGGGAACCGGGCTGAAGCCGCCGCCGGACAATTCGTTCGACCGGCGCGCGGATTTTTCCGCTGCGCACACGGCGCGGAAGTCGACGCGCGAGGCGCAGGGTTCTCCGTCACCCTCCCCTGCAGGGGGAGGGTCGGCCACCGCAGGTGGCCGGGGTGGGGTGCCAAATGATTCACCCCCACCCGGATCGCTGCGCGATCCGACCTCCCCCCACCGGGGGGAGGTAAAGGGCTTCTCCGAAGCCCCGCAATCCCCCTACACCTCCGATGCCGAGCTGATCGAAGCCTCGCCGGAACTCGCGCGCGCGCTCGGGCTCGACGGCGACAGCGTGTCGTTCCCGGAGCCGCAGTTCGAGCGTCCGAAGCGCGAGCGGCGCTGGGTCGAGCGCGGCGATATTTCCTCGATGGGCGTCGCCGCCACGGCGGAGTCGCTGGAGAACCTGCTGCGCGAAGGCCGCGCCGAATTCAAAGGCGCGATCGCCTGGACGCCGCATCGCCCGGAGCGCCCGGAGAAATCCGAGGGCGGCCGGCGTCTCGTCATCAAGTCCGATTTCGAACCGAAGGGCGACCAGCCCGAGGCGATCAAGGAGCTGGTCGAGGGCGTGCGGCGCCACGAGCGCAATCAGGTGCTGCTCGGCGTCACCGGCTCGGGCAAGACCTTCACCATGGCCAAGGTGATCGAGGCGACGCAGCGCCCCGCGCTGATCCTCGCGCCGAACAAGACGCTCGCCGCGCAGCTCTATGGCGAGTTCCGCAGCTTCTTTCCCGACAACGCGGTCGAATACTTCGTCTCGTATTACGACTATTACCAGCCCGAGGCCTACGTCCCGCGCACCGACACCTACATCGAGAAAGAGTCATCCATCAACGAGCAGATCGACCGCATGCGCCATTCGGCGACACGCGCGCTGCTCGAACGCGACGACGTGGTGATCGTCGCCTCGGTGTCGTGCATCTACGGTATCGGCTCGGTCGAGACCTATTCGGCGATGACGTTCGCGCTCAAGCGCGGCGAGCGCATCGATCAGCGCCAGCTCATCGCCGATCTGGTCGCGCTGCAATACAAGCGCACGCAGCACGATTTCTATCGCGGCTCGTTCCGCGTCAGAGGCGACACGCTCGACATTTTCCCCGCGCATTATGAGGACCGCGCCTGGCGCGTGAACCTGTTCGGCGACGAGGTGGAGAGTATCGAGGAGTTCGACCCGCTCACCGGGCAGAAGACCGACGAGCTGCAGTTCGTCAAGATCTACGCCAACTCGCACTATGTGACGCCGCGCCCGACGCTCATTCAGGCGATCAGCGGCATCAAGCAGGAGTTGAAGTGGCGGCTCGATCAGCTCAACGCCGCCGGCCGCCTGCTCGAAGCGCAGCGGCTGGAGCAGCGCACCACCTTCGATCTGGAGATGATGGAGGCGACGGGGAGTTGCGCCGGCATCGAGAACTATTCGCGCTATCTGACCGGCCGCAAGCCGGGCGAGCCGCCGCCGACGCTGTTCGAATACGTGCCCGACAATGCGCTGGTGTTCTGCGACGAGAGCCACGTCACCATCCCGCAGCTTGGCGGCATGTACCGCGGCGACTTCCGCCGCAAGGCGACGCTGGCCGAATACGGCTTCCGCCTGCCCTCCTGCATGGACAACCGGCCGCTGCGCTTCGAGGAATGGGACGCGATGCGCCCGCAGACCGTCGCGGTCTCGGCGACGCCGAGCGAGTGGGAGATCACGCAGGCCGGCGGCGTGTTCGCCGAGCAGGTGATCAGGCCGACAGGCCTGATCGATCCGCCGGTCGACATCCGGCCGGCGCGCACGCAGGTGGACGATCTGGTCGGCGAACTGCGCGCGACCGCGCAGGCCGGCTACCGCGCGCTCGTCACCGTGCTGACCAAGCGCATGGCCGAGGACCTCACCGAATACCTGCACGAGCAGGGCATCCGCGTGCGCTACATGCACTCCGACATCGACACCATCGAGCGTATCGAGATCATCCGCGATCTGCGCCTCGGCGCGTTCGACGCGCTGGTCGGCATCAACCTCTTGCGCGAGGGCCTCGACATTCCCGAATGCGCACTGGTCGCGATCCTCGATGCCGACAAGGAAGGTTTCCTGCGCTCGGAAACCTCGCTCATTCAGACCATCGGGCGCGCGGCGCGCAACGTCGACGGCCGGGTGATCCTCTACGCCGACAGCGTGACCGGCTCGATGGAGCGCGCGATCGCCGAGACCAACCGCCGCCGCGAGAAGCAGACCGAGTACAACATCGCGAACGGCATCACGCCGGAAAGCATCAAGCGCTCGATCCATGACATTCTCGACTCGGTGTACGAGCGCGACCATGTGCTGATCGGCGTCAACGGCGGGCTCTCGGGCCTGGAGGAGGCCGCCACCATCGGGCACAATTTCGAGGCGGTGCTGGCCGACCTCGAAGGCCGCATGCGCGCCGCCGCCGCCGACCTCGACTTCGAGGAGGCCGCGCGGCTGCGCGACGAGATCAAGCGCCTGCGCCAGATGGAGCTGGCGGTGGTGGACGACCCGACCGCCAAGCGCCCCGCTTTACCCTCCCCTGGAGGGGGAGGGTCGCGCACCGCAGGTGCGCGGGGTGGGGTGAGCAAATCGCGCGTGCACAAGCCCGCGCTCGACGAAATGGGGATCGCGACCTGGCACGAAGTGCTGCCGCACCGCGACGGCGCGAAGGCTCCGCGCAAGCCGACGCTCGACGAAATGGGCCCCGGCGTGGAGTCGATCCCGCATCGGGGCGGCACACGCAAGCCGGGCTCGACGCTCGGCCGGCCCGGCATGCGCGGCGGGTTCAAGAGGAAGGGGCGGTAACCATAGACCTCATGGTGAGGAGTGCCAAAGCGCGTCGAAGACTCGCGTAAACGCGCTTTTGGCTGCGCGTCTCCAACCATGGCCCGGAGTGCTGGCCATTCTTCGAGACGCGTGCTGCGCACGCTCCTCAGGATGAGGACCGAGGAGTAGGATAACCCATGCCCCGTGTCACCGGTATCGATCATCTGGTTCTGAGCGTCGGCGACCTTGCGCGCTCGAAGGACTTTTACGGCAAGGTGCTCACTTTCCTCGGCTTCAAGCTGACGCACGACGGCGGCGGCTTTACCGGCTGGAACAACGGCAAGACGCTGTTCTGGATCGCGCAAGCCGACGCGCAGGGCACCAAGCGCAAATACCGCAAGGGCGACATCGGCTTTCACCATTACGCGTTCGAGCTCGCGAGCCGCAATCAGGTGGACGAACTCGGCGCCTTCCTCGGCGAACACGGCATGCCGGTCGCCGATCCGCCCGACAGCTACAACGGCGACGATAAATATTATGCGGTGTTCTTCACCGACCCGGACGGCATGCGGCTTGAGGCGATGCACTACGGGCCAGCGCGGAGGCGGGCGGTGAAGAAGGCCGCAAAGAAGATAGCCGCGAAGAAGCGCAGGGCATAAAGGGCCGGGACGCGCATTCGCCGGCATTTGCCCCCGCGCGTTAACACTCTGTCCAGCGTCGCGCGGCTAGGGTGCTGCGATGCACACGGGTCTGTTGATCTTGCGCTGGGTCGGCGCGGTCGTTCTCGCCTTCCACGTCTATCTGGTGGCGCTGGGGTTCGGCGTGTTCGTCGCCCGGAAACTCGGGATGGACGGGGACTGGTCCATCGCATCCGCCACGATGGCGGCCGCGATCGCGGGCGCGCTGCTCGTTCCGCGCGAGCAGCGCTGGAAAGCCGCGCTGGCGATCTGCCTCCTCGCTCTGCTCTATCCTGTTTGGGTATTTCTGCACGCCGCCTCCGCGGGCCGATTGAGCGCCGGGGGTCTCTCGGCTCTGCTCTACACCCTGACCGGCGGCTACCTCGCCTGGTTTTTCGTCAAGAGCGGCTTTGCCGGACGCCATGATGGCCGGGACGCGCCCGGCCATCGTATTACTCCCTGAAAGTAATCATCCCGGTTCGCGCCGTCATGGCGGCCCGACCGCATGCAGCACGCGTTGAAACCGGCGCGTCGAGCCGCACGGGCACAGATCGTTGCGGCCAAGCTTCTCGGTCAGCTCGACGTCGCCATGGACGAAACGTCGGCCGCGCTTGACGCGTGTCTCGGAGGGGTAGGACTTCCGCCGCTTAGACGTGATGTCGAAAGCCGGGGAGGTCGTCGAAATCGCGATGCTTGCGCATGGCGGCCTCCATCGAAAAAGCGGCCGGATTGGCCGCGCGGGGTTGCTAGCATCCCGACGGCAACCAATCAACGCCAAGGAAAAAGGCACATCCGGTTCAAACGCAAAAGGCGGTAGCCACACAAGGTCCTCATCCTGAGGAGCGGCCAAAGGCCGCGTCTCGAAGGATGGCGGCATACTCCGAGCCTTTGGCCATCCTTCGAGGCTCGCTTCGCTCGCACCTCAGGATGAGGAGGGAGCGCGTGGCGGACAGCGCGAGAATGCGCTAGCCACGCATCGATGAGTGAGCAGTCTCCGTCACCCGCGCCGCCCGAGCACGGCACGCCGCGCCTCGCCGTCGTGGTGCTTGCGCTGGCCTTCCTGCTGATGGCGCTGGCGCGCGGCATGAGCGAGACCTTCACGGTCTTCCTGCTGCCGATCTCCAGCGAGTTCGGCTGGGATCGCGCACAAACCGTCTCGGTCTACTCGATCGGCGCGCTCAGCGTCGGTCTTGCGGCGCCGTTCGTCGGGCGGCTGTTCGATCACTCCGGGCCGCGCGCCGTCTACGCCATCGGCCTTCTCCTGATCGGGGCGGGATTTTCCGCCGCAGCCTTCGCGCAAGCGCTGTGGCAGTTGCAGATCAGCATCGGCCTTGCGGTGGGCCTCGGCAGCGCATGCCTTGGCCAGGTGACCGGCTCGCTGCTGGTCAGCCGCTGGTTCGGCCCGCGGCTGCCGACTGCGCTGGCGGTGGTGGCATCGTCGGCCGGCCTCGGCGTCTTCCTGCTGGTGCCGCTCGCGCAGATCATCCTCGATCACGCCGGCTGGCGCGGCGCGTATCACATCCTCGGCGGCGTGATGCTCGCCGTCGTCGTGCCGGTGATCCTGCTGCCGTGGCGGCGCATCGCCGCCGGGGCCGGACACATCGCCCGGTTGGTGCAAACGCAGGCGGGCGACGATACCTGGACGCTCGGCAGCGCGATGCGCCATCACGCGTTCTGGTCGCTGTTCAGCATTTTCTTCTTCACGTCGCTCGGCATGTTTTCGATCTCGGTCCAGGTCGTGACGTATCTGGTCGAGGTCGGGTTCTCGCCGCTGCAAGCCGCGACCGCCTGGGGATTTTCCGGCGTGCTGCTGGTGATCGGCATGCTGACTGTGAGCTGGCTCGACGGATTGCTCGGGCGCCGCCGCGCGATCCTGTCGGCTTACACCCTCACCGTCATCGGCATCCTGATGCTGTGGGCGCTCAGCCGCCACCCGACCGTCTGGCTGCTCGGCGGATTCCTGTTCTGCTTCGGCAGCACGATGGGGTCGCGCGGCCCGCTTGTCGCCGCGGCCGCGATGTCCATCTTCCGCGGCAAGCGCGTCGGCACCATCATGGGCACGATCTCGATCGGCATGGGGCTCGGTTCGGCCATCGGCTCATGGGCCGGCGGCCTGATCCACGACTGGTCGCAGAGCTACGATCTGGTGTTCTGTTTCGCGCTCGTGAGCGTCATCTGTGGTATGACGCCGTTTCTGGTCGCGCCGGCATTGCGGCAGTGACTGCACCGGCAGGATGGCAAGCCCGGCGCGCGGCGGCTTCAAGCGCAGGGGGGGCGCTGGTTACGACCTCATGATGAGGAGTGCGACAGATGCCGAACCCGTTACGCCAGCCCCGCGCAGCGCGCGCCCTCATGCTGATCGCGCTCTCGGCCGCTGCGCCCGCCACGTCGGCCTTCGCGCAGCCCGCCCGGGAGGATCGCATCACGGTCAGCTACGCCGAGCCGACGAACCCGGCGCACAAGCTCTATCGCGACGTGCTGATGCAATTTCGCGCGCTCGAGGGCATGCGCGATCGTCTGATCTCGTTCCGCTGGCCCCGCCCGCTCAAGCTCGAAGTCCGGAGTTGCGGCGAGTCGGATGCGTTCTATGACGACGGCGAGATCGTGGTCTGCTACGAGTTCCTGGCCGGATTCTGGAAAGCGGCGAGTTCTTCGTCACGTCCAGCGAACGTCTCCCGGGCGGACGCGCTGGTCGGGCCGTTCATGGATACGTTCCTGCACGAAGCCGCCCACGCGATGTTCGACCTGCTCAAGATCCCCGTGCTGGGGAAGGAGGAGGACGCGGCCGACCTGGTATCCGCCTATCTCATGCTGCAATTCCCCGCGCACGAGAAGCGCGGCCTCATCCTCGGCGCCGCACACAGCTATGCCAGCGAATTGAACATTCGTAGCGCGCGCGATCTCAACCGGCCGCGGCTGCGGGTCGGACGCCACGCGTCGGCTGCCAACGAACACTCCACGCCGGCGCAGCGTCTCTACAGCGTGCTGTGCATGGCCTACGGTGCCGACAGCGTACTGTTCGCCCCCGTCGTGCAGCAAGGCTACCTGCCGAAGGACCGCGCCGAGATGTGCGACGACGAGTATGCGCAGATCGATTTTGCCTACCGCACGCTGATTGCCCCGCACCAGGACCCGGTGCCCTGAGGCGTTGCCGTCGTCGAGCGCGCGATCGCCCGACGAGCGATCACGCCTGAACGAAGGCGAGAAGATCCGGGTTGATGATCTCGGGATGACTCGCAAACGCGCCGGAGGCCGAGTCGCTCGCCGACCTGGTCAACATGGTGGCGAAGCTGCGCCTCGCGTCCGCGCCATAGCCCCGGCATCTGGCCGGAAGCCAAAGAAAACTCTCTCCCGGTGGCCTCGGCCCAACGTCCCCCCCGTTGGGCCGAATTCTTTCGTGGCGAGCGCTACCTCACACCAAGGTAGCGTTGAAACATACCTTGGTGGAATGGGATGCCGGCGCGCCCGCACACATGTCTCACTGGCAGACATGACGTTTCGCCCATCATGATGGATCCGCCCTGTTTGGGGACGCGGTCCTCGAACAACAGGACCATCGCGCCGTGACACACAAAACAAGCCTTGCCGCCGTGGCGGCCGCTTTCATTCTCGTCCCGTGGGCCGCATTAGCCCAGGCTGCCGCTCCGGTCCGCACCATCGTCGATGCGGATGCCGTGCTCACGACGTCGCCGGTCAAGCTCGTGGCTCACCGCACGTCACATGCGCACCCCCGGGTTCTGCGGGAGCGCCCCGTGTACCTCAACGAACCGAGCGCGTCGGATTTTCCGCCGATCTCGCGCGTGCAGCCGGATAACTACAAGTGGGCCGGTGAGGCGCGCAGCGGCGGCTGGTAGGCGCCCGCACGCCCGCCAGCGCCCTCGCGAGGGCCGAACTGCAAGCAACACATTGAGCCCGCGCGCCTTCAGGCGTGTGGGCTCCTGTCGTTGCGGCCGAGCATTCGGAAAGCTCGACGTTGCCGCAGACGGAAGTCTCGCCGCCGTCATGCCCGGGCTTGACCCGGGCATCCACGTCTTTGAATCTCCGAAAGCAAGATGTGGATGGCCGGAACAAGCATGCCCTCGGACTTGATCCGGGGGTCTGGCCATGACGAAGACGAGAGCACATGATACGTCGGCGCAAGAAACTCGATCCGATCCCGCCCGGCGAAATCCTCTCCGAGGAGTTCATGAAGCCGGGCCGCATCAGTCAAAATCGACTGGCGCGCGACATCGACGTGAACCCTGCGCGTATCAATGACATCGTGCATGGACGTTCGAGCATCACGGCGTCCATCGCGCTTCGACTCGCCAAGTATTTTGGCACCCCGCCCGAGCTATGGATGAACCTGCAATCCGATTACGACCTGCGGCGGGCGCGCATCGGCGATTGGCCCAAGGCCGAGCGCCGCGTGCGGGTGCTGGCGGCGGAGTGAACAGTTATTCTGCGGCTATCAGTTCGGCGCGCGAGTGATGCGCATAGGTTTTCCACGTCGGCCGGTAGTCGTCGTCGGCCTGATTGCCCCACGTCGCCCAACCTTTGCGCGTACCTCGACCGAACAATTCCAGGAATGGTCCGGGGCTGCACGCCTCAATAATCGGATATTGCTCATCCGGCTTGCGCGAGTGCTCGCGCTTGCGTGTCGCCAGCAAGTTTACCTGTCGCCGGCCCGGCGCAAGCGTGCGCGCGTTCTTGCCGCGAACACCAAACAGGATCAGTTCGGTCACGTTGCGGAAGTAGAAACCGACGCCGCGACCATCCGAGCCGCCGTCCTTTCGTACCTTGTGCCAGACAACGTTGGATTTGTACTTGAAGCCCCAAGCCTTCATCACCGCGAGACCTTCGGGGAGCATTGCGTTCGGACACCATAGGTAAAGATGCGCTGTGTCCGCGGCGATATCGCTGACCGGCAATCCCATGATCTCGTCGAGTTTCATGGTGCCGTAGCGCGCCAAACGCCGGTGTTCCGGCGCGACCTTTCCGGTCTTGTTGGTGAACTGCCAAGGCGGATCGGCCAAGACTGTCGCGAACCGACGGCCGCGCGCAAAGTGCACAAGATCGAGCGCCGCGCTCGACTTGCTCGCGTCCGGCACCGGGGAAAGAGCGTGTCCGTTAGTCTTCGACATAGGCGGCGGCTCGAATCCCGAAAACGACGACTGGGCATCCTCCGCCACTACCGCCATCAAGCCGCGGTAGTAGTTTCGCCAAGTGGGTCGTCGAGTTACCAAAGCTCGGTCCCCTTCCGAGCTGATTGAAGATGCGCTGCAACTCCGTGCAGCGGGTAATGATTACGCCGGCGTCGATCGCGCGAAGCTCGAACAGCAGGCGAAAGTTGTTCAGGTCGCGATCGAAGAACGGATCCTTGTTGTTCCATTCGACTTCGAGCGCCACGCGACTCTTGTAGCAGTCTACCTTGTGGGTCGGTGCAATGTGTTCGGTACTGTCCACTACAATCTTGGTGTCGAATTTTTTCTCGACCCACCCGAGCTTGGTGAAATGCGAGTCGAGCTTGCTTGAGATCAGCCCTTTGGAGCCGCCCGGTTTGAGAACGTCGCTCTTTAAGAGAGTGAAGCCGCGCAGCACTACCAAAATCCCAGCCCACTCCTCGGGATGAGCAGCCGACAAGATGGCCAAGCCGTTGCGCCATTCGTGAACCTCGAACCGCGCAGCGATGTCGTCCGGGACAAAAGACTGATTCGCCATCCAGCCCATTGTCCGTGAAAGACAGCACGCGCATAGCGGGTTCTACACTGTTCCTGTTATGTTCGCAATCGTGTTATCCACAGTAGGTATCCTTCCTTGACCTAGGATCGGCTTTCTGTCATAACACGCGTACCTTGCTTGCTGAGGGGCGCCGGCCGGCGGCATCCAGTTGGCGGAGCAGGGGCGGCACCCGCGGCCGGCAGGCATGCCGGACTCGGGCGGCCCGGGGCTCCACCCGGAGGTCACTATGGACCTCCCGCCAGGAGCTGGCTGACGGCAGCGCAGACAAGCGCGCTGCAGGAAGCGTGGCCCGGGACCGAAAAAAGCCGCGGCAGAGCGCCGAGAGGCGCGCCTCCCGGATCGCAACGGGAGGCGGCACGCCTCGCAAGCGTGCCAGGGGCGGTTCGCCGCCGCCCCGGGAGCCTCGCATGCTCCCGCGTTTCTCGGCGCTCCGCTCCCCTCCCGCCGTCGCCCTTCGGGCTATGGCGGGCAAGCGGGAGGAGGCTTGCCCGCCGAAGCTTCAGCGAAGGCGGGCCCACACCCCGGGCGCATTGGCGCCGCGGCAACGATGAGGCACGCCCATGCTCCGGACTTCGCTCGATCAACCCCGCCCCGCCGACCCGGCCGTCACCCGATGCAGCGACGACGAGCTGCGCCGCATGCGCGAGGAGACGGTGTCGCTGCTGACCGCAGCGATGAAGCAGGCGGCCGCGCACGCCGCCGCACTGACGCAGCCGCAGGATGAACATGCCGCGCTGCGCGAACGCCTCCAGCTGGATCTCGCCGAAGCGCAGGCACGGTTCGCCACGCAAGAGCCGCAAGACGCGCACGCGAATGCGCGCTTCGTCGCCAATGCACTGAGACTGTTTCGTGGCTGCGCGCACAAGTGTTGCCGCCGCGCGCAAGCCTGCCGCGCCGATCCGTTCGGATGTCACGCCAAGGCGCGCGTTCCCGAGCCGGTCCGCGCAGCGGCGGTGCGCCTGTTGCTGGCCGAGCGCATGCCATGGCTGCCGCTGGTCGCAGATACCAAGGCGGAGCGGACGGCCTATGAGTGCTGGATCGCCGGGATCGAAGCGGGGGCGGGAATGAGCGGATGAGCCCGCGCAAGCGTGCGCCAGACGCAAAAGCGGCCCCGGTTTCCCGGGGCCGCCCTGTGCAACAGATCAGGTTAGTCGAACTTCTTGATGACGGTCCGGCTGCCGCCCTCACCACCACGCTTGATGATGACCTTCTTCGTCATGCCGGAATCGCGATGGCGCCAGCCTTCGTGCCGGCCGCGATCGCCAGTGCGAATGATAACCTTCCGGCGCTCGACGTCGCCGCCACGACGGATGACGACCTTGCGGCGCTCCATGTCGCCGCCGCGGCGGATGACGACCTTCTTGCGAACGTGATCGCCGTCGCCGCTGTTGATCTTCACTTTCACGTCGGCCTGCGCGAGCGCGGGCGTGGTGAAGGCGGGCGCGCTGAACAGAAGCGCGGCGGCGGCAGCGGTCGCGAGTGCGAGCTTTCTCATGGTTCTCCTCCTGGGTGACGAGGAGCGCGAACCGCGCACTCCTTCACCGGGAAAACGCGGGACCCGGCGCTGGGTTCCTTCGGAACCACGACTAAGCCACTGGTTTGCTTAATGAATGTTCGTTCAGAAAGGAGAACGTCCGCTCCGGGCGTGGCCAGCGTGGATCGTTTTCCCGGACCCGACGTTGAAGGATCATGCGCAGAGTGATGCTCATCGCGCTCATTCTCGCCGTCACCGCGACGAGCGCGGACGCGCGCCGGCGGCGCCATCCCAGCTATTATATTCGCCACGCGCCCGTGATGATGGTGATGCCCGATGCCGAAATGGCGCGCGGCATGCGCGGGCGCGCCGACACCGCGCAATTCGTGCCACGCGACTGGCAATTGCAGCCGCCCGATCCGAACTGGCAGGGCCGCCGCTACGTCGCGCCGGACGGCAGCGCGTGGCTCGCGCTCTATTCCGCCAACGCGACGAACGACGCCACCGCGCGCTTCAAGGCGGTGGCCTTCGCGGACGGCGAAGAGGTGACGTATCTGCGCGGCGAGCGCGACCGGCTCACGGTGTCGGGCCTCAAGGGCGACCGCATCTTCTATCGCAAGGTGGCGCTCGCCTGCGGCGGCACGCAATGGCGCCATATCGCGCTGGAGTATCCGGCGGAGGCCAAGATCAGGTTCGACCGTTACGTGGAAAGCGTTTCGCGCGGCTTCGAGCGCATCGCCGACGATGGCTGCGGCGACAACCTGTTCACGACGCCGCAGCCGGCTTCCGCCGCACCGAAGCCGGAGGAGAAACCCGCAACGCCGAACTGATGTTATTTCGCCGCCGGCGCCACCGCCGCGTCGTGCTGGCCCGAGCGCTTGAGCGCATCGGCGACGAAGCCGCTCGCTTTCATCTCCTCGATGAACGAGCGCAGATAGGCGGCACCCGCGAGCTTGCCCTTGGCGGTGCCCATCGCCTGCTGGATTTCCATGAAGCGCTCGTCCATCAGCCGCACATCGGAGCGCCCCTTGGCAAAGGCCTGCAGCGCCTGCTTCACGCCGCCCGCCGCATCGAGTTTCTTCTCGATGAACAGCGATGCGCCATCGGAGCTGCGCTCGAGCGTGGCGTGCTTCAGCGATCGCGTGAGGAACAGGTCGTAAGCCGAGGCGACGTTCACGCCGACGCGGATGCCGGGCTTGTCGACATCGGCCGGCGTCTTCAGCGGGGAATCCTTCGGCACCATGTAGACGCCCTCGATGATCACGTAGGGCGCGGTGAATTCGATCTCGGCCGCGCGCACCGGCTCGATCGCCAGGAACACGATGTCGACCTTGCCGGCCTTCATCGCCTCGAACGCCTTGCCGGCGGCGTCGAACGCCGTGAGCGCCACCGGCACGCCGAGCCGCTTGCCGAGTTCGCGCGCAAGCTCCGGCGTGACGCCGGTCGGATTGTCGGGCGTGCCCTGCGCCAGCACGATGTTGCCGAGATTGATCGACGCGCGCAGCGTGCCGGTGGGCGCAAGCTCTTTCAGAACGTCGGGCGAAACGGTGCTCACGGGGCTGCCTTTCTGGGTTTGGGCGAGGGCCGGTGCGGCGAGCGCCGCAAGGGCGAGCGCAACGCAAGCAATCCTGGTCATGGGGCTCCTCCCGGCAAGAGCCTTTTCGCTAGCGCGTTCGCCGCGCCCTGCGCAAGCGGGTTCGCCGGCACGGTTTCGTCGCGATTGAGCGATGGCGCGGCCGGGCCGGCGGGGCTATGAAGGCTCCGATGAGCAAATTGCATAAACTCAACCGGTTGCAACTTCTCGCGGCGCTTTGCGCGGCCGCGCTGCTTAGCGGTTGCGCGCAGGGCACCAGCTCGGCCGACCTCGCGCCGGCGGCTCCGCAGCCGGCAGCGCAAACCGCGGCTCCCACAGGCCCGCCGCCAAAAGCCGCGCTCACGCCCGAAGAAGCGAAAGCGCAGTGCTGGATGAAATACGAGAGCGACAAGAAGGTGAAGAACATCGACCAGCGGCTCACGCTGGTCGAGAAATGCGTCGATGAGACCCTGCGCGGCCAGCTCGTGCAGGGGCCGGCGCGTTGATGCGCGCGATGCGCAAAACTTTACGTGAAATTGCGCGCTGCTTTTCTCTCAAACTTTATCGAACGCCTTGCGAAGACTTTAGAACAAAAGCGCTAGCGTATTGTCAGTTCGAATGACGCATTGGTTTGGAACCCCCGCCACGTTGGCGGGGTTTCGCTTTTGCGCCCATCACGCGGCTTCCGCCTGCTCGGCGGTCATCGCCTCGCCTCGCACTGTTGTGCGGCGCATGTCGCGCGGTTGCGTCTCATCGAAGCGGCGCACCCGATGCATGGTCTGACGGTTGTCCCACATGACGAGGTCGTGCAGACGCCAGCGGTGGACGTAGACGAGCTCGGGACGCGTCGCATGCTCGTTGAGATCGCGCAGCAAGTCGCGCGCCTCCGGCATTTGCCAGCCGATGATCGTGCCGGCGTGTGACGACAGATAAAGCGACTTGCGCCCGGTCACCGGATGCGTGCGCACCAGCCGCTGGCGCACCGGCTTGAACATTGCCAACTCCTCTTCGGTCCATCCCGAAAAGCCCATCGAGCCGCGCGAGTAGAGCTGGGTGTGCTCGCACACCAGGTCCTCGACCAGGGCGCGCGTTTCGTCGTCGAGCAGATCGTAGGCGATGCGCATGTCGGCAAATTCCGTGTTGCCGCCGCCGGTCGCGACGGTGCGCGCCGAGAGGATCGAATATTTCGCCGGGACGGCGCGAAAGGACGAGTCCGAGTGCCACAGCCGGTTGCCGAGATTGAACATGCGGCGGCGGTCGTCGCGCGGCAGCGGCTTGCCCTCCTTGTCGAGATTCGAGACGTCGATCATCCCGGTCTTGAGCCGGAGCTCATGCGGTTTGGTGATGTTGCCGCCGAATGTGCCCTCGATCTCGCCGAAGTTTTTCGTGAATTCGATCTGCTGGTCGTCGGTGATGTTCTGGTCGTGAAACACCAGCACCGCGTAGCGGTCCATGCCGGCATCGATCGCGGTCGCCTGCTCGCGCGTCAGCGGCTGCCTCAGGTCGACGCCCGTCACCGCGCCGACAAACACGGGATGAATCTGGCGGATCGAAAGCATGGTTTCCTCCACTGCGGCGTCTTTGCGCGCCGTCCGCGATGCTAGCGCAATGACGGCGGCCGAGCTACATCGCCTGGCTCATGCCGCGGATGCGCCGCGCCATGGGTCAATCCGCGGCGCCCTATTCCCCTGTCGCGGAACCGCGCAAGGGGAAGCGCGTTGGTCTGCCACGTTTACCAAGCAAACCGAGGCGATGCCCCATGGCCGATGAATCCAGCCTTCGCTTCATCGGAATGAGCTTGGGCGCCGTCACCGCCGCCGTAACCTTGATCGCCGCAATGCTGGTCGTGAACGTCGACCGCGGCGCCTTCGAACGGCCGGCCCCGACGGCGGCGGTTACCAGCGCCGGGTAGGCGAGGCGCCGACACGTCACCAATTTCCCACGGAACCCAAAAAGCCGCAAAGCGTTGAGGCTGCACACACCGGACTGAGGAGGAGATCATGGGTTTTGGTAGAGGCGCACTGCTTTGGCTGTTGGGTATTCCGCTGCCCATCATCATCCTGCTGGCACTGTTCTGGCGCTAATCACACCTGCAGGTTCAGGTTCTCAAACAAGCCCCGGCCACACGGCCGGGGTTTCGTTTTGTCTTGAGTTCAGTGCAAAAGAAAAGCGGCGCGCCGAACGGGGCGCGCCGCCGATCGCCGGAGATGATGTGGCGTTACACTTCGTCGCGCAGCTTGCCGCCTTCGATCGCGCCGAGCGCGCCGGCAAAGGCGCCGGCAAGCAATGCGGCCGCGAACCAGAACGCCATTTTCGCAGCGGCCTTGCGGGCTTCGTCGGCCGCGACCTTCGCCTGCGTGATGGTGTCATTGACGCGCCGCTCGGCTTCGGCCTGCGGCAGTCCGGTGCGCGCGGATACGAGCTGCGCGAGCCGCGTGCGATCCGCCGTCGTGAGTTCGGCTCCGAATCCGCGCGCAAGAATGCGGGACGCTTCCCCGCTGGCAGCCTGCGCTGCCGGCTGATCGGCCGCGCTCACCGGGCGGTCGCTGCGGAACAGCGTGTCCGTCAGGTAGGCGGTGCGGTCGGTGAGTGCCGGATTTGCGGCTGCGCCCTGCGCCACGCTCGCAACATTGCTGGCAACTAGGCCGGCAGCGGATGCGAGCACGGTTGCGGTAATGATCGTTGCAAACGCCCAAGCCAGCAGGCCGTGCGCGGAATCGCGGAAGTAAACCTCGTCGGTATGGATGCCGACCCATTTGGTGCGAAGGCGCGCCGCGAGATATCCGCCCAGCGCCGAGGCCATCACAGCCATCAGCACCAGCGCGATGCCGCCGGCGACATGCAGCGTGGTGGCCGAGGCGCCCGAATTGGACCACGGGCTCACACTCACGAGACCGAGCCCGGTCACGAGGTGGAGCAGGAAGAGCGAAAACGCCGCCGACGCCACCGCGCCGGCCGCGATCGCAGGCCAGGAGACGGCTGAAAAATTCGACTCTTCGGGGATGATGACGGTATCTGATGTGGTGAGGGTCGACATAACTTAGAATCTCCATTGGGCATGTCCCGGCGACACGCGCTCGGTAAATCAATCCTGCCGGCATCCCAAAGTTCCAAGTTTGCCCACAAGAGTTCCAGGTTGCCCACAAACAGCCGCGAGTTTTCCGCGGGGGGGAGCCGCAGAGTTCAGTCGCGCGGCTCTTTCTGAACAGCTTCGGGAAAGGCGTTCTTCAGAAGGCCGTCGATCCCGGCTCGCAGCCCGTCGAGATAGGCGCGCGCCTCTTGGAGATTGCTGGCGCTGCGCTTGATCGTCTCGGTCGCGAAAATCGCAATCGCGCCGGCCACATGCGCGGGATCCTCATCCGGCGCCACCTTGGCAAGCTTTCGCGCGATCGACTCGCTGCTCGCCATATCGCGCGCCGCCGCGCTTGCGCGGGTCGACCGAGCTTTCGATGTCTTGACGTCTTTCGCCACAGAAGCCCCCATTCGATGCACGGAAACAACGCGGCCCCGCTCAACGCAGTTCCGCACGGTACCACACATAAAAACCGCGGGCCCTTGCGGGCCCGCGGCGCAATCATGTGGAGGCGAACGTCAGGCCGCTTCGGCCTGCTGGTTGATGACGCTCTCGGCAAGCTTGCTAAGCGACGCATCGGTGTTCTTCTCTTCCGCCAGCGTAGCGTCCAGCAGCTTCACCGCCTGGGTCAGGCCGAGCTCTTCGGCCCATGCTTTCAGGGTGCCGTAGCGGGAAATCTCATAGTGCTCGACCGCCTGGGCGGCGGACAGCAGCCCGGCATCCAGGGCCGGCGTGCCCTTGTATTCCTTCATGATCTCCTGGCCCTCCTCGAGGATGCCCATGATGGCATCGCAGGTCTTGCCCTTCGGCGGCTCGCCGAGGAGCTTGAACACCTGCTCAAGCCGGTCGACCTGACCTTCGGTCTCACCCTCGTGCTTCTCGAACGCCGCGCGCAGCTCATCCGAATTCGCCGCCTTGGCCATCTTGGGCAGCGCGGTCAGGATTTTCTTTTCGGCGAAATAGATGTCCTTGAGCGTGTCCTGAAACAGATCTTGCAGGGTCTTCTCTTTTGCCATGGTGTCCTCCGTTTGGCGGGATTGTGAGGGAGCAACACGCACGGCATCGTTGCGTTCCAACAAAGAACGCCGCGCAAGATCAGCGCGTACTTACTGCTTCGGTTCCACGTGGCAGGCAGTCTCAAACCATCATCAGCGCCACGCCCGACACCAGCAGCACGACCAGCACCGCCTTGCGGAACGCAGCTTCGTCGATGCGGCCGTAGAGCTTCATGCCGAGCCAGGTTCCGGCCAGCAGCACCGGCAGTCCAAACACGAACAGCCACGCGGTCTGCGCACCGACCGCGCCGCTACCGCCGAGCCACGCGGCGCTCATGAGAAAGATCGCGATCGCGACCGGCTGAAACACCGCGCGCTGCTGGTCCCGCGTCCACCCGCGCAATTGGCACCAGATGATCACCAGGATGCCGGCAAGCCCGCTCAGGCCTGCCAGTGCGCCATTGAGAAATCCGACGCCGGCGTCCGCGAGCGGACCGGCGGAGGTGACATGCAGCGGCGGACGAAACAGGCTGTAAAGGCTGAAGACGACGAGAAACGCACCGATCGCACCGCGCACATAGGCCGGATTCGCCCAAGTCAACGCGGCCACACCCAGCGGAACACCAAACGCCGCCCCCACCACGAACGGCCAGAACTTGCGCCAGTCGAGAGCGTGGCGAAGCTTCCACACCGCGTAGCCCTGCACGATCAAGCCGAACGCAATGATCAGCGAGGCGGTTTCGGCGGGCGTCATGATGAACAGCCACGCCGACGACACGATCAGGCCGAAGGCGAATCCAGTCAGGCCGGTCACGAAGGCCCCGGCGAATGTCGCGATCAGGAAGATGGCAAGATGAAGCGCGTCCACGCGCTCGCTCCCGCGCAAGGGCGAGCAGCACTTGAATGGGACCGCCCATTTGACGGGGAAGCTGCGATAACCCCGCCGGACTATAGCGTCAGGCGAAAAACCGGTTCAACCCCGCGACGAGGTATCGAACGGCCGCCCGTGTTGAGAAAATCGCCGGGCGCTGGAAATTTTCGCGGCCCCTCCGTAGAGTTTGACTGTTCATCCTCTGGAATTGTGACGGGAACGCCATGCGCAATTTGGTCCTGATCATCGCCGGAATACTTATTGCGGGTCCCTCCTACGGTGCGTGCGCCAAGCCGGAAGCGCCGTCCTGCGCGCTGCAAACCGGCGGGTTTTCCGGCGAGGCCGTATTCGACAGCTGCCGCCTCGCGATGATTTCCTATCGGAGCGAGATGGAAGCCTTCGCGGAGTGCGCCCAAAAGGACGGACAGGCCGCACAGGAAAAAGCGGCACGCGACGAACTAGAAGATGTCCTGGCGCGATTCAATCGCCGCGCGCGCGGTGAATAACGCGCGCGCCTTGCGCGATGCAGGCGTAGCCGTACGGCTGCGTGGCGAGGGACGCCGGGCCGGACGGCTGGACCGTCCGGGTTCCAAGAGATTGTATCGTGTGGCTTTTTTGCACTAGGCGCCCAATGCCTTGCGCGGCATCATTCCGGCTTCCGACGGGGGTGACGACAATGAAACGTTGGGTCATTGCAGGCGCGGGGGCACTGGTGTGGATGGCGGCGGTAGCCCCTTCTGGGGCCGCGGACATTCCCGCCGCTCCTGTGGCGAAGGCGCCGGTCATGGTGCCGGCCAAGCAGAGCTGGTACGGCTTCTATATCGGCGCAAACGGCGGCTATGCATGGGGCAATAACTCGGTCGAGTTCGGGCCTGACGCATTCTATGCACCATTGCTGCTCGCCACGGGGATCCCCACTACACTCGCTGGAAAACCCCAGGGCTGGCTTGGTGGCGTGACGTACGGCTCAAACTATCAGTTCAACAGTATCGTGGTCGGTATCGACTCCGACTTCGACTGGTCCAACATCAAGGCGTCGCAGGCCTTCAACGGCGCCTTTGCGGGCGTTCCGTTCACGACCACCGCCAGTCATGAGATCAAGTGGTTCTCGACTACGCGGGCGCGGGCCGGGTTCCTGCTCAGCGACAACTGGCTGCTTTACGGAACGGGTGGCCTCGCTACGGCACGGGTCGACGCATCGGCAAGCAACGTGATCAACGTCGCGGGCCTCTGCGCTGTCGCGGCCGGCGGATGTCCGCTCGGTTCGGCCAGCAAGACGATGTGGGGCTGGGCGGCCGGCGCTGGCATCGAATACGCCAACGGGCCGTGGCAGTTCCGGGTCGAATATCTGCACTACGATCTCGGCACGCTGAACTTCGTCATGCGCGACTTCGTAGTGCCGCTGAACGTGATCAACGCCTCGGTGCGTGAGCGCGGCGACATGGTGCGCGGCGCCATCACCTATCGCTTCAACTGGACGCTGTTCGGCCTGATCTTCGGCACCGACCGCATCTAGTTTCTCGAAATACGCGTCGCGACAGCAAACAGCCGGCCCTTGGGGCCGGCTGTTTCGTTTGATCCATTGGATCGTGCGTCAGCACTTCTGGCCATTGGAGAGGCGGCACGAGCCGGAGCCCGGCTGCGTCTTGCGGTCGGCGGCGGGCTGAGCCTGCGCCTGATCGCTCGCCGGGATGAACACCGGCGCGAATGTCGTGACCGCAAACGCGAACAGCGTCGCCACCATCAAAGTCCGAATCATGCATCTCCCCCGCGGGTTGGTTTACGCAGGGGAAAAGAATCAATTCAAGGCAAACTGTCAAGTGAAGGCCTGATTTTGCCGCGAACTCGGCCTCAAGCGGCCAGATTCGACTCCCGTAATCATCCCCGGTGGAAGGCCCTTTGTACCAACGCGTTGCCCAGACACTCTCGATAACGGGGACAATCTCATGAATG
This sequence comes from Hyphomicrobiales bacterium, assembly GCA_034669145.1. GTDB lineage: Bacteria > Pseudomonadota > Alphaproteobacteria > Rhizobiales > Xanthobacteraceae > PALSA-894. The sequence continues at coordinate 68,242 of JAXDNY010000182.1, forward strand.
CAGCACCCTCTCGCTCTCCCAAGCTCGACGAAACGCCGAGCGAGTTCGAGGGCGAAATCCGCGAATTCATCCGCCGCGACGTGGGGCACCTGCGCCGCGCGCCGACCGAGGCGAGCGAGCAGGCGGTCACCAACATCAACTCGCTGCTCGACCGGGTGTCCGGCTCGTCGGTCGGCGAGATCGACAGCCTGATCGCCGACCTGCGCAATGTGCGCGACTTCCTGCAGACCGAAGGTGAGCGCGTGCAGCGCGAGATCGCGAGTTACGCGCAGCTCAGCCAGGTCGCCATGACGTCGGTGAAGATCATCGCCGAGAGCATGTCGCAATGGAAGTCGCAGGTGAGCGACGCGCGTCTCGATCGCGCCTGACGTTACTACTTCGTCGGAAGGTTCGACGGCCGGGTCATAACCCACGGTCGGGGGAAGCTTCGCGACGTCCCGCTTCATCTGCGTCTAGCGGATAACGGCCTGTGCGGAAGCAGCCATCACGGACGGGCGGGCTTGATCGAGGCTCGCGCGGCCATCGACATGGTTCTTCACCACCATGACGGCGACGAGCATGACGGCGGCCGTGATGCCACCGAAGACAAATCCCACGATCCCGAGGCTGCGACGGTCGGCCATGATCCCCTCCCCCTAACTTCCCCTTCACCCGTTTTGTCGCGAGCGCGTTAACTTTGGTTCAAGGTCTTGGGTTAACTGAAGGTTAAATCCTTTCGACAAACCGGCAGGCCGGGTCTAGGCTCGTTTCCGAGGCCAATTTGGAGTGCGGCGGCTCCTCCTTCGTAAAGGAGAGCGCGATGTTGCGTCATTTTGTTGCTTTTGCCGTTCTTGCGCTGGGTGGGATGCTGGCCCTGCCCGACCCGTCGTTCGCGGCTCCCGGAGGGTTCCGGGGCGGCTTCCGAGGCGGGTTTCGGGCCCCGCCGGTCATGATCCCGCGGCACGCGCGGGCCGGAATGGCGCGCCATCCGCATGCGTTGTTCCGGCAGCACCCCGTGCAATTCCGTCCGCACCTGGCGCCGCGCTTCGCGTCGAGCCTCGCCCGCACGAGCGTGCGGCAACCCTTCGGCCGCCTCGAGCGCCGTCACCACCATCGCTACGTTTGGCCTTACGTCTATCCGTCCACCACGGACGACAACGGCTATGGCACCATCGGCACGCCCTACGATCCCGCCGAGGGGATCCCGGTCTACGCCCCGCCATCGATCACGGATCTGGACGCGCCTCCGCTGCCTCTCCCGCCTCGTCTTTCCGGCACGCGCGAGGAGGACGGCGAAGCGTGCCGCTCCGAGCGCGTGACCGTGCCCGCCACCGAGGGCGAGCGCGAGATAACGGTAGTGCGTTGCTAGCGCATGGTCCGGAAAAACCCTGCCCCGGACGTGATCCGGGGTGGCCACCGGTTTTCGGACAAGATCATGCTCAAGAAAGTTTACGCGGCGGCGCGCATCGCGCGCAGCTCGCGGAACGACACGAGCTTGCGGCTGCTCTCGTCCCACAGCACCAGCCGGATGCAGCCGAGGCTCTGCATCAGCGTGAGCCGGCCGACGTTCCCAAGCTCCGGGTGATCGCGCAGCACGTCCCGCAGCCGGTAGAACGGAATGCCGCTGGACAGATGGTGCACATGGTGGACGCCGATGTTCGCCGTCATCCAGCGCAGCACGCCCGGCAGATCGTAATGCGAGCTGCCGTGCAGCGCCGCCTCCTGCCGATTCCATGACGGTTCCTGCGCCCAGAGCGTCTCCTCGAACTGGTGCTGGACGTAGAACAGCCAGACGCCTGCCGCTGCGGCCAGCACGATGATCGGCAGATGGACGAGGAGGAAGGCCTTGAAGCCGATGAAAAAGATCAGCACCGCGGCGATCGCGGCGATGCCGAGATTGGTCAGCATGGTCGAGAGCCAGGGGCGCCATCCGTCGCGCATCAGGCCGACCGGCAGCCGGTGCTGCAGGATGAACATGTAGATCGGGCCGATCCCGAACATCACCAGCGGATGGCGATAGGCGCGATAGCGCAGCCGGCCGAGGCGCGACAGCGCGAGATATTCCCGCACCGTCAGCGTGTCGATGTCGCCCATGCCGCGGCGTGTCAGATTGCCGGATGAGGCGTGGTGCACCGCGTGGGTGTGGCGCCAGAAATCATACGGCGTGAAGGTGAGCACACCGATCGCGCGCCCGATCCAGTCGTTGAGTGCCTTGCTGCGGAAGAACGAGCCATGGCCGCAGTCGTGCTGAATCATGAACAGGCGGACGAGGAAGCCCGCCGCCGGAATGGCGAGCACCAGACTGATCCAGTAGCCGAAGTAGAGGCCGAGCCAGGTTGCGGCCCACAGCACCACGAAGGGCCCAAGCGTGATGGCGATCTCGACGAGGCTGCGCGCGGCGCTGGGATTGCGATAGCGGGCAAGGATCCTCGACCAGTTGGACGCTTCCTGCCTTGCCGCGGCCGAATCCGCGCGCGCATCGCTCATCGCCATGATCAATTGATTCCCTGATTTCGGGGTGTCGCCGACCCCTAGCTATCACATCGGTTTCCGATTTGGGAGGCCGCCGACGAGGGCGGCTTACCTCACTTGACCACGACGGGTTCGGCATGCCCCAAAAGAGCATTCGAACGTTTCATGTCCACTGCCGATGATGAAGCATTCTGCAACGATGGCCCCTTCAAGTCTGTACAAAATTGACCACTTCTCTACCCCGAGAAACTCCTGCCTTGAAAACACCGTAGGAAACTGCCATGTACACCGCGTCGGCCCGTGTTTTGGGCCGCCGGCAGGGCCGCCTGCACGATAACCAGAACAACGGTTTCGGCCCGCTTTTCGAACCTCCAATCACATTGACAGCCCAGACCAGGCGGGGTGTCTCGATCGACCCCCGCGGCATGCGGCCGGCTGCACGATCTCGAATCGTGCCGGCGCATCCCGCCATAGCCTTAGGACGACCACTTGAACTCATTTAACGACTTCGGCCTCGCAGAGCCGATCACACGTGCCCTTGCCAGCGAGCAATACGTCACCCCAACCCCGATTCAGACCGATGCCATCCCGGTGGTTCTTGCCGGACGCGACATCGTCGGCATCGCGCAGACCGGCACCGGCAAGACCGCCGCGTTCGCGCTGCCGATCCTCAACCGGCTGCATGCCAACCGGAAGCCGCTGGAGAAAAAGAGCCCGCGCGTGCTGGTGCTCTCCCCGACCCGCGAGCTGTCCGGCCAGATCCTCGACAGCTTCCGCACCTACGGACGCCACATGCGCCTCCAGTCCGCGCTCGTCATCGGCGGCGTGCCGATGGGCCGCCAGGTGCGCGACCTTATAAACGGCCTCGACGTGCTCGTCGCGACGCCCGGCCGGCTGCTCGATCTGCTGCGTGCCAACGCGGTGCGCCTCAATCAGGTCGAGGTGCTGGTGCTCGACGAAGCCGACCGTATGCTCGACATGGGCTTCATCCACGACATCCGCACGATCGTCGCGAAGCTGCCGAAGGAGCGCCAGACGCTGCTGTTCTCCGCCACCATGCCGCGCGAAATCGCGGACCTGGCAGCGCAGATGCTGCGCGATCCGGTGCGCGTCGCTGTGACGCCGGTCGCCTCCACGGTCGAACGCGTCTCCCAACGCGTCATCATGACCGACAAGCCGGCCAAGTCCGCGCTGCTCATCGAGGTGCTGCGCAACGAGGTGACGGGCCAGACGCTCGTCTTCACCCGCACCAAGCACGGCGCCGACAAGGTGGTGAAAAGCCTGCACCACGCGGGCATTTCGGCCGAGGCGATCCACGGCAACAAGTCGCAGAACCAGCGCGAGCGCGTGCTCGGCGCGTTCCGCGCCGGCAAGGTCAAGACACTGGTGGCGACCGACATCGCGGCGCGCGGCATCGACGTGGACGGGATCAGCCACGTCATCAACTACGACCTGCCGAACATTCCCGAAAGCTACGTGCACCGCATCGGCCGCACCGCGCGCGCCGGCGCCGAAGGCGTCGCGATCTCATTCTGCGACAATGAGGAGCGCGCGTTCCTGCGCGACATCGAGAAGCTGATCCAGATCAAGCTCGACGTCACCGAACGCCGAGCGAACCCGCAGGCCGCCGAGCGGGCTCCCGCGAAGCATCACCGCCCGCAGCAGAATGCCCGCAATGGCCGCAACAATGGCGGCCAGCGCCGCAACGGCCAGCCGCAACGCCGCAATGACAACGGCGGCCAGCAGCGGCGCAACGAGCACGGCCATCAGGGTCAGTCGCGCCGCAATGGGCAGGCTCACGCCCCCGCGGTCTCGGCCAACCCGGACAATATCGCGACGGTCGGCTTCATGCGCTCCCATGAGCCGCGTCGCCACGAAGCCGGTGACGGAACCCGCAACTCGCGCTAAATAGACACACGGAGGAAGACGGATGGCGAAAGAAGAACTGCTCGAATTCGACGGCATGGTCACGGAAGTGCTGCCTGACGGCAACTTCCGTGTGAAGCTGGACAATGACCACGAGATCCTCGCCTACACCGCCGGCAAGATGCGGAAATTCCGCATCCGCACCGGCGTCGGCGATCGGGTCGTGGTCGAGATGTCGCCGTACGACCTGCAGCGTGGACGGATCAGCTTCCGCCACAAGAGCGCCGCCGCGCCGATCATCGGCTCGGGACAGCGCCGTCCGAACTACCGGCGCTGACCGCGCATCACGCGAATTCCACGCCGAGCCGGTTCTCGCCGCGCCAGATCACGCGGCATTGGTGCCTTCGCTTGGACTCCAGGAGAAGTTCGAAGCTCTCCGGAATCCCTGCGAGGCTCGACACCACCAGCAACGCGCCTTTGGGCGACAGATTGCGCACCGTGCAGTCGATCAGCGACGTATGCGCACGAACGAGGATCTTCCCCGACTTCAGGGTCCGGTTCCGTGAAACGCGCCGCCGTTCTTCCATGGCCGGCTCCCCGCCTCCGCGCGGGTCCCGATGTCATGGACAGGCCGCGCGCCATCGATGGACGTTATTACCGAGACGTTGAGAAATTCGCGCCAGAATACCTGATTGTCGGCCCTCCCGATTCACGAATCGGAAACCAGGCTAGGCCGCCGCGGCTTGGGCAAGCCGGCCCCTGATGGCGAGCACGAGCGGCAGGGTCAACAGCACGATCCCGGAGACGAGACCGAGCGCAAGCGGCACGCCGAGCGCATCGCCGGCAAAGCCATAGAGGATCGGCGCCAGCGCGCCGGAGCCGATGGTGCCGGTGTAGAAAATGCTGAATGCGCGCGTGCGGCTCTCGGGCGTCACCATGAGCGGCACGGAGCCATAGAGCACCGACGAGGTGCCGTTGAGCGCGACGCCGATCAGCGGCAGCAGCACCAGTCCCAGTTCGAGCGGAAGCGGCAACAGCGCCAGGATGCCGAGCGCGGTGAACCCTTCGGTGAGCCACACCGTTGCGACGACGCCGATGCGGGCTCCGATCCAGGCGCAGACAAGCTTGCCGGCCGCTCCGCCGACGAACACCAGTGTCAGCGCCATCCCGACGGTCGGAAGCGAAGCGCCCTTGGCGGTGAGCAGGAACGGCAGGAAGGTGAGAAACCCCATGCGGGTCGCCGAGTCGATCATCCCGATCGACAGCAGCACCGGAAAGCCCCCGCCCGCATGCCCGGCCTGCGCCTTATCCGGCTGGCCATCGGCAGACTCCACAACGCCGCCCGCGTAGCGCGGCGTGGTGAGCAGGATCGCAATCGCCGCCACCAGGCCGATCGTTCCGAGGAGCGCCAGCGAGACCCGCCACGGCAGCACCACCACGAGCAGCGCACCCGCGGCCGGCAGCGCCATCTTTCCGAGATCGCCGGCAAAATTGTAGGTGCCGAGCGCCGAGAGCGAGCGCGATCCCGAAAACGCGCGCGCCACCAGCGCGGAGGCAAGCGGGTGCTGCGTGCTCGCGCCCAGTCCTGCGATGAGCAGCATCGCGATCAGCGCCGTATAGCTCTCGACGAATGGCGCAAGGCAATATCCCAGCCCGACGAGCGCTGTGCCGGCGGCGAGCACCAGCGGCACGCCGAGGCGCTCGCTCAGCAAGCCGGCCGGGATCTGAAATCCCGCCATGGTGCCGGCGAACGCGCCGCGCAGCGCCCCGATCGCCGCGTAGCTCAATCCGAACTCGGCCTGCCAGATCGGCAACATGACGTAGATCAGGTCGGTGTAACCGTCGTGCAACGCGTGTGCGCCGCAGGCGACGCCCATGGCCTTGCGCTCATCGCGCCGAACATCCGCCGGCACGATGTCCGCCGCGGCGCTCATGCGGCGCCCGGCCGCCGCTCGACGAAGCCTGAGCCGATGAAGGACATCACCAGCTCGCCTTTCTGATTAGTGCCGGTGTTCCTGGCGAACACGATCCCCCAGCCGGGACGACTCTTGGTGACGCGCTTTTCCACCACCTCGGACGCGTACGTAATCGTGTCGCCCGCATAGACCGGCTTGAGCCACTTCAGTTCACGGAATCCCGGCGACGGACCGAGCCTGGCAATGACTTCACCGCGCGCGGAACGCTCGGCATCCTCGCGCCGGCCGTGTTGCACGCGCAGGTTCATCCACGCCGCAACCGTGTGCCAGCCGGATGCGCACAGCGCGCCGAAATGCGACTTCGCGGCGGCCGCCTCGTTCATGTGGAATTCCTGCGGATCGTATTGCGCCGCGAATGTCTTGATGTCCGCGGCCGTGAAGGTCACCGTGCCGAGCGCCATGCGGTCGCCGACGTTGATGTCGTCGAAGTACCTCATGCGAATGCTCCCGGATGACGCCGCAAGATCATCTGCGGACAGACCAGCGTCATCACGCACTCGCCGCGATCGTTGAACACCTCCCACAGGAACTTGACGAAGCCGCGATCCTGCTTGCTCTGCGAGGCGCGCGCGTCCAGCACGCTGCCCCGCACCGTCAGGCTGTCGCCCGGACGCACGGGCTTGAGCCACTTCACCTCATCGATGCCGGGCGCGCCCATCGAGGCGGTGTCGAGCAGCAATCCATCCGCGATCAACTTCATCATGATGCAGCAGGAGTGCCACCCCGAGGCCGCGAGCCCGCCCAGCATGGTCTGGCGCGCCGCCTCCGCGTCGAGATGCATCGGCTGCGGGTCGTATTGCGCCGCAAAGCCGATGATCTCCTCGCGTGTGACGCCGCGCGGCCCATATTCGGCCGTCCACTCGACAGAGAAATCCTCGAAATAATACTTCGGCACGGCGCTGACCCTCGAAACGACGCCTGTTCCCTAGACGGTGGAGCTTGCGGGCGTCAATGCGATGCGCTGCAACGCTGCATTGACAAGGCATATGCCGCGTGCAGTCTCGGCGCACCGGACGGCCCGACTCACAAGGAGAAGCTGATGTTCTATATCGGCGACCTGTTCCAGTGGGAGCGGTTCATCACGCCCTCCATCATCAAGCTGTTCTATTGGCTGGTGGTCGTGATCGTGATCCTCGCCGGCCTGTCGGGGCTGGTGACCGCGCTCGGCACGCTCGCGTTCAACCCGATCGCCGGCGCGTTCACGGCGATCGCCAGCTTCGCCGGAATGCTGGTCGGCATTTTGGCCGCGCGCATCGCCGCGGAGTTCGTTCTGATGGTGTTCCGCATCAACGAGCACTTGGCGGCGATCCGTAACCGCGGCGGGATGTAGTCCCGGCAGGCAATGTGGCGGCTCCTGAAATACGCCGCGCTTCTCGTTGTGCTGATCCTTGTTGTTGTCGCGACCGCCGTCGGGCTCAACACCGCGCTGATCGGTTCGCGCCAGATCGCGGTTCTGGCGGTTACCCCTGAGCCGGTCGACGAACAAAACGCGGCGCAGCGTCTCGCCGCTGCCGTGCGCTTCCAGACGATCGCGAACTTCCTCGCGCCGGACCAGAACGCCGATCAGTTCACGGCGCTCCATGCCCATCTCGAACGGAGTTTTCCGAATGCGCATCGCACGCTCAAGCGCGAGGCCGTCGGGAGCTACAGCCTGCTCTACACCTGGGAGGGGAGCGACCCATCGGCCGCGCCGATCCTGCTGCTGGCCCACCAGGACGTCGTGCCGGTTGCGCCGGGGACCGAGGGGGATTGGGAAGCCCCGCCGTTCGACGGCCTGATCCGCGACGGTTTCGTCTGGGGCCGCGGCGCCTGGGACAACAAGGGCAACCTCTATTCCATCATGGAGGCGGTCGAGGCGCTCGCCGCGCAGGGCTTGCGGCCGCGCCGCACGATCTATCTTGCCTTCGGGCACGACGAGGAAGTGTCCGGCCGGCGCGGCGCCAAGGCCATCGCCGAGCTGCTCGCCGCGCGCAATGTGCGGCTCGCTTTCGTGCTCGACGAAGGCCTGCTCGTGATGGAGAGAGCCCTTCCGGGCCTCGAGAAGCCTGCCGCGCTGATCGGTGTCGCCGAGAAGGGCTACGTGACGCTGCTCCTCCAACTCTCCACGACGCCCGGCCACTCTTCGATGCCGCCACGCCGCAGCGCGATCGGCATGATGAGCGCGGCGCTGGCGCGCCTGGAGGACCGGAGCTTCCCGCCCGCGCTCCGCGGCGTCGCGCGCGACATGTTCGAGACGCTCGCGCCCGAGATGCAGGGCATCAACCGGGTGCTGTTCTCGAATCTCTGGCTGTTCCGCCCGCTCGTCCAGCGCGAGCTTGCAAGGAGCGCCAGCAGCGACGCGATGCTGCGGACCACGACCGCGCTCACCATCGTCAGCGCCGGCAACAAGGACAACGTCCTGCCGGGACGCGCCGAGGCGACGGTCAATTTCCGCCTGCTGCCCGGCGACACGCAGGCGAGCGTCATCGCGCACACGCGCGGGGCAATCGACGACGGTGGCATTACGATCAAGCCGGATTCGTTCAACAGCGAGCCGTCGCCGGTCACGCCGATGCAGAGCGAAGGCTACGCCATGCTCGCGCGCACCATCCGCGAGGTCTTTCCCGAGACGGTCGTTGCGCCGGGACTGATGATTGCCGCAACCGACTCGCGCCACTTCATCGGCATTGCGGACAACATCTTCCGTTTCTCGCCGGTGCGCGCGACGCCGCAGGACCTCACACGCTTTCACGGCACCAATGAGCGCATCGCGATCGAGAACTATGCCGAGATGATCCGCTTCTACCGGCGGCTGATCCGCAATGCGGCGGGGCTGTGAGCCGGAGGCGGCGCGCGCCTACGTCGCAAGCCGGAAACGCACCACGTCGCCGTCGCCGGTAGCCCGGATTGAGCGAAGCAAAATCCGGGACCGGGCGACAACATAGGTCTCCGACTTTCGCTCTGATGGCTCAATGGGAGCCCCGCGCCTCCATCACGTCGACTGTCTTGAGCTTCCGGCGGGCCAGGCCTTCACCGATCATCAGTTGCCAGCGTGCAAACCCTGCGGATTCGTTCTCATGACAAGGTGGCAGCCCGGCTACCAAGGGGACAAAAATAGAACGAGCTCCCGGCCGATCCTGCGTCGCTATAAATAGCTGCGTTTGCTTCCGTATGAGCGTGCCTGGAGGCCTGCCGTTCGCTGGGTCGATCACACTGGTTTCATCAATCTCCAACGAAACATTCGGCACGAGAATGCCAGCCCAATTTGTATTGCCTGTTGAATGAAGGGATGCGAAGCGAAATTCGCCATCCAAAACAACAGCAGTCGCTATTTCAGTGGCTGCGGTGATGAGCATCGTCGTTTCGTACTTCGAGCGGGGAAGCACCAGGGTCATCCCGTCAGCGATGCTAATGGGTCCTACGGTGAATTCGTGCGGCGTGAGCATGCGTTTTCCTTTTCAGCGATATTGCAACGCTTCGATGAACATCGACCAATACAGCTCCGACGCACCTTCCTGCGAAAGCTTACTATCTTGGCTCTGGCGCCTCATCGACATCCCAAAACTTCGCAAGTACATGGACTGATCGTCCACCTCGACGGTGAGCATCTCGTTGTACGAATTACTTTCTGTCGTCTCTTGCGCAAGATAGCCGATTCCGTTTCCGATGAGCCCACCACCCATGAACACAGTACAGCGCGAAGTCGCCCTGCCGTTCTTGTAGACCACCGCGGTGAAGCGGTTGGCATCGACCCGCCGGAAGCTGGTTTCAACGCCCTTATTGCGTTGCTCCAACTCGTGCAGGGAGCTCTCGAAAAAGCGGGACATGTAGTCGAAGCTTTCGACCTTGAAAGCGTCGCGCTCGCGCTCGCTGAATTGCTTAGCCAAGCCGAGATTGCTTGAGCGCGGCCCCATACTACGGGGCGCAATTGCGACACTTGCGACAACCTTTCCTCGGGCCTTTGCGGGCTCCTTGGCGACGGTCGCGTCAAGTCGCTGAGCGGCATTTCGGACGGCCTTGGCAACTTCAAGCAGGGCTTGATCGCGGTCCGCGAACTGGGTGACAGGCTTCCCATCAGGGGGCGATGCGTTCAGTTTGCCGAAAGGCGCTCCATGCCAATCGCATGCCCGGAGAATGACCGGAATAACGATGGCCTCGCCAGCATCGTGTCGTGCCATCGCGCGCATCATTTCTTTTTCGTAGCAATAGTCGGAGTCGAGAAAATCGGCACTGACGAGAAGGAGGATGATGTCGTCGGTCTCGATATGACCGTCGATCTCTCGCGCAAAGTCTTGGCCCGCACCAATGCGACGATCGTGCCAAGTCGCGATAACGCCCTGCCGTTTGAGCAACGACAGTTGCTTCTCAAGCTGGTCACGCAGAGCTTCGTCCGCGTGTGAATAAGAAAAGAACACGTCAGGCAAACAAGTGCTCCGATCTTGTCGTTGTCGGCTGCATCACGCCATATGGCAATGATCAGCGAACGAGTGTCTACATAGCCAACCAGGAAGACGCGTCCGGTTGGACTCCAAGCAAGTAGCCTGCATTGGCGTCAACGAAATCCGAAACTCCACAACACACACCGCCGCTTTCGCTATGCCCAAGGTGCGCTACTTGCGCTCATTCTTGTTGCTTAGTAGGCCAGTCATGTCTTCTAACGCTTCGCGCTCGGCCTGCCGAACTCCAAACGTTATGCCGTTGTAGCAGCCATCGGAGATGGCCGAACGTACCTGGTCGGCGGTTACTCCGAGGTCACGTGCAATTGTCGCGAGGTATATTGCTGGATCTCATCCGGATTATTTGCGGCAAGTTTATTGACATGGTCAGCAACTCGCTGCGCCATGGCATTGTGCTCTATTGCCTTCTTCCGAAGGCGTTCCTTCGAGCCACGGTATACTTTGAACTGCGGCGTGACGGCCAATCGCGACATTCGGCTACGGTACCACGATTCTTTGGTCTCTCGCTCTGGAGGCGAGCGTGCAGCACGCAACAGCGCATACCTTGGATTGAGCGTTAGCGAAATCCGAGGGCGGTGGCGCCATCAGAAACCCCGGCTTTCGCTCCGCTCAAGCCGGGCTACTGGTTACGGTTCGCCAAAATTCCCGCGATCTTGACCGAAATCGCCCGCCCAATCCTCCGGTAACACCCCGCGCCGTACATATTGGTGAAACGACGAATGCGGCCAATCACGTACGCGCGTGACGAGGCCGTGCTTGACCGGATTGAAATGGATGTAGTCGACGTGACGCTCGAAATCTGTTTCATCGCGAATGGTGTGTTCCCAGAAGCGGCGCTGCCACAGCGCATGTTCTCCATTCGAGTGGCGTGGGATGCGCACGCCCGTCCGTGCGACAGCGGTCGTGAATCGGCGCTTAATCAGACTCAACCGATTTGAGAAATCGGCATCGCCCGCTGGTAAGGTCATGACAATGTGCAGGTGATCCGGCAGCACCACGACCGCGTCGATGGTGAACGGGTGCGCGTCCCGCGTTATCCGAACCGCAGCGCGCAGCGCATCGACGTTGTCGACCAGCGCGCCCGACCGCCGATCGACGAGCGTCGCCGTGAAGAAATACGTTCCGCCCGCGACGAAATTCCTCCGATATCGGACCATGCTGCAAGGATATCCCGGATTTCGCTGCGCTCAATCCGGGTTACACCTACGTCGCAAACCCTGAAATGCATCACGCCGCCGCCAACCGCCCTTACTCCGCGCAGCGCACCGAGAATTCCAGCCCGCCATCGAACGGCAGCGTCATCGTGCGAAACCCGTTCGCAGGATCGTTGAGGAAGGCGAAGTAGTCCGCATATTCGGCGCGGTAGCGATCGGTGTTGTCGCAGATCACAATGGCGCCGGGCTTGAGGTGCGGAGCCACGAGTTGAAGGGCCGGCCGCGCCATCGCGATCCAGATGTCCACCAGCATGAAATCGACCGGCCCGTCGATCTGCTTGAGCGTTTCGCGCAGATCGCCCTCGCGCAGCTCGACGAAGCGATCCAAGCCCGCCTGCGCGAAATTTGCCCGCGCGGCAGACGCTTTCGCGGGCTCGTATTCGGTGCCGATGACCACGCCGTGGCCACCGCCGGCGCGGACATTGTCGCGCACGGCAGCGGCCAGATAGAGCGTTGAAACTCCATACGACGTGCCGACCTCGACGACCCGGCGGGCATCGTTCGCGCGGCAGAGCTGATAGCAGAATTCCGCCTTGCCGCGATCGAGCGCGACCAGCTTGTCGCTGCGAAAGGTCTTGATCGCCTGCTCGTCGGAGCGGTCGGCGCCCTTGGCGCGCTGGGCCTGGAAGCTTTCCAACTCCTCCACCTGCGCGTCGCTTCTGGCGTGCAAGGTTGCGAGCAGCCGCTCCAGTTCTGGATCGCGAATGACGCTCAAGAAGCGCCTCCCTGCGTGGCAAACCGGAAGCGTGTCATCGGATTGCTAAGTTGACTTTGGTTGTAAATTATGAGTTATGACATCACCAGTTTAACAAGTGGAGGCTGTAATGAGCACCGAAAAGGTATACGAGGTGACTTCAGTGGACCTTCGCATCAGCAAATCCAAACCGCCTGTCGTGCAAGTCAAGGCATCAGGCACAGTTCGAACCGGAGGATGGAAGAACGGGCGATTGGATGTGGTCGTCTACGTCATGCCCCCCACAGATGGGATTCAGGATCTGACATTTGTCGCAGATAAGCCAAGTGGAATTGTTCCCGAGGTCATCACGCCCATTCAAAGCCAAGAATTAGACCTCGGAAAAGTGCCTGACTGGATGCGGGGCGTTCGAGTCATCGCAGAAACAAACAAAGTCGAAGAAATGTTTTAATAGGCTACGTTTTCGATAGCCTACGTCGCAAACCTAAAATGCATCACGTCGCCGTCGGCGACCTCGTACTCCTTGCCTTCCAGCCGCAGCTTGCCGATGTCGCGCGCGCCCGCTTCGCCGCCGCCCTTGACGTAGTCCTCGAACGCGATCGTCTCGGCGCGGATGAAGCCACGCTCGAAGTCCGTGTGGATCGCGCCCGCGGCTTGCGGCGCGCGCGAGCCCTTGGTCACGGTCCAGGCGCGCGCCTCCTTCGGACCCGCGGTGAAGAACGTCACGAGGTGCAGCAGCCCGTAGCCGACGCGGATCAGGCGATCGAGGCCGGGCTCCTTCAGGCCGATCTCGGTGAGAAACATCTCGCGCTCCTCGCGCGGCAGCACCGCGATCTCGGCCTCGATCTTCGCCGAGATGACGACGGAGGCCGCGCCTTCTTCCGCCGCGCGCTTTTCCACCGCGCGCGAATAGTCGTTGCCGGTCGCGGCCGACGCCTCGTCGACGTTGCACACGTACAGCACGGGCATCGAGGTGAGCAGCCCGAGCGAATGAAACAGCTTCTCCTCCTCGGGCTTGCGTTCGACCAGGCGGGCCGGCTTGCCGTCGCGCAACAGCGCGAGCGCGCGGTTGACGAGATCGAGCGTTTCCTTCGCCTCCTTGTCCTGGCCGCGCACCAGCTTCTCAAGCGAGATGATGCGCCGCTCCAGGCTTTCGAGATCGGCGAGCATCAGTTCGGTCTCGATCGTCTCGATGTCGGCGACCGGATCGATCTTGTTCGCCACGTGTGTCACATCGCCATCATCGAAGCAGCGCACCACGTGCGCGATCGCGTCAACCTCGCGGATGTTGCCGAGGAACTGGTTGCCGAGCCCCTCCCCCTTCGAGGCGCCTTTCACCAGCCCTGCGATGTCCACGAACGTCAGGCGCGTCGGGATGATCTCGGCCGACTTCGCGAGCTTCGCCAGCACGTCGAGCCGCGGATCCGGCACCGCGACCTCGCCGACATTCGGCTCGATGGTGCAGAAGGGATAGTTCGCCGCCTGCGCGGCCGCCGTCTCGGTCAGCGCATTGAAGAGCGTCGACTTGCCGACATTCGGCAGCCCGACGATGCCGCACTTGAAGCCCATTATTTTTCCTCAGGTTCCTTCGGCGGGCCGAAGCCCTTGGCATCCATCGCGAGATGCACCTTGTTCTGGAAGCTCGCGTCCTTGGCCTGCGCCAGCAGCTCGGCATTGTCGGCGATCACGTCGGTGAGCGCCGCGACCCACGGCCGCTCGTCCTTGGCAAAGTCGCCGAGCACATGCGGATGCACCAGCTCCTTCACGCCCGGATGACCGACGCCGATGCGCACGCGCTTGTAATCGTTGCCGACATGCGCGCTGACCGAGCGCAGCCCGTTATGTCCCGCGATGCCGCCGCCGACTTTGACGCGCACCTTGGCGGGCGGCAGCTCGATCTCGTCGTGGAACACCGCGATGTCGCTCAAGCCCATCTTGTAGAAATGCATGGCCTCGGCGACCGCGCGCCCCGACTCGTTCATGTAAGTGCCGGGTAGCAGCAGCAGCACCTTTTCGCGCCCGAGCGTGACTTCCGTTGCCACGCCCTGGAAGCGCCGCCGCCATGGCGCAAAGCCGTGGCGCTTGGCGATCGCATCCACCACCATGAATCCGATGTTGTGGCGGTTGCCCGCGTGCTTGGCGCCCGGATTGCCGAGCCCGACAAACAGCAGCATGGATCAGGCCACCAGGCGGAGGTCCGATCCCGGCACAGGCCGGGATCGGAAGAGCGGGGAGCGCCTACTTCTTCTCGGGCGTCGCAGCAGCGGCGGCAGGTGCGGCCGCGGCGGGCGTCGCACCAGGCGCACCGGTCGGAGCTGCCGGAGCTTCCGCTGCTGCTGCTGCGGCGGCTGCCGCTGCGGCTGCTGCTTCGGCGGCGGCCTTCATTTCTTCGGCGTAGCCCGACGGCGGCACGATGGTGACCAGCGTGATGTCGCCATGCTCCAGCACCCGCACGTCCGGCGGCAGCGTGATGTCGCTCAAATGGCGCGAATAGTTGATCTCCAGGCCCGAGATATCGACCTCGAACGCTTGCGGGATCTCATCCGCCCGCACCTGCACGGCGATCGTGTGGGTGACGATGTTGACCGTGCCGCCGCGCTTGATGCCCGGCGCCTGATCGGCGTTCATCACGCGGATCGGCACGCGCACGCGCACCATCGCGCCTTCGCCGAGGCGCAGGAAATCCACATGCAGCGGATTGTCCATCACGGGATCGAGCTGGAAGTCGCGCGGGATCACGCGGTGCTTCGTGCCGTCCACGTCGAGATTGCAGACGGTGGTGAGGAAGTGGCCCGCATAGATCTTCTGCCTCAGTTCCTTGAAGTCGAGCGAGATGCCGAGCGGCTCTTTCTTGTCGCCGTAGATCACGCCGGGCACGCGGCCCTCGCGACGCACTGCCCGGGCGGCCCCCTTGCCGGCCTTCGGACGCGCCGTCGCGCTCAGTTCATTGACGGTCGCCATTGTCGGTATCCTCGTTGATTTTGTTGACGAATTCGCCGCAGCGTGCCTCCAGGGGTGTCGGAGCCGCAGGCGAGCGGGCTTATAGCCGCTCAGCTTTGGAAAAACAAGGAAACAGCCGCCAGGCCTTACCCGTGGGCGCCTTCGTTGCCGTCACCCTTCGCGGCCGCCGGGCTCCCACTGCCGAGCTTGGCCTCCAGCGCGGCGATCCGTGCCTTGAGCGCCTCATTCTCCTCGCGCGCGAGCCGGGCCATGTCCTTCACGGCCTCGAAGTCCTCGCGCTGCACCACGTCGAGCTCGCGCAAGATACGCTCGGCCTGCGTCCGCATTACGGTGTCGAACTCGCGCCGCACGCCCGTGGCCACGCCCGCCGCATCGTTCATCAGCCGCGCGACCTCGTCGAAGAAGCGGTTGCTGGTCTGGGTCATGGACGTTCCGCGCGTTGGCACCTCGCAAGACAATGGAGATCAATATCGCACTCGGCAAGAGCTAACGCGACTGCCCCATGGTCGCTGCGGGCGTGTGCTCGAACACGTTCAACGCAATGTACTGTCGGCCGGATTCACCCTTCCATACCGGTTGCGGCACGGTAGTCGGCGCGATAGGAGCACCGAGTTCACGCTTGAGGTCGGCGATCACCTTGGTTTCCATAGTAATCGCGCTCGCGTCGTAGAATTCCCTACCACGAAGAGCGATGCCGCCACTGACCGATGTCCCTGAGTTGAGCGAGAGCATTCGCTTGTTACCCTGCCGCGAGACATACCGGACGACATTGATGAAGAGTTCGCTCGGATGGAACAAGGGCAGCGGCGTCAACGTCTTCTCAGCGTCAAACAGTGGCATGGTCCGCACCGACCCGCAAATCTCGGTATCCTGCCGAACGACCTTCACGCTAGCCACATAGGCTCGGAATATTTCGGTGAGCTCACGCAATTCCTTGTATGCCGCCGCATATCGATCCGTGCGTGCGTTGACATCGGACGACAGGAGAGAGAGGTACGCATCGGTGCCGGTGATGTCGCGGCCCGTCGCATGGTCGTGCCGTCGCACGAACATCTTCGGATAAACCTGCGTCAGGTCGATCGTGCTGTCGTCGTGAAAGATTGCGGCCTTGATCGGCGTCGCGGCACTCGTGCCAATGTATCCCTTGCGCAACAGTTGCGAATACAACACAGGATTCCGCGATGCATCGAGAACCGGCATCGGAGCCGGTGCGCTGTCCGCGCGCGCGGGACCTTGCGGCATCAGATCGAACCAGAGCCGGTGCCCCTTGAACTCGCCGTCGCGGCCGGAATCGAAGACCCCTCCGACGACGCCGCGCATATGCGGCGCGACATATCCGCCAACCTTCGTGGCCCGCAGCGGAGTAGCCGGATCAACGATCGACACGCCGCTGGTCAATTCCTTGAGCAGCACATCGGCCTTGTACAGGATCTTCCCGAAACGGGTCTCACGCAACCATTCGGGCCTGAACACCAGCCGGGTTTTGAGATCCGGATAACCGCGCTCCGCTTGCGCCCAGGCGCGGGCCATGTCGCGCCGTACTGAGATCGTCCGCATCGTCAGGCCGTCGGGAATGGTTGCGTTGCGGCCTCGATTTGCCGGAACGTTCGGTGTCCACGTGAAGTCTCCGCGCAACCTGTCCCACATGGATTTGACCGAGGCCCTGCCCTGCTCAAGCCAGGCGCTGCCATTGTCCGGATCGAGGCTGAAAAAAGGATCAGTGGCTTCGCAGGCCGTACGGACCGCCGTCAGAAACAGCGCCGCATCGATGGAGTTGCCGGCATTCGGACGGCCCGACAAGATGATTTGGCCGTTGCTGTAATGCAGTCCCTCGAGATCGACATTGAGCGCCATGCGCTCGGCCGCCGCCTTGCTGAGGGAAATTCCGCCTGGACGATAAACCGCCGAGACCGGCCGCGTCTGGATGTCGAAGCCCGTGATGCCCGCATGTGTCGGCGCCGGCATTTGCAGCGGCGCGCGCACTTCAGTCTGCGGGGCGGGTGGCATCGCCATCGTGGCGATGTTGTTGGGAGCGGCCGTTTTCGCGTTCAGCGTCGGCTGCGCAACCACAGGCGCTGCGTTCGGCTTGGGGGCCGACGCGGCAGCCGCTTTTGACGCAGCCGCTATCGTCTGCGCGGGAGCGATGGGGCCGGCGGCCGAGACTTGCGGTTTCGGCACGGCCGGAGTTGCGGTGGCCGCCGGGACAGCGACCTTCGAAGGTGCGGCGGGTACAGCATCGGGCGCGGGGGCAATGATCTGAGGCTGCGGTACCACTGGCTGCTGTCTCAGCGCCTGCTGCAGTGTCGGTGTCACGACCGGCGCGTTCTTGCCGACAAGGTAGTCGGCGTATCCGTCGTTGCCTGTGCGCAGCGACGTGAAGCCGGAGCCCGGGTCGTTCTTCAGGTTCGCATTGATCTCGCGAAACCGCTGGAGGAAGTGAAGATGAACTTCCTTGGCCACCGCCACCGTGTTCCGGCCTGCTCCGCCGACAATCCCGGGGCCCGCGGCGTTCTTGAACGGCGAGTTCGTTAGTTGCGGATCGAAGCTGATCGTGTTGCCGGTCGGCTTTCCGCTGCGCTCGGCAATCTGTTCCTTGATGACGAAATTCAGAACGTATTTCGGATCGGCGTTCTGACCCGAAGAGAAATGCGCGCCCGATGCATTGAACGTGACCGCCGGACTCTTGATGGCGGCGCCCGCGTGCGCGGCCTGTTCGCCTCCGAGCGAATGGCCGGTGAGGATCACGTTCGGATAGCGCTCCTTCACGGCTGTCGCGACAGCCAGCGCGAGTTGATTCTGGATAGACTGATACTTCGTCGCATCGACGTCGCCCAGCCTCAGGAATTGATAAAGAGCCCGAGCGTCCGCTCGTCCTCCTTGAATGAGGTTCTCCAGATTGGTTCGCAAATCTTTCATCGGGGAGGTGCCGAGATCGGTGCCGGCGAAGGCGAGCACCGGCTGCTGTCCGACGAAGTAGACTCCCGCGTGGAAGCCGCTCGCGTCGATCAGCTTGCGCATTTCGGGCGACAACTTGGCGAGCCCGCCCGGGAAGAAGCTCTGCCAGTCCTGTGGCTTCACGCCGTTCAGCGGCTTCAGCCCATACACGGCATCCGACGCGTCAAGATACGGCATCGCACGGTCGAGCAATTGCTGCGCGGTGAGCCCTGGCGCGTAAACCGGATTGCTGTTGTTGGCTGCCGAAAGCGAGGGCGTCTGGGGCCGGACCGGCTCCTGGAAACCCGTGACCCCGCTTCCGATCCAGCCCCCGTTTTCGGATTGTTGCGCGTGCGCCGGTGAAAGAATCGAACAAAGAGCGAGGACTGCGAGTGCCGATGCGGATCGCATTTCAACCCCCGGTGTGACAAACTAGACGATACTAGCAGTGCGTCGGTATAGTGTCGATCCATGTCTCAATGGAATCCCTGACTTTGGAGACAGGTCCATGCGCCACGGCGCGCCGATCTTCCTGGCATTGATCTTCGCAGCCCTCCTCAATGGGCTGGCGGCCGCCTGCAAAGGCGACAAGGTCCTGTTTGAGGACGACTTTCAGGAGCGCGATGCTGCCTGGGCGATTACTCCGGGCGAACTCGATACCGGCGCGGTGGCGGTCGGGCAGGGCCGCATGATGTTGCGGCCGCCGGCCGAAAAGGGCCTGTCCATCATCAACATGGCCTTCCGGCTGCCTACGAGCATCGACATTTGCGTCACGGTCCGCTTTGTCGAGACCGATGACCTCGCGGATGTTTCGGCAGGGATCGTCTTCTGGGCCGATGGGTACGCGGAAAACAGCCTTTTCCAAGTCCGTGGCAACGGGACATTCTGGGTTTCCCGCTGGGCTGATCGGGCATGGCAATCGATTACACAGACGGCAACGACGCCCGCCTTCAAACCCGGCCTTGGCCAAGACAACCGACTGCGACTTCGCGCGAACGGCCAGACCGTCACGCTGTTCGTGAATGACATGCAAGTCGCCCGATACCGCGCGCCAGCTCCAGACAAGAACGTCCAGTTCGGCGTCCGGGGCGGTTCATTCGGCAAGAATGCAAACACTGTTGAGTTTCGCGATTTCAAGGTGACCAACGCTCCGTAAGATCGGATCGTTGACTACTGAGTTATACTCCACTCGCGTCGCCTGCGGATGACCGGCTTCTTATCGCTTGCATTCAGGGGTGCAGAGGCACCTTGCGCGAGCTACAGCCTGTGGCCGGAACCGACATGCCCCCTCGCCCTCCCCTTCCCCAATCGCGATGCCGTCCTGATCCAGCTCGGGCCGTTCGAAATCCGCTGCTACGCGCTCGCCTAATCGCCGGCATCCGTGTGCCCACATCACGGTGTCGAACTCGGGCAAACGCCTCCGGTTGCCGCCAACGAGACCTTTCTTCGGGCGGTGTAACGGTGTTGCGCATTGCCCCACCGAGCCAAGTTGGCCTACCCTTCGCGCAACGGCATCTGAGAACAGATCGGCCGATCCCGGGGAGGACATCATGGCGTCAGCAACATTGCGCGCGCGTTTTGCGCTTGGCGTGAGCGGAGCGTTGGTGGTCGGTGCGGCCTTCGCGCAAACCACGCCGGCGCCGGCTCCCGCCGCTCCGGCCGCGTCGCCCTATCCACCGACCGCGACGATCACCACTCCCGGCTATCCAGCCGTTGGTCCCGCCGATTCCAAGCTGCGCTCCGTCGGCCTACCGAACGGCAAGACGATTCATCTGCTGCCCGCCACGCTCGAGACCACCCAGTGGGGCTGGTTCGACAACGCGCAGCCTCCCGTGCTGCGCGTCAAGTCCGGCGACACCGTCGCGCTGGAAACCATGATGCACAGCCACAACCAGGTGGTGCCGGGCACGACCATCGAGCAGATCAAGAAGCTGCGTACCGATTTTCCCGGCCGCGGGCCGCACACGCTGACCGGCCCGATCTATATCGAGGAAGCCCAACCCGGCGACGTGCTGAAAGTGACGCTGAACAAGATCGTCCCGCGCGCCTATGCGACGAACTTCAACGTGCCGGGAATGTTCGGCCAGTTCCCGACCGTCTATCAGGATGGCCAAGTGAAATATCTCTACCTCGATCTCGACAAGATGCAGACCGAGTTTCTGCCCGGCATCGTGCTGCCGCTCAAACCGTTCCCCGGCACGCTCGCCGTCGCCCGCAAGGAGCCGGGCCGCTACTCGAGCGTGCCGCCGGGCGAGTTCGCGGGCAACATGGATATCCGCGATTTCGTCGCCGGCACCTCGCTCTATGTGCCGGTGCATGTGCCGGGCGCACTGCTGTGGACCGGCGACTCGCACGCCGGACAGGGCAATGGCGAAGTGAACCTGACCGCCATCGAGACCGCCTACAAGGAGCTCAACCTCACCGTCGAGGTCATCAAGGGCAAGCCGCTCGACTTCCCGCGCATCGAGACGCCGAAATCCTGGATCACGATGGGCTTCGACCAGGACCTCAACAAGGCCTGGGCACAGGCCAAGGCGCAAACCGTCAAGCTCCTCTCCGAGCAGCGCAACGTACCGGCCGATCAGGCCGAGAAGCTGATGGCGGGGATTTCCGATTGCCGCGTCTCGCAGGTCGTGAACGTCAAGAAAGGCATTCACTGCCTCAATCCGAAGAATGCGCGCGACAAGGAAGACATGGAGCGGCCGACCAAGGAGACGGCGAAATACTACGTCTCGCACGTGAAGGATGCCGACCTGAACAAGGCGATGAACGACGCCTCGATGGGCATGATCAAGTGGCTTGAGGCGGAGAAGAAGATCGCCCGGCTCGACGCCTATGGGCTGGCGAGCGTCGCGATGGACTGCCGCGTCGGCGCCATTTCGGACACCGAGAAGAACGTCCATTGCCTGATGCCGAAGAGCATCTGGGTCGCCAAGCGCTAACGAACTTGCGTTTCGCGTTTCTCGCAGGCGCGCTCGCACTGGCGTCGCCTGCGCTCGCGCAGGAGCGTCTCCAGGTCGTGACCACGACGACCGATCTGCGCAGCCTGACCGAGGCGGTGGGCGGCGACCGGCTCGCGGTGGTCAGTCTTGTTCCGCCGAACATGGACGCCGAGGAGTATCAGCCGAAGCCGCAGGACCTGCTGCGCCTGAGGAATGCGCGCATGCTCGTGCGCGTCGGGCTCGACTACGACCTGTGGGCCGATCGCCTGCTGCTACAAGCCGGCAATATGGCGATCAGGCGCGGCGGACCCGCCTATGTCGACGCCTCGTTCGGCATCACGGTGCTGGAGCTGCGCGGCATGAGCGTCGGGCCGGGCGACGGTCACGCGCATGGCAGCGGCAATCCGCATTACTGGCTCGATCCAAAGAACGCCGAGGTCATCACCGGCACCATTCTCGAAACGCTGTCGCGGCTCGATCCGAAGAACGCAGCACGCTACGAGGCGAACCGCGCGGCGTTTGTTGCCAGGCTGCAGTCGAAGCTCGCCGAGTGGGAAACGAAACTGGCGCCGCTCAAGGCCATGCCGATGGTGGCCTATCACAACAGCTGGCCGTACTTCGCGCGCCGCTTCCGGCTCGACTTCGTGGCTTTCATCGAGGTGAAGCCCGGCGTGCCGCCGAGCCCTTCGCATCTTGCCGGCATCGTGCGCACCATGCGCGCTCGCGGCATCCGCATCGTCGTGCGCGAGCCGCATGAGCCCAAGCGCGATGTCGAGTTTGTGGCGGCCAAGGCTGGAGCGAAAGTGGTGACATTGGCGGCCTCGGTCGGCGCGCTGCCGCAGGCCGATGACTACATCGCGCTGTTCGACGCCAATGTCGCGGCGCTGACAGCGGCCGCCCCATGAGCGACGCGCTCGTCTTTCTCTGGCCGCCGTTCCTCGTGGCGGTGTGCCTCGTCGGCATCCACGCCTATTTCGGCATCCAGGTGCTGGCGCGCAACGTCATCTTCGTCGATCTGGCACTGGCGCAGATCGCGGCGCTCGGCGCGACCGTCGCCTTCATGCTCGGCCATCCGGCGCAGAGCTTCGCGACCTACGGCTATTCGCTCGCGTTCACCCTGCTCGCCGCCGTGCTGCTCGCCTTCACGCGCGCGTGGGGAACGCGCGTGCCGCAGGAGGCACTGATCGGCGTCATCTACGTCGTGGCAGCGGCCGCGGCCATCCTGCTGATCGACCGCGCGCCGCAAGGCGCCGAGCATCTCAAGCAGATCCTGACCGGCAACATCCTCACCAGCGGCCTCAACGACGTGGCGGCCATCGTCCCGCTCTATGCGGCGATCGGGCTGCTGCACTGGCTGCTGCGCGACCGGCTGACCGGCGCCGGGGCGCTCATCTGGGAGTTCGTGTTCTACGCGAGCTTCGGCGTGGTGGTGACGAGTTCGGTCGCGATCGCCGGCGTGTTGCTGGTGTTTTCGTTTCTCATCATCCCCGCCGCCATCGGCGTGATGTTTGCGTCCTCGCTCGCGCGACAGCTCGCGATCGGCTGGACGGCCGGCATCGTGACCAGCGCCGCGGGGCTCGCCGCGTCGTTTGCGTTCGACCTGCCGACCGGCGCCGCCATGGTCTGCGCCTTCGGCGCGTCGCTCGCGCTCGCGGGGCTGCTCTATCCGTTTCTGCACTGGGATCGTCGCGCCACTATGCATGCGGCGATCGCCGCCGTGCGCTGGTGTGTGGCAGCAATTCTCGCCGCTTCCGCGTTGCAGCTCGCAGCCGCGCCGCGCGCGGACCAGCCCCTCATGGATTTCGCCGAATATCTCGTTCCCTCGCTGCGCGCGCTCTATTTCTCGCGGACCGAACAGGGGATCTTCGCGGATGCCGGCGCCTATGCGGAGCGCTACCGCGCCGAGGCCGAAGAGCTCAACGACCGGGAAAAACGCAACCGCACGGAAGGCGAGGCGCTCGACGATTACGGCGTGGCGCGCATCTCCTCTTTCCTCAAGTCATACGGCGAAATGCGCAAGGGCGAGCAATTCGTGATGGGCGAAGTGCGCGCGCGGGCGCGGGAGCGCGTTCGATGGATCGCGGGCTTGGGGTTGTTCATGCTCGCGCTGCTGTTTGCCCCCTTTCCCTGGCGGCGCCTGTGGGCGCGCCGCGTGCGCCAAACTTGACTTGACCTCCGCCACAGCGGCATGACGCATGTCCCCGGGACATCGACATGCTGCTTGCCCTGCCCTTCCCCAATCTCGATCCGGTGCTGATCCAGCTCGGGCCGTTCGCGATCCGCTGGTATGCGCTCGCCTATATCGTCGGCATTCTGCTCGGCTGGCTCTACGCGCGCGCGATCATCCGCAACCAGAAGCTCTGGGGCGGGCCGGCGCCGATGACGGTCGCGGACTTCGACGACTTCATCATGTGGGTGACGCTCGGCGTCATCCTCGGCGGCCGCCTCGGCTACGTGCTGTTCTACAATCCCGCCTATTTCGCCGAGCATCCGCTCGAAGCCTTGCAGCTCTGGAAAGGCGGCATGTCGTTCCACGGCGGCTTCACCGGCTGCGTCGTGGCCGTGGTGCTGTTCGCGAAAAGCCGGGCCATTCCGGTGCTCTCGCTCGGCGACGTCACCTGCGCGGTCGGGCCGATCGGGTTGTTCCTCGGGCGGCTCGCCAATTTCATCAATGGTGAGCTATGGGGCCGACCTGCCGACGTGCCCTGGGCGATGGTGTTTCCGACCGGCGGGCCGGTGCCGCGCCATCCGAGCCAGCTGTATGAGGCCGCGCTGGAAGGTCTGCTGCTGTTGATCGTGCTTGGCCTGCTGGTGCGCGGCGGCGCACTGAAGCGCCCGGGCCTGATCATCGGTGCCTTCGCGGTCGGCTATGCGCTGACGCGCTCGTTTGCGGAATTATTCCGCGAACCGGACCCGCAGCTCGGTTTCCTGTGGGGCGGGCTCACCATGGGCATGGTGCTGTCGGTCCCGCTGCTGCTGTTCGGCATCGTGCTGATCGTCATCGCATTGCGCCGCCCGCCGCTGAACGCGGCGCACGCCGTGTGATGACTCCGCTCGAGCGGGACATCCGAACTATCATCGAGACCGAAGGGCCGATGACGGTTTCGGACTACATGCAGCTTTGCCTCGCGCATCCGCAGCACGGCTATTACGTGACCCGCGATCCGTTCGGCGCGGCTGGCGATTTCGTCACCGCGCCGGAAGTGAGCCAGATGTTCGGCGAGCTACTCGGCGCATGGATCGCCGCGGTGTGGCGGCAGATGGGCTCACCCGAGGGCGTTCGTCTGATCGAGCTCGGACCGGGCCGCGGCACCCTGATGGCGGATGCGCTGCGCGCCGCCCGCGCGCTGCCGGAATTTCACGCGGCCGTTGCGGTTCATCTGGTCGAGATCAGCCCGGTGTTGCGCGCCCTGCAGGAGAAGGCACTCGCCCGCGCCGGCGTCCCGATCGAATGGCATCACGGCATTGAGGAGATCGCGGACGGACCGGCGCTCGCGATCGCCAACGAGTTTGTCGATGCGCTGCCGATCAGCCAGTTCGTCAAGGACCATGACGGCTGGCACGTCCGCATGGTCGGCATCGCGGACGACAAGCTCAGTTTCATGGCCGCGCCCGACCCGATGCTCGGCCATGCCGCCGACGCGACGACGCCGGGCACAATTCTCGAACGGCGCGACGACCAGCCGGTCTCGTCGCTGGCGCAGCGCATCGCGCGTCAGGGCGGCGCCGCGCTCGTCATCGACTACGGCCACGCCGAAAGCGCCTTCGGCGACACGTTGCAGGCCGTGTGCGGCCACAAATTTGCCGACCCGCTGGAAAATCCGGGCGAAGCCGACCTGACCGCGCAGGTCGATTTCGCGGCCGTCGCGACGTGGGCGCAGCGCCAAGGCGCCGCCACACAGGGACCGGTCGCGCAAGGCGAATTCCTGCGCCGCCTTGGGATCGAACAACGTGCCGCGCGGCTCAAAGCCAACGCGACGTCGCAGCAAGCCGCCGATATCGACGCCGCGCTTGCGCGCCTCACCGCGCCGGACCAGATGGGCGATCTGTTCAAGGTGCTGGCCATTGCCGATCCGAAGCTCGGGCCGCTGCCGGGGTTTGACTTGTAGTCTCTGACCCGTCATTCCGGCCGAGCCATAAGCGCGTTTACGCGCGTCTGGCGACGCGCTATGGCGAGGGCCGGAATCCATAACCACAGGCGGAGCGACTCTTGCGCGTTTCGTGGTTATGGATTCCGGGCTCGGCGCTGCGCGCCGCCCCGGAATGACACTGAGCATGATCCAGGCCCCGTCCCTCTCCTCCTTCCCAAACATCCGTCACGCGTTCTTCACCCGCGAGGGCGGCGTATCGGACGGCATCTACGCGAGTCTCAACGGCGGCATCGGCTCGCGCGACGCGCCCGAGAAAGTGCGCGAGAACCGCGCCCGGATGGCCTCCGCGCTCGGCGTCGCGCCGACGCATTTCGTCACCTGTTATCAAATCCATTCGCCCAACGTGATCGTCGCCGCCGAGCCATGGACGCGCGACAATTCTCCGCGCGCCGACGCAATCGTGACGCGCGTGCCCAAGCTCGCGATCGGCGTGTCCACAGCCGACTGCGGCCCGATCCTGTTCGCGGATGCGCAAGCCGGCGTGGTCGGTGCCACGCATGCCGGCTGGAAAGGAGCGCTGACCGGCGTGCTTGAGGCGACCGTCGCCGCCATGGAGAAACTCGGCGCGCAAAAGAGCCGCATCGGTGCGGCGCTCGGGCCGATGATCCGCCAGCCGAACTACGAGGTCGGCACCGAATTCGTCGAGCGCTTCATGGCGGCCGACGCCGCCAACGCTCGCTTCTTCGTGCCGGCCGCGCGGCCGGGCCACGCGATGTTCGATCTGCCCGGCTACATCAGGTCGCGGCTGGAACGCGCTGAAATCAAAAGCATCGAGGACCTCGGTCTCTGCACTTACGCGGACCCGGCACGCTTCTTCAGCTACCGCCGTACCACCCATCGGGCCGAGCCGGACTACGGACGTCACGTCAATGCGATTGCGCTGGTGACCTGACACGCTGGACCGCCACGGCGTTTGGCGCTACCCATTTGCCTGTTGGCTGGCGACGCCGGGCAAAGCCCGGGACCTTTGACGGCAAGACCGTCCGCGCCGGACCGCAGGGGTGGTGTGTGGTGGAGCGGGAGCCAAAGCGCACATGTGCGCGCAGCGTTGCGTGCGCCGTCGCGGCGCTGCTGGCGGCGTTTGCCTCGGGCTGCACCACGTCCAACACATCGAACGCCGCCCTCACAACCGCAACGGCATCCACCGGCCCGACCATCGCGTTCGAGTCGATCGACGGCCCGCCGGTCGGCATCTTCAACCGGCTGGTCGACACCGTCTCCGCCGAGGCGCAGGCGCGCAATCTCGCGATTGCGTCGCGCGAGGGCGCCGCGAACTATCGCGTGCGCGGCTATCTCGCCGCGCAGGTCATCCGGGGACGCACACACATCTCCTGGGTCTGGGACGTCTACGACGACGACAGACTGCGTGCCTTGCGCATCACCGGCGAGGAAGCCGGAGGCCGCGCCGGCAGCGACCCGTGGAGCGCCGCGGACGACACAATGCTGCGCCGGATCGCGCGCGCCAGCATGGACCGGCTCGCGGTCTATCTCGGTAATCCGGGCGGACCGCTCGAGCCCGAAGCCACGACGGCGATCGCGGCCTCGCCCGAGCCGGAAACCTCGACCCGCCCGCGCCAGCGACGCCCGCGTTCCGCCGCCGCGCCCAGCGCCGCCGAACGGCTCGCCATGTCCGCCGCCCGCTGACACGCGGTTGCGCAATTCCCGTTAACCGCCTGAAAAACCTTCGGGACAACCCCGCCGGGGCGTATTGCCGCACCGCAAACGGCTTGTTATCACCCTGCCGCGCGCAGCGGAGACCGTGGCAATGGCGGCGAAGAACGGAGCGATCAAGCTCGTCGCCGGCAACTCGAATCGCGCGCTGTCCGAAGCCGTCGGTGCCTACCTGCAGACCTCGCTGACCAGGGCGGAGGTGCGCCGCTTCGCCGACATGGAGATCTTCGTCGAGATCAAGGAGAACGTGCGCGGCGCGGACGTGTTCGTACTGCAATCGACCTCGTTCCCGGCGAACGACCACCTGATGGAACTGCTGATCATCATGGATGCGCTGCGCCGTTCGTCGGCGCGCCGCATCACGGCGGTCATTCCGTATTTCGGCTATGCGCGCCAGGACCGCCGCGCCTCTGGGCGCACGCCGATTTCGGCGAAGCTGGTTGCGAACCTGATCACGAACTCGGGCGCGGATCGCGTGCTCACCGTCGACCTGCATGCCGGGCAGATCCAGGGCTTCTTCGATATCCCGACCGACAACCTGTTCGCCTCGCCCGTGATGGTGCGCGACATCAAGGACCGCTTCAAGGGCGCGAACATGACGGTGGTGTCGCCCGACGTCGGCGGTGTGGTGCGCGCACGCGGGCTTGCCAAGCGCATCAACGCACCGCTCGCCATCATCGACAAGCGGCGCGAGCGCGCCGGCGAATCCGAAGTGATGAACGTGATCGGCGAGGTGTCCGGCACGACCTGCATCCTGGTCGACGACATCGTGGATTCCGGCGGCACGCTGGTGAACGCCGCCGACGCTTTGCTCGAACAGGGCGCGACGGATGTCTACGCCTACATCACCCACGGCGTTCTGTCGGGCGGCGCGGTCGCGCGCATCACCGCTTCGCGGCTGAAGGAACTGGTCATCACCGACTCGATCCAGCCGACCGAAGCCGTGCGCGTGGCGCGCAACATCCGCGTGCTCTCGATCGCGACGCTGATCGGCGAAGCGATCGGCCGCACCGCGACCGAAGAGTCGGTGTCAAGCCTGTTTGACTGATTCGTCAGGATGGATTTGCGACAAATTGACTCACTCTGACTCGATCTGACTCTTTTTGACTCGAAATGACTCGATTGTGAATCAAGCGCTGTGGACGAAGCAGCCGCAATTCGTGGACGCGTGGACTCGACCGGTTATATTCGAATCTGCCGGTGATTCGGTTCGGACTGTCGCCAACGACGGAAAGAGCGAGTCCGTGATGCCGGTTTGTGGCGTCGCTTAGCGCATGAATCTTATCGTCGCGCCCTCTGGAGCCGGCATGTCGTTGATGGAATTGCGCATTGAGCGCGAGAGCAATCCGGTCGACGTGGTCGAGCGGCTCGCCTCGATGCACGACTGGTCGTTCGACCGCGCGGGCGACGACGAGATCGCGATTTCGGTCAAGGGACGCTGGACCGACTATCACGTGTCGTTCACCTGGATGGACGACATCGAGGCGCTGCATCTCGCCTGCGCGTTCGACCTCAAGGTGCCC
This sequence comes from Hyphomicrobiales bacterium, assembly GCA_034669145.1. Classification (GTDB taxonomy): domain Bacteria; phylum Pseudomonadota; class Alphaproteobacteria; order Rhizobiales; family Xanthobacteraceae; genus PALSA-894. Next base: position 97,061 of record JAXDNY010000182.1, read on the forward strand.
GAGCCGCGCCGCACGGAAGTGCTCGCGCTGATCGCGATGGTCAATGAGCAACTCTGGGTCGGCCACTTCGACATGTGGGTGAAGGACGGCATCGTGATGTTCCGCCATGCGCTCCTGCTCAACGGCGGCGTCGAGGTTGCGGGCCGCCAGTGCGAAGCGCTGCTCGATGCCGCGCTCGATACTTCGGAGCGCTATTTCCAGGCGTTCCAGTTCGTGGTGTGGGCCGGCAAGCCCGCCCGCGAGGCGCTCGACGCCGCAATGTTCGATACCTCCGGCGAGGCGTAGAGCGCAGCCTGTCATCCCGGGGCGCCACGCAGCGGCGAGCCCCGGAATCCATAACCACAAGACAAGCCGTATCGCTCTGCCGGAGCTTTATCTGCTATGGCCGTGGTTATGGATTCCGGGCTCACGCCTTCGGCGTGCCCCGGAATGACGGCGAGGCGATCATGTCTTCACTGCAAAACTTCTCCGGCACGCTCGTGCTCGTCGGCGCCGGCAAGATGGGCGGCGCGATGCTGGAAGGCTGGCTCGCGCTCGGGCTCGATCCGAGCAAGATCGCAATTCTGGAGCCCAAGCCCGCGCCGGAGATCAGCGCGCTGGCGGCGCGCGGCGTGCGGATCAATCCGGCGTCGGTCGGCGACGCGAGCGTCATCGTCATCGCGATCAAGCCGCAAGATGCCGCAACCGTGGTGCCGACGCTCAAGCCGCTCGCCAACGCAACCACGCTCGTCGTTTCGATCATGGCCGGCAAGACGCTCGGTTTCCTTGCGAGCGCTCTGCCGGGCGCGGTCGTGCGCGCGATGTCGAATACACCCGCCGCGATCGGACGCGGCATCACGGCTGCGGTGCCCAACGCCAAGGTTACCCAGGATCAGCGCGCACTCGCCAACGAACTGCTTGGTGCTGTCGGCGCGGTCGAATGGGTCGAGGATGAATCGCTGCTCGACGCCGTCACCGCCGTGTCGGGTTCGGGCCCGGCCTATGTGTTCCTGCTCTGCGAAAGTCTCGCGCGCGCCGGCGCCGCCGCCGGGCTGCCCGCCGGCCTTGCGGCGCGGCTTGCGCGCGCCACCGTGTCCGGCTCGGGCGAACTGCTGCACCGCTCAGCCCTCGATGCCGTGACCTTGCGTCAGAACGTCACCTCGCCGGGCGGAACCACACAGGCTGCGCTCGCCGTGCTGATGGCCGGTGACGGGCTCGATCCGCTCATGGAAAAGGCGGTCGCCGCCGCGACAAAGCGCTCCAAGGAACTTGCCGGCTGACCGCCTTGGAACGGTCGCCTTTGCGGGACTATTCTACAAAACAACGATCAGGAGGCCGCCATGGCCCGCAAGCCGCAACGATCCGCCAAAAGTGCGCCGAAGCGCGCGCCCGCCCTGCCCGCGCCGGGCGGCACCGACCGCGACAAGATCATCGCCGCGTTCATGGCATTGCTTGCCGAGAAGCGCTTCGAGCAGATCGGGTTCGGCGATATCGCGGCACGCGCCGGCTTGACGCTCGCGGCCTGCCGCGCCGAGTTCGGCGCGACGCTGCCGATCCTCGCCGCACACATGAAGGAGCTCGACCGCAAGGTGCTGGCGGGCGTGAGCGCCGACATGGCCGAGGAGCCACCGCGCGAGCGCCTGTTCGACGTGCTGATGCGCCGCATCGAGGTAATGGCGCCGTATCGCGAGGCGATCCGCTCGCTGATGAAATCCGCGCAATGCAATCCGGGTCTCGCCCTGGCGCTCAACGGCCTCGCGGTGCGCTCGCAGACGTGGATGCTGACAGCCGCCGACATCGACGCCGCGGGCCCGCGCGGCGTGATCCGCGCGCAGGGGCTCGCGATGCTGTTCGGCTCGGTGCTGCGCACGTGGGTCGATGACGACGACGAGGGCCTCGCCCGCACACTTGCGGCACTCGACCGCGCGCTGGCGCGCGGCCAACGCTGGTCCGGCATGCTCGACGATGCGTGCCGCTTCCGTCCGCCGAGTTTCTTCCGCCGGCGGCGCCGACGTGACGCCGATGAGGAGCCCGCGGCAGCCTAAACCGGCACCCGCACCGTCGCCCGCAAGCCGCCCATCGGACTGTCGCCGAGCGTGATGTCGCCGCCGTGCGAGCGCGCGATGTCGCGCGCAATGGCGAGGCCGAGCCCGGTGTTGCCCACGTCCTGATTGCGTGCATCGTCGAGGCGCAGGAACGGCCGGAACACTTCCTCGCGCATCTCGGCCGGAATGCCCGGCCCGTCGTCATCCACATTCACCGTCAGCCAGCGATGATCGCGATGCCCGGTGATGGAAATCTCCTTGGCGAAGCGCGCCGCGTTCGACACCAGGTTGGCGAGGCAGCGCCGGAACGCGGCCGGCCGCACCGTGACGATCGGGTGACCGTAGAACACCACATTGGTCTTGTGCCCGTGGCGTTCCGCATCCGCTTTCAGCTCGTCGAGGAAGCCGCCCATATCGGTCGGCGCCGGCACCTCGCCGAGATCGCCGCGCGCGAAGGCGAGATAGGCCTCGAGCATGCGGCCCATCTCGTCGACGTCCTTCTTCAGCGCCTCGATTTCCGGTCCGCTGCCGAGCAGCGCAAGCTCCAGCTTGAAGCGCGTGAGGATGGTGCGCAGGTCGTGCGACACGCCGGCCAGCATGGTGGTGCGCTGCTCGATGGTGCGCTCGACGCGGCGCTTCATCTCGATGAAGGCCTGCGCGGCGCGGCGCACCTCGCGCGCTCCGCGCGGCTTGAAGCCGGGCACGTCTCGTCCCTTGCCGAAGCTTTCGGCCGCGTCGGCGAGCCGCAGGATCGGCCTGATCTGGTTGCGCAGAAACAGGATCGCGACGAACAGCAGCACCAGCGAGGTGCCGATCATCCACCACAGGAAGATCTCCGAATTCGACGCGTAGGCGGCGCTGCGCTGCGCGAACACGCGCATGACCGTATCGTCGAGCCTGATGCGGATTTCGACCAGATTCGAGCGCCCCACCGTGTCGATCCAGAACGGGCGGCGGATTTGCTGGCTGATCTGCTGCGAGAGCGCCTGATCGAGCAGCGAGAAGAACGGCTTCGGCCCGGGCGGCGGCATTTCGGATACGGGCAGGAAATCGACCGACAGCCCCAGGCGCTCCAGCGCGATGCGGCGGATGGTGAGGCGCTCGGCATCCTGCGGGTAGGCACGATAGACGTCGATCAACGCCGAGATGTCCTGCGTCACCGCCGCCGAAAGCCTTCGCGTCACCGTATTCCAGTGCCGCTCCATGAACACGAACGCGACCACCGACTGCAGCACCACCATCGGCGTGATGATGATCAGCAGCGCGCGGCCATAAAGGCCGGTCGGCATCAGGCCCTTGAGCCAGCGCGTGAACCAGTCGTACGACGCCGACACCAGCCCGGCCGCGGAGCGCAGCCTCGCAAGGCCGGTGTCGAGCGTGGTCATGGCGCGACCACCAGCCGGTAGCCGATGCCGCGCACGGTCTGCACGAACAGCGGGTTGGCGGGATCGCGCTCGATCTTGCGCCGCAGGCGGTTCACCTGCACGTCGACCGCGCGCTCGTTCACGCCGCCGCCGTTTCCGGCGAGCGCCATGCGCGGCACGGTCTCGCCCGGCACGGCGGCGAGCACGCGCAGCATGTCGCGCTCGCGGTCGGTGAGATGGATCGTTTCCTCGCCGCGGCGCAGTTCGCCGCGCGCCAGATGAAATACGAAATCGCCGAAGCGCGCGGACTCGATCGCGGGCGCCGGCGCAGGGATCGTGCGCTTGAGGATGTTGGCGATGCGCAGCGACAGTTCGCGCGGCTCGAACGGCTTCGGCACATAGTCGTCGGCGCCGAGTTCCAGGCCGGTGATGCGGCTCTCGGTCTCGGCCCTCGCGGTCAGCATCAGGATCGGGACGGCGGAGGATTCGCGCAGCGATTTCGCCAGTTGGAAGCCGGTCTCACCCGGCATCATCACGTCGAGCACCAGCAGATCGAACGACAGGCTTTCCAGCTTGGTACGCGCTTCCGCCGCGTTGTTCGCCGTGGTGACGCGATAGCCTTCCGAGAAAAGGAATCGCGACAACAGATCGCGAATGCGCCGGTCGTCATCCACCACCAGCAGGTGCGGTGCATTGTCGGGAAGTGCGACCGCGGGTCCCACCATCATCCCCCCTTGCCGGCTCAGCGCGGCCGGCGCGCGCGGTCGGCCCGGGCAATGAAGCGCAGCACGCCCTCGCGGCTTTCATCGTCGACCATCGCGGCGAGGAACCCGCGCGCCGCCTCGTGTGCGTTCGGGCCAAGCCCGCTAAGAGCGCGCGTGATCCGTTCGGTCTGTAGCCCGGCGAGCTTCATGGCGAGTTGCTCGCCTTTCGGCGTGACGAAAAGGAGGCGATGACGGCGATCGTCCGGGCCTTCCTTCTGCAGCACGTAGCCCTCGTCGACGAGTTGCTTGAGCACGCGCCCGAGCGACTGCTTGGTGATGCGCAGGGTTTCCAGCAGGTCGGCGACCTTCATGCCGGGGTTGCGGTTGACGAAATGCAGTACCCGGTGGTGCGCCCGCCCGAACCCGAATTTCTCCAGCACGTGGTCGGGGTCCGACACGAAGTCCCTGTAGGCAAAGAACAAAAGCTCGATCAGATCCCAGATCGGCTCGGCCTCCGCCGTCGCGCCAGACGCGGGCGGGCTGGACACCGCCGTGCCCGGAGAAAAAATTATGTCAGCCATGTTGACATATTTCTGTTTGATTGTTACTCCAGAGCACGCTTTTACGAAAGGATCGTGCTCGGAAGCCCTCGGGTACGGTCAAACCCCTGTCCGCAAAGCGCAGTCGCGCGAAACGGGCTAACATTACCCTAGACTTAGCCGGCGACGCAAAACGACCGGCCTTTCGGGGAAACAGGACCAAGCTGATGAACGCCCATCAGAAGATCGAGACCACCGCGTTTTCCCGCAAGCCGACGAGCAAACCCGTCGGTGCCGATGCGCGGGCAGAGCTGCTGAAGGATCCGGGTTTCGGCCGGGTCTTCACCGATCATATGGTGACCATCCGCTGGACCAAGGACCGCGGCTGGCACGATGCGCAGGTGCGCGCCCGCGAGCCGATCTCGCTCGATCCTGCGGCCGCCGTCCTGCACTACGGGCAGGAAATCTTCGAAGGCCTCAAGGCCTATAAGCTCGGCGACGGCAGCATCGCGTTGTTCAGGGCCGAGCAGAATGCACGGCGCTTCCGGGCCTCCGCGGTGCGCATGGCCTTGCCGGAGTTGCCGGAAGCTCTGTTCATGCAGGCCATCGAGGAACTCGTGAAAATCGACAGGGCCTGGATTCCCGGCGGTGAAGGCAGCCTCTACCTGCGGCCTTTCATGATCGCGACGGAAGCCTTCCTCGGCGTCCGCCCATCCCACGAATGCCTCTTCATGCTGATCGCCAGCTCGGTCGGCTCGTACTTCAAAGGTGGGGCTAAGGCCGTCACCGTTTGGCTGAGCGACCGATACACACGCGCGGCCGAAGGCGGCACCGGCGCGGCGAAATGCGGCGGCAATTATGCTGCCAGCCTGCTCGCCCAGTCCGAAGCGATCGAGCACGGCTGCGATCAGGTGGTGTTCCTCGACGCCGCCGAGCATCGCTGGGTCGAGGAGCTCGGCGGCATGAACGTCGTCTTCGTCTTCGACGACGGCTCGATGGTGACGCCACCGCTGAGCGGCACGATCCTGCCCGGCATCACCCGGGACTCGATCATCACGCTTGCCCGCAGCGAAGGCCGCACGGTGCGCGAGGAGCGCTACAGCATCGAGCAATGGCGCGCCGATGCGGCAAGCGGCAAGCTGCGCGAGGTTTTCGCTTGCGGTACGGCCGCGGTCGTCTCGGCGATCGGCAAGATCAAGAGTACGAACGGCGATATCGTTATCGGCGACGGCACCGGCGGCCCGATCACCGCCGCGCTGAAGGCCAAGCTCGTCGGCATCCAGCGCGGCGATGTCGCCGACAGCGAAGGTTGGATGCGCAAGATCGGCTGATTCCGGAAGGGCAGCCAAGATCGAGCGAAGGCGCACCATTGACGATCAACCACCGGCAGGCATAATTCCCCGCGACTATCCCCATGGTCGAGCGTAACGGGGGCGGGTGGGATGAGCGATGCAGCCAAGATGCTTAGCCTGGCGGCGATCGGGCTTGCGTTCTCTCTTGCGGCGATCCTGTTCTATTGGTTGGCCGGGAGCCCGAGTTCGCTCTGGCAACTGGCGCCTTTCGCTGTCCTGGCGCTGCTCGGCGGCGCCATCGCGTTTGGCGCGGCAATCATGTTCGCCGGCCACATCGGGCAGTTGGAGAATATCCGCAGAATTTACCGCGCGATCCTGCCGTTCTTCTCCAGCGGGAATTTTTACATCGTCCTCGGCTGCCTGTTTCTGTGGGCCGCGTTCTCCAAGGCAGACGACACGCATTCGGCGCTGATCTTCATTCTGGTCATTCTCGGCGTGGCGATTGTCCTCTACGGAACAGGTACGCAGGCCGCCGGCACCGGCTCCGCGCAGGCTCCCACCAACGATCAGATCAAGGCCAATATCGCGATCGCGGGCGGAGCGGGTGTTCTCGCGGCATTCTTCGGCTTCGGCATCATCAGCTATAAGGACGACCTTGTCGGTGTGTTCAAGCGGACGATCGACTACGGAGTGATCGAACTCTCTCTCGGCGCGGACAACACGACATCCGCGACGACGAAATTCGATCGTTACGAGGTCCTGGCGCACCTGCCGGGCTCGCGCCCGCTGCCGCTCTGGAAGAACGAGTCCAGTATCCAGATCTTTGTTCCAATTCTAAGCTTGAACGACCCGTCCGAGGTTAATGTGGTACTCCGGCCGAAGCCCGACCTTGCGCGCAGGGACCAGCAGGAAACGATTTCGATTCCCTCGATTACGGTTAGCTGGAAGGATGTGAAAGTGCAGTACGGGCTGAACAACGAAGTGGTCAGGCTCAAGCCATACCCGATCCAGGCGAGCCTTGTGGCCGCACAGGTGGACCGAAGCATCGAGCCGGAGAGGAAAGAGGGCGTGCCGTCGATCTCCCCGGAAGATCAAAAAAAGCTCCAGACCCTGCAATTCAGCCTTCAGCCGCAATGACCCACACCGAAAAAAGCACGAGCCCGTTCGGCCGCCTTTGCGGCTCCCTCGCCGCCGCAATCCTGTGTGCCGCGATCCAGTGCGCTCCCGCCGCCGCACAAGGCAAGGCGGGGCCGAGCAGCGATTCACGGATCAGGGCGGCGATCCAGACGCTCCGGTCGCCGGTCGCGGCAGACCGCGTTCCTGCCGCAAGCTTTTTGTTGGAAAACTGGCAGCGGTCGCTGGACGACCTGATTGCCGAACTCCGCGCACTCGATCGCGGCAAACCCGACAGCGCGCCGTCCGAGAGCGACCTGGCCTCCCTGATCCCCGTGACCGACGTGCTGCGGTCGATCGTCCTCAATCAGACCGGAGCCGTGCAGGCATTTCGCGAGCAGGACGACGAACGCTCGATCCGGACGCTGATCTGGGCGTCGCGCAGCCCGAACCGGAATCTGCGCATCAACGCGACTTACGTGCTCGCCAGCGTGGCGGACAACACCAACCTGTGCATGGTCCTCGACCATCTGCGCGACCGCAACCTGAACGCCGACGGCCGGGTGAACCTCCTACAGGTCGCAATCACGGTTGCGCCTTATGCGTATGAGGAAAATGTCACCCACGTCGTGAACGCCGTCGCAGACCTGAAGAAGCTGACGGCGGGCACCAAGGAAAACCTCGCGATGACCACGCAATTGCTTGGCGACCTCGAGGCGCGCGCGAAGGACAGCATCAACGCCAAGTCCAAGCTCCCTCCCAGCCTGTCCGGCTGCAAGGACTACACGCCGGTCTTCGCACGACCGGGCTAAGACGCTTACTCCGCGCTCAGCCCGCCGGCCTTGACCACCGCCACCGCCCGCTCGACCTCACGTGGCAAGTTCTTGCGCCAATGGTCGATCGTGCGCCGCTCCGGCGGCTCGATCACGACACCGACCGCCGCCATCCGTTCGCGCACCGCGTCCGTCTCCACCGCCTTGTTGGTGGCATCCGCCAGCCGCCGCACGATCGCCTCGGGCGTGCCTTTGGGAAACGCGAAAGCGCTGAGCGACGCACAGTCGATGTCGAAGCCCTCCTCGGCGGCCGACGGCACGTCCGGCAGCACGGCCGCGCGGCTCAACCCCATCAGTGCGATCGGCTTTACGGTCCCACCCTTGATCTGCGGCACCGCCGTGGAGATCTGCTCGCAGATGTAATCGATGCGGCCCGCCAGCAGATCCTGCATCGCCGGTGCGGAGCCGCGATAAGGCACATGCGTGACCTTCACGCCCATCGCGAGGTCGAGCAGCAGCGAGCAGATATGCGCCCCCGCGCCGGTGCCGGAGCTGCCGTATTGCATCTTGTCGTGATTGGCCTTGGCGTAGGTGACGAACTCCTTCAGCGAGCTCGCGGGAAAATCCTTGCGCGCCACCAGGAGGCGCGCCGAGTCGGCGAATTGGTTGACGTGCTCGAAATCGGTGAGCGGGTTGTACGGCGTCTTTGTGCCGTAGAGCGCCGGCACCGTCGTCATCGTGGCGGTGCCGCCGAGCAGAAACGTATAGCCGTCGGGCGTGGCCTTCGCGACGCGGTTCGCGCCGGTCATGCCGCCCGCGCCACCGACATTCTCCACGACCACCTGCTGGCCAAGCACTTCGGTCAGCCCCTGCGCCATGATGCGGCCGACCGTGTCGACCGGCCCGCCCGCCGCGTAAGGCACGATCATGGTCACCGGCCGCGTCGGCCAGTCCTGCGCGCAGGCAAGCGTCGACGATGCAACGAGCCCAAGCGCCGCGATCAGATGCCGCCGCATGATTAGACCTCAGTAGCGGACCACCACCAGCCGGTCGGTGCCGGACTCCGCGCCCCACGCCTCGCCGGACCGTCCGAGCATCTGGCGCACCGCCGCGCCGCGCTTGTTCGACGGAAAGCTTTCGAACTTCTCGGTCGCCGGATCGAAGCGCAGGATCGCGTTGGCGATAAAGTCGGTGACCCAGACCTTGTCCTTCTCGTCCACATAAACCGAGAAGCAGCCGCTCTTGCTGTTCGGCAGCGCGAAGGTCTGCCAGGTTTTCGCGCCGGGATCGTAGCGGCCGATCTCGCCCGAATGCCAGAAGCTCACCCACAAGATGCCTTTGGAATCCGACCACACACGGCGCGGTCCGACGCCGGGCTTGGGCGGCTCGACCACCGTGACGGCGCCGGACGCTGGATCGATCTTGCCCAGATAATCGCCGGCGAGCGACGCATACCAGACGTCGCCCGATGGCGTCGTTGCGATGCCATAGGGTCCGTAGCCCTTCGGCGCCTTCCAGGCCTCGACCTTGCCGCTCGCCGGATCGACGCTGCCGTAGACACCGCTCTGTCCCGTGAACCAGAGCTTGCCCGCCTTGTCGAAGGTCGCGGTGTTGAGATTGGCGCTCTCGAAGCCCTTCGGCAGCGGAAACAGCGTCACCTCTTTGGTCTTGGCATCGACGCGCGCGATGGCGTTCAACCCGCTGTCGGTGATCCACGCCGCGCCGTCCGGCCCGGCAATCACGCCATGCGGGGCCGCCTTCGCGCCGAGCTTGATCTGCTCGACCTTGCCGGTCTTCGGATCGAGGACGCCGAGCGCGGCCTGATGTTGCGCCGTATACCAGACGGTGCCGTCAGGCGCGGCCGCGACATCGTGCGGATGCGCGCCGGGCGGAACCGGGAAATATGTGATGCGGGTGTCGGCGCTCGCAGCCGCGCAGAGCGTGAGCAGCGCCGCGATGCTTGCGGCGGCAAGGCGTATCATCGTTCGCTCCCCGTCTTATCGCCGGCTTTTCGCCGGTCGCATTGGTTGTTCGTTCACTCGGCGGCCTCCGGTTTGCGGCCCGGCTCAGTCCAGCGTCCCGCCGCAGCGGTATCGGTGTTCCTTGCCGCGACCCATTCGCCGCCCCTAGCACGCTCCTCCTTTTTCCAGAACGGCGCGCTGACCTTCAGATAGTCCATCAGAAATTCCGCCGCCGCGAAAGCGGCCTCGCGGTGCGAGGACGTCGTGACGACCAGCACCACGTTCTCGCCCGGA
>JAXDNY010000183.1:0-6932 GCA_034669145.1 Hyphomicrobiales bacterium
CATGCAGCATCGTCTCGATCTTGGCCATACTCCTGAACAGCTCGGCCGCCATGTGCAGCGAGGTCCCCTTGCCGCTGGTCGCGAACGAGGCCTTGTCGGGGTTCTGTTTGATCCAGGCGATCAGCTCCGGAACGGTTTTGACCGGGACCGACGGATGCACGGCCAGCAGCAGCGGCACGATGTGGGTGAACACCACCGGTTCGAAGTCCGTCACCGGATCGAACGGCATCGACTTGAACAGAAACTTGTTGGTCGCATGGCTGGAGGCGCAGATCGCCAGTGTGTAGCCATCCGGCGGGGCCTTGGACGAACGCGGTGCCGAGATTGTTCGAGGCGCCGGGCTTGTTCTCGACCACCACCGACTGGCCCATCGAGACGGTGAGCTTTTCGGCCAGCAGGCGCGCAATGACGTCAATCGTGCCGCCCGGCGTCGCCGGGACCACGATCGTGATCGTCCGGTTGGGGAAGGACTGCGCCTGCGCGCTGGCGCCGAGCAGCGAGGCGGCAAGGCCGAATGCCAATGATAGGGCGCACACGCGCATTGCGGAGTCTCCCGAGTCCTACTCATGCATGGAGCGCAGGCGCGTTCACGCGGCCCGCGTCCAACATCCGGAATAGTCTCGCCGATATCGCGCGCGCCGGAAAGGCGCCGGAATAGCAACTCTAGCCGACGCTCGCCTTCACGATCTTGTCCGGGTTCGTCACCGGCTCGCCGCGCTTGATCTTGTCGACGTTGTCCATGCCTTCGACCACCTTGCCCCACACGGTGTATTGCTTGTCGAGGAAGCGGGCGTCGCCGAAGCAGATGAAGAACTGGCTGTTTGCGCTGTTCGGGCTTTGCGCGCGCGCCATCGAGGCGGTGCCGCGCACGTGCGGCTCCGCGCTGAACTCGGCGGGCAGGTTCGGATAGCTCGATCCGCCGGTCCCGGTGCCATGCGGGCAGCCGGTCTGCGCCATGAAGCCCTCGATGACCCGGTGGAACACGATGCCGTCGTAGAAGCCTTCGCCGACGAGCTGCTTGATGCGCTCGACGTGTTTCGGCGCGAGGTCGGGCCGCAGCTCGATCACGACATTGCCCTTGGTGGTCTCGAGCGTCAGCTTTTCGTTGTCAGCCATTGTGTGTCCGCCTGCTTTCGTTTGCGTGAATCGATAAATCGGATGTGGAACGTCCGGCCGGCAACCGCACCGCCCATCGAGTCGGTGAACGGCATCGGCGAGCAGCGGTCGATCGCTTCGACAACCGCCTGGTAGAAGCGCTCGCGCTCTGCGTCCGATACCTCGCGCGAGAACTTCACCACGCGCGGCTTGCCGAACAATTCGCCGGAGCGCTTGAAGCTCACCGTGAAGATCACGTCAACCGGCGCCCGCCCCTCGTCGACCGGCGGAAACTGCCAGCAGTCCGCAAGTGCCGCCTGGATTTCGATCAGATCATTAACCCGTCCGGCGGGCCGCCGGGGACGCGGATTGTCGTACCTGAGATCGATCGACATCAGCATGCCGCCGGCGGCGCGGCTCGGCTGCGGGCGAACCGCAAGCCCGGCGCCGAACGCGATCAGCGCAACAAGAACCGCTGCGCCAGCCCGCATCATTTTGCGTCGGCGGCGACCTGGACCTTGGTCATCTTGTCCGGGTTCTGCACCGGCTCGCCCTTCTTGATCTTGTCGACCACGTCCATGCCGGAGAGCACTTCGCCGACCACGGTGTACTGGCCGTTCAGGCTCGGCCCGTCGGCGAACATGATGAAGAACTGGCTGTTGGCCGAGTCGTTGTTGCCGCCCTTGCGCGCCATGCCGACGATGCCGCGCTTGTACGGCACTTGTGAGAACTCGGCCTTGAGGTCCGGGTATTTCGAGCCGCCGGTGCCGTTCTGGTTCTGGCCGTCGCCGGTCTGCGCCATGAAGCCCGCGATGACCCGGTGGAACGGCACACCGTCGTAGTACTTCTCGCGCGCGAGCTGCTTGAGCCGCGCCGCATGGTTCGGCGCGATGTCGTTGCGCAGCTTGATGACAATGCGGCCCTGCGTGGTGTCGATGATGAGCGTGTTCTGCGGGTCGGCGCCGGCGGGCAACGTGACGGGCTGGGCGAAGGCGGGCATCGCGACGAACAGCGCGGCGACGAAAGCAAGCAAACGTATCATGTGAACTCCCGGTTCTAAGCGCCGGTTTTGCCGGCAAATTTCGTTTTCAGGCGGGCCGCGACCGGCCCCGGGACGAACGGCGTGATGTCGCCGCCCATTTTGGCGATTTGCCGTACCAAAGTGGCGGTGATCGGGCGCACGGCGGGCGAGGCGGGCAGGAACACGGTCTGGATGCCCGGCGCCATGGTGCCGTTCATCCCGGCCATCTGCATTTCGTAGTCGAAATCGCTGCCATCGCGCAGGCCCCGGATCAGGACCGTGGCACCTTCGCGCTGAGCCAGCGAGATCACCAGGTCGTCGAAGGTCAGGCAGGTCAGCTCGACGCGGGCAGCCTTGGCCAGCGGACCGCAGGCTTCGGTCAGCATCAGGAGGCGGTCCTCGAACGGAAACAGCGGGGGTTTGCCCGGATGCACCCCGATCGCCAGCACCAGCCGGTCGGTGAGCCCAAACGCCTGCCGGACGACGTCCAGATGGCCGTTGGTGATGGGGTCGAAAGACCCGGCATACAAGGCAATTCGCGGCATTCGGCGGGTCTAGCCCGCGCCCCAAACCGCCGCAAGGGCATCCATCACAGCCGGATCGAGGAATCGTGCGTTCCGGATTGAACCTTTTGCCCCCATCTCGCGTCTAACACAGTGAAGGACCCCGGCGGGACAACGATAACGGGGGCAGGGTGGCGAAAATGTTCAAGATTTACAGCATCATGGCTGCTGCAGCGTTGATCGCGGGCGTGCTCGTGGTTGCGCCCAGCCTGCGCGAGGTTTCGGCCTCGACGCGCGGCTCCATCACTCAGACGACGACCGGCAAGGGCGACCGCCTCGATATGGAAGCGCGTCTTGCCTGCCGTCAGCAGTCCTGGCCTTACCTCGACCGTTCCTGCGTGCGCGACGTGCGCACCGAGTCCGGCTCGGCCCGCAAGGTGCGGGTGGTGACCACGGACCGCAAATAGACTGAGTTTGAGAGGTGAAAGCCTTTCACCTACCGGGGAGTGATGCCCACTCCCCACACGACCCCAAGTGACCCCATGATACTGTCCCGGCCTAACCAGCCGGGACTTTTTCTTATGCGCCTCGCTCTTGCCCTCGCCCTCGCTCTCGCAGGTGCCCTGCCCGCGCTCGCGCAGACCCGTCCGAACGCCTCCGAGCTGCGCGTCTATGCCGGCCTGCATGCGGCCGCCGCCAAGGGCGATGCCGCCGAGATCGAGCGGCTGATCGCGGCTGGCGAGAAGCCGAACGTGCAAGATGCGCATAGCCGCACGCCGCTGCATGTCGCCGCCCATTTCGGCCGTCACGCGGCAGCGCTTGCGCTCATCAAGGGCGGCGCCAACCCGAACGCGCTCGATGCGCAGAAGTACGACATCGTCACCATCGCGGCGGTGAACAACGATGTGCCGATGCTCAAGCTGGCGCTGGCCGGCGGCTGCGACGCGAAGAACATCACCAGCCCGTATCAGGGCACGGCGCTGATCGCGGCCGCGCATCTCGGCCACGCCGAGGTGGTGCGCGTGCTGATCGCGGCGGGCGCGCCGCTCGATCACGTCAACAACCTCGGCTGGACCGCGCTGATGGAGTCGATCGTGCTCGGCAACGGCGGCAAGGACCACACCGAGACGCTCGAAGCGCTGGTCAAGGCCGGCGCGAACATGAATATCGCGGACCGCCAGGGCATCACGCCGCTCCGGCAGGCGAAGTCGCGCGGCTATGGCGAGATGGTGCGGATTCTAGAGGCGGCGGGGGCGAAGTGATTGTATGTCCCGGGCGCGGCGCAGCATGAGCGAAGCGAAATGATGCGCTGCTGACCCGGGACCCCGGTTTCTTGACTTCAAAAGCAACCGGGGTCCCGCATCTGCGAAGCAGCGCTGCGCGCTGCATCGCGTGCGGGACACAGCTACCTTCGGCTCATCGCCAGCAGCACGCCGGCGCCGCAGATCAGGATACACCCCGAGACGCGGTCGGCGATCAGTTGCGCCCGGCCCGAGACGGCCGCGCGCAGCCGCGCCGCGCACAGCACCCAGATCGCGTCGCCGATCACCGTGACGATCCAGAAGGTCGCGGCGAGCAGCCAAAGCTGCGCCTGCCGCCCCTCGCCGTTGGACAAGAACTGCGGCAGGAACGCCGCCTGAAAGATCAGCGTCTTCGGATTGGCGAACGCGACCGCAAGGCCACGCCCAAACGCGCGTTCCGGCGACAGCGGCTTTGGCGGCAACGGCCTGCGTGCCTTCCACAGCGTCTGGATGCCGAGAAACAGAAGGTACGCCGCGCCGGCGAAGCGGATGACGTCGAAATTCTTCGCGAACAGTTCAACGATCCAGGACAGCCCGGCCGCCACCACAATGAGCTGGACCATCACGCCGAGATTGACGCCCGCCATGGCGATGAGGCCGGTGCGCGCGCCGTGCGTGAGGCCGGTCCCGACGATCAGGGCCACGTTCGGGCCCGGCGTCGCGATCAACAACGCGGTGGCGACAACGAAGACGAGGTAGAGCTCGACGCTCATGTTTTTCCGCGCATGATCTTGTCCGAAAACCGGTTCCCATCCCCGATCGGGATCGAGGACATGCTTTTCGGGATCATGCGCCCCCGTTCTCCTCACCCTCTTCGGTCAGCCGTTCGACCGACACCACGCGCTCGTCGTCTGCCGTGTCGAACACGATCACGCCCTGCGTCGAGCGCCCGGCGATGCGGATGCCGTCCACGCCGGTGCGGATGAGCTGGCCTTTGTTCGTCACCAGCATGATCTGGTCGGTATCCTCGACCGGGAATGACGCCACGAGGCTGCCGGTCTTCGGCGTAATCGACATCGCGACGATGCCTTTGCCGCCGCGGCCGGTGGTCCGGTACTGGTAGGACGACGAACGCTTGCCCATGCCGTTTTCCGACACCGTCAGCACGAATTGCTGCTTGGCATCCAGTTCCGAATAGCGCTCCAGCGAAAGCGCGACGCCGACATCGGCCTCCTCGGCTTCCGCGCCCCCATCGGCGGGCTCGGCCTCTTCGCCCGTTTCCGCACGCCGGATGGCGCTCCATTGCTTGAGGAAAGCCCCACGCTCGTCCGCCGTCGTGTCGACATGGCGCAGGATCGACAGCGAGATCAGCTTGTCGTCCTTCTCCAGATTGATGCCGCGCACGCCCATCGAGGTGCGGCCCGCGAACACGCGCACCTCCGGCACCGCGAATCGGATGCACTGCCCGCCGGACGCGGTGAGCAGCACGTCGTCATTCTCGGTGCAGATCTGCACGCCGACAATACTCTCGCCCTCGTCCAGCTTCATCGCGATGATGCCGGAGCGGCGCACGTCGACGAAGTCGGAGAGCTTGTTGCGCCGCACCGAGCCGCTCGTCGTCGCGAACATTACGTCGAACTGATCCCAGGTCTTTTCGTCCTCGGGCAGCGGCATGATGGTGTTGATGGCCTCACCCTGCTCCAGCGGCAGGATGTTGATCAGCGCCTTGCCGCGCGCCTGTGGCGCGGCCTGCGGCAGCCGCCAGACCTTTTCCTTGTAGACGCGGCCTGCCGAGGAGAAGAACAGCACCGGCGTGTGCGTATTGGCGACGAACAGCCGCGTGACGAAATCCTCGTCGCGTGTCTGCATGCCGGCGCGGCCCTTGCCGCCGCGTCGCTGCGCCCGGTAGGTCGAGAGCGGCACGCGCTTGACGTAGCCGAGATGCGAAACCGTGACGACCATGTCCTCGCGCTGGATCAGGTCCTCGTCTTCCATCTCGCCTTCCTGATCCATGATCACGGTGCGGCGCGGCGTGGCGAAGGCCTTCTTAACGTCGGCGAGTTCCTGCTTGACGATGCCCTGGATGCGCGCGCGCGAGCGCAGGATGTCGAGATAGTCGGCGATCTCGGCGGCGAGCTTGTCGAGTTCGTCCTTGATTTCGTCGCGGCCGAGCGCGGTCAGGCGCTGCAGGCGCAGGTCGAGGATCGCCTTCGCCTGCACGTCGGACAGCCGGTATGTGCCGTCGGCCGCAAGCTTGTGACGCGGATCGTCGATCAGCTCGAGCAAGGTCGCGACGTCCTGCGCCGGCCAGTCCCGCGTCATCAGCGCTTCGCGCGCCTCGTTCGCGTCCTTCGAGGCGCGGATCGTGCGGATCACCTCGTCGATATTGGCGACCGCGATGGCGAGACCGACCAAGACATGCGTGCGGTCGCGCGCCTTGGTGAGGCGGAACTTGGTGCGGCGGGAGACGACCTGCTCGCGGAACGCCACGAACGTGGTCAGCAGGTCCTTCAGGTTCATCACCTGCGGACGGCCCGAGTCGAGTGCAACCACGTTGGCGCCGAACGAGGATTGCAGCGCCGTGAAGCGGTAGAGCTGGTTGAGCACCACCTCGGGCATCGCCTCGCGCCGCAGTTCGATCACGACGCGGAAGCCGTCGCGGTCGGATTCGTCGCGCAGCGCGGCGATCCCTTCGATCTTTTTTTCGCGCCAGAGCTCCCCAATACGCTCGACCATCGTGGCCTTGTTCACCTGATAGGGAATCTCGGTGATGATGATCGCCTCGCGATCGCCGCGCAGCGTCTCGATCGAAACCTTGCCGCGCATGATGATCGAGCCGCGGCCGAGGTGATAGGCGGCGCGGATGCCCTGCCGGCCCAGGATAATGCCGCCGGTCGGGAAATCCGGCCCCGGCACGATGCCGATGAGATCGTCGATCGACAGCCCCGGATCGTCGATCAGCGCCACGCAGGCATCGACCACTTCGCCGAGATTGTGCGGCGGGATGTTGGTCGCCATACCGACCGCGATGCCGCCCGCGCCGTTGACCAGCAGATTGGGGAAGCGCGCCGG
>JAXDNY010000184.1:0-3721 GCA_034669145.1 Hyphomicrobiales bacterium
GAACCTAATGTGACAATCGGGGCTTCCGAATCCATTTGGAATCCCGGATACTTCCCGCGCTGCACCCGATTCCCTCCCCGGAATTCACAGCACCCCCACAACATTTAGCGTTTGATTCAGAATTGAACGCTAGTGCTTGACGTGTGGAAGAACTCGTCCTAGCTTTCGGGACGTTCGGCGGGGGGCAGTACCAAGTGCCCGGCGAGCGCTCCCAAACAGGGTTCTGGACCCCATTCGCCGAGGCTTTTGGCCGGAGCGGAGGCAGGTTTTGCGTGACTGCCCGGCGGATCAACCGCGGGGAACGGACCGGTGCCGCTCAGGTCACCGGGGGTACGGGGAACGAGTCTTTCAGAGCGCCGGGCCTACCCGGTTCACAAGATGCGGACGGTGACAGGTCCGCGTCGCAGAAAACGCGTCGGCGACTTATATTTGGCGAGGTATCCTCGCTGAGTTTCCGGCGCCCAAAAGGGGCAGAAGAATGCGGATCGAACGGCGCTTCACCAAGGACGGCCAGTCACCTTACGCGGAGATCGAGTTCCGGCTGACGACGTCCGAGATCCGCAATCCGGACGGTTCGGTGGTGTTCAAAGCCGAGAACGTCGAAGTGCCGGCGTTCTGGAGCCAGGTCGCCTCCGACGTGCTGGCGCAGAAATATTTCCGCAAGGCCGGCGTTCCCGCGCACCTGAAGAAGGTCGAGGAAGAGACCGTTCCGTCGTTCCTGTGGCGTTCGATCCCCGACGACGAGGCGCTCGCAGCGCTCCCGGAGAAAGAGCGCATTGTCGGCGAAACCTCCTCCAAGCAGGTGTTCGACCGGCTCGCCGGCACGTGGACCTATTGGGGCTGGAAGGGCGGCTACTTCGACTCGGACAACGACGCGCAGGCATTCTTCGACGAGCTGCGCTACATGCTGGCGACGCAGCGCGTGGCGCCGAATTCGCCGCAGTGGTTCAACACCGGGCTGCACTGGGCCTATGGCATCGATGGGCCGAGCCAGGGCCACTATTACGTCGACTATCAGAGCGGCAAGCTGACGCGCTCGAAGTCGTCCTACGAGCACCCGCAGCCGCACGCCTGCTTCATCCAGGGCATTTCCGACGACCTCGTCAACGAGGGCGGGATCATGGATCTGTGGGTGCGCGAAGCGCGCCTGTTCAAGTACGGCTCCGGCACCGGCACCAATTTCTCGCGCCTGCGCGGCGAAGGCGAAAAGCTCTCCGGCGGTGGCAAGTCGTCCGGGCTGATGAGCTTCCTCAAGATCGGCGACCGCGCGGCGGGCGCGATCAAGTCGGGCGGCACCACGCGCCGCGCCGCCAAGATGGTGATCGTCGATACGGACCATCCGGACATCGAGCAGTTCATCGACTGGAAGGTGAAGGAAGAGCAGAAGGTCGCGGCGCTCGTCACCGGCTCGAAGATCAACCAGAAGCACCTCAAGGCGGTGCTGAAAGCCTGCGTGAACTGCGAAGGCTCGGGCGACGACTGCTTCCAGCCGGAGAAGAACCCCGCGCTCAAGCGCGAGGTGAAGCTCGCGCGGCGCAATCACGTCGCCGACAACCTGATCAAGCGCGTGATCCAGTTCGCCAAGCAAGGCTACACCGACATCGATTTCCCGATCTACGACACCGACTGGGACTCGGAGGCCTATCTCACGGTCTCGGGGCAGAACTCGAACAATTCGGTGCGCGTCACCGATGAATTCCTCAAGGCCGTCGAAGCCGACGGGGACTGGGACCTGACCTGGCGCAACCGCAAGGGCGTCGCCGAGACGAAAAAGGCGCGCGAGCTGTGGGAGAAGATCGGCTACGCGGCCTGGGCCTGCGCCGACCCCGGCCTGCAATTCCACACCACCGTGAACGATTGGCACACCTGCCCGGCGTCGGGGCCGATCCGCGCGTCCAATCCGTGCTCGGAGTACATGTTCCTCGACGACACGGCGTGCAATCTCGCCTCGATCAATCTGCTCACGTTCCGGAATGCCCCCACCCTTCCCTCCCCCGCAAGCGGGGGAGGGTTAGGGAGGGGGTCCTTCGATATCGAGGGTTACGAGCACACCATCCGGCTGTGGACCGTCGTGCTCGAAATCTCGGTGCTGATGGCGCAGTTTCCGTCAAAGCAGATCGCGCAGCTGTCGTACGAATACCGCACGCTCGGCCTCGGCTACGCCAATATCGGCGGGCTCTTGATGTCGTCCGGCATTCCGTATGACTCCGACGCCGGCCGTGCGATTTGCGGCGCGCTGTCGTCGATCATGACCGGCATCTCTTACGCAACGTCCGCCGAGATGGCGCAGCAGCTCGGCCCCTTCCCCGGCTACAAGAAGAACCGCGAGGCGATGCTGCGCGTGATGCGCAATCATCGCCGCGCCGCCTATGGCGAGAAGACCGGCTACGAGAAGGTCTCGCAGCCGCCGGTGCGGCTCGACCACGCCGCCTGCCCCGATGCCGCGATGATCGCGCATGCCAAGTCCGCGTGGGACAAGGCGATCGCGTTGGGCGAGCAGCACGGCTACCGCAACGCGCAGGCGACTGTCATTGCGCCGACCGGCACGATCGGCCTGGTGATGGATTGCGACACCACCGGCATCGAGCCGGACTTCGCGCTGGTCAAGTTCAAGAAGCTCGCCGGCGGCGGCTACTTCAAGATCATCAACCGCGCGGTGCCGGAAGCCCTGCGGGTGCTCGGCTATTCGGAAGCGGATATCGCCGAGATCGAGGCCTACGCGCTCGGCCACGGCACGCTGTCGAATGCGCCCGCGATCAACACCTCGACCTTGCGCGCGAAAGGCTTCGACGACGAGGCCCTCGCCAAGGTGGAAAAGGCGCTGCCGACCGCGTTCGACATCAAGTTCGCGTTCAACAAGTGGACGCTGGGCGAGGACCTGCTGCGCGACAAGCTCGGCGTCTCGGCCGAGGTGATCGCATCGCCCTCGTTCGACGTGCTCGCCCACATGGGATTCTCCAAGCGCGAGATCGAGGCCGCGAACGTGCATGTGTGCGGCGCCATGACGGTGGAAGGCGCGCCGCACCTGAAAGCCGAACACTATCCGGTGTTCGACTGCGCCAACCCGTGCGGCCGCACCGGCAAGCGCTATCTCTCGGTCGAGAGCCACATCCGCATGATGGCGGCGGCGCAGCCGTTCATCTCGGGCGCGATCTCCAAAACCATCAACATGCCGAACGACGCCACGGTCGAGAACTGCAAGGAAGCCTATCTGCTCTCCTGGAAGCTCGGGCTGAAGGCGAACGCGCTCTACCGCGACGGCTCCAAGCTTTCGCAGCCGCTTTCGTCGCAGCTGATCGCCGACGAGGAGGACGACGACGAGATCGACGCGATTGCGGCGTTCATCGAGAAGCCGCAGGCCGCGCGCGCCGCGCACGTTGCCGAGCGCGTGGTGGAGAAGATCGTCGAGCGCATCACGGTCTTACGCGAGCGCGAGCGCATGCCCGACCGGCGCAAGGGCTATACCCAGAAGGCCGTGGTCGGCGGCCACAAGGTCTACCTGCGCACCGGCGAATACGACGACGGAAGGCTGGGCGAGATCTTCATCGACATGCACAAGGAAGGCGCGGCGCTGCGCTCGATCATCAACAACTTCGCGATCGCGGTGTCGCTCGGCCTGCAATACGGCGTGCCGCTGGAAGAGTATGTCGACGCCTTCACGTTCACGCGATTCGAGCCGTCCGGCCCGGTGCAGGGCAATGAGGCGATCAAGTACGCGACC
>JAXDNY010000185.1:0-5678 GCA_034669145.1 Hyphomicrobiales bacterium
CGCTCGCCCGCCACCAACGCGATGCTGCGCCGCCGCTCGCGCGGCGTGGCGCAGTTCAGCCAGCACATGCTCGGCAAGGCGATCGACTTCAACATCGAAGGCGTTTCGGTCGAGGAGCTGCGCGTCGCGGGCCTTCGGCTCCAGCGCGGCGGCGTCGGCTTCTATCCGGGCTCGTTCGTGCATGTCGACGTCGGCTCGGTGCGCCACTGGCCGCGCATGACGCACGACCAGCTCGCCCGCGTGTTCCCGAACGGCCGCACCGTCCACGTGCCGTCCAACGGCCAGCCGCTCTCCGGCTATGCGCTCGCGCTTGCCGACATCGAGAAGCGCGGCTCAAGCCCGTCCGGCCTGTCGCTCGCCTCGGCCCGCAACTCCGGCGCGATCGGCGAAGATCGCGTCGCGATGGCCGCGAAGCCGAAGAAGGGCAATATCCTCGCCAAGCTGTTCGGCTTCTCGACGGATGACGAGGAGGATGAGGATTCGGTGGCGCCTGCGAGCACCACAACCGTCGCGGCACGCACGCGCGACGAGGCGCCGGCGCCACGCGTTCCGCTGCCGCAGGCCCGCCCGCAAACCGTCGACGTCGCGGCTGCCCCTGCGCGCAAGCCCGGGGGTTTCGCGCTCGCCTCCGCGACATCGACGCCGTTCGAGCTGCCATCGCGCGCCGTGCCGCGTCCGCCCGCCGAGGTCACCGAACTCAGCGCAGCGCGGGCCGAGACGACCGCCAGCATCACGTCATGGCTCAAGGACGCCGAGGCGCGCGCCGACCGCGTTCCGCCCGATGTCGCGCTCGCCTATGCGGCCAACGCCGTCCCGGACAGCCCGCGTCCCGCCGGGCTTGCGCCCGCGATGCCCGCCGCGCGTCTTGCTCCGCCGCCGGATGCGACCTCGCAGATGGCGAAGATCCCGCCCAGGGCCGGCCAGCGCTTCAACGACCCGTGGCTCAGAGGCATCACGCTGGCGACCAGCGTGCACTACGACATGAACGTGAGCGTCTACGGCAAGCTCGACGTGCGCCAGGTGCGCATGATGATGATCAAGCCGGCCTCGACCATTGCGATGGGCTTTACCGGCGATGCCTATGAGGGCATGCAGACGGTGCGGTTCGCCGGCGCCGCGATCACGTTCCTGCCGACGGTCGAATTCGGCCAGCGCCAGCAGGCGAGCCTGCGTTAATTGAGCATCCCCAGCGCCTGCAGGTAGGTCTCCAGGATCGCTTCCTGCTCCTTGCGCTCGTCGACATCCTGCTTGCGCAGGCGCACCACGGCGCGGAGCGCCTTGACGTCGAAGCCGTTTGCCTTGGCCTCCGAGTAGACGTCGCGGATATCGTCCGACAGCGCCTTCTTCTCCTCCTCCAGCCGCTCGACGCGCTCGACGAACGCCTTGAGGTGATCCTTGGCGAAACGATGAGCGGCGGCTTCGTCCTTGACGGCGGCGGCGGTAGCCATCGGGCACTCCTGACAATGAAGCAAAATCACCCGCAGGTTTCGGAGTGCGGGCGCCTCAGGTCAAGGACAGTCGGGAGTCATCCACAGCAGTGCACATGAGTTTCGTCATGGCCGGGCTTGTCCCGGCCATCCACGACTTTCCTGCTTGACAGATGCGCGGCGCGCGAGCGCCTCAGTGCTTGTGGCTCTTCTCCAGCGCCGCCTTCTGCGCCGCCGAGGCTTCGGCCTGGTGCTTCGCCTTCCAGTCCTCGTAGGGCATGCCGTAGACCGCCTCGCGGCTCGCATCCTTGGTGAGCGGCACGCCCTTTTCGTCGGCCGCATCCTTCATCCAGTTCGACAGGCAGTTGCGGCAAAAGCCCGCGAGATTCATCAGGTCGATGTTCTGAACGTCGGTGCGCGCGCGCAGGTGCTCGACCAGGCGGCGGAACACGGCGGCTTCCAGCTCGGTCTGGGTCTTGTCGTCCATGGCCATGACGGAATCCTTCGCTATCTCGTCGTTCAATATGGGACCGCGGCGCCTGCCCCGCCAGCGCTAAGCCGATTTGCGCGGCCGTCCCGCCCTGCGCGGGCGATAGTGCGCCTGCATCAGGAGCGGATCACGCCGCGCTGCGCGGCAGAGCATGGCAATCGCGCCCGGAAGCGACGCACCGGCCTTGTAAGCGTTCCACGTGCTGACCGATATGCCAAGAAGGTCGGCGGCCTCGCTGTTCGAGATCGCCATCGCTTTCTGCCACGCGGCCGCCTCGCGCGCGCCGAACGGCCGCTGCTCGGCCGCGATCTGCTCAAGATGCACCGCGTCGATGCGCAAGTCGTCGTCCTCGCCCCACGCGACGCTCGCCCCATATTCCGATACGCGCGGGCTTTTGAAGACATCGCCATTGTGCAGCGGAGCCAGAATATCGCCTCCCGTTGCAATCCAGCCCGACAGATCGATGCGATCCGAGGAACGATCCTTCCATTTGACCTTGATGACGCTCTCGCCCACCGCCCCGACGGCCGAAATGCGCGGCATTGTTTGATCCATAATCCACTCCCTAACGAGCAATCGGAAACCGCGAATTGATGCGATTCCACTCGGCGGCGATTGAGCGACGGTTTGCGTTCGCCCATGTCATGACGCTCTTTCCGGCCTGACGTGACAGCGAACCGCGCATGATGGTCAACGTTTCGATTTCAATCAGCGCCTCGAAGTCCGGCGCGATAGCATGAAAGTGGGGAGGCAGATGATCGTTCGCATAGACGCGAATGATGATCTTACCGATCTGATGCAGCTTGCCCACGCGGACAGAAATATACTCCGAACTCCGGATAGGTCAATATCCTATCCAAATCGTATGGTCTTCGTGCTACTCATCCTCCAGCGGCAGGCCGACATAGTTCTCCGCGATGGTCTGCCGCCCGGCGCGCGACGATAAAAGATAATCGAGTTCGCCGAGCTGGATGCTGCGCTCGAACGGCGACTGCCCGGGGAAGCGGTGCAGCAGCGAGGTCATGAACCACGAATAGCGCACGACCTTCCACACGCGGCGCAGGCACGTGTCGGAGTAGCGGTCGAGCCGAGCCGCCGAGCCGGTGCGGAAAAACTCCGTGAGCCCGCGCGCCAGCACGCGCACATCCGCGACCGCGAGATTGAGCCCCTTGGCACCGGTCGGCGGCACGATGTGGGCGGCATCGCCCGCGAGCAACAGCCGCCCATAGCGCATCGGTGCCGCAACGTACGCGCGCACCGGCGTCACCCCTTTCTGGAAGATGCGCCCCTCGACGATCTCTGATTTGTCGCCGTCGTTCATGCGCACATGCAGCTCGCTCCAGAACCGGTCGTCGGACCAGTTCGCCGCATCCTCGTCCGCCGCGACCTGCACGTAATGCCGCGAGATCTTCTGGCTACGCCGGCTGCACAGCGCAAAGCCGTTGTCGTGATTGGCGTACGTCATCTCCTTGATCGGAGGGGATTCCGACAGGATCCCCAGCCAGCCGAACGGAAACACATGATCGTAGGTGGTGAGCACGCCGTCCGGGATCGCGGGCCGGCTCACGCCATGAAAGCCGTCGCAGCCCGCGATCACGTCGCAGGTGAGCGTATGCTCGGTGTCGCCCTGACGGTAGCGGATCGCCGGCCTGTCGGTATCGAGCCCATCGAGGCGTGTGACCTCCGCCTCGAACTCGATCGGTTCGCCGTCGGCGATGCGCGCCGCGATCAGGTCCTTCACGACCTCCTGCTGGCCGTAGATCGTCACCACCTTGCCGGCGACGAGTTCGGGGAAATGCACGTGGATCAATTTGCCATTGCCGAAGCGGATGTCGATCGCCTCGTCGATCATGCTTTCGCGCCGCAGCCGCTGATCGAGCCCCAGTTCGTGCATCAGGTCGACGGTGCCCTGCTCCAGCACGCCGGCGCGCACGCGGTCCTCGACATAGGCGCGGCTGCGCGCCTCGAGCACCACGCAGTCGATGCCCTCGCGGTAGAGCAGATGGGCGAGAAACAGCCCCGCCGGACCCGCGCCGATGATTCCGACCTGCGTGTGCATCAAGTCCCCGGACAAGAAAAACCGCCGCGGCCAGTTGGACCGCGGCGGCGTTGTGTTTTCAAGCCGTTTCCGGGAGTTGGCTATCGATTCTCGGTAATGTTCAGGCCAAGACGTGGGGCGTTTCCCCGTCGCGTTAAGCCCTCGCAGGATTGGGAACCCGGTAGCGGCCGTCAACGTTTGCGTTTGGCGCGATCAGGAGGTTAATTCATGGCCGACGAAACGAAGCCTCGCGTGGCGGAGCGCCGGCTATGACACTCCAAACCGTAAGCGCCGAAAATATCCGGCCACTGGCCGCCCCGGCACAGTCAAGCGCCCTGAGGAGCCGTCGTATCGAGTCCATCGATGTCGTGCGCGGATTAGCCATCATCTCTATTCTCGGCGCCGATCAGCTTGCGCTCGCCATCAGAGGCATGTTCGGACACCAGGCCACTTTGCTGGCGACCATCGGCAGAGCTTTAGGGGACCAATTCGAGCATGCGCATTGGGAAGGCGTCCGGTTCTACGATCTGGTCTTTCCGCTCTTCATCTTCATCACAGGCGTCTCGATCGTCTTCTCGCTGGGAAAGCGCCACGACAGCGGTGTGTCCGCGGACGTCTATTCACGTGTGGTTCGGCGCGCGCTTCTGCTGTACGCACTTGGCGTCATCTACTACGGCGGCTTCAGCAATCCTTGGGCCGACGTACGATTGGTCGGCGTGCTTCAACGTATCGCGATTTGCTATCTGGCGGCGTCCATTCTGTTTCTCAGCCTGCAACCCCGGGAGTTGGCCCTGCTCTTCGTGGCCATCCTCGTTGGCTACTGGGCGCTATTCGAGCTGGTCTCGGTCGATGAGGTTGCAGCAGGCGTATACCGCCCGGAGGCAAATCTCGCGCATTGGGTCGATCGCAATTACCTGCCGGGGAGACGCTGGTACGGCACCTGGGATCCTGAGGGGTTGCTGAGTACTCTTCCCGCCATAGCGACCTGTCTCCTCGGTGTTCTGGCTGGCATTTTGCTGAAACGGGACGACTTTTCCACCGTGGAGAAAGTGCGTTTACTCACTGTAGCCGGTGTCGCTGCGATCGCCATCGGATACATCTGGAGCGCAAGTTTCCCCGTCATCAAGAATCTTTGGACATCCTCGTTCGTGCTGGTGGCCGGTGGATTCAGTCTTCTCGTGTTAGGTCTGGCTCACCAGATAACGGCTGTCTGCGGGGCGCGCGGCGCTCTCAAGGTCACCGTGTGGATGGGCGCCAATGCGATCACCCTGTATGTCCTCAACAACGTTGTGAACTTCATCGAGCTTGCGAGGCGAGTCGTCGGCGGCAACGTGGCAGCGGCACTCGACAGTCGCGTGGAGGGAGCCGCAGGCCTGAGTTGTTGCGTCCTCGGCTTGGCGATCGCCGCATGGCTGGCTCGTTATCTTTATACGCGTCAGATCTTTCTTCGGCTTTGACGCTGGGCTGCTGTAGGGCGCAATAAATGACGCGCAGCGGAGCGCATTGCGCCACCACACGGCAGCTGCAGCGGCGCAATGCGGCTCGCGCTTATTGCACCCTTGTAATAGCGAATTCGATTATCGTCGGCGTGTTCCGAAGGAATGCTCTGCCGCGGACGGCCATCCGCGGCAGAGCGGCTGGTGATCGGATCGTTTGCGCCCTGAGCCGCCTGAGGCTGCCCCGTAGCATGATCGCACCAGCGCCTTCATCGGACCCGGATGGT
>JAXDNY010000186.1:0-3148 GCA_034669145.1 Hyphomicrobiales bacterium
ATGCGCGACCACTGCCTTGGACAGCTTAGTGACGTCCGATTTTGTCATGCCATAAGAGGCGAGCGTGCGATTGAGGTTGAATTTGCCCGCGCCGTAGGTGCTGCCGAACCAATTGGACATTGCTTCCATAGTGAGCATGGAAAGCTGGTCGGGTTGGACCTTGTCGTCTGGCATGAACGCCCCCGTAGGCACCATGTGTATCGCTGAGGTCCGCACGCGGATCCCAATCGATGATTGTATATGGGAACGTGCTCGCTTTCAATTGGGGCGCTCAGAGCCGGCCCGCCTAAAACTTGTCCTTCCGCGCGCGGATCGCCGCGAACACCTGCGCGGGAGGAACGCCTTCCAT
Source organism: Hyphomicrobiales bacterium (assembly GCA_034669145.1). GTDB lineage: Bacteria > Pseudomonadota > Alphaproteobacteria > Rhizobiales > Xanthobacteraceae > PALSA-894. Next base: position 350 of record JAXDNY010000186.1, read on the forward strand.
GTCGATCGCGCCCGCCACCGAGTGCAGGTCCGCGCGCAGGAACGGATTGTACGACTTCTCCTGCTGGATCGTGGTCGGGATGGTCGGCCTCTTGCGCTCGGTGAGACGCACGACCTCTTCGGCGCGCGCGCGCAGCGCGGGGTTCTTCGGCTCGATGGTGAGCGCGAAGTGCACATTCGCGGCGGTATATTCGTGGCCGCAAAAAACCTGCGTGTCGGCCGGCAGGTTGCGGATCTTGAGCAGCGAATTCCACATCATCTCAGGCGTGCCCTCGATGATGCGGCCGCAGCCGGCCGAGAACAGCGTGTCGCCGACGAAGGCGAGCTTGTCCTGCTTGAACCAGTAGCTGATATGTCCCGCGGTGTGGCCCGGCGTCTCCAGCACGCGCCCGACCAGCGAGCCAACCTGCACGATATCGCCTTCGCGCACCGTCACGTCGATGTCGGGGATTTTCGGCGCTTCCTTGCGCGGCGCGACGACGCGGCAGAGATGCTTCTTCTTTAGCTCAGCGATACCGGCGGTATGATCCGCGTGATGATGCGTCACCAGGATGTCGGTGAGGCGCCATCCTCTTTCGGCGAGCGCGGTTTCGACCGGAGCGGCCTCCGGCGCGTCGATCGCGGCGGTCGATCCGGTCTCCGGGTCGTGCAGCAGAACGCCGTAATTGTCCTTGAGGCAGGGGAAGAGATGGGTCTCGGCCGGCATGGTTGGCTTGCTACTCCTGCATGGCGGCGGCAAGCTACCACGGCTTTTCGACGGTGGATGGGGGAATCTCGCCCAATTCACCCGTTCCGTCACACGGAGCATTCGCCCCGATGTCGCTTGATGTCGTCGACCTGCGCAACTTCTACGCCCAACCGCTGGGAACGGTTGCGCGCCGCTTTGTGAGCCGCGGCATCCGTGCGCGCTGGGCCGACATGCGGGCGCACCGTATCGCGGGCATCGGTTACGCCACGCCCTATCTCGGGTTGTTTCGCGAGGAGGCGGAACGGTGTCTGGCCTTCATGCCGGCCGCGCAAGGCGTGGTGAAGTGGCCCTCGGCGCGTCCGACGCTGACCGCGCTGGTCGAGGAACTCGATCTGCCGTTGGCGGACGCGGCCGTCGACCGCGTGCTGCTGGTGCACGCGCTGGAAATGTCGCACGACGCGGAGGCGATGCTGCGCGAGGCGTGGCGCGTGCTTGCGGCGGGCGGGCGTCTGCTCGCCGTGATCCCGAACCGGCGCGGCGTGTGGGCGCGTACCGACACCACGCCATTCGGCCACGGCCGGCCCTATTCGCGCTCGCAGATCACGACGCTGTTGCGCGAGACCTGGTTCACACCGACCGGCTGGGGCGAGGCGCTGTACGTGCCGCCGATCGCGCGCAACTGGTTTTTGCGTTCGGCGGGCGCCTGGGAGCGCACCGGCGCGACATTATCGGCGCCGTTTGCGGGCGTGCATATCGTGGAGGCGACCAAGCAGGTCTATCGCGCGATCCCCGCGCGGCGCGAGCGGCGCCGCCTGGTGCCGGCGCTCGAACCGGTGCTCGCTCCTTCCGGAGGAGCGGCGCGAAGCAGTTAGGTCCCGCCTGAATCGTCCGGGCGGTCGCCGCCTTGCGGGGCGGTGTGATCGCGCGGGCCGCGATGGCGGCGGCGGCGGCGATGCAGCGGAAAGCGATCCGGCTGCCCGCCATTCTCATAACCGTTTGGACCCGGCGGCTGCGGTTGCGGCGCGCCGCCGGTGATGAATGCCGGAAGGCCGGGATCCACGTTGCCTGGCTCAGGCTGCGGCACGCGCGGCTGGTGGCGCACCTCGGGCGGCTGGTGACGCACCTCGGGCGGCTGCGCGTCGCGCATCTCGCGCGGCTGATACGGTTGACTGTCGCGCGGCACGAACGGCTGCGCATTGGGCGGAATGTAGGGCTGCGGCTGCTCGCGCCCGCCGAACGACTGATCGGGGGCGAAGGGCTGCCCGTCGTCTCCGCCGTCCTCGAATTCTTCGGCGCGCGGCTGGAATTGCTGGTCGTTGCCGTTGCCGCCACCTTCCTGCCGTTGCGGCTGGAAATTCGGATTTTGCTGGCGGAACTGCTCGTTCGCCGTCGCGATCAGACGGAAGTAATGTTCGGCATGCTGGAAGTAGTTTTCGGCCGAGACCGGATCGCCGGAGGACTGGCTGTCACGCGCAAGCTGGAGATATTTCTCCGCCACATGGTGCGCGGTGCCGCGAATCTTCACGTCCGGGCCGTTGGATTCATACACCCGTGTCAGCGGGTTGTGGCTGCGCCGGTTGTTATTGTTGTTGTTATTGTTGTTGTTGCGCCCGCGCATGCGCTTGTTGTGGTGATGCTGCTGACCGTTTCTCATGGCTTGTTGTTCAACGACTCCTGATTTGCCGCGGCTCTGACCCGCCGGCGTCCGACCCAGCCCAAATCCGGCGTTGGCGCCGGCACCAGAAATCCATATCGCCATCACCCGTGGCGCCGTGGCCAAGCCACGCGTCATGCACCGTCAGGCGACGATCCTTGTCGTGTCTGAACATCCTTCGTCCGCCGCGGTCCTGCCGCAGCCTGGCTCACCCTTTGGCATGCGCGCGGCGGGCTTGAGGCCCGGCATGCGCTCAACCGGTGAAAGCTTTCGAATCCCGATGCAGCGAAGCGTCGTTTCCCTGAAGTGGAAATGTCCTCATTCGCCCTGTCCGCACCGCCGCCTCACGGAGCCTCGCTCCGGGCCTTTTGAGGCAGTGCGCTACCCAATCTGGGATCGATTCCGTGACCCGACCCTAATCGGTCTTTTGCGACATTCCAAGCGGTTTTTTGGCCTTC
>JAXDNY010000187.1:0-32921 GCA_034669145.1 Hyphomicrobiales bacterium
AATTCCGCGCGGACGTGACGCTGGGCGTACGGCCGCAGGACAAATGGCTTGTTCTGTTGCAGTCGTTCAATGTGGTTTCCGAGGGCGCGGGCAGTGCGCCGTTCTTTCCAAGCTATTCCTATTCCAAGCTTCAGCTCAGCGCCGTCTATGCGATGACACCGCAGTTGTCGTTGCAACTCGGCGGCTACACGACCTACTGGGGGCACAACGCCCTGCAGGAAAATGGGCTGGTCGTCGGCGCCTGGTACAAATTCTGATCACCGTTCCAAATGCGGCCGGCGGCAAGCGGCCGTCCAGGCGCACAACAATACGTCCTCGGCCGGCTTTCCCTGCACGGTGAAGTCGGTGTCTTCGGCGCCGCCCGCCTTTGGATCCGTGAACCAGCGCCAGATCAGGACGCCGCGGATCGCCGGCCGGTCGAGAACTGCGAGCCAGTCGGCAAGGACGTCCGCTTGCAGTTGCGGATCGGCTGTCGCGGTGCGCTCTTCGGCGCTCTCCCACGGCTTGGCGGCCGCGCCCGCGGCAGAGCGTAACCCAATTTCGGCCACCACCACCGGCTTGCCGGTGCGGCCAGACAGCGCTTCGAGGCGCTCCGTCACCGCCAGCATCACGACGAGCCGGCCGATCTTGTCGTGATCGGCCCCGAGCGGGGGATAAAGCGATACGCCGATCGCGTCGAGGAGCGGCCAGAACGGGACTGCCTCGGCCTCGTCCACATTGTGCGCGACGTAGAGCAGCGTGCGCGGGAACACGGCGCGCGCCGCGGCGATCAGCGAAGTCCATTCCGCACGGTGCGTCGTCTTGACCAGTTCGGTGCCGATCGCGAGCGCGTCCGCGCCTTCCTCGCTGGATATCCGCGCGATGCGTTCCAACTCGCCCCGGTAAAGGGAGAACCAGGTGTCCCATGATCGTTCCGAAGCCGGCTCCACGGCTCCGGCCCAGCTTTCCGGGACCCAGACGTGGGGTTTTACGATGACCGAGAATTTCAATTTCCGGGCCTGACGGATCGCTTTGCGAAGCGCGCCATCGGACATGTCGTTGCCGCTCCGGATGTCGGGGCTCGACAGATTCGCCTGCCACAGAAACGGAATGATGGCGACCGTGGTCGCGCCGAGGCGCTTCGCGGCGACAAGGGCCCGCTCCGCGGAGGCGCTGCCGAACGCATGATCCGGGGTGGCGATGACATTGAAGCCGTCGAGGCGCTGGGCGCGCGCGCCACCGAGGGCGGCGACCAGCAAGAGCATCGCCAACGCGAACATGGGCGGCTTGCGGGACCTCCGAGCCGGCCGATCGGCGCAATAGTCATGCATCCGCGCGGCGGCGCGCGTGCGCGATCTGATCGATGCGGCTCATCGCAATGCCGGTGAGGAGCAGTTCAAGCGAACGCTCGACCTCCCGACGCGTACCGGCACCGCTCAGCCGGACGGTGACGGCCTCCTCGACGCTCGCGGCCGCATTGCCAAGATCAGGATAGCCGAAAATTCCGGCTGCGCCGGCAAGGCCGTGCGATATCTCCCTGATGCGGGTCAGCACCGCCAATGACTTGGGTTCCTTCGCCGACCAACACTCGAACAGCGCGTCGGCATCATGACTGACGCGCCGCAGAAAACCGCCTCGCACGGCAGCCAGTTTATCCTGCATTGGCTTGCCTCATGTAAGTGCGCACCGAAGCCGCGAGGGTCATCGGGTCGAACGGCTTGGGGATGACGCCAACCGCCCCGAGCGAGCGAAAAAGATCGATCTCGCGAGTCTGGGCACGAGCCGTCATGAAGACCACGGGAATCGCCGCTGTCCGCGCGTTATCCCGCAGCCGCGTGAGCGTGGCCGGCCCGTCCATCACGGGCATCATGACATCCAGGAGGATAAGGTCGGGCGACCAGTCCGCAGCGACTGCGAGGGCTTCCCGGCCCGACTCGCAGCTTTGCGTCACGACATCAGGATCGAGACTGAGCGCAATCTCCACCACCTCGCGGATGTCGGGCTCGTCGTCGACATGGAGAACACGAAGAGCAGTCATGCGGCCTCATCGGAAATGCGCGCCAGATGCGCCAAGCGACCGTGGATCGCTGCAACAAGACTCTCGATGGACGTCTCCGACTTGGACAACGTCGCCCCAATCTGATCGTCACACGCGATATCCATGCCGTGAGCGGCGAAGATGACGGCAGGTATCATGTCGCCCTGGCTGTTGCGGAGATCCGGCAGAAAATCCATGACGGAAGCCGCGCCAAGCGAGATATCGAGCACCGCGAGGTCGTAGCGATCATCCGCAAGCGCGCGGCGTGCATCCTCAATGCAATCCACCGAAACGACATCGGCCGTCGTACCGAGCGCTGCCGCCACGGCCGCGAGCACATCGTGGTCGTCATCGAGATGAAGAATGCGTGGGATACCCGTCGCAACGAAATCGATCTCCCGATCGGCCGCGCTGCCCCAGACAGGCAGATCGACGTGAAAGATCGTGCCGCCGCCGGGCGCGTCAGCGAAGCCGACCTCGCCATCGAGCCGGTCGACGATCTGCTTCACGATGCTCAGCCCGAGACCGGTTCCACCCTTCTGCCGTGCATCCGTGGCATCGGCCTGCGCGAATTTCTCGAAGATGCGGGGCCGGAATTCGGCGGGAATGCCATGGCCATGGTCGCGCACGCAAATACGGACGGTCTCGCCACGCGTTTCCACCCCGACGACCACTTCTGCACCCGGCGGTGAGAACTTGATGGCGTTCGAGAGGAGATTGGTGACGATCTGGGCGAACCGGTCAGGATCCGCACGCACGTCGACCGCTTTGCATTGCGGATCGAGCCGAACCCGCACGTCGAAGCCATCGGCGAATCCGCGATTGGCTTCAATCGCCTGCTCGACAAGGACGCAGACTTCGACCCGTTTCATATCGAAGGTGACCTCGCCGGACTCCATCTTTTCGATGTCGAGGATATCGTTGATGAGGCGAACCAGGCGCTCGCTATTCTTGTGCGCGATCACCAGCAGCCGGGCGGCCGAGTCGGGCAGCTTGCCGGCCCACTGTCCCACGAGCAGGCCAAGCGAGCCGGAAATCGACGTCAGCGGCGTGCGCAGTTCGTGGCTCACCGTCGAGACGAATTCGTCTTTCAACCGCTCCAGGCGTTTGCGCTCGATCGCATAGCGCAGGGCTCGCAGGAGCGCGCGCCTCTCAATCTCGCCTTTGACGAGGTAGTCTTGCGCGCCTTCTTGCATCGCCTGTGTGGCCAGCGCCTCATCGTCCAGATGCGTCAGCACCACCAGGGTAGCGCCAGGCGCGGCGATATGGGCTCGCCGTACCGCCCCCAAACCCTGTGCGTCGGGCAACCCCGGATCGAGCAAGATGATGTCAACCGCATGCTCCGCAAGGTAGGCCTCGGCCTCGCTCATGCATCCCACGTGCACCAATGCGGTGCTGTGCGAACCTTGCTCGCTCAGCGTCTCGCGGACCAGGCGAGCGTCGCCGGGGTTATCCTCGATCAGGAGAACCGTCTTGATCGATTTCATGCTCACCCGCCTCGCGGCTGCTGCGGCAGCTTGACCTTTGTGAGCCAGAAATCATTGATGCTCTTCACCAGGCTTTCAAATGCGTCCAGCTGCACGGGCTTGCTGAGGTAGCAGTTCGCCTGGAGCTGATAGCATTTCACGATATCCGCTTCCGAATCCGACGTGGTCAGGATGACGATAGGAATCGTCTTCAAGCTGTCATCCTCCTTGATGTGAGCCAGAACCTCGCGGCCATCCATTCTGGGGAGGTTCAAGTCCAGCAAGACGATATCCGGACGCGGCTTATCGACGTACGTTCCCTCGCGCCGCAGGAAAGCCATGGCCTCGACGCCGTCGGACACCACGTGCAAATGGATGGACTTGTTGGCGTCGCGGAACGCTTCCTGCGTCAGCCGCACATCGCCGGGACTGTCTTCGACCAAGAGAACTTCTATGGGCATGCCGGCTCCTGCAATGGCATTCATGACGCCCTCTCGCTTCGTGCCAAGGCAAAGCGAAAGGTGGAACCCTGCCCGGGCTGGGACTCGACCGAGATGCGGCTGCCGTGCTGCTCGACAATCTTCTTGCAGATGGCCAATCCGATTCCGGTGCCGGCAAACACTTCCCGTTTATGCAGCCGCTGGAACATGCCGAAGATCTTTTCGAAATATTGCGGGTCAATTCCCAATCCGTTGTCCCGCACCGAGAACGTCCATTTCTTTTCGTCATTCATGGCGGCGGCGATGTGGACCTTGGGAACGCCGGGGCCTTGGTACTTGATGGCGTTTCCGATGAGGTTCTGAAACAACTGAGTCAATTGCGTCTCGTCGGCCGAAACAGCCGGCAGCGGATCATGCGTCACCAACGCGCCGCTTTCTTCGATCGCGCCACGCAGATTGATAAGCGCCTGCCGCAGCGCATCTTCGCTCGAGATGTCGCGCAGATCGCTTCCTTGTGTGCCGACGCGTGAATAGGCGAGCAGATCCTGGATCAATCGCTGCATGCGGCTCGCCCCGTCCACCGCGAACGCAATGAACTCATCGGCATCGGAGTCGAGCTTGCCTTTGTACCGTCTGGAGAGAAGCTGCGTGTAGCTCGCCACCATCCGCAGCGGCTCCTGCAAATCGTGCGAGGCAATATAGGCAAATTGGCCCAATTCCTCGTTCGAGCGGTTTAGTTCTTCCACCTTCTGCAGAAGATTGGCGGCGGCTGCTTTGCGTGTGGTGATGTCGCGGATCGCCGCCGTCACCAGGATTCCTTCGGCGCTCCCCAGCGGGCTCAGCATCAGTTCGATCGGAAACTCGCTGCCATCCTTGCGCCGCCCCGTGAGCTCGATCCCAGTGCCGATCTGCTGCGCCAGCGCGTCTTCGGCGGATCGAAGACCGTCCGCGATCAGCCGTTCCGCGAAGCCTTCCGGAATGATGTTTTTTACCTTCTGCCCGAGGAGCTCGTTGCGGCGGTATCCGAACTGCTTCTCGGCCTGAAGATTCAAAAGGACGATCTCGCCGCCCTGGTTCACCACGATCATCGCGTCCGGGGCCGCCTCCAGCAGTCCGCGATAGCGGCCTTCCATCTGCGCCAAATGCTTTTCGGCGTTCTTGCGCACGCTGATGTCGCGGATCGCCGTCGTCACCAGGATTCCTTCGCTGCTTTCCAGCGGGCTCAGCATGAGTTCGATCGGAAACTCACTACCATCCTTGCGCCGTCCGGTGAGTTCGATCCCCGTTCCGATCTGCTGCGCCAGCGCGTCTTCGGCGGATCGAAGATCGTCCGCAAGCATCCGTTCGGCGAAGCCCTTTGGAATGATGCTTGTCACCTTCTGCCCAAGCAGCTCATCGCGGCGGTATCCGAATTGCTTCTCCGCCTGAACGTTCAGCAGGACGATCTCCCCGCCCTGGTTCACCACCACCATGGCATCCGGAGCCGCCTCCAGCAGCCCGCGGTATCGCCCCTCCATCTGCGCCAGCACTTTTTCCGCAGCCTTGCGTACGCTGATGTCGCGGATCGCGGCGGTCACCAGCGTTCCTTCGGCGCTCCACAGCGGGCTCAGCATGATTTCGATCGGAAACTCGCTGCCGTCCTTGCGCAAGCCGATGAGCTCGATCCCGGTGCCTATCTGCTGCGCCAGGGCTTCTTCCGCGGATCGAAGATCGTCCGCGATCAGCCGTTCGGCGAAGCCGTCGGGAATGATGTTCGTGACCTTCTGTCCGAGGAGTTCATCGCGGCGGTATCCGAATTGCTTCTCCGCCTGCAGATTCAGCAGAACGATTTCTCCGCTTTGATTGACCACAACCATCGCGTCCGGAGCCGCCTCCAACAATCCGCGGTACTTCGCTCCCGCCTCCTTGCTCTCGCTCAGATCGTGACTGAACTCGGAAAACCCCCGCAGAGTCCCCGCCCGGTCGCGCAACGCCGTGAAGGTGACACTCGCCAAGAACCGCGAACCGTCCTTGCGCACGCGCAGACCTTGTTCTTCGTGCCGGCCGCTTGCGGCAGTGATCCGGAGTACCTCCGCCGGCCTGCCTCGCTTGATATCTTCCGCAGGAAAGAAGCAGGAAAAATTGTGCCCGATAATCTCGTCGGCCCGGTAACCCTTGATTCGCTCAGCGCCGGCATTCCAGCTGACAATCCGGCCCTGCGGGTCCATCGCGAAGATCGCGTGATCTTGGACTCCGTCGAGGAGCATCCGGTATTGTTCCTGGCTTTCTCCCAGTGCCTGCTCCACAATTTGGCGTCTGCCTTCCATCTGCGCCAAATGTTTTTTCGCATCCTTGCGCGCGGGGACGAGCGCATCGACGGGTTGGCCGATCAGGTCCTCGCGTCGACGGCCGAATTGCCGTTCGATCGCGGTGTTGACCATCATCATCTTGCCGCCGCGATCGAGCATCACCATCCCGTTCGGGCAGGCTTCGAGTGCAAGGCAAAGCTTCTCGTCCGCCAGGCCGCGCTCGGTGGTATCGACCGTCACGCTGTGAACCGGAAGGGATCGATCATTGGACTAATCCACCTGGACCGCCGATATCGCGGCTCTGCATGCGCGAATTCTGATTCCACGAAGCATTGCCTCGCAATGCCGTCTTAAAGATTAATGCGGGCGTATTCGTAGCAATAATTAGTACGTACGAAGCATGAGTATTAATATCGCTGCTCGCGAGCAGACTGCGGCTGCGCCAGCGTGGGCGAGAGTGCGGACGTCATCGATTTTCGCTCAACGCCATGCGAACCAGATCGGCCGCGTTCCTCGCCCCGAGCTTCTCCATGATATGGGCGCGATGCACCTCGAACGTTCGCGTGGCGATTCCCAGCCGGTGAGCACCCTCCTTGTTGGATGAACCACGGACGATCAGGTCAAGCACCTCGTCTTCACGCGGCGTCAACACGCGACGGCTGGAATCAGGCAGCGGGGCCGGTGCATGGCCGTTACCCGTTGCATTGCTGTTTCGCACCCACGCGTCGATGGCGTCGCGTCCGCGTGCGATCGCGGTTTCGGCGTCCACCGGTGCCTCAAAGGCATCGCCCATCCGGTCCATGATCCCGCAGATGCGCTCTGCTTCATGAAGCGCCTTATCCATCATCTCCCGCAGATTTGAGGCTGCTTCCGTGCCAGCCGGATGCGCGCCCCTTTCCTTGAGTTCGTGCAGATAGAACAGCAACGCTGTCAATGGATCGTTGAGTTGGTGCGCCATCGCGGCGCGCACTTCATCCACCGCCCACATTCGCGTGGTGGACACAAGATCGGCTTCCAATTGATTAAGCTTTTGCGCGGAACAATGCTGCGGCGGCGGTGCAGGCAGTAGCTTGAAGCGGAGATTGTTCGTTACCATTGCGCCGATCCTTTTTCTGGTCCCGGGATGCCGGGAAATACGCATTGAGGCCGAACTGCCATGGTGGGCAGCGAGCGGTAATTCGGGCCGAAGCCGGTGAGTCACGAAACGACAATCCAAGCACGATCATAATGATCCAACACGCGATACGCTGCCCAATATGGCTCACTTCGCGGTCTTCTTTGTCTTGGGTGAATACTTAAGTGCCAATCGCGCGCAGATACGTATTTCATGCACGGCGTTGAAAGCGGGGGAGGTTGGCTACCCTCGCATTTGCCCGCGCGGTTTTAGTAAAACAATCAGGATTACCGGCCGAACTCGGCACGGTGATCGATTGCTCAGACAGCTCAGGGCTTGAAGAGTTTACAGGATGATCGAAGAGCGCCGCTCGGCGTTTCCGATTCGACACCTCACACTTGCCCCGCTCCGGCACCACGAGGCGGATCATCCCAATTCGACGAGTGCGGTTTCGCTGTGGTCGCATACGTCACACTCGAACGTGTGATTATCGATGCCGGGAGCGACAGGCTTGATACTCGCGAGCATCATCTTGCTACCACATTGTCGACATGCCGGCCGATCGATGGTCGGAAGCCGAAGAAGAACAAGTTGGGGATGGAGCATGGGCTCCTCGCGTAACGGGTGGGAGCGCGACTGCTCTCTCGGCGACCGATGTCCGCACAGAGCCGCACTCGGCGAGGCAACAAGCTAGAGCAACGTTTGCTGCAAATCTGGTCAAGTCTGACCATATTTAATAATAAGATCATCGACTGCGGGCGATCGTCTCGCTAGGCAATTCTTACGAGAGGCCATCCGTTCAACGGCATCCATGCGGCAAGAAGACCGCCTCAGGTTTTGATTTGCGGCTCATCGTGCAGGATGGAATTCAACAATGAACTGTGAACTTCGATGCTTCCGTTGTAGTCGCCATCGTAGTTGATGAAGCCCAGCTTCCGAAATTTGTTCATGAACAAACTCACGCGGGATCGGGTCGTTCCAATCATTTCCGCAAGTGTCTCCTGGCTTATTTTGGCTATGATCGGCTGCGGCTGGCCCTCCTTGCCAAAGTTCGCCAACAGCAGGAGCAGCCGGGCGAGCCGTTTCTCGCTCGAATTGAATAACTGATCGACGAGATCTGCTTCAACGCGCAGAATCCGGCCCAGAATATGCGCAATGAACAGCTCGGAAAATATCGGCTCTTGATGGATCACGCGGACAATGGCCGCCTTCTCTAGTCGGACAATAACGGATTCTGTCATAGCGGCGACCGTCGCTATGCGCAGGGTCTGCCCGGCGAGACACGCTTCGCCGAAAAATTCCTCGGCTTCAAGGATAGCGACAACGGCTTCCTTACCGTGCTCCGAAACGACGGTGATCTTCACCTTGCCGCTTTGGATGTAATAGACCGCATCCGAAGGGTCTTCCTGTGCAAAGACAACTTGGCCCTTGCGATACCTGCCAATACTCCGCCCCTCGCCAACCATGGCGAGAAAAGCTTTCGGATCGAAGGGCGGTCGGTCCATGATCGTCAAGCCCTCGGCATCCTTCTCTTACCGGCGAATCTGTCTCTATCAGTAATGAACCCTAGGGGATGTGCAGTTCGATACACGCCTTGGCAGGCCGCTATTCGGCGCCGGTATTCCGTTACTTAAAACAACGAATAAAAGGAATGCGGTGAATGAATCCGCGGCGGTCTTGAGGCGCCCGCCGGTCGCCGCACGCGAATGCTTCCGGTGCTGGTCACGCTGGCGGCGGTCGCGGTCGCCGGCGTACTCGGCTGGGGGATGTGGCGCGCCTATATCGGGACGCCATGGACGCGTGACGCGACCGTGCGCGCCTACGTCGTCACGATGGCGTCGGAGGTTGCCGGACGGATCGTCGAGCTGCACGTCGTCGACAATAAATATGTGCGCAAGGGCGACCTGCTGATGGTGATCGATCCGATCAACTACAGCATCGCGGTCAACCAGGCCGAGGCATCGGTGCAGCAGGCAGAGGCCAGCGTCCAGAGCATCGAGGCGCAGCTGACCGTCCAGCATGCGCAGATCGACTCCAACGAGGCACAGAAGAATCGCGAGCAGGCGGCGCTGGTGTTCGCGCAGCAGCAAGCGGAACGCTATCAGACCTTGGCGAGCAAAGGATTCGGCAGCGTTCAAAATGCCCAGCAGTTCGCGTCCCAGTTGCGTCAGCAAGAAGCCACGCTGAATTCTGCGCAACAGATCCTCGCCCTGGCACAGCGGCAACTCCAGTCGTTGAAGGCGCAGCGCCTTGGCGCCGAGGCAACCTTGGCGCAGGCGAAGGCCCAATTGCATCAGGCGCAGGTGAATCTCGAACGCACCCGCATTGTCTCGCCCGTCGAGGGTTACGTGACAAATCTGCTGGCGCAGCTCGGCGATTTTATCAATGTCGGCGTCAATGCCATCTCGCTGGTCGACGCCGATTCATACTGGGTCGATGGGTATTTCGAAGAAACCAACCTTGCCCCGATCCGCGTCGGCGATCCAGCCCGGATCAAGCTGTTGGGCCACCGCGAGATCCTGCGCGGCCATGTCGACGGCATCGCGCGCGCGATCAACGTTTCGAATGCGCAGCCGAACAATCAAGGGGTCGCGACCGTCAATCCCATCTTCACCTGGGTGCGGCTGGCCCAGCGCATCCCGGTCCGCATCCACATCGATGAAGTGCCGCCGGGCATCGTCCTTGCGGCCGGTATGACCGCCACCGTCGAAATCGCCGATCGCGCGCGAACCGCAGCCAAGTGAACGCGCCGTGCCGTGGCATTCAAGCCAACCGTGTTACCCGGCTAGCATCTCTGTTTCGGTGCGATTAGCTGGTCCCATCCTGTTGACCGTGACCGGGACTGCTGGACGATCGGCCGCGCGAGGCGCTATCCGTGACGGCGAACGCCTGAAGGCTTTCAGGCGATAAGCCGGTGCACACACCCATGCGGAAAACCTCTCGCCTCAAGGCGCTGCTCGCGGCGCGGCGCGCCGCCATTCTTCCCGGAACGCCGAACGCGTTGTTTGCGCGCGTCATCGCGGCGCACGGCTTTCCGGCCGTCTATGTGACGGGAGCCGGAATCGCAAACATGAGCCTCGGTGTCCCGGACATCGGGCTGGTTACGTTGACGGAGTTGACCGAACACGTCGCGGCGATCTCCGACGCGGTCGACATTCCGGGGCTGGCAGATGCCGATACCGGTTTCGGCAACGCGCTCAACATGGGGCGCACGGTGCGGCTGCTCGAACGCGCGGGCGCGGCGGGCATCCAGATCGAGGATCAGGTGTTTCCCAAGAAATGCGGGCACTTCAGCGGCAAGCAGGTGATCGCGGCGACTGAGATGGTCGGCAAGATCAAGGCGGCGGTGGATGCGCGCAGCGACCAGGATTTGCAGATCGTCGCGCGGACCGATGCGCGCGCCATCGAGGGGCTCGATGCAGCGATTGCCCGCGCGCAGGCCTATGCGGACGCAGGCGCCGACGTCGCGTTCGTCGAAGCGCCGCTGGATATCGCCGAGATGCGGCGCATGACGAGCGAAATCGCCGTACCGCAAATCGCCAACATGGTGTTCGGCGGCCTGACGCCGCAGTTTGCCCAGAGCGAGCTGGCGCAGCTTGGATTCGGCGGCGTGCTCTACGCCAACGCCGCCCTGCAGGCCGCGCTGAAATCCGTCAACGACGTGATGGCGGCACTCAGGCGCGACGGATCGCTCGCACAGGTCGCGGACCGGCTTGCGGGTTTCGAGGAGCGCCAGCAGGCGGTGGACAAGCCTCGCTACGACGCGCTTGAACAACGCTATCGTTGACGAGTCTCAGGTTTCGGCGAAGCGTTTCTCGAACTCCCAGACTTCGGGAAATCCGGTCAACTCGTGGAGCTGCGCCATCGTATAGGCGGGCACCGGCGAGCCATCCGTCGAGCCATGGCTCTTGAGATGCCCGTAGCTCGCCTCCAGCGCGGCGCAAACGACCGACATGCCGGCGGACGGATAGATCGCGATATTGAATCCGAACGCCTTCAGCGTTTCGGCCGACACAACGGGGGATTTCCCAGTTGGCACCATGTTGGCGAGCAGCCAGCAATCGACCTCGTCGCCGACGCGCCGGAACTCGTCTTCGCTCTCCGGCGCCTCGACGAACACGATGTCGGCGCCGGCCTTGGCGTATTCCTGTCCGCGCCGGACCGCCTCGTCGAGACCCAGTCCGGTGCGTGAATCGGTACGTGCGATGATCAGCGTGTCGGCGCGCGTGCGGGCATCCACCGCCACCTCGATCTTGCGGCACATGTCGGCAGCCTGGATGACGCGCCGGTTCGGCGTATGGCCGCATTTCTTCGGCATCTCCTGGTCTTCGATCTGGATCGCCTGCACACCCGCCGCTTCGTAGCCGCGCACGGTCTGGCGCACATTGATCAGGCCGCCGAACCCCGTATCGGCATCGGCGATCAGTGGCGCGCTGGTTCCGTCCGATATCGTGCGCGCGCGTTCGACCATGTCGCGATAGGTGACGAGCCCCGCGTCGGCGACGCCGAGATACGATCCCGAAACGCCGTAGCCCGTCATGTAGAGCGCATGGAAACCGATGCGGTCGGCGACCTTCGCCGAGAACATGTCGAACACGCCGGGCGCGACCACGAACTGGCCGCTTTCCAGCACGGACTTGAGCGATGTCTTGGTCATGCGTTCCTCATCAGGTCAGCGCATGTCTGCGCAGGCGGCGATCGAGTGCAAGAAGTGCGGCCGATGCGCACGTGGCGAGCACCACGAGCAGCAGCGCCAGCGCCGTCACGGTTCCGGTATCGCCGGTTTCCATGGCCTTCACCAGCATGTAGCCGATGCCGCGCTGCGAGGCGAACATTTCGCCGATCAACGTACCGAGCAAGGTGAGCGCGAAACCGACGCGGAAGCCGGACACGATCTCGGGCAGCGCGGCCGGAACGATGACGGTGAAGGCGGTCTGTGCGAGCGTCAGCCGCATCGCGCGCGCCGAGCGCAGATAAACCACGCGGATATTGCGCACCGCGTTCATGGTGAACAGGATCACCGGAATGATGCCGTGGATCACGCCGAAAGCGATCTTGGCCGAGATGCCGAGCCCGAACAGCAGCAGGATCACGGGGTAGAGCGTGATCTTCGGGATCGAATAGAGCGCGGTGAGAACGGGTTCGGCGACTTCGCCGGACAGGCGGTGCGCGCCGAGCGCGAGGCCGATGAACAGCCCCGCGACGAGGGAGATAACGAGCGCCGTCAGGAACGCGCGCGCGGTTTCCCACGCATGCCGTGGAAAATCTTCGTCGCCGATAATGCCGGCGAGTTTGGAGACGGTCGCGACCGGGGAGGGGAGCGCCTCGCGCCCAAGCGCAAGCGTGCCGACCTGCCACAGCGCCACAAGGCCGACGATCAGCAGCGCCGTGTCGAGCGGCGCCGGCGTGGCGCCGCGCTCTACGCGCTCGGCCGTCACGAGCGGATCAGCGTCCTGCGCGGCGGGCATAGAGCCTGCGCTCCCAGATCGAGAGGAACGTGTTGACGCTGCCGACAGCCACGAACAGCAGCACGATCAGCCCGTACATCATGCGATTGTCGAACGAATTGTAGGCGAACGCGATGGCGTGGCCGATGCCGGCGCCGGAGACGACGAATTCGCCCGCGATCACGCCGATAAACGAATACGCGACGGCGAATTTCGCGCCGGTGAAGAACCACGGCGCGGCGGCGGGCAGGATGATGTGCAACGCGTACTGCGTGCGCGTCAGACGCATCACCGCCGCGGTGCGCACGAATGCGCGCGGGATGCGTGCGAGACCGTCGAGCGTATTGATGATGACCGCGACGACCGCGAACAGGAAACCGATCGCGATCAGCGGCCAGCGGTTGAGCCCGAACAATACGATGAACAGCGGATAGAACACGAAGGTCGGCACCGCGTAGTAGCTCGCCAGCAGCGGATCGAGCGCGCGCCGCAGGCGCGTCGCCTTGTGCAGCAGCAGGCCCACCGCCGCGCCGGCGATCAGCGACAGGATGAGCGAGAGCGTCACATTTTGCAGCGTGAGCCAGATATCGGCGCGCGTTTCCTCCGAGCTTAACGCGCGCCACGCGCCCTCGAACATCCGGGTCGGCGGAATCACGGCGTCGCGGCTGACATATCCATAACGGCAGGCCACCTCGAGCAAGGCGAGCGCGCCGACAATCAGAACCAAGCGGATCCAGCCGGCGCGCGTCATGACGCCATCGCGAGAGCCTTGATCGACTGGTCGCGCAAGGCTGCCCATAGCCGCGCGGTGACCGCGCCGAATGCCGCCTCGGACACGATGCGGCTGTCGCGGTCGTGCGCCCACCCGGTCTCGACGAGATCGATGAACACGCCGGGCCGCGCCGACATCACGCCGATGCGGTCGGACAGGAGCGCTGCCTCGTCGAGCGAGTGCGTGATCAGCAGCACCGTCGCGCCGGTCTCGCGCCACAGCTTGAGCAGCTCATCGCCCATCAGGAGGCGAGTCTGCTGGTCGAGTGCGCCGAACGGCTCGTCGAGCAGCAACAGCCGCGGCCGCATCACCAGCGTGCGCGCGATGCAGAGCCGCTGGCGCATGCCGCCGGAAAGTTGCGCAGGATAGGCACCGGCAAACGACATGAGACCGGTAAAGGTGAGCGTGTGCTGCACGCGCTCGCGCACCTCGGCGTCCGGCACGCCGGCGCGGCGCAGCGCAAAGGCGGCGTTGTCGTATACGGTGAGCCATGGGAAGCTCGCGTCCTCCTGGAACACGACGCCGATGCCCTCCGGCACCTCGCCGGCAACCGGCTTTCCCTCGAACAGGATCGTGCCGGCGCTCTGCCTCGCCAGTCCGGCAATCACGTCGAGCAAGGTGGATTTGCCGCAGCCGGAAGGCCCGACCACGGAAAAGAACTCGCCTTGTCGGAGCGACAGGTCGATTGGCCCGAGCGCATGGACCGCAGGGTGGCCCTCGAGCGCCGGATAGATGCGCGTGACGCCGGTGAGGCGAAGGTGCTCGGCGCTCATGCTGGAACGATCAGGACTTCGGCTTGCGCTTGAGCACGTCCGGCAGATAGCTGTCGGCCACGATCTTCGCCCAGTCGAACGGGCCGGGCTCGACGGCCTTCACGAGTTGCAAGCCCTTCAGCATCGTCGTCATGCCTTCGTAATCGAAGTCGCCCGGGCTCCAGTACACGCCGCCGCCCGACGCCACATCCTGGATCGCGGCCTTCGCCTCCGCTTCGGTGATCTTGTATTCCTTCGCCATGATTTTCGCGGACTCGTCGGGGTTCGACTTGATGAACTCCACCGCCTTTCGCCGTGCTTCGATGATCCCGCGGATGAGATCGGGGTTCTTCTTCAGGAACTCGGTCTTCACGACGCCGACGGTCTGCATCACGCGCGGCGCCCACTCGGTGGAATTGAACACGAGGCGAAAATTGTTCTTCTCGCGCGCCCACACCGGCTGCGTGACGTAAGTCATGTCGACCGCGCCTTCGCGCAACGCGGTGAGCCCTGAGCCGACGCCGCCGATCGATTTGCGCTCGACCTTGCCGGTCAAGCCGTTCGCATCGAGCATCATCGAGGTGATCATGTCGGTGACGGATTTGGGGCTCGAATAGCCGAGCTTCTTACCGGCCAGATCCTGTACGGTCTTGATGCGCGCGTCGTCCTTGCGGGTGATCCAGACCTGGTCGGCGACGCTCGCCACGCCGGCATGCACGATGGTCAGCTCAAGCCCCTGCTGCGCGGCCGCGATGACGGCGGGCAGTGCCACATCGCCGTAGGGCAGTTCGGAGGCGAGCACATTGCGCACGGTCGTGCCGCCGCCCGCGGATGTCAGAAAGCCGGTGACGTCGAGGCCTGCCTCCTTGAAGTAGCCCTTCTCCTTGGCGACCGCGTAGGGCACGCCGTACATGCCGGTCCCGAAATGCGTGACGTTGAGCTCGACCGCCTCGCAAATCGAGGGAAGCGCTATCGCGGCGGCGAGTGCCGCAGCCAGGGCTGTGCGCATGAAATTCCTCCTTTGTTGCCGCCTTGTTCAACGAACCAGCAGCTTTGCGCCAATGTTAGTGGAGAGGGGGCCGCGGCGCCAGCATGACGGTGCTGCCGGTTGCGAGGGCACAGGGCGTGAACCTCGCCCTCGTTCGTCAATCAAACATTGGTGTCCCGCAAGAAATGCCACTGGTTGCGCCGAGCCATCGAGGGTAAGCGTAGCGGGTCGAATAGAGCCAGGACCTTCCATGCCCGCCACGCCTGCCGCCGAAGCCGTCAAGCCGCAACGCAGTTTCTGGATCGCCGTCATCTGCGGGGCGGTCATCCTCACCATCGGGATCGGCGCGCGCCAGAGCTTCGGCATCTTCCAGAAACCGATCGCCGCCGACCTCAAGGTCGGCCGCGAGCTGTGGTCGTTCGCCAATGCACTTGCCGTGCTGCTGATGGGTGCACTGTCGCCCTTCGTCGGCAACATCTCGGATCGATTCGGCACGGCGCGCACGGTCGCGACCGGCGGCGTGCTCTATGTCGCCGGCATGTTCATGATCGCCTCCGCCACCGAAGGCGTCATGCTGACGCTCGGCAATGTGTTGTGCGGCATTGGCATGGCGGCCGCGGGCTTCGGCCCGATCTTCGGCTCGATCACCCGGCAGACGCCGCCCGAGAAGCGCTCCATCGCGCTTGGCGTGGCGACGGCGGGCGGATCGTTCGGGCAATTCGCGATCGTGCCGTTCGCCTCGCTGATGCAGGCTCGTCTCGACAACTGGCACACCACGATGCTCATCCTCGGTGTGATGTCGATGCTCATGGTGCCGCTTGCTTTAGGCTTGCGCGAGCAGGCCGCCGCCGCGCCAAAACCCGGCGCCGCGATCCCGCAAGGCACCAAAGACGCGCTCCAGGAGGCGTTCAACACGCAGGGCTTCTGGCTGCTCACCATCGGCTTCTTCGTGTGCGGCTTCCACGTCACCTTCATCGGCCTGCATCTGCCGTCATACATTTCCGACAAGGCGGTCGGCATGTCGTTCTTCGGCACGCCTGTGTCGGCCCTCGAGCTTGGAGGCTGGGCGATCGGCCTGGTCGGCCTGTTCAATATCGCAGGCTCGTTGATCTGGGGCTGGCTCGGCAGCCAGTATCCCAAGAAGGACATGCTGGCGCTGCTTTACGCGTTGCGTGCGCTCGCCTTCGTGATGTTTTTGGCGCTGCCGCTGACCTGGGTCTCGGTGCTGCTGTTCTCGGCGTCGCTCGGGTTCCTCTGGCTCGGCACCGTGCCGCTGACCAGCGGGCTGGTCGGCTACATGTTCGGCCCGACACATATGTCGATGCTGTGGGGCATCGTGTTCTTCAGCCATCAGCTCGGCAGCTTCCTCGGCGGATGGGGCGCTGGCCGGCTCTACGACATTCAGGGCAACTATGACCTGATGTGGTGGATCTCGGTCGGGCTCGGCGTGTTCGCGGCCGTGATTCACTGGTGGATCCGCGAGCGTCCGGTGCCGCGCCTCGCGGTGGCGGCATGACCGGCACCGGCACGCCCATCCGGGAGGCCGGAGAGCAACCGCTGGCCAAGACGCCCTATGGGCTGCTGTGGACGACGGCAATCGCTGCCGTCGTGCTCGCGATCGCGGCTTTCGTGTTGTGGGGCACCAACGGCGCCTCAACGCTGTTCGACATGATCGTCGCGCTCTGCACCTGAGATCAGCCTGCCGCGTGCAGCGCGGACCACACGCGCGAAGGCGTTGCCGGCATGTCGATGTGGCGGACGCCCTTGTGGTGCAGCGCGTCCACAATGGCATTGATCAGCGCCGGCGGTGAGCCGATCGCGCCGGCTTCGCCCGCACCCTTGATGCCGAGCGGGTTCGCCGTGCAACGCACATTGCGCGTCTTGAACGAGAAGTTCGGCAGGTTGTCGGCCCGCGGCATCGCGTAGTCCATGAACGTGCCGGAGAGCAGCTGACCCTCGGCGTCGTAGACGGTTTCCTCCAGCAGCGCCTGCCCGATGCCCTGCACCACGCCGCCATGCACCTGGCCTTCCAGCAGCATCGGGTTGATCACGTCGCCGAAGTCGTCGACGATCGTGTAGCGCAGGATCGTGGTGATGCCGCTGTCCGGATCGATCTCGACTTCGGCGATATGGCAGCCATTCGGGAAGGTGGCGGCGGCCGGGTTCTGCACCTGCGTATAGTCAAGCCCGGGCTCCATGCCGGCCGGCAGCTTCGCGGGATCCTTCGCGGCCTTCGCGACATCGAACAGATCGACATGCCGGTCGGTGCCGACGATGCGGAATTCGCCGTCGCCGTATTCGATATCGGCGGCGGAGGCCTCCAGCAGGTTCGCGGCAATCTGCTTGCCCTTGTCGATGATCTTCAGCGAAGCCTCGTGCAGCGCCGAGCCGGCGACGGGGAGCGCGCGCGAGCCGCCGGTCAGGCCGCGCGGCGAACGGTCCGAGTCGCCATAGACGACGTCGATCCGGTCGGCGTCGATGCCGAGCCGGTCCGACACGAGCTGCTTGTAGGACGTGACCAGCCCGGTGCCATATTCCTGATTGCCCATCACGAGATCGACGCGGTCGCCCTTGAACTCGATCGACGCCGTCTCGGGAAATCCGCCGCCGCAGCGCTCCGTATAGGTCGCCATGCCGATGCCGCGCAGCTTGCCGCGCTTCTTGCTTTCCCTCTGGCGCGCCTTGAAGCCTTTCCAGTCGGCGTTCTCCATGGCGGCGTCCATGATCTCGACGAACTCGCCCGAGTCGAACACGAGCTTGGTCGGCGACGTGTAGGGAATGGCTTTCTTCGGGATCAGATTGATGCGCCGGATTCGATCCGGCGTCATGTTCAGTTCGCGCGCCGCCGCATCGACCAGACGCTCGATCAGGTACGACGCTTCGGGCCGTCCGGCGCCGCGATAGGCGCATACCGGCACGGTGTTGGTGCACACGCCCTTGACGTTGATGGCGATCGCGGGCGTCGTGTAGAGGCCCGAAATGAGATCGGTCGAGCGCGTCGGGATGAACGGGCCCATCGGCGAAAGATACGCGCCGATATTGGCGACCAGCGAGACGCGTATCCCGAGAAACTTTCCCTTCGCATCGAGCGCAAGCTCAGCCTTGGTGAAATGATCGCGGCCCTGATTGTCCGAGATGAATCCCTCCGAGCGATCCGACTGCCAGCGCACCGGACGCTTGAGCTTTTCGGCCGCCCAGACCACGAGCACCTGCTCGGGGTAGACGAATGCCTTCATGCCGAAGCCGCCGCCGACATTCGGCGGCGTGATGACGCGCAGCTTTTCCTTCGGCACTTTCAGCACCGCTTCGGCGAGCGGATCGCGTACGAAGTGCGAGCCCTGCGTGCCGGTGTAGAGCACCGGACGGCTGGTCGCCGCGTCCCAGTCGCCGATCGCGTTGCGCGGCTCCATCGAGTTGCAGACGAGGCGGTTGTTGACGATCTCCAAGGTGGTGACGTGCGCGGCCTTGGCAAAGGCAGCCTCTGTCGCGGCGAAATCCGAGGTATCGTTGTCCCAGTCGAATACGAGGTTGCCGGGGATGCCGTCGAACAGTTGCGGTGCGCCTTTCTCCAGCGCGGCGCGCGCGTCGGTCACGGCGGGCAGCGTCTCGTAATCGATCTCGATTGCCTCGGCGGCATCCTGTGCCTGCAGCAAGGTCTCGGCGATCACCAGCGCGACCGGTTGGCCGAGGTGACGCACCTTGCCGGCCGCGAGTGCGGGGCGCGGCGTATCGGAACGCGGCGAGCCGTCCTTGTTGTTGAGGGGCGCGTGGCATGGCACGTCGCCGAGCCCGTCCGTCTTCACGTCCTCGCCGGTGAGCACCAGCAGCACGCCGGGCATGCCGCGTGCGGTCGTCGCGTCGATCTTTCGGATATTGGCGTGCGCCACCCGCGAGCGGGCCACATAGGCGTGGGCGGCATTCTCAAGCTGGAGGTCGTCGGTGTAGCGGCCTTTGCCGGTAATCAGGGTCTGGTCTTCGAAACGCCGAACGGGCTGGCCAACGCCGAATTTCATGATCGTTCCTCAATTGAAATTGTCGCGCTCCGCTTCCCTAAGCGCAGCCTTCCGGAACATGGGGTTTGAGGCCGTTGAGCGATAGTGCCGATGTTAGCGCCCCGGTGGGCGCCATGCCAAGTCACCTGTTTGCGAGGCGCTCGACTCGCTGCCGCGCGCGCTGCAAGCTAGCCGCCAAGCGCCAAAGCGCATCCGGAGGAAGCATGACCAGGTTGATGATCGCCCTTGCCTGCGCGCTGGCGCTCGGCTCGCCCGCATCCGCACAGGATTTTCCGAACAAGCCGATCCGCATCATCGTGCCGTTCGGGCCGGGCGGTGGCGGCGACATTGTGGGGCGCATCTTCGGGCAGGCGCTGCAGGAAAAGCTCGGCCAGCCGGTCGTCGTCGAGAACAAGCCGGGCGCCGCCGGCACGCTCGGCAACGAGATGATCGCGCGCGCCGAGAAGGACGGCTACACGATCGGCGTCATGACGGCCGGGCAGGTCATCGCCGGTGCGATGAACAAGTCGCTGCGCTACGACCCCGCGACGGCGTTCGAGCCGATCTCGCAGGTGGGAACCGCGAGCCTGATGCTCGTCGCACGTGCGGACTTCCCGGCCGGCAACGTCGATGAACTGATCGCGGCCGCGAAGGCCAATCCCGGAAAGATCAACGTCGCAAGCCCCGGCTTCGGCGCGACGCAGCACATGTCCGGAGAGCTGTTCAAGCAGATGGCGGGCATCGACATGGTGTCGGTTCAGTTCCGCACCACGCCCGAGGCGGTCACCGCCGTGCTCGGCAAGCAGGTCGACGTTTTGTTCGACACCGTGCTGGCGGTGATCGGTCAGGTGCAGTCCGGCCAGCTCAAGGCGATCGCCGTCACCTCGAAAGATCGTTTCCCGATCGTGCCCGACGTTCCGGCCATCGCCGAGTCCGCGGCGATGAAGAATTACGACGTCTCCACCTGGTACGGCTTCTTCGGGCCGCGCGGGATTCCACCGGAGATCGTCGCCAAGCTGAACAAGGCGCTGAACGAAGCGCTCATGGACGCCGGCGTGCGCGAGAAATTGACCAAGGCCGGCGTGACCGTGCAGGGCTCGACGCCCGAAGCATTCGGCAAGTTCATGGCGGACGAGCTTGCGCGCTGGAACAAGGTGCGCGAGGCCGCCGGCATCGCGCAGCAATAGGAGCCATCATGGATACGCAAGAGCAGCACGATCGTGGCTTGGCGCTGCGCACCGAAATGTTCGGCCGCGAGGCGGTTGAAAAGCGCATGACGGCGTTCGGCGAGTTCGGCAAGCCGCTGCAGCACATCATCAACGCCTATGCGTATGGCGACGTGTGGAGCCGCTCGGCGCTGCCGGCGGCGACGAAGTCGCTGGCGATGATCGCTATGATGGCGGCGGCCGGACATCCGAATGAGCTGCGGGTTCATCTGAAGGGTGCGCTGAAGAACGGTTGCAGCGCCGAACAGATCCAGGAAATCCTGCTGCTGGTCACGCTCTATTGCGGCATACCGGCCGCGAACGAGGCGCATCGCGTTGCCGCCGACGTGCTGCGGGAAGAAAAGCTGCTGTGAGGCGCCGCGGCAACGCCCCCATGCGGTTTTGCCGGTCGCGCGGCGTCGCGAATGCGCTAAGGTCCCGCCCTGCCGGGCGGTGAGGCCCGGCGCAACCGCCTCAATATGCTCGATCGCCGGACCGACATTTCCGATCAAATCAAACCGATGCTGACAGGCGAGCCGCCTGTGCTCGGTCTGTCGCGCTATTCGATCCTGTCGCCGTTCGCCGTCCGCAGCTTTCGTTTCCAATGGCCCGCTGATCTCGCGACCTCGTGGGCGTTCGAGATGGAGACGATCATTCTCGGCTGGTACGTGCTGGTCGAGACGGGCTCCGTGCTGTGGCTGACGATGTTCGGTGCATCGCAGTATCTCGGCACGCTGGTTGCGCCGCTGTTCGGGGTCGCGGGTGATCGGCTCGGCCACCGCAACGTCCTGTTCGCGATGCGTTTGACCTACGCGGCGCTGGGTGCCTTCCTGATGGCGGCGGCATTCGCCGGCGCTGTGACGCCACTGCTGGTGCTCATTACTGCGACGCTTGCGGGAATTGTCCGCCCGTCCGACATCGGGGTGCGCGCCGCGCTGATCGCCGAGACGATGCCGAACGAACGGCTGATCGGCGCGATGAGTATCGCACGCACGACCAGCGATTCCGCGCGCGTCGCCGGTGCGCTCGCAGGCGCCGGCGTGTTCGCACTGTTCGGCATGGGCCCGGCCTATGTGATCATCACATGCTTCTACGTGGCGGGTGCGTTGCTTACGCTCGGGATCGCAGAGCCGCGACGGCATGTTTCGCTCGCAATGACGCCGGACGATCCGCAGTCTTCGCCCTGGCGCGATCTGAAGGCCGGCCTTTCCCAAGTGTGGAATACGCCGGTTTTGCTCGCGATCGTTTGGCTGGCGTTCCTCATAAACCTCACGGCGTATCCGCTCACCAACGGCTTGATGCCCTATGTGGTGAGGGATGTGTTCGTGCTGGGCCAGCCATGGCTCGGCTATCTGGTGGCGAGCTTCGCAGGCGGCGCGCTCATCGGCTCGCTCGTGCTCAGCCACGCGGGCGCCAATGTCGCACTGCCGCGCATGATGATCGTCGCGACCCTCCTCTGGTATGCTCTGCTACTGGTCTTCGCGCACATACCGGGACCGCTCAGCGCAGTTGTATGCCTGCTTGTCGCGGGATTCATGCAGAGCTTCTGCATGGTGCCGCTTTCGATCATGCTCCTGCGCGCGGCGGGCGAGAAATTCCGCGGCCGTGTGATGGGCGTGCGCATGATGGCGATCTACAGCCTGCCGCTCGGATTGCTCGCGGCCGGCCCGCTGATCGACTGGTTTGGTTTCCGCGCGACGGCGTCGGTTTATGCGATCATCGGTCTTTCCTGCACGGCGCTCATCGCGTTGCGCTGGCGCGCGCAGCTGTGGACGTGAGCGAAGAGGACGCATGACGACGACCAGCGGCCGCGTGCCGATCGCGGCGATTCGCTCATTCATCGAGGACGCGCTGACCGCCGCGGGTCTGCCGCGCGAGGACGCAGGCGTTAGCGCGAAGCTGATGAGCGAAGCGGACCTGACCGGCGCGGACGCGCACGGCGTCTTCCGCCTGCCGCAGTACGTACGGCGCCTGAAGGCGGGCGGCTTCAACAAGCGCCCAACCATCACGGTCACGCACAGCGCGCCCGCGACGGCGCTGGTCGACGGCGACAACGGGATGGGCCATCTGGTGATGTCGCGCGCCGCCGAAACCGCGATCGCGCTGGCGCGTGAGACCGGCGTGTCATGGGTCGGTGTGCGGCGCTCCAATCATGCCGGGCCGGCCGGGCTCTATACCGAGATGGCGGCAGCAGCGGGCATGATCGGCCTGTATGCGGCGGTCGCGAACGCCAACCACATGGCAGTGTGGGGCGGCGCCGATCCGCTGCTCGGCACGAATCCGCTCGCGATCGGTGTGCCGTCCGGCAATGGGCCGATGGTGCTCGACATGGCAACCACGGTCGTGTCGTACGGCACCGTGAAGAACTATGCGCTGCAGGGGAAGCCGATGGAAAAGGGCTGGATGGTCAACACCGCGACCGGCGAGGACATCATCGACGCAAAGCGCGCCGCCGAAGGGCTGCTGCTGCCGATCGGCGGCTACAAGGGCAGCGGGCTTGCGGTGATGCTCGGATTTCTCGCCGGCCCGCTCAACCGCGCGGTGTTCGGCCGCGACGTGGTCGATTTCAATGCAGATGACGCGAGCGAGACCAACACGGGCCATTTCATCATTGCGCTCGATGTCGCGCGCTTCCTGCCGCTGGCCGAGTACAAGGCCGAGGTCGACCGGCACGTGCGCGAACTGAAGGAGAGCAAGCGCCTGCCGGATGTCGACGAAATCCGCATGCCCGGCGAGCGCCGCCGGGCCTGCCGCGAGGAGCGGATGCGCGACGGCGTGCCGCTCGCGGTGCCGCTCGTGGCGCAGCTCGACGCGCTCGCGACACAGCTCGGCATCGCGCCGTTGAAGTCGCGGGCCGGCTAGAAAATCGTCATGCCGGAAGCCCCAACCGCGCTGACGCTCGTCAGGCTGCGTCCGCTTCCGCTGGATCGAGCGGCAGCGTCACGGCTTGCTTGCGCTTTGCCGAGAGGTCGAGCGCCTTGGTTAGCATCAGCCGATTGTGCGCTTCCTGCGCGGTCGCGTGCTGCGTCGGAACGCCAAGCGCGATCCGGTTGAGCCACGCGCGCGTCTCTTCCGCCATCGGACCGCGCAATTCGCCGAACGCCATGTCGCCCGGCGGATAACTCCCCATGAAATCGACGAGCCGGCTTTCGTCCGGCGCGTAGCCTTCGCTTTGCGGCTTCGAGACCGCGAGCACGATGTCGCGGTGCGTGTCGTCGATGGTGAGCACGCCGGTCGTGCCGGCAATGCCGATTTCAAGGCTGTAGACAGCGGCCGGCCATGTGACCGGCATCGCCCACGAGATGCTCAGATGGTGCACGGTCCCGTCGGAGAACATGATCATCCCGGCGGTCGCGTCGATGCCGTGGTAGAGCGGGCCCAGCACCTTGTCGACCGAGCGCGCATAGCATTCGACCGGCGTCTTGCCCTCGAGGCACCACATGCAGATGTCGAGCGCGTGCGTGCCCGAGATCACCATCGGCGAGATCGTCGATGGATCGTCGGTGCGCTTGTAGTTGTCGATCGCGACAAGCCGGTTCATGAAGGCGCGCGAGGTCACCAGCGTGACATCTCCGAGCGCACCGGTGCGGCATTTCTCCTTCGCGGCAAGCCAGCGGCGGCGGAAGCGTTGCGTGTAGCCGACCACCGCGTCGAGCTTGGCATTTTCGATCGCCGCCAGCACACGCGCGGACTCTTTCAAGTCGGTCGCGAGCGGCTTCTCGATCAGCATCGGCAGGCCGCGCTCGACCGCCGCCAGCACCGGTGCGACATGGAGATGTTCGTCGGTCGCGATGATCGCGCAATTGACCTCCGGCCGCGCCAGCAGCTCGGTGTGGCTGGTGGTGAGGAAATCGGCGCCGATCCTCGCCGCGATCGATCCGCCGCGGTTCGGATTGAGTTCCGCAACGCCGATCCATTCGACCGCCGGGTGCTTCGCGGCGACCTCGCCGCGGAACAGACCGACGCGTCCGCCACCGACGATCGCGAGGCCGATACCCTTGGTGGTGCGCTCTCTCACAACGTTCCCTCAACCGCTGATGCAGATGATTTCTGTTAGTCGGCTTCTGCCGCCTCTGTACAGGGCTCTCGCTTCAATTGTAGATTTTTGAATATGCGCTACGGCCAAGCTGGCTGGGGAACCCACATGACAAAAGCCATTTTGGCGGCGATGGCCGCGATCGCAATGTGCGCCGTTGCGCTGCCGGCGCGCGCGCAGACCGATTGCCCGGCGCCCACGGTGGTCGTGGCGTCCGCCAGCAAGGTGGGCATCAAGAAACTCTCCGACACTGCGACGGAAGAACAAAAGCGTGCCCTGACCATCGTCGAACTCGGCGACACCATTGAAGTCACAATGACAGGCTTGCCTGAATTGCTTGCCGACGCCGATTGCCGCAAATCCAAGGCGCTGCCCAAGCGGACCCCCATTCTGTTTCTCGCGTCGTACCCGATCAAAGGGGTTATCGGATATCTGCCGGGCCCCCCGACAGAGGGCAAGATCCGCTTCGACCTCATGCACAGCGAGGTTTCGAAGGGCGCCTGGGCTCTCGTGCTTGCCAATCCGTGGATCGCTGATCGCCCGCTCGGTGTCAGCGTGGGGTTCGAGGATTCCTATCCATTCAAGTCGAGCGCGCAGATTCCATTCCGCAAGCTGGCGATCATGTACGCCATCCTTGGCTTGATCTTCATGGTGCTGCTTGTCGTCGCTTTTGTTTACCTGCTCTGGTTCACCGACATGTGCCGGGAGGGAAAGCCGGCTATCCCGAACGACGTCATCAGCACCGCCCCGGGCATACAAACCGCATACGGGCCTTTCAGTCTCTCTAAAGTGCAGGCAGGAATCTGGTTCCTGGTCATTCTGGGCTCCTACATCTTCATCGTATCCGTGACTCATGATCTCAGCGGCACGGTCAACGCCACCGCACTGACGTTGATGGGGATCGGCGCCGCCACCATGGTCGGCTCCGCCGCCATCCAGACCAACCAGGACCAAGTCGAGGACGCGGCGGCTCAGGCCGACGCTGCCAGAGAGCTTGCGCAGCGCATCCAGGAATTGAAGGTAAGCCTGAAAGGAAAACAGGGTACTTCGGAAGGCGAGACCATCAGGAAATCCTTGAAGGACATGGACATCGCCTTTAAGCGCGCCACACGTCAATCCATCGGAATTTGGACCGACATGATCAGCGACGCGAACGGCGTGAATTTCCATCGCTTCCAGATGGCGGCGTGGACCGTCGTGCTGGCCTCCATTTTCGCGATCTCGGTGACACGCGTTCTCGCGATGCCGGACTTCGACAATACGCTTCTGGCGCTGCAGGGTTTGAGCGCCGGCACTTATCTTGGGCTCAAGATCACCGAGCCGAAGGTCACCAGCGTGCCGGAGAAGCCCAAGGCCGCCGAGACGCCGCCGAAGGTGACATAGTCGTCGTCGCGTTTCAGCCTGGGTTCAATCCCGTGCGCATCTTCTGCTTGAACTCGGCGATCTGCGAGATCGTCTGGTTGGTCAGCGGCAGATCGATCGGTTCGTTCAGATCAGCCGACAAATCGGCGGCCGAATAGGTCTCCATCACGCGCCGCGCGCTTTCCGGCGTCACCATGACAGGCGTGTCGCGGATGCAGGCTTCGAGGAAATGGATCGTCTCCGGTCCCATGCCGCCGGCGAACACCTCGCCGACCTGCTCGCCCGGCATCGTGGACATCGCGAATTCCTGTCCGCGCGCGACCGTGTTCAGCCAGTGATCGCGCGCCGTGTCATCGAGGATCAGCGCGCCGTCGGTGCCGGTGATCTCGATCCAGCTCCCGCAATAGTTCGGATAACTCGGCGGAAGGTTCCAGCCGCCGCCGATCATCACCACGGCGCCATTGTCCATTGTAATGATCGAGAACATCACATCGTGCGAACCGTTGACCGGCTGCATGTAGCCGTAGGCGCCCTGCGAATAGACGCGCACGGGTTTCGCGGGCTCCAGGAGCCAGAACACGAAGTCGAGATCGTGCGTCGACTCCATCACGACGGGCGAGAGCCGCACGCGGCTTGCGATCTTCTTGCCGAGCGAGCGCGACAGATGCCGGCTCACCAGCACCGAGACGACGTTGCCGAGCGTGCCGTCAGTGATCTTCTTCTTGGCGTAGGCGATCTTGGTGTTGAAGCGCTGCGAATAGCCGATGGTGAATTTCAGATTGTTGCGCTGGGCGAGCATGATCAGCTCGTCGGCCTCCCACAGCTCCAGCGCGATCGGTTTCTCCAGCATCACGTTCTTGCCGTTGCGCAGGCAGTCGCGGCAGATCGGATAGTGGTTCGATTCCGGCGTGGTCGAGATGTAAACGACCGAAATATTGTTGTTGTTGATGATGTCCTGATAGTCGAGCGTCGTGGTCGCCGGTTTGTACAGCGCCTTCACTTCGGCAAGGCGATCCGGCTTGATGTCGCACAGGTGCAACTTGTCGACCAGCGCGGTGCGCGACAGCGCCTCGGCGCGCGTTCCGCCGACCCATCCGACCCCGATCACCGCTGCTTCGACCTGCTTCACCTTGTGCGTCTCCGGTTTGTTTTGCGGGACTTAAGTTCGCCCGCGTGGCGGCGGCGAGCAAGCCCTTGACTTCCATACCCCATTTCCCGCCAATCTGGATGCATTCAAGACAAGCGGATCGCGATCCGCACCGGGGAGGATGGGTTGAAACCGGCAGCATTCGCCTATGCGAAGGCGCGCTCGCTCGATGATGCGATTGCGCTGCTGAGCGCGCACAAGGGCGAGGCCAAGCTGCTGGCGGGCGGGCAGAGTCTGATCGCCACCCTGAACATGCGCCTTTCCAGCCCGTCGCTGCTGGTCGATATCAACGGCATCGGCGGCATCGGCGGCATCGGCGTGACCAACGGCACGGTCGAGATCGGCGCGCTGACGCGCCACGTGGCGCTGGAGCGTTCTTCCGACATCGCGAAACATGCCCCGCTGATCGCCAAGGCGATGCCCCACATCGCGCACCCGGCGATCCGCAATCGCGGCACCCTCGGCGGTTCGCTCGCCTATGCGGATCCGGCGGCCGAACTGCCGGCCTGCCTGGTGGCGCTGGACGGCGAGATCGGCATCATCGGCACGAACGGCAAGCGCAGCGTGAAGGCCGGGGATTTCTTCAAGGGCCTGTTCGAGACGGCTCTGGGCCCGCACGATGTGCTGACCGCGGTGCGCTTTCCGGCTGCCGACGCAAGCACCCGCGTCGGCTTTGCCGAATTGGCGCGGCGGCATGGCGATTACGCGATGGTGGGGCTGGCGGCCGTTGCGAAGGCGAGCGGCAAATCTCTGTCCGACGTACGGCTCTGCTACTTCGGCGTCGGTGCGACCCCGGTGCGCGCTCAGCATGCCGAAGCCGCACTGGCCGCCGGCTCGGTGGATGACGCGGTCAGCGCGCTCGACCTCGATCCGGGAGACGACATCCAGGCGACCGGCGCGGTGAAAAAGCATCTCGCCGGCGTGCTGCTGCGGCGGGTTGCCAAACAGCTCATGGAGACCGCATGAGCATGCTCGACGTCCGCATGACGGTGAACGGCGAGGCGGTCGCCGAGGCGGTCGAGCCGCGCATCACGCTGGTGGACTTCGTGCGCGAGACGCTCGGGCTGACCGGCAGCCATGTCGGCTGCGAGCATGGCGTGTGCGGGGCCTGCACGGTGCTCCTCGATGGCGTGATCGTGCGCGGCTGCCTCACGCTCGCGGTGCAGTGCGACGGCGCGCGCGTCGAGACCATCGAGGGCGCGTCGGATTCGGGCGATATCGCGGACCTGCAGGACGCGTTCCGCAGGCGCAACGCGCTGCAATGCGGTTTCTGCACACCTGCGATGCTGCTGACCGCGCAGGAACTGCTCGCGCGCGGCGGAACCCCAAGCCGTGATACCATCCGCGAACATCTGGCGGGAAACTACTGCCGCTGCACCGGCTATCAGGCGATCGTCGATGCCATCGAATCCGTCGCGCAGCAACGCGCAAAAGGATGAAGCCATGAATCAGCACGCCAACCCGCAAAGCATCTCCCAGCAGGCCGATGAGCTCGAAGAGCACATGATGCACGAGCTCGAGCGCGTCGTGACCAAATCGACGCTGCACTACCTCGCCGACGGCGAAGTGAAGATGGACAGCAGCGCCGGCCTATGGGCGAAGCATCCGGGCGCGTTGTTCAACATGGGTCCCGACCCGCGGCTGCCGCCGATGCCGGCCAAGCCGACGCTGGTCGATTATTTCCGCTGCCGCTTCGCCTCGCACGCGCATCTGCTGCAGAGCGCGACGCATGCGCTCAAGGCTGGCCACAACGAGAAGGTCATCCTCGCCTGCCTGCTGCACGACATCGGCGTGGTGAGCTTCATCCGCTGCGACCACGGCTACTGGGGCGCGCAGATGATCGAGCCCTATGTGGACGAGGAGGTGAGCTGGGCGGTGCGCACGCACCAGGCGCTGCGCTTCTTC
This sequence comes from Hyphomicrobiales bacterium, assembly GCA_034669145.1. Taxonomy (GTDB): domain Bacteria; phylum Pseudomonadota; class Alphaproteobacteria; order Rhizobiales; family Xanthobacteraceae; genus PALSA-894. The sequence continues at coordinate 28,932 of JAXDNY010000187.1, forward strand.
CCCGACGAGGCGGCGGGCTACAAGTATCCCGAGATGTACATCAAGCTGTTCGGCGACGACTACAAGCCGGAGCCCTACATCGTCGCCGAGTACGAGCGCGCGAAAAATCACAAGTGGTACATGACGTCGCGGCTGATCTGCGTGAACGACATCTATTCGTTCGATCCGAACGCCAAGGTGAACCTTGACGATTTCGTCGACATCATCGGGCGGAATTTCCGGCAACCCGAGGAGGGGCTTGGACTCGATAGTTCTCCGTCGTCGCACATGTGGCGCACGATGATGTGGCCGAACCGGTTTTTGTGAGAGTGATGGCAAGCTCATGATCCCCGCTCATTCCCGCGAAAGCGGGAATCCAGTTCTTAGCCAAAACACTGGGTCCACGCTTTCGCGGGGACGAGCGGCTGAGGGTTGGAGGCGATGAAAATCGCCGAAGACAATCCGTCCGCGCTCACCGCGCTCGATCGGCCGAATTCCTATATCGGCCGTTCGGTGCCGCGCCCGAACCTGACGCGGCTGACTGAAGGGCGCGGGCAGTACGTCAGTGACGTGACGTTGCCGCGCATGGCGCATGTCGCCTACGTGCGCTCGCCGCACGCGCATGCGCGCATTGTGAATATCGGCACCGCGGCGGCGAAGCAGGCGGCTGGCGTGATCGCGGTCGTCACCGGGCCGGAGCTCGCCAAGGTGATCACGCCGTGGGTCGGCGTGCTCACGCATCTCAAGGGCATCAAGTCGGCGCCGCAATCCGCGCTCGCGATGGAACGTGCGTGCTGGCAGGGCGAGGCGGTGTGCGCGGTCGTCGCAAAGACGCGCGCGCAGGCTGAGGATGCGTGCGAACTGGTCGATGTGACATATGAGGAACTGCTGGCGGTCGCCGACGCCGAAACCGCGCTCGATGCCCGGACGCCGGTGATCCATCCGGAACTTGGCGACAATCTCTGCTTCGAGCGCAAGCATGAGGCGGGCGACCCGGACAAGGGCTTCGCCGAGGCCGATGAAATTGTCGAGGCGACGTTCATTTCCGGCCGCCACACCGGTGTGTGCAACGAGCCACGTGCGATTGTCGCCGACTGGAATCCGGGCGAGCAGCGCCTGACCGCGTATCACGCGACGCAGGCGCCGCACATGATGCAAAACCTGTTCGCCAAGCATTTGGGTTTGGAAGAGAGCCAGGTGCGCGTCGTCACCAAGGATGTCGGCGGGTCGTTCGGCATCAAGGTGCACACCTATGCGGACGAGATGGCGACGGTGGCACTGTCCAAGTTGCTGCGGCGGCCGGTGAAGTTCGTCGCCGACCGGCTGGAGAGTTTCGTCACCGACATTCATGCGCGCGACCACAGCATCAAGGCGAAGATCGGCGTGAAGCGCGACGGCACGATCACGGCGTGGGAAATCGACGATCTCACCGGCATCGGGCCGTATTCGGTCTATCCCCGCACCTCAGGGATCGAAGCGAACCAGGTCGTCAACCTGACCGGCGGGCCATACACCTGCGGCAACTACCGCGCCCGCGCCCGCGTGGTGTTCCAGAACAAGAACGTGATGTGTCAGTACCGCGCGGTCGGGCACCCGATCGCCACACAGGTCACCGAGGGCCTCGTCGATCTTGCGGCGATGAAGATCGGCATGGATCCGCTGGAGATCCGGCGGCGCAATCTCATTCCAGACGACGCGTACCCGGCGTCCGGCCCGTCCGGCATCAAGTTCGAGAACCTCTCGCACCACGAGACGCTCGCGCATCTCGACTCGCTGATGGATTATGCGGGCCTGCGCGCCGAGCAGGAGAGACTGCGCAAAAAAGGCATCTATCGCGGTCTCGGTTTTGCGTTCTTCGTCGAGGTCACCAATCCGTCGGCCGCGTTCTACGGCGTCGGCGGCGCGAAGATCTCTGCGCAGGATGGCGCGACGTTCAAACTCGATGCGCAGGGCAATCTCGCCGTCCACATCGGCGTCAGCGAGCAGGGGCAGGGCGCCGAAGCCGTCATCGCGCAGGTCTCGGCGTCGTCATTCGGGATTCCGATCGAGCGCGTGCGGATCTTCATGGGCGACACCGACAACACGCCCTATGGCGGCGGCACCTGGGCGTCGCGCGCGGCCGGCATTGGCGGCGAAGCGGCGTGGCAGGCCGGCAAGGCGCTGCGCGCGAATGTGGTGGCGGTCGCGGCGAGCATCCTGCAGGCGGACCCAAAGGCGCTCGACATCCGCAACGGCGTGGTGGTCGATGCCGGCACCGGCACGGAGCGCATCGGGCTCGATGAGGTCGCGCGCATCGCCTACTTCCGCCCCGACACGCTGCCGCCCGGCTTCCAGGCCGAAATGATGGCGACGCGGCACTACGTTCCGCGCGCTTACGCCTTCGCCTTCACCAACGGCGCGCAGGCGAGCTGGCTGGAGGTCGACACCGACACCGGCTTTATCAAGCTGCTCAAGCACTGGTGCGTGGAGGATTGCGGCACGGTGATCAATCCGCAGCTCGTTGACGAGCAGGTGCGTGGCGGCATCGTGCAGGGGCTTGGCGCGGCGCTGTTCGAGCAGTGCCTCTATGACGAGCGCGGGCAGATGCTCAACGGCAACATGGCGGACTATCTGGTGCCGATGGCGGCCGAGATGCCTGACATTGAAGTGGGCCATGTGGTGACGCCGACCGCGGATTCGGAACTCGGCGCCAAGGGGGCGGGCGAGGCGGGCACCGCGGGCGCGCCGGCTGCGGTCATGAATGCCGTGAACGACGCGCTGGCGCCGCTCGGCGCGAAGCCGATCACCGAGGTGCCGATCACGCCCACGGTCGTGCTCAGGGCGTTGGGGAAGGTGTAGGTTGGCTGTCATTCCGGGGCCGGCCGGAAGGCCGGAGCCCGGAATCCATAACCACCGGCCGTGCGATCGATCCCCGGCTTGTGGTTATGGATCCCGGGCTGCCTCGCTTTCGCTCGGCCCCCGGGATGACAAAGTCCGGGGCTTGCTATGCGTTTCCACGCATTGACGATATTATAAGCTAGCTTATTATGAGGACACCCCGTTCACCTAAGAAGAATCCATGCGCCCACGCAATCCTCGACGCGAATTTGCTTTTGTTCTCAACGATGTAGCCCGGCTGTTGCGCACCTACGCGGACCAGCGCGCGCGCCGGCTCGGGATCACCCGCGCCCAATGGGCCGTGATGGCGCGGTTAGAGCATCAGGAAGGCCTCAAGCAGTCGGAACTCGCCGAAATGCTCGACCTGCAGCCGATTACGCTGACCCGGCTGGTCGACCGCCTGTGCGCGAACGGCATGATCGAGCGGCGCGCGGACCCGAACGACCGGCGCGCCAAGCGCCTGCATCTCACGCCTCTGGCGCGGCCGCTGATGGACCGGCTCGCCGAGCTTGGCCAGGACATGATGGGGACCGTGCTTGAGGGTTTCGACGTCGTGACGATCGAGCGCATGATCGGCGAGCTCTCGCAGACCAAGGAGAATCTGCGCGGCGCGATCGCGCGGAAAGCCGCGGACAAGACCGCGAAGGCGGCCTGAGGAGGCGCGCCATGGCCGACAAAGTCGTCGAACTGAGGAAGACCCAGGAGGAGCAGGCGCCGGCCGTCGCGGCGAAGCCCGCGCGTTCGCGCGCCCGCATGCGCCTCGTGCTGCTCGTCATCATTCCGCTGATCGCGCTCGCAGGCGGCGCCTATTTCTATCTTGCGTCGGGCCGCTACATCTCGTCCGACAACGCCTACGTGGGCGCGCAGAAGGTGCTCATCACGCCGGATATCTCCGGCAAGATCGCCAAAGTGACGGTGACCGAAGGCCAGCGTGTCAACGCCGGCGATGCGCTGCTGGAAATCGACCCCGAGCCGTTCCGCATCAGCGTGACGCAGGCCGACGCGCGGCTCGCGAGCGTACGCACCGAATTCCTCAACCTGAAAACCAATCTCGCCTCGGTGACGCGGCGCATCGTTCTCGCGCGCGAGACCGTCGATCTCAAGCAGCGCGATGTCGAACGCAAGAACACGCTG
>JAXDNY010000188.1:0-19774 GCA_034669145.1 Hyphomicrobiales bacterium
TGCCGCTCAATCAGGTGGCAACCGTGAGCGTGCCGGAGTCGCGGCTCCTTTCCGTGCAGGTCTGGGACCGCTCGCTGGTGCACGCGGTCGAGAAGGGCATCAGTGCGGCCAATCTCGGGCTCACCCCGAACACCGAGGGGCAGACGATCCGGCTGCGCATTCCGGAGCTCAACCAGGAGCGGCGCAAGGAACTCGCCAAGGTCGCGCACAAATACGCCGAGGCCGCGCGCGTCGCGATCCGCCATGTGCGGCGGGACGCGATGGATGTGCTGAAGAAGCTGGAAAAAGACCTTCACACGATGAGCGAGGACGAGCACAAGCGCCAGGCCGATCTCGTGCAGAAGGCGACGGACCAGGCGATTGCCGAGGTCGACGGCACGCTTGCCTCCAAAGAAAAAGAAATCATGACGGTGTGATGGGCCAGAAGGACCCGGTAATCGCGATGCAAGAGGCCCAGGCGCCCCATCTCGCTGGGACCGTTCCCGACGTGCCGCGGCATGTCGCCATCATCATGGATGGCAACGGCCGCTGGGCGGCCGCGCGTGGGCTTCCGCGCGTCGAGGGACACCGGCGCGGCGTCGAGGCCTTGCGCAAGACCGTGCGCGCGGCCGGCGAAATGGGCATCGCCTGTCTCACCCTCTTCTCGTTCTCTTCGGAAAACTGGCAGCGCCCGGCGTCCGAGATACGCGATCTGATGGGCCTGCTGCGCCGCTTCATCCGCAACGATCTGGCCGAACTGCACGGCAACAATGTGCGCGTGCGCGTGATCGGCGAGCGGGACGATCTCGAGCCCGATATCCTGCGTCTGCTGGAGGAGGCCGAAGAACTCACGCGAAACAATGACGGCCTCATCCTCGTCGTCGCGTTCAACTACGGCGCCCGGAATGAGATCGCGCGCGCGGTCAGGCGGATCGCCGACGATGTCGCCAGCGGCGCGCTCAAGCCGGAGGCGGTCACCGAGGAGATGATCGGACGCCATCTCGATGCGCCCGACCTGAGCGACCCGGATCTCATCATCCGCACCAGCGGGGAGCAGCGGCTGTCGAACTTCCTGTTGTGGCAGGCAGCCTATTCGGAACTGGTGTTCACGCCGGTCTACTGGCCGGACTTCGATCGCGCCGCGCTCGAGCAGGCGATCGACGAATACCGCCGCCGCGAGCGGCGGTTCGGCGGGCTTGCCGCAAAGACCGGATCCTGACGTCCGTGACGGACCCGGCCGCCCCCCGGAGTGCCGGTGTCAGCAATCTCATCCTGCGCGTGATCTCGTCGGTCGTGCTGGCGCCGATCGCGATCGCAATCGCGTGGATCGGGGGCGTGACCTTCGTGGTGTTCTGGACTGTCGCTGCGTCCGTCGTGCTGTGGGAATGGTCCGCGCTGGTGAAGAATCCGAGCCAAGTGGACAAAAGCCTCGGCTGGTTCGCCGGCTGGATGGTCGCCGGGCTTGTCTATGCGGGCGTGTTGCTGCTGTGCCCGATCCTCCTGCGCGGCGACCCGGCGCTTGGCCTTGTGGCGATGCTGTTTGTCTTCGCGATTGTCTGGGTGACCGACATCGCGGCCTATTTCGTTGGCCGTGCCGTTGGCGGGCCAAAGCTTTGGCCGGCGGTCAGCCCCAACAAGACATGGTCCGGCGCAATCGCGGGCACGCTCGGCGGTGTCGCGGCGGGATTGCTGGTGGTCAAACTCACCGGGCTTGTTGTCGCCCCAATGCTGGTCATTGTGGCGCTGGCCCTGTCGGTTGCAGCGCAACTCGGCGATCTCCTGGAATCGGCGATCAAGCGACACTTCGGCGCCAAGGACGCGGGTCAGCTTATACCCGGCCATGGCGGGCTGATGGACCGGCTCGATGGGTTTTTGACAGCGGCAGCGGCCGCCGTCATGGTGGGATTGCTTCGCGGGGGCCTCGAAGGGCCGGCCCGCGGGTTGCTCGTTTGGTGATTTTGGATGCCAATTGGAACCCAGCCGCTTCGGAAACCGGATGCCGCGCCGCGCAGCGTCACGATTCTGGGTGCCACCGGCTCGATTGGGTCGAGCACGGTCGATCTGCTGAAGCGTCAGAACGGACGATTTACCGTTGAGGCGCTGACCGCCCACAAGAACGGTGCGGCGCTGGCGAAGCTCGCGCGCGAACTTGGCGCGCGCTTCGCGGCCGTCGGCGATCCCGACGCCTATCGGGAGCTGAAATCGGAACTCTCCGGCTCCGGCATCGAGGCCGCCTCCGGGCCGGATGCGGTCACCGAGGCCGCGCGGCGCCCGGCCGAGTGGGTGATCGGCGCGATTACCGGGGCGGCGGGGTTAGAACCGGCACTTGCGGCGATCGAACGCGGCGCAACGCTCGCGCTCGCCAACAAGGAATGCCTCGTGTGCGCCGGCTCGCTGTTCATGCGCCGCGCCAAGCAGACCGGCGCGACGGTGCTGCCGGTCGATTCCGAGCACAATGCGCTGTTCCAGGCGATGACCGCCGGCCGGCGTGAGGATGTCACCAAGGTTATCATCACGGCATCGGGCGGCCCGTTCCGCACCTGGTCGAAGGACGACATTCGCAAAGCGACCCTGCAGGCGGCGCTGAAGCACCCCAACTGGTCGATGGGGCCGAAGATCACGATCGACAGCGCGACGTTGATGAACAAAGGCCTCGAAGTGATTGAGGCTTATCATTTATTCAATCTCAAGCCGGACGAGATCGAGGTGCTGGTGCACCCCCAATCGATCGTCCACGGGATGGTCGAGTTCCGCGACGGCTCGGTCATCGCTCACCTTGGCGCGCACGACATGCGCATCCCGATCGCCCATTGTCTGGCGTGGCCCGATCGTATCGACGGACCGGCCAAGCGGCTTGACCTCGCGGAAATCGGCAGCCTCACGTTCGAAAAGCCCGACCTCGACCGATTCCCCGCACTGGGCCTTGCCTGGCAGGCACTCCGCACGGGCGCGGGAGCGACCACGGTGCTCAATGCCGCCAATGAGATCGCCGTTGCGGAATTTGTCAGCGGACAGATCAGCTTTACCGGCATTCCGGCGTTGGTGGAGGCGACGCTTGACGCTGCGGCGCGCCGCGGCGTCATGCGCGAACCCGCGTCGATCGCGGATGCGATCGCCGTTGACCATAATTCGAGATCGTTGGCCCGCGACCTCTTGCCCGAAATCGCCGCAAAGGCATTTTAGACAACTTTTGGGCAACGTTCGGCAATCGGTGGGGCACTGAGGACGGAATGGATATTTTCACGAGTATTGGCACTTGGGGTGGCTGGTTGACCGGCTACGTCGTCCCGTTCCTGTTCGTCCTCACCATCGTGGTGTTCTTTCACGAACTCGGTCATTTCCTGATCGCGCGCTGGTGCGGCGTGCGCGTCGTCACCTTTTCGATCGGCTTTGGGCCCGAGCTGCTCGGCTTCAACGACCGCCACGGCACGCGCTGGAAGCTCGCGGCGATTCCGCTGGGCGGCTACGTGAAGTTCTTCGGCGACGAGAATGCCGCGAGCGTGCCGGATAGCGAGACGATCGGCCAGATGAGCGAAGAAGAGCGGCGCGAAAGCTTCTTCTACAAGCCTGTCAGCCAGCGCGCCGCCATCGTGGCGGCAGGGCCGATCGCGAACTTCCTGCTGGCGATCGTCATCTTCGCGGCCGTGTTCACCTTCTACGGCAAGCAGGCAGCGCCCGCGCGGGTTGAGACCGTGCAGCCGAACAGCGCCGCAGCGGCGGCCGGGTTCAAGCCGGCCGACCTGATCGTTTCGATCAACGGCCGGAAGATCGAGACCTTCACCGACATGCAGCGCCTCGTCAGCGCCAGCGCGGGCCAGCCGCTCGACATCGAGATCGACCGCGGCGGCGCGCGCACGACGGTCAAGGCGACGCCGGCGCTCACCGAGATCAAGGACAATTTCGGCAACGTGCATCGCATCGGCGTGCTTGGCATCACCGGTGCACGCGGAGAGCCGGTGAAGGTCGATCCGCTAACCGCGGTCAAGCTGGGGGTGGAGGAGACGTGGTTCGTGGTCGAACGCACGCTCTCCTACATCGGCGGCGTGGTCGTAGGTCGGGAGTCGGCCGATCAGCTTGGCGGGCCGATCCGGATCGCGCAGGTGTCCGGACAGGTGGCGACCGCGGGGTTCGTGGCGCTGATCCATCTGGCGGCGGTGCTGTCGATCTCGATCGGGCTGCTGAACCTCTTCCCGATCCCGCTGCTCGACGGCGGACACCTTTTGTTCTATGCAATCGAAGCCATTCGCGGCCGTCCGCTCTCGGATCGGGCCCAAGAGTACGGGTTCCGGATCGGGCTCGCCATTGTGCTATTGTTAATGATCTTCGCAACCTTCAACGACATTCTTCATCTGGCCAGTCTGTGACCGTGGCCATCGGGCAACGCATTGATGTGAAAAGGCGATCTGTCCGGGCCTGAGGTTTGCAGGACGGGCAAAAGGGGTTAAGAAACGGATTGCGGGGACACAGATTCCTCCAATTTGTGCTGCAAGGGGCGACTGGGAATAAGGGTAGGGCGCATCGCGCATGGGACTTTGGGTGCGGGTACGAGGGCTGGCCTTGGCTGGCTTGGTCCTCGGCGGGGTAGTTGTCGGATTGAGTACCGCGTCCCTCGTGACGGCGAATTCCGCCGTGGCGCAGACCGCGACCTCGATCGTGGTCGAGGGCAACCGCCGGGTCGAGAGCGATACGATTCGCTCCTACTTCAGCGTGGCTCCGGGCGAGCGATTGGACCCCATCAAGGTCGATGCGGGCGTGAAAGCGCTGTTCGCCACCGGCCTGTTCCAGGACGTGCGCCCGACCTTTGCCGGCAACCGCCTGATCATTACGGTGGTGGAGAATTCCGTCATCAGCCGCATCCAGTTTGAAGGCAACAAGCGCGTCAAGGACGAGCAGCTGCTCGGTGAAATCCAATCCAAGCCGCGGGGCGCGCTGTCGCGGCCGACCGTGCAGGCCGACGTCCAGCGCATCGTGGAAATCTACCGCCGCAACGGCCGCTACGACATCCGCGTCGAGCCCAAGATCATCGACCGGCCGAACAACCGCGTCGATCTCGTGTTCGAGATCAACGAAGGCGGCAAGACGACCGTCAAGGAGCTCGTGTTCCAGGGCAATCGCGCCTATTCGAGCTGGCGCCTGCGCGACGTAATCAAGACCGGCCAGAGCAACCTGCTGAGCTTCCTCAAGAACAACGATCTGTACGATCCCGACCGGATCGAGTCCGATCGCGAACTGCTGCGCCGTTTCTATCTGAAGAACGGCTATGCGGACGTGCGGATCGTGTCGGCGGTCGCCGAGTTCGAACCGAGCCGCAACGGTTTCATCCTCACCTTCACGATCGAGGAAGGAGACCGCTATACCTTCGGCGCGGTCGATATTCAGTCGGGCGTGCGCGACGTCGATCCGGCTCTGCTGCGCAGCAAGCTGCGCTTCTCGGCGGGCGGCATCTACAACGCCGAATTGATCGAGAAATCCACCGAGGAAATGACGATCGAGATGTCGAAGCGCGGCTACGCCTTTGCGCAGGTGCGTCCGCGCGGCGACCGCAACTTCCAGACTCATCAGATCAACATCGTCTTCGTGGTCGAGGAAGGCGCGCGCGCCTATATCGAGCGAATCAACGTGCGCGGCAACTCGCGCACGCGCGACTACGTCATTCGGCGTGAATTCGATATCGCGGAGGGCGACGCGTACAACCGCGTGCTGGTCGACCGTGCGGAGCGGCGGCTCAAGAACCTCAACTTCTTCAAGAGCGTGAAGATCACCAACGAGCCGGGCTCCGCATCGGACCGCGTGATTCTCAATGTCGACGTGGAAGAGCAGTCGACCGGTGAGTTTTCGATCGCGGGCGGCTACTCGACCGCCGACGGCATCGTCGCCGAGCTCTCCGTCGGCGAACGCAATCTGCTTGGCCGCGGTCAGACCGCGCGCGCTTCGGTTACATACGGTCAGCGCACGCGCGGTGTCGAAGTCTCATTCGGCGAGCCCTATTTCCTCGATTACAAGCTCGCCTTCGGTATCGATCTGTTCGCCAAGCAGATCGACGCGTCGTCGTCATACGTCTACCGGCAGGAGACCATCGGCGGCGGCTTCCGGTTCGGCATTCCGCTGCGCGAGGACCTCGCCATCCAGCTGCGCTATTCGGCGTACCGTCAGACGATCGACCTCGATCAGGTCCTGCGCAACTGTAACAACGTCAATCCGAATTTCGGGCTCGATCCGTTGAGCCCGAGGACCTATCCGACATCCGCCGCATTTGGGACGACACCCGCGACAACGCCGCCCGCCGGCTATACGGGACTTACGAACTGCTTCGCCGACGGCGAGGCGTCCGCGGCGACCAAGCAGTTGGTCGACTCCGGACCGGCCATCGTTTCGCTGGCCGGTTACAGCCTCATCTACAACACGGTCGACAACAACCGGAACCCGACGCGCGGCGTACTTGCCGAAGTGCGCCAGGATTTCGCGGGCCTCGGTGGCGACGTGAACTTCATCCGCACCATCGGCGACGCGCGCATGTATTACGAGATCATGTCCGATATCGTGTCGGTGCTGCACCTCCAGGCCGGTCACGTCACCGGATGGGGTGGCAAGGACCTGCGCATGCTGGATCATTTCCAGATGGGCCCGAACCTCGTGCGCGGCTTCCAGACTGCCGGCATCGGCCCGCGCGACCTGACGCCGGGTACCTCGGGCGATGCGCTCGGCGGAACGATGTACTGGGGCGCATCGGTCGAGGCGCAGTTCCCGATCTTCGGCGTCCCGAAGGATTTCGGCGTGAAGGTCGCGCTCTTCGCCGACGCAGGTTCGGTGTGGGACTACAGGGGGCCGCGCGTGTTCCCGTCGACCGGGACGTCGGTCACCACGATCGATCCGTTCACCGGAAAGGACACCGATGCAATGACCGTTCGTTCGTCGGTCGGCGCCGGCCTGATCTGGGATTCGCCGTTCGGACCGATCCGCATCGATTACGCCTGGCCGCTCACCAAGGATCCGAACGACCGGGTGCAGCAGCTGCGTTTCAGCGGCGGCACGAAGTTCTAAATCCGAGCCCCGCCACGGCCAAGGTGGCATGACCGAGCCTCGTTTCTTCGAGCGCCCCGAGGGGCTCACCGCGCAAGAGATCGCGGCGCTGACCGGCGCCGTGTTGCGCGGATCGGCGGATCGGCGGATCGGCGGCATTGCGCCGCTCGACCGGGCATCGCCGCACGATCTGTCGTTCATGCAGAGCCCGAAATATCTCCCGCAGTTCATCGCCACGCAGGCGGGCATCTGCCTCACCATGGAGAAATTTGCCGCGAATGCTCCGGCGTATATGGCGGTGCTGGTCACGCCCGCGCCTTACCGCGCATTCGTCGCGGTCGCGCAGAAGCTCTATCCGGGCGCGATGCGGCCGTCCTCGCTGTTCGAGGCGAGCGGCGTGTCGGCAAGCGCGCTGGTGCATCCTTCGGCGCGGCTCGAATCCGGAGTGGTGATCGACCCCGCTGCGGTGATCGGGCCGCGTGCCGAGATCGGCGCCGGCACCGTCATCGCGCCGGGGGCCGTGATCGGCCCGGACGTGCGTATCGGACGCGGCTGCGTGATCGGTGCTTCCGCGACGATCGTGCATGCGCTGATCGGGGACCGCGTGATCATCCATGCCGGGGTGCGCATCGGGCAGGACGGCTTCGGCTATCTGCCGGGCGCTGCGGGCCATGGCAAGGTGCCGCAGGTCGGCCGCGTGATCATCCAGGACGGCGCCGAGATCGGCGCCAATTCGACGCTCGACCGCGGTGCGATCCGCGACACCGTGATCGGGGAGGGGACCAAGATCGACAACCTCGTCCAGATCGCGCACAACGTCGAGATCGGGCGGCATTGCGTGCTGGCCGCGTATACCGGGATCTCCGGGAGCTGCTCGATTGGAGACTATGTCATGATGGGCGGACGGGTCGGAGTTACCGACAACATCACGATCGGTGCCGGCGCGATGATCGCGGCCGGCAGCGGCGTCATGTCGAACGTTCCGGCCGGCGAGAAATGGGGCGGCGCGCCTGCCCAGCCGGCGCGCGATTGGCTCAAGGCCAATGCCGCGCTACGACGCCTCGCGCGGCGCGGTGGAGCCGATGGGGACAACGAATGAGCGGTACGACCATCGAGGCTGCCGGGGTCAAGGAAATCCTTGAAGCGCTGCCGCACCGCTATCCGTTCCTGATGGTCGACCGCGTCATCGAGATCAAGGGTGATGAATCCGCGATCGGCATCAAGAACGTGACGTTCAACGAACCGCAATTCATGGGCCACTTTCCCGGTCAGCCGGTGTTTCCCGGCGTGCTGATGATCGAGGGCATGGCGCAGACCGCGGGCGTGATGTGTATCGCCTCCGGCGTCGTCGGCAGGGCGAAGGCGGTCTATTTCATGACCATCGACAAGGCCAAATTCCGCAAGCCGGTCGGGCCCGGCGACGTGATCGAGTATCACATGAAGAAGAAAACCCGGCGCAAGACCATGTGGTGGTATCAGGCCGAGGCCAGGGTGGCGGGCGAGCTCGTCGCCGAGGCGGAAGTCGGCGCGATGCTGATCGAGGCGTGACGATACGAATGCTCGCTATCGACCCTTCAGCGAAGATTGCCCCGAGCGCCGTCATCGGCAACGATGTCGAGATCGGCCCCTATTGCGTGGTGGGGCCGAACGTGGCGATTGGCGACGGATGCAAGCTCGTCGCGCAAGTGCACATCGCCGGACATACAACGATCGGGCCGGGCACGACGATCTATCCATTCGCCTCGCTCGGTACACCGCCGCAGTCGGTGCACTATCGGGGCGGGCCGACCAAACTTGTGATAGGCGCGCGCTGCCAGCTCCGCGAGAGCGTCACGATCAATATCGGCACCGAGGACGGCGGCGGCACGACGACAGTCGGCGACGAATGCTTTCTGATGGTTGGCGCGCATGTCGGGCACGATTGTCAGGTCGGCCGCAACGTTATCATCGCCAACAACACCATGCTGGGCGGGCACTGCCACGTCGGTGATTACGTGTTCCTCGGCGGCCACTGCGCCATCCACCAGAACGTCCGCATTGGCGAAAGCGCGATGGTTGCTGGCTACTCGGCTTTTGCCGACGATGTCATTCCGTTTGGTTTTGTGCTGCAGCCGGTTGCCCGGCTCGCCGGCGTCAATGTGGTCGGGATGCGCCGCCGCGGCGTCGGCAAGGATGCGATCCGCGCGGTGCAACAGACCTATGGGTTGCTGTTCGAGGATGAAGGCGAAGGTGAATTCGCCGCCCGCATTGAGCGCGCGGAGCAGCAATTCGGCAGTGTGCCCGAGGTCGCCCGGATCGTCGCATTCCTGCGCGCCGGCAAGCGCCGGCCGATCATGCTCGCCAAAGTCCGCGGACGGCGCGACGCCGAGGCCGGATAGCGACAGACGCACGGGTCATCGAGATGCCGGAGGCAACTTCCCGCGACGTGGAAGACACAAGCCCGCTCGCGATGATTATCGGCGGCGGCTCGATTCCAATGGCGGTTGCCGAGGCGGTCACGCGGCGCGGACGGCGCGTCGTCCTGTTTCCGGTGCGTGGCTGGGTCGATCCGGCGGCGGTCGAGAAGTTCAAGCATTACTGGATTCCGCTGGCGCAGGCCGGACGTTTCCAGCGCCATGCGCGCGCGGAAGGGTGCCGCGACGTGGTGTTCGTCGGCACGGCGTTGCGGCCGCCGCTGCGCTCGTTGCGGGTCGACTGGCTGACCTTGCGCTTGCTTCCGCGAATTGTGCGCGCGTATCGCGGCGGGGACGATCATCTGATCTCAAGCGTCGCAAGTGTGTTCGAAGATTACGGATTTCGCATCGTCGCGCCGCACGAGGTGGCGCCGGAGATTCTCATGCCCGAGGGGCCGATCGGGAGCAGGTCGCCGTCCGAGCGCGACCGTGCGGACATCGCGCGCGCACTTGCGTTGCTCGAGGCAACCGGACCGTTCGACATGGGACAGGCGGCGGTCGTTGCCGGCGGTCATGTGCTGGCGGTCGAAGCCGCGGAAGGCACCGACGCGATGCTCGCACGCATCGCCGAGCTTCGCGCGCGCGGGCGCATCGCGACGCCTCCCGGCACCGGCGTTCTGGTGAAGGCGCCGAAACCTCAGCAGGACCGCCGCTTCGATCTGCCGGCGATCGGTCCGCGCACCGTCGAAGAAGCCGCACGCGCCGGCCTCGCCGGCATCGCGGTCGTCGCGGGCGGCACGATCGTTGCTGAGCCGGCCGCGGTCGCTGCGGCTGGCGACACGGCGAAGATCTTCGTGGTCGGGATTCCGGCCCAAGCCAAGCCATGACGGCGCTCAAGCTCGCGTTGGTCGCGGCCGAAGAGTCCGGCGACGTGCTCGGCGGCGCGCTGATGGCGGCGCTGAAGGCGCAGCATCCCGACACGTCGTTTGGCGGCGTCGGCGGACGCGCGATGGAGAGTCAAGGAGCCCAAAGTCCGTTCGATATCGCCGACCTCTCGATCATTGGTGTCGCGGCGATTCCCCGAAGGCTGCCGATGATCCTGCGGCGTATTCGTGAGACGGCCGACGCCGTGATCGCGGCGCGGCCAGACGCGCTGATCATCATCGACAGCCCCGATTTCACCCATCGCGTGGCGCGCCGTGTGCGCAAGGCGGCGCCGACGATCCCGATCATCAATTATGCGCCGCCCCAGGTGTGGGCGTGGCGGCCGGGACGGGCGCGCGCGATGCGCGCTTACGTCGACGAGGTGCTGGCAATCCTGCCGTTCGAGCCGGCGGCGTTCGCGCGGCTTGACGGTCCGCACTGCACCTATGTGGGGCATCCGCTCGCCGAGCGCATCGGCGATTTGCGGCCGTCTGCCGAAGATGCACGGCGGCGGAACGCCGATCCGCCGACGGTGCTGGTCCTGCCGGGCAGCCGCGGCAGTGAAATCCGCCGCCTCGCCGACATTTTCGGCGCTGCCATTGCCAACGCTGCCGAACGCGCCGGGCCATTCGATCTGGCGTTACCGACGCTGCCGCACATCGCTGCCCAAGTCGCTTCCGCGACCGCGGACTGGCCGGTGCGCCCGCGCATCGTGACGGGCGCGGCGGAGAAACACGCCGCGTTTCGAGCCGCGCGTGCCGCGCTCGCAGCCTCCGGCACCGTGACGCTCGAACTCGCGCTCGCGCGGGTGCCGACGGTCGCGGCCTATCGCATCCCCGCATGGGAAGGCGCTCTGTTCCGCATGCTGGCGAGCATCGACACCGTGATCCTCGCCAACCTCGTGCTCGGCGAGAACGTGGTGCCGGAATATCTTCAGTCGCAATGCACGGCCGACGGCCTTGCGGCAGGGCTCGTGTCCATTCTCGCCGAATCGCCGCAACGTCAGCGCCAGCTCGACGCGTTTGGGCGGCTGGACACGATCATGGGGCTGGGCGGCGAGCCGCCGAGCGCCCGCGCGGCGCACGCAGTGCTCGAATTGATCGCCCGCCGCGGTGCGTCCGGCGCCCTACCATCCTCAGCCGGTTCATGTTAACCGCACCCCTGTCACAGCACCCTCGGGACATGCCCAAAACATCCAGCGCCAAGAAAACGCCCGGCAAGCGCGCGGTTCCCATCCGCGCCGCGATCACGGCCGTGCACGGTCATCTGCCGGATTACGTGCTCGGCAATGCCGAACTCGCCGAGCTGGTCGATACCTCGGATGCCTGGATCACCGAGCGCACCGGCATCAAGGAACGGCGCATCCTCAAGGGCAAGGGGCTCGGCACCTCGCACATGGGCGCGGAAGCCGTGCGCGGGCTTTTGGAAAAATCCCGCACGCTGCCGAAGGACGTCGATCTGCTGATCTGCGCGACCACGACGCCGGACTTCGTGTTCCCGTCGAGCGCCAACCTGATCTGCGACATGGTCGGCATCCGCAACGTCGGCTCGTTCGACGTGCAGGCGGCGTGCTCGGGCTTTCTGTACGCGTTGACCATCGCGGCGCAATTCATCGAGAACGGCACGGCGCGCAAAGTCGTCGTCGTCGGCGCCGACAAGATGTCGTCCATCATCGACTACACCGACCGCGCCACCTGCGTGATATTCGGCGACGGCGCCGGCGCCGTGCTGCTCGAGCCCTCGAAGAACGGCCATGGCATCCGCGACACGCTGATCCGCGCGGACGGCGCCGGCATGCCGCATCTGCACCAGAAGGCGGGCGGCAGCCGCATGCCGCCGACCGCCGACACGGTCGCCAAGCGGCTGCACTACGTGCATCAGGAGGGCGCGGCGGTCTACAAGTTCGCGATCGCCCGCATGGCGGAGGTCTCGATGGAGCTGATGCTGCGCAACAAGCTCAATCCGGGCAAGATCGACTGGCTGGTGCCGCATCAGGCCAACAAGCGCATCATCGAGGCGACCGCCGAGCGCATGGGTCTGCCGATGGAGCGTGTGATGATGACGATCCACAAGTACGGCAACACCACCGCCGCCACGATCCCGCTTTGCCTGTGGGACTACGAGCCGCGCTTGAGGGAGGGTGACCGGCTGCTGATGGCGGCGTTCGGCGGCGGATTCACCTGGGCCGGCGCCTATGTGACCTGGAGCTACGACGGCGCAACCTGAGCGCGCAGCGTGCGCTTGCCAAAGCGGCGATTCTCTCCAAAAATCATCTCTGCTGACGGCGCACCCCGGGGCCAGGGGCGCCGAGGATCGTAGGTTGGGGCGTGGACGTGGTGTCAGGAATCGCAGGCGCGGGGCGCGCGAAGGCACGGCTTGCGTGCCTGTTCGCAGGGGCGCTGGCGGCCGTCTGCGCGGGGCCGCTAACCGCGCGCGGCGAAGCCGACGACATATCGCCTGACGCGCTTGAGCTTGCCGAAACCCCGCCGGCGTTTGATGTCGCAGGACGTGAGCCTGCGGCCGTCGCGGCGCCCGGCTCCGGCGATCCGGTCAATCTGCTGATCGCCGCGCACAAGACGCCCAGCCAGCGCTACAGCGACACGTATCTGACCTCCGGCAAGAAGCGGCGGCGGCCGGTCGCGGCCTCGCTGCGGCTGCGCCGTCAGGACGACGCCAACTTCACCAACCGCACGAGGTTTCTTGCGCGCCGCATCGAGGATATCCGCACCGTCACCGCGCCGCAGCGCGCCAGGGCGACGACCGGCGAGGAGTTTCTCGGCATCCTGGTCGAGGCATCGCGCGGCGCGCCGATCGGCAATCTCGTGGTCTACGGCCATGCGGCATCGAATGCTCTGTTCATGCGCGAGGACCGCGGGTTCTACGCCTCGGTGCGCGATGTCGCGCGCGAGACCCGCATCGTCGAGGGCACCGAAGACGACCGCCTCTATCAACTGCGCGATGCCGGCGCGCGCGATCTCGCCGACCTGGCCCGGCTGGTCGAGCGCGGCGACATCCGTTTCACCGACAATGCGGTGATTGTTTTCGCAGGGTGCGGGGTCGCCGGGAGGCGCGAGGTCGAAACGCTCGGCATTGCGGCGCGCGCAACCGACATCACCGGGGCCACGGTCATCGCCTCGATCGATGTCACCGACCAGTCGATGGGGCGCGGGCGCGCGTTCCGCAATCACGAATATTCGCGCCGCACCTGGGTGCGCTTCGTGCCGCAACAGACACCGGAGCGGCTGAATACCCGCGTGATCGACGCGCTGCGATTTCTCAATCTGATTGTGCCACAGCCGGAGAGCCCAACGGTCGCGAGCGCGCCGCAGACGTAAGATACGCCGGCCGTCGCAGAATCGAACTGACGCAGCTCGAAGTGCGAAGCGAACGGACGAGGCTCCGCGCGGCTTCAGCCGACGAGCGCGCCGGTATCGATTGTGATACCCGGCGGGTCGAGGCGCAGCGGGCCGGATGACATCGTTTCCGTCGAGATCCTGCCGTCAGCGCCGCGCTTGTGGTGGGTAACGGTCCGCGTGTCGGGGTCTATCACCAGATAGTGGTGCACGCTCGGCAGCTTGAAATAGCCGATGAGTTTCGCGCTCGTGTCCGAATGCGCGGACGTCGGCGAGATCACTTCCACAACGATGACCGGGTCGGGAACCTCCATCTCCCGTCCCGGCAATGGCGGTCCAAGCCGGACAGAAGCATCAGGCTCGTAGGCCGTATGGGTGTCGATTGGGATGGTCACGCCGTCGGTGAAGGCTTCGGCTTCTATCGCTTGATCGGCAACAGCACGCCGCAATGCCATATAGACCGCGCCTTTGAGGCGGTTGTGCTGCACCTGCTCCGGCGACATGAAGACGATCTGCCCGTTGATCAGCTCGGTGCGCTTGGCTTCCGGCTGGGCCGCGGCCCAGGCGAGATAGTCGTCGACGGTGAGCGCGCTGCGCAGGGCGATGTTCATGCGGCCAATTTATCACCCCCGAGCGGCTGTCGCCATCCGAGCCGGAAACGGCAAGCCCGCACCTGGGTGTGCTTCGCGCCGGGTGCTCAACACGCGCGTGATCGATGCGCTGAAGCAGTTGAATTTCGAGGCGGTGGCGGTGGGGCCGGCGTCGTAAAATCCGGCATGGGACGAGCCTAACTAAGGGACATGCTGGCGAAGCGGCTTCGCGGCCTCGCGCGTAAACCGGATGAACAGTTCGGCCAGCGGGCTAAGGGTCCGATTCTTGAGCGTCATGATCGCGACCGGGCTCGGCCGATGTCGAAATTCCACGGGCAAACCCTTGACGGACAGCCGCGCCGCGCAAAGCCGTACCATGGAGGAAGGCCAGATCGCGAGATACTTCCCGGTTGCGAGCAGGCCGAGCTGCATACCCGTCGAGAAGGTCTTGACGCGCGCTTTCGGCGGCTCAAGGCCGCTCGTCCGAAATCCCTCGACAATCATGCGGCCGACAGGACTGTTGTAATAGGGGAGGCTCCACGGCTCGTTGATGAGGTCTTGGAGAGAGAGTCTTCGGCGGCGCGCCCAGATGCTGTCGGATGCAGCCACGACCACAAGGGGGTCGTCGAACAGGATCTCCTCGTTCACGTCTGCCTTTTCATGGCCGATCGGCCTGCGTGTTATCGCGAGCTCGATGTGGCGCTGCTGCAGGCCCGCCACTGCGTCGCCGTCGACAACTTCAAAGCGGATGCCGGGATGGCCTTGATATACCCTTTCGATGACGGTCGGGACGAAGCCGAGCGACAAGGGCTGCGAACACCCGAACCGCAACTTCCCCGTCGTTGGATCGCTGAGAAACTTGATTCGAGCTACGCTCTGCGTGAGGTCGTCGAAGACCGCGTCGCTACCGCGTAGCAACGCTTCGCCATAGACCGTCGGCGCGACCCCGGTGGCATTGCGGTCGAGCAGCCGAACGCCGAGCGCGTTCTCCAGCGTCGCAATCGCCTTCGACACGGCCGGTTGCGAAATGTTGAGTTGCACAGCCGCCTTGGCCATGCCGCCGCTGCTGACGACGGCGGAGAACAGGCGCAGGTCGCTCAGCTTCAGGCGGCGAAGCAACGGGTCCGCGTTATGCATTGGTCGCCCTATTCCGATCTGTGATAGGGACAGTCAAAATCAGAATTTGTGTTTATACAAGCGGCGATTACGATCGTTGGCGCAGGTTCTCTTCGGTTGATTGTTGCGATGCGTGGTGTGGTGTGAACCGCAGCATCGTGTCGCACGGCCGTTGGCCCTGGCACTCTGAATGCTCGCAATAGGCAATGAGAAAGGGCGCGCCATGAAACGGCATCGTCTGCAACTGGCTGCTTGCGCGATCGTGTGTGCAGGCGCGATCCTGTCCACGCCGCAAGCCCAAAGTTATCCGACTAAGCCCGTCATGATTACGGTTGGGGCGAGTGCAGGCACCGGCCCCGACGTCGTAGCCCGGATTGTTGCGGACCGTCTTACGCAAGCCTGGGGACGTCAGGTTACGGTGGTCAATCGAACCGGCGGGTTGGGACTGACGGCCGTGCAGTCTGTCACAGCGGCGCCGGCAGACGGTCACACGCTATTGGTAAGCCTCGCGTCGACCTTTGTCGTGCTGCCAGAGACGCCGCAGGGGCATTCGGTCAACCTCGAGCGCGCCATCGTACCCGTCGGCTTGCTTGGAATTCAACCGATGGTGATCGCGATCAATCCCTCCGTTGGCGCAAATTCACTCGCGGAGCTTCTGGCCATGACGAAGCAGCGGCCGGGAGAAATCTTGTACGGTGGATTCCGGGCGACTGTTCCGCACCTCGCCGGCTTGCTTTTGACCAACCGCGCAGGAATGGGTTGGCGCTTCATTCCTTCGCTGTCACCGCGTGCTGTGCAGGATGCGATGGGCGGAACGATTCATGTTGCGATTGAAAGCGTTGCGGGGCTGAACGCACCGATTAAGGCGGGCCTCCTCAATGGCCTCGCTGTGGCATCCGAGAGCCGTCTGCCGGACTTTCCTGACCTGCCGACAGTCGCGGAGGCGATTCCCGGGCTGGGCGCGTTCGATGCACGCGGATGGATTGCCTTACTGGCGCGGGCGGAGACGCCGCCGGCCATTATCCAGAAGATCAGCGAGGACTTGCGTACCGTGCTCGCCGATCCGGATGTTGTGAGTAAACTCGCTTCGCTTGGAACCTATCCGCGGCCGATGTCGCCTGAGGAAACCGCCGCGTTCATCCGCAGCGAGCAAGACCTGTGGCGCCCGGTGGTGAAGCAGCTTGACCTCGCGTCGCAGTGAAACTGGACACGCTCCGTGCGCCCTAGTGCGAGCAACTCCTTGCTGCGGTCGGCTGAAGCAACGTCCGCCGGTACCCAGGATCAACTCAGTGCCCGCAGCAAACGCTAGACTCATCGCTCAACTGCGCGATAGCGGCGGCTATCTTGCCGATCAGGGCTGGCAACAGACGTCAATCATGATGGAGCTGGCGGCGACCGAACTTGAACGCCTGAGCATTCGGGTCGCTGAACTCGAGTGCAAGGCAGACCAAGAAAGAGTCCTACTTCCTTCTTGAGATCGGCTGATAGTCGCGTCGCGTGGCGCCGGTGTAGAGCTGGCGCGGGCGGCCGATCTTCCGGATCGGCTCTCGACGCCCTCACTCCCGCATGATCATCCTTGCATGCTCCTTGTTTCGCTTCGAATACCGCCCGCGCTCGCGCAACATGGGGTCGCGCGCCGGATTGTATCCCGCCGCGCAGCTCTCGACGAAATCCGCGAGTGCCTCTCCCGGCGCGCGGGCGATGTCGACGCCGTTGGCGCGCAGGCGCGCGATCACGCGCGCGCGCGCCTGCGGCTCGTCCAGCTCGGACGTCAGCTTGGCGGTGCGGTGCCGCCCCGTGTGCGGGCGGTCGGCAAGCGTGCCAAGCTTGATGAGTTCGAGCGCCTCGCGCAGGGCGGTGAGATCGATGCCGGCCGCCGCCTCGAGCTCAGCGACACGGCGCTCGGTGAGCGCGTCGATGCGCGCCGCGAGTGTGCGGCGCCGCAGGTTCGCCCGCGCACGCCAGCGCGGCACCGTGTCGGGCGCGCGCGGCGCGAACAGCGGCCGCATCCAGTTGCCCTCGTTGGCCCAGCGGCAGATGTTCGCGCCCGCCACGCCGGTGCGTTTGGAAATCTCCTTGTGGGTCATCGTGGTGGTTTCGATCAGCCGGCGCACCTCTCTCACCTTGCCGTCGGGATGCGGGAGGCGCGAGCCGGGCGGGCGGTGCGTGATGTCGAAGGGGTCGTCCGCCATCGGCTTCTTGCGCGGCGCGTGGCTGATGGCGGAGCGGAACGGCGAGAACACCATGCGGGCTACTTCCGCCGCGCGAGCGGCGCGTCCTCGCGCCGGATCGCGGCGGGATGCGGCTGGGGCGGAGCGTCATCCTGGCGCGGGCTCTCGCTCATTTGATCCACGGCGCGATCCGGCGCTGCGCGAGGAGCGCGCCGGGCGTTTCGCGCAACGGCCTTGGCGGGCGGGCGGGCGATGTCGATGCCGTTGGGGCTTGGATTTGCGGTCACGCGCGCGCGGGCTCTCGGCTCCGCCACCGGACGCACCGCCGCGAGGACACGCTGGCGCGGGGTCTGTGTGACCCGTCTTGCCATCGCGAGCAGCGCGCGCGCCTCGCGCAGCCTGACGGCATCGACCGCGGATGCCGCCTCGAGCGCGTGCAGATAGCGCTCCGCGAGCGCGACGAGGCGGACCGCGAGCATGCGGCGCTTGCGCTGGCGCCCCGCGCGCCAGGCCGGGACCGTGTGGGTCCAGCGCGGCGCGAAGCCGGGCCGCATCCATTTGCGGGTCTTTGACCACTTCCAGATGGTCGCGCGCACGACACCGGTGCGCTGCGCGATCTCCGCATAGGTCATCAGGGTGGTTTCGACCAGCTGGCGCACCTCCGCCACCGTGGCGGCGACGTGCGATCGGCGCGGGCGCGCGGACGGGCCGGTACCAAGGGCGCGGGGCGCGTCCATTTGCGGGTGCTTGCCCAATGGCAGACGGTTCTGCCCGGGATACCGGTGCGCTGCGCGATCTCCGCGTAGGTCATCAGGGTGGTTTCGACCAGGTGGCGCACCTCCGCCACCGTGGCGGCGATGTGCGATCGCCGCGCGCCGCGCGGGCGGTCGGGCGGCGGGGCGAGAATAGCGAAGCGATAGAGGGAAGGGGGCATGTAGAGGAATATAAACGGAAAGTAGGATCAATGCAAGTCGGGCAAGACCGGCATCATCGCGCGGCGTCGTAGGGTGGGCAAAAGGCGCGGAAACGCGCCGTTGCCCACCGCACCCGGCAGAGCGCAAGAAAATGGTGGGCTCGCTTGCCCCGCTGCGCGCGGCAAGCTTAGCCCACCCTACAGGGCGACCGTTGATTGGGCGCTATTTGCGCCGCGAAATCGGCTGGTACTCACGCCGTGTCGCGCCGGTGTAGAGCTGGCGCGGACGGCCGATCTTCTGGCTCGGGTCCTCGATCATCTCTTTCCATTGCGCGATCCAGCCGACCGTGCGGGCGATCGCGAACAGCACCGTGAACATCGTGGTCGGGAAACCCATCGCCTTCAGCGTGATGCCCGAATAGAAGTCCACGTTCGGATAGAGCTTCTTCTCGATGAAATACTCGTCCGAGAGCGCGATGCGCTCCAGCTCCATCGCGACGTCGAGCAGCGGATCGTCCTTGACACCGAGCTCGTTGAGGACCTCGTGGCAGGTCTTCTGCATAATCTTGGCGCGCGGGTCATAATTCTTGTACACGCGGTGGCCAAAGCCCATGAGCCGGAACGGATCATTCTTGTCCTTGGCGCGGCGGACATATTCCGGGATGCGCTCGGGACGGCCGATTTCCGCCAGCATGTTGAGGGCCGCTTCATTGGCGCCACCATGGGCCGGTCCCCAGAGGCAGGCGCAGCCAGCCGCGATGCAGGCGAATGGATTGGCGCCCGACGAGCCGGCGAGCCGCACGGTCGAGGTTGAGGCGTTCTGCTCGTGGTCAGCGTGCAGCATGACAATGCGGTCCATGGCGCGCGCGAGAACGGCGTTACCTTTGTATTCCTCGCATGGCACCGCAAAGCACATGCGGATGAAATTGCTGGCGTAGTCGAGCTCGTTCTTTGGATAGATGAAAGGCTGGCCGATCGAATATTTGTAGGCCATCGCGGCGAGTGTCGGCATTTTCGCGATCATGCGGATGGATGCGACCATGCGCTGGTGGGGATCTGAAATGTCAGTGGAGTCGTGATAGAAGGCCGACAATGCGCCGACGCAACCGGTCATCACCGCCATCGGATGGGCGTCGCGCCGGAATCCCTGAAAGAACCGGTTCATCTGCTCGTGAACCATGGAGTGGTGATTTACGCGATAGTCGAAATCGGCTTTCTGGGTTGCAGTCGGCAGCTCGCCGTAAAGCAGCAGGTAGCAGGTTTCGAGAAAATCGCCGTGCTCGGCGACCTGCTCGATCGGATACCCGCGATAGAG
>JAXDNY010000189.1:0-2940 GCA_034669145.1 Hyphomicrobiales bacterium
TGAAAACGCTCGCCGGCGACATGCCGTTGCCGCCGGGGCTGAAGCTGTTTTAGAAATGCCCGCAATCCTTTTCCGTCATGCCCGGCCTTGACGATTGGGATCAGTCCGCGATTTGAGAATCGTCAGCCCCTCATGCCCACCGCCGTTGCCGGACCCGAGATCGAACGCCTGATCCAGCTGCTCGCCCGCCTGCCGGGGCTGGGCCCGCGTTCGGCGCGGCGCGCCGCGCTTCATCTGATCAAGAAACGCGACCTGTTGATGGCGCCGCTCGCCAGCGCGCTGCAGACCGCGATCGAGAAGATCGTCGTGTGCGGGAGCTGCGGCAACATCGACACGCAGAACCCCTGCACGGTATGCACCGATCCGCGGCGCGATCAGTCGGTGATCGTCGTGGTGGCGGACGTCGCGGACCTGTGGGCGCTGGAGCGGGCAGGGGCGATCAACGCGCGCTATCATGTGCTCGGCGGCACGCTCTCGCCGCTCGACGGCGTCGGCCCGCAGGACCTCACCATCGACGCACTGGTGTCGCGCGCGCATGATTCAGCCGTGAGCGAAGTGATCCTCGCGCTCAACGCCACCGTCGACGGCCAGACCACTGCGCACTACATCACCGACCTCTTGCGCGACGCGAACGTGAAGGTGACGCGGCTGGCGCACGGCGTTCCGGTCGGCGGCGAGCTCGACTATCTCGACGAGGGCACGCTCTCGGCGGCGATCCGCAGCCGCACGGCGTTTTAGCCGGCCTTCGCCGCCCGCTGTGCGAGCGAAACAAAATGCCCGCGCGCCTGCAGCCAGGCGAGCAGCAACAGCCCCGGGATCCCGGCGAACGCGCAGATCGCGAAAAACCACGCCCAGCCTGCCGCTTCGACGACATAGCCGGCGCCGGCCGAAAGATAAGTGCGGCCGATGGCAGAAAGCGCAGTGAGTAGCGCGAATTGCGTCGCCGTGTGCAGTGGATTTTTGCACAGCGACGACAGGTAGCCGACGAAGATCACCGTGCCGATCGCGCTGGTGAAGTTTTCCACCGTGATCGCAAACGAAAGCCATGCCGCATCCTTGCCGACATGCGCCTGCCAGGTGAAGGCGAAATTCGCGGCTGCCTGCAAACTACCGCCGATCCACAGACTGGTGTACAGCGGAAACGCGCGCGCCACATAACCGCCCGCGAAGCCGCCGAGGAGCGTGGCGGCGAATCCAAGTCCCTTGATGATGTTGGCGTAGTCGACGCGCGTGAAGCCGAGTTGAATAACGAACGGCGCCGTCATCGCGCCTGCAAGCGCATCGGTGAACTTGAACAGCACCACGAAGGCGAGCACCACCACCGCCATATCGCGCAGCATGAAGTCCGAGAGAGCAGCACGCGCCGTTTCGTAGACCCGCGCCAGCTTGCTGTCGGTGGCGTGACGCGAGTGTTCGGCAGCGACGGCCGCGGATTTCTCCGGCTCCGTGGCAAGGATCGAGGCGACAAGCCCGATGACGACCATCAGCGCCATCACGATGTAGCCGAAGGTCCACGCGCTGCTGCGACCGAAGCCGAGACCCACCTCGAATCCCGTCACGATGTAGAGTGCGCCTGCAGTCGAAAGCAGGTTCGCGACGCGGTAGGCCGCCACATACGACGCCATGCCGGCGGCCTGCTCGTTGTCCGGCAGGCTCTCGACGCGGAACGCGTCGATCACGATATCCTGCGTGGCGGATGCGGTCGCGACCAGGATCGCCGCCAGAATGGCGAGCATCGGCCCCTTGCTTGGGTCGCACAGGCTGAGGATGATAATCGCAGCCATCAGCATCAGTTGCGAGAAGACGAGCCATCCGCGCCGCCGCCCCAGCAGTTGCGAGAGGACTGGCACGTCGAGCGCATCAACCAGCGGCGCCCAGAGAAACTTGATCGTGTAGGGCGTGCCGATGATGGCGAAGAGGCCGATGGTTCGCAGGTTCACGCCGCCTTCGGTCGCCCACACCTGCAAGGTCGAGCCCGACAGCGCGAGCGGCAGTCCCGCCGAGAACCCGAGAAACATCACGATCAGCACGCGCGGGCGCAGATAGAGCGCGAGCGTGTCGGCCCAGCCGAGTTCAGGCGAATCAGTGGACATGCTGGAGTCCCGCTTACGCGGGAATGAGCCGAAGGGGAACGTGGCTCAGTGACTGACCGTCTGCGCCGGCGCCGCGGCGCGTAGTGTGTACATGGTCAGCGGCGGCGAGAAGGTCCATTCGATGTCGCCGATCTCGGTCTTTTGCACGCCGTGCGCCGTCACCTGCACCTGATAGACCGAATAGGTGGTCTGGTTGGCGGCGACGTTCTTTTCAAACCGCACGGTGCGCGCCCGTACGTCCGCCTTGGTGGCATAGATGCAGGCGGTGTGGCCAAGCCGCGCGTTGATGTCCGTCACGACCCGCAGCGGATTGGCGCCGCGCTCGGCAAGCGCGGCGACCCGCTCGACGAGTTCGACCGACTCGCAGAACAGCCCTTTTTCGTAAGCCCCCGGACTGGCTGGCGCCCCGAACACCAGCGCGGCGGGGAGCAGATAAGCCCCGACCCCGAAATCCACGTCTCAGCCCCTTCGCTCCCGGCGAAGTCCCGAGTCGAAAAATAATAGGCACGGCAGGGTTAACGCAATATTACCGGCGCAATTACTCGGCCGCTGTGGCTTTTCGGACAAGCGGCGCTAGAATGACACGGGGCGCCGGCGCCTCGTCGCTGTCGAATTCGAGCGTATTGATCCGGCCGCCGCGTTTCGCGACCTTTTCGGCCGAGGTCAGGATTTGCGCGATATCGTTGTTCGCCTGCCCGAAGTGCTTTTGCAGGTTGAGCACCCGCTCGTTCAGGCGGCCGAGATCGTCCATCAGGTGGCCGACCTCGGTGCGGATCTCGTGCGCCGCGTCGCGCATGCGGGCGTCTTTCTGGATCTGCTGCATCACCTGGATGGCGAGCATCAGCAG
>JAXDNY010000190.1:0-18823 GCA_034669145.1 Hyphomicrobiales bacterium
CTCGCGCTCGGGCCGCGCATCCTGCGCGCCGACACCGCCGCCGTCGCGGCATTGGCGCTGGTGCAGGCAGTGCTTGGCGACTGGCGTTAGGCCGCTTGGCCCCGCCGGCGGGATGGAACCAAAACAACCCAGCAGCGTTTCAGTTCGCCCAATGCCGCCAGAGGATCGGCACAAAGCCGGTCCGATTGCGCCTCACTGCAGCCGGGATTTCCCGCAGTTCTGGACGCGTGCGTGAAGGGGCGCACATTCACGACATTGGCACGGGAGAGGTGGATCATGTCCGACGAATACAAATTCGGCATCGAGGAAGAATATTTTCTGGTGGACGCCGAGACCAAATCGGTCGCGCGCGAGATGCCCGACGCGTTTCTTGCAAAGCTGAAGTCGATGACCGGCGGACAGGTGATGGGCGAGATGCTGCAATCGCAGCTCGAGGTCGCGACCGCGCCGCACACCAATATTGCCGATGCCCGCACCGAGTTGAGGTTCCTGCGCCAGACCGTCGCCAATATCGCGGCCGAACATGGGCTTGCGATCCTGGCCGTCGGCACGCATCCGACCGCGACCTGGCGCTCATCCGTGCAGACGTCGGCCGCGCGCTACGACAACGTGATGGAAGACCTGCAGATGATCGGCCAGCGCAACATGCTGTGCGGCCTGCACGTGCATGTCGAACTGCCCGATCCGGATGATCGCGTCGACATCATGATGCGCATGCTCCCCTATCTTCCGCTGTTCATCGCGCTCGCGACCTCATCGCCGTTCTGGCGCGCCCGTCCGACCGGCCTGAAGGGCTATCGGCTCGCCGCCTACGACGAGTTGCCGCGCACCGGCGTGCCCGAGCTGTTCCGCACGCCCGCCGAATACGAAGCCTATATCGCGGCGCTGGTGAACGCCGGCGTGATGCAGGATTCGAGTTACGTGTGGTGGGCGATCCGTCCTTCGCTGAAACACCCGACACTGGAGTTGCGCGCACCGGATTCATGCACGCTGGTCGAGGACTCGATTGCGATCGCGTCGCTCTATCGTACCCTCGCGCGGCGCCTCACGCGCAATCCGTGGCAGAACTGGGACCTCACCGCTGTCACGCGCGCGATCGTGGTCGAGAACAAGTGGCGTGCGCAGCGCTACGGCGTCCACGGTACGTTTGTCGATATCGCCGGCAACGGGGCGATCACCGTCGCCGAGATGCTCGAGCAGGTGGTTGAGGATGTCGAGCGTGATGCGCAGGCGCTCGGCTGCCTGAAGGAAGTCCAGCACTGCCTCAGCATCGTCGGCGGCGGGACCTCGGCCGACACCCAGCTTTCCGTCTACGAACAGGCGCAGGGACGCAGCGAGGATCGCGCCGACGCGCTGCGCGCCGTCACCGACTGGATCGCGGAAGCGACCTTGCAATAACGGCTGACTGAATTAAGCCGCCGGCTGCCGCGCGGCAGCCGGCGTGCGCATGGCCTCACGGCTTCTTTACGTCGCAGCCCTTTGCCTGCACGGCCCGGTTCGCCACAGTTAGCTGTGTGCGCACCGTGCCGAGTTCGGAGCGGTAAGCGAGCGCGCCGACCAAGAAGCCACCGACGCCTGTTTCGGCCTTCTCGACCAGATCGACGAGTTGTTTCTCGCGATTGACCAACCCGGCGTGGTGGCCAACGATTTCGGGACAAGTCATGAAGTCGAACTTGTCCTGCATCACGACCGCGTAACCCGTCGGATCGCCGAATGAGCCGCAGCCGGCAGCCAGGCCGGCGAGCGCGAACGCGCCCGCGAGCCGGACCAAACGGTCACATGCGGGCCGATCAACGCGTGCTGCCGCCATGCGGTCCCCACGGGCCGGGATCGGACGGATTGGCCGGCGGCGCACCGGGCGCACCGAGTTCGATCGGCGGGCGCGAAGGCAGGAATGGCTTGCCGCCCGTGTTCGCCGGGCCGAACGGGCCGTCCGGCAGCGCTTCCTGCGCGCCCTGTTGCGTCTCGTCGGCCTGCTCCTGCGCCTCGCCATCGTACTGCGGCACCGCGAGTGGGCCCGGATCGTGCCCGCCCGCAAAGCGCACCAGCGCATCGACACGGCTGTCGACCGGCGGATGCGTGGCGAACAGGTCCGCGAATCCCTCGCGCGGATTGTCGACGCACATTTCCATCACGGCGGAGGTCGCGGCGTGCAGTTCGCCGCGGTTCTCGATCTTGCGCAGCGCCGAGATCATCGCGTCGGGATTTTTCGTGAGTTCCACCGAGCCCGCATCGGCCAGGAATTCGCGTTTCCGCGAGAGCGCGAAGCGGATCACCACCGAGAGGAACCATGCAAGCGCGATCAGCGCGACCGCGATCACGATCGCAAAGCCCGCGCCGCCCTTGCCGCGGTCGCTGTCGCCGGACGAACGCCCCCATCCGCCGCGCGAATAAAAGAACATACGGAAGAACATCTCGGCGAAGAACGAGATCACGCCCGCGATGATCACGGCGATCACCAGCATGCGTACGTCGCCGTTGCGGATGTGGGTGAGTTCGTGGCCGAGCACCGCCTCGACCTCGGCGTCGTCGAGCGCGTTCAAGAGCCCGGTCGTGACCGTCACCGCGTATTGCTTCTCGTTCATGCCGCTCGCAAACGCATTGAGCGAGGTGTCCTCCATGATCTTGAGCTTCGGCATCGGAATGCCGCGCGAGATGCAGAGATTTTCCAGCAAGTTATAGAGCCGCGGCTCCTCCTGCCGGGTCACTTCGCGCCCGCCGGTCACCATGTCGATCAGCGACTGGTGGAATTTGTAAGCGATCAGAATCCACAGCGCGGTGCCGATGGTGGCGAAGGGCGAGGCCTTCACGGCATCGATCCAGGCGCGTTGCAATAGCCATTGCAGCGAGGCGTCGTAGCTCATCGCTTCGGCTGCAAGCGCGCCCGCGAACACCATCAGGTAGACGAGGAAGAACAGCCCGATCAGAAGCAGGATCGAGCGCCGCCGGTTCGACTGGATATGCGTGTAGAGACCGTAGGCTGCTGCCATGCCACTCGCTCAGGTCGGCTCCCTCCCCCGCTTGCGGGGAGGGTTGGGGAGGGGGCTGCCCTAGAACTTCACCTGCGGTGCCTGCTCCAGCTGCGCGCGCGTCTCGCCGAGGTCGAAAAAGGTCTGCGCGTGGAATCCAAACGGGCCGGCGATCAGTGCGGCCGGGAATTGCTGGATGCCGGTGTTGTATTCCTGGACCGCGTTGTTGAAGAAGCGCCGCGAGGCCGCGAGCTTGTTCTCGATGTCGGAAATCTCAGCTTGCAGCTGCATGAAGTTCTGGTTGGCCTTGAGATCCGGATAGGCCTCCGACAGCGCGAACAATTGGCGCAGCGCCCCCGATAGCATGTTCTCGGCGGCGACCTTCTGTTCGACGCTGGGCGCCGCCATCGCGGTCTGGCGCGCCTTAACGACCGCTTCGAGCGTGCCGCGCTCGTGGCCCGCATACCCCTTCACGGTCTCGACCAGATTGGGGATGAGATCGTGGCGCTGCTTGAGCTGGACGTCGATGTCGGCGAACGACTGGTTGACGCGCTGCCGCATCGCAACAAGCCCGTTGTAGATCATGACGATCCACACCACGAGCACGACGAGGACACCGATGATGATCCAGGTCGAAGAAATGTTGGACATTGGGGCTCCTTGAGGGCTCCGGAAGATGATTTGCGCGCGGAACATACCCCATCCATTGAGGCCGGGGCAGGGCGGCTGATCCGGCGCAAATCCCGCAGAACCGCGTGGTGTTTGGTCGCGCATCGGCGAATTGCGGTTCAAAACCGCCTATTTCGGGGGCGCTAACCCTTTTTCATCGTCTAGGATGACCCCAAAAGGGCCGAGGCGAACCGACTCGCTTCGGCGCGCGACCACTTCAAGGAACCAAGGTTCCGTCCCGGCCGTTGAACAGACGTAGCGCGACAGGGAGAGTTCTCATGTTCACTCGTCATGTCCTCGTGGCGGCAACGGCGCTCTGCGCACTGGCTCCCGCGCTCGCGCAGGATACCGCGCCTTCATCATCCGCAGGCCCGTTGCGCGCGACCGGCGCCTATCCGATCCGGCAGGACACCAGCCAGTGGCTCGGCTCCAACCTGATCGGCGCCAAGGTGGTGAGCGCCTCGCACGAGAGCATCGGCCGCATCGCCAACCTGCTGGTGAATGACGATGGCGCCGTGGAGGCCGCTGTGATCTCGATCGGCGGCGTATTCGGCATGGGCGCGAAGGATGTCGCCGTCACCTACAAGTCACTCAATATCGTGCGCGACAAGTCGAGCGACGGCATCGATCACATCGTGCTCGCCGCGACCAAGAACGATCTGCGCCAGGCGGCAAATTTCAAGACGCTGAAAGACCAGAAGACCGAGAAGGTCGCCCACCGTACGCAGGACGCGCCGGTGGTGCCGGTGAGGGTAACTATACCGCCTCCCTGATCTTCGCCGCGGTCTCCAGGTCCACCGATACCAGCTGCGAAATCCCGCGCTCCGCCATGGTAACGCCGAACAGGCGGTTCATGCGCGCCATGGTGATCGGATTGTGCGTGATGATCACGAACCGCGTGTCGGTCAGCCGCGTCATCTCATCGAGCAGGTCGCAGAAGCGATCGACGTTGTGATCGTCGAGCGGCGCGTCGACTTCGTCGAGCACGCAGATCGGCGCCGGATTGGTGAGGAATACCGCGAAGATCAGCGCCAGCGCGGTCAGCGCCTGCTCGCCGCCCGACAGCAGCGACAGCGTCGCTGGCTTCTTGCCCGGCGGCTTGGCGAGAATGTCGAGGCCGGCTTCGAGCGGGTCGTCGCTCTCGATCAGCTGCAATTCGGCGGTGCCGCCGCCGAACAGCGAAGTGAACAGCCGCTGGAAGTGGCCGTTCACCACCGCGAAGGATGACAGCAGCCGTTCGCGCGCCTCGCGATTGAGGCTCGAAATCCCCTGACGCAGCCGTTTGATCGCCTCGGTGAGGTCGTCGCGCTCGGTGACCAGATTGCCATGCTGCGCCTCGACCTCGCGCAGCTCCTCCTCGGCGCGCAGGTTGACCGCACCCAGCCGCTCGCGGTCGCGGCGCAGCTTCTCCAGCCGCTCTTCCGTCGCGACGACGTCGGGAAGCTCGGCGCCCGGTGCGATCTCGGCCAGCGCCGCGACGTTGCCGGGCTCGGTTTCGAGCATTTCGCGGATTTCGTGCTCGATGTCGGTGGTGCGGCGGTTGGCGGCTTCGAGCCGTTCCTCGGCACGCGCCTGTTCGGTGCGCGCTTCGCCGACGGCCTCGAGTGTTGCACGGGCGGCCTTGTCGGCATCGGCAAGGGCGGCATCGGCGGCAGCGCGGCGGTCGGAGGCCTCGCGCCGCGCGGTCTCGGCGGCCTCGATCTCGGAGATAAGTGCCCGTCGCTGCTCGGCAAACGCCGCCGGCGCCCCGTCGAGCGACGCGCGCTCGGCCTGCGCCTCGCCGGAGCGCACTTGCAGCGTGCCGATCTGGCCGACCGCGCCGATCCGCCGATTGTCCCATTCGGCACGCTCGGCCGCGATCGCGGTCAGGCGCTTGGCGCGCAATTCGGCTTCGCGCGCGAGCGCCTGCGCCTCGCCGCGGGCTTCGGCGAGCACGGCACGTTTGGCGGCGACTTCGCCGCGCGTTTCGGCCAACTGGTGTTCCAGGTCAGCCACCGCGCCGAGCTGCTCGATCGCCTGCGTGGCGTCGCGCTTGGCCGCGATCACCTCGTCGCGGCTCGACGTGAGCCGCACCTTGGCTTCCGCCAATGCGGAGAGCCGCGCCGTCATGCGGCTCGCCTCGCGCTCCGCCGCCGCATGCGCATCGCGCGCGCCATCGCTGCGTCCCTGCGCCTCGCGCCGCGCATGGCGCGCTTCGCCTTCGGCGGAAACCGCCGTGGCCAGTTCGGCTTCCGCCGCCTCGACGGCACGGCGCTTCCCCTCGGCGTCGCTGCGCGCAGACCCGAGCTCGGCATCGAGATCGGCGAGGCGGTTCTTGGCGGCGAGGCGGCGCGCCGCCGCGGTCGGCGCATTCGAGGCGGCGGCAAAGCCGTCCCAGCGCCAGAGGTCACCCTCCGCCGATACCAGCCGCTGGCCGGGCTTGAGTTGCGTCGCGAGCACAGGCCCGAGCGCGCGATCGATCACGCCGATCTGCGCCAAACGCCGCGCGAGCTCGGCCGGCGCGGTGACATGGCGCGCGAGCGGTTCGGCGCCTTCGGGGAGCGCGGGGTCGTTGTCGGCGGCAGCACCAGCCCAGCGGATCGGCGAGGCCGGATCGACCGGGGCTTCGAGATCGTCGCCGAGGGCTGCGCCGAGCGCTGCCTCAAAACCCTTCTCGACGGTGAGCAGGTCGATTGCGGGCGGCCAGAGCTTCTTTGCTTCCACATCGATCAGCTTGGCAAGGGCCTTCGCCTCCGCCTCCAGCCGGCCCACGCGCCGCTCGGCTTCGGTGAGCGGCGCGCGCGCCACATCGAGCGCCTGGCGCGCGCCCGAATGCGCGGCTTCGGCACGCAGCGCCGCGGCTTCCGCTTGCGCGACGGCGTTCTGCGCCGCTTCGGCGGCACTGGCGAGCGCCGCCACGTCCGGCGCGCCGTTCTCAGGTCTGTCGAGGCTTGCGAGTTCGTTTTCGACTTCGCCGATCTGGCCTTCCAGCCGCACCAGCCGCACCGAGTGTTCGCTGACGGCGCGCTCAAGCTGATTGCGCCGCGCCACGAGATCGGCGAGCGCGCCGGTCAGTTCGCTGAACGTCTTCTCGATTCCGCCGAGCGCGCATTCGGCCTCCGCCACGCGCGCAGCGACCTGCGCCTCGCGCTGCGCGACGCCGGCGCCGTCCTGTGTGAGGGCTGCTTCTTCGACGCCAAGCCGCTCCAATGCCGCCTCGGCGTCCGCCTGCTGGCGCTGCTCGCGCGCGATGTCGGCCACCAGTTGAACCAGCCGCCGGTCAAGCTCGACGATGCGTTCGTTGACGCGCGCTTCCTCGCGGTCGAGTTGGTCGCGCGCCATCACCAGGCGCTGCAGCGCGGCGCCCGTTTTAGCCTCCTCGTCGCGCAGCGGCGGCAGATCGGCGGCTGCGTTCGCTTGGGCCGTCGAGGCCTCGGCCTGTGCGCCGGTCGCATCCGCGACGCGGCGGATGCTCAGGTCCTTCGCGTGGCCCGCTTCCGCGACTTCGGCATTCGCCGCCACCCAGCGCAGATGAAACAGCGTGGCCTCGGCCTTGCGCACGTCGGCCGACACCTGCTTGTACTTGACCGCCTGGCGCGCCTGGCGCTTGAGCGCATCGATCTGCTGCGCCAGTTGCCCGATCACGTCTTCCAGCCGGGCAAGATTCGTCTCGGCGGCCTTGAGCCGCAGCTCGGCCTCGTGACGGCGTGCATGCAGGCCGGCGACGCCGGCGGCTTCTTCCAGCACGCGGCGGCGCTGCTCGGGCTTGGCCTGAATGATCTCGCCGATGCGCCCCTGGTGCACCAGCGCGGGCGAACGCGCGCCGGTCGAGGCGTCGGCGAACAGCAGCTGCACGTCGCGCGCGCGCACCTCGCGGCCGTTGAGCCGGTACATCGAGCCCTTCTCGCGCTCGATGCGGCGCGAGACTTCCAGCGTCTCGTGCTCGTTGAATTGCGCGGGCGCCGAGCGGTCGGCGTTGTCGAGAAACAGCATCACCTCGGCGGTGTTGCGCGACGGGCGCGTGTTGGTGCCGGCGAAAATCACGTCGTCCATGCCGGCCGCGCGCAGCGACTTGTGCGAGGTTTCGCCCATCACCCAGCGCAGCGCTTCGACCAGATTCGACTTGCCGCAGCCGTTCGGGCCGACCACGCCGGTCAGGCCATGCTCGATCTGGAAGTCGGTCGGCTCGACGAAGGACTTGAAGCCGAGCAGCCGTAACTTATTGAGTTTCATACGTTTTCCGGCACTTTTGGGGCGGGCGCTACCGGGCGCCCGCTCGCGGGGGTGTCTTACCCGCCGGTTAGGCGAATCAGCCACCCCATCCAAATCGCGCCGGAGAATGAATCGGCGAAGCGCTGGCCGCAACAGGGGAATTTCGGCTGTCCCGTAAGGAATGTTGTGGAGGGTGGGCCCAGCGCGACAAGGCGCGGGTCATGTCTTCGACTAAGCCGCCCTACGGGCTATAGGTATTTTTCTAGCCTGCGCTTCGATAGCATCGACGAGCTTTTTTGAGAGCGGCAGGTTTTTCTTCTCGGCGTTCCATGTTTGATGGAATCGCTCGACTGTCTCCCCAGCGGTGTCCAGTACTAGCTTCTCAGGAAGACGGGCCTTGCCCGCGAGATACGCCAGCTCATCGTTAGTAAATTCGTCGAACCGCTTTGTTCGGCCGAAACTGAGGGCGGAGTTGTCGTCCGAGATGTACGGTACCGTCGAAACGAAATCATAGGCGGGAGCCATCGCCGCCTTCCGCCGGTCGGGATAGATCAGCGACCAGTTTTTGGCGTGCATGTCAGCATTACCAATCAGGTTGTTAAAGACCAGCCGGCGTATGAACTCTGCTATACCCGGATTCCCGGTTTCTGCCGCAATGACTTCGGCGATGTTGCGATAGCTCGCCCTCCCATACTTTTCTTCAGGCCAAAGCCGGAAGACCTGTGCAAAGTCCTCGATATGGAGCGGACCGCCATCCGTGCGGTCGAATCGCTTTACAGCAAGTGCTTTTCCTTTCAACGCCTCGATGCCATCGGGCAGGCGAGAAATTGACGCGGGATCGATCATCTGGACTTCGGGAACATCCATGCCGATTTTTCCGGCGAGCGTCATCATCGAAAATTCATTCTCTGGAACGTCATCGAACTTTGTGGAAGGCAGTTTGACAATCCAGGAACCGCCGACTCCTTCTGCCGGAATTGTGAGACCACCAGAGGCGCTTTTGATTGCTGAGAATTTGAGCTGGACCCCCGCGAGGGAAAACCGAAGGGCGTTGGTCTTCCGCTCTTTTTTTTCTTCTTCTTTCTCTCCGTGGTTGACGTCCGGTGGCCACGCTTCTCCGTCCGCGGGTTCTATTGTGACCGCTCCCGGGAGGTCCTTTCCCAGTATCCAGAGAAGGAAGAACTCGCGCTTGGGATTTACCCCTGCGCGCTTGGCAAGATATTCGCGCATTTCGCCTTCAGGCAGCATGTTAGCGAAGAAAGTCGGCACGCGCTGCCGCGTCGGCTTTAGCTCGGTAATGAGATTGCCCAGGCCGTCCTTGAAGGACAGACTCAGGGTAGAGCGGTTTTCATTGTTGATGTACGTGTCGTTGAACGCAAAAAGTGTCCGCTCTCCTTGAAGGAAGGTGAGAGTGCCGATCCGTTCGCCATAAAGCAGTACATTGAGAACTGAAACGTCAGGCATCGTTATCCTCGTCCAATGTGTACGCGGGGCGTATTGCCCGCGCTGGCTCGATGCCGTTGTGCGCGAGATTGTTTCGTAGCTGACGCAGCTCTTTTGCTGCGCTTTGGATTAGATATTTCTCCTTGGGGTCTTTGACCGCCTTCTGCACCAACTCGGAAATTGATTTGATCCTCGCCAGGTCGTCGGGACCGATCCGGAAATTCTCAAGTTCGCCCACAAGTCGCTGCAGATTGATCAAATCTTTTCCGATTTCAGGAATGGATTTGAGATGATCCGCATTTTTTCGAATGCGCTTTAGATATTTTTGTGTCTGCTGGATATTTCCAAGGTGACGGAGTGTTTCGGATTCGTCGCTTCGCACGATCGCTT
Organism: Hyphomicrobiales bacterium; assembly: GCA_034669145.1. Classification (GTDB taxonomy): domain Bacteria; phylum Pseudomonadota; class Alphaproteobacteria; order Rhizobiales; family Xanthobacteraceae; genus PALSA-894. Next base: position 9,663 of record JAXDNY010000190.1, read on the forward strand.
GCACAGCAGGCACCAGCTTTCGTGGAACGGTGATGACCTCTAGATCGAGCGCGCGCGCAATCTCGATCAGACTTGAGAGTTGCAGGTCTACTGCCCCGGCTTCGATCCTGGAGATGTGGCTTTGGGGTACACCCGCTTCCTTGCTCAGGTCGCGCTGACTGAGCGCCTTTTCAGTGCGCGCGGCCTTGAGGGCAGCTAGAATATGGTTTCCGGCGTAAGGCATGATCTATTTCTACATATCATGTTCGATGTATGATCTATAGAAATATATCATTTCCTGACCGAAAATGCAAGTGAAGATATGTCGTAGTATATCAGGTAGAAGATATGATATATCATTATATATCAGCGGAAGAAAGCAGGCCCTTTTGATCGAGGCACTTAGACAATGGCGCGGCGAGATGCTTGCCGGGATCCGCGAACTCGTCAGGGCCGCCGAACCTGACGTGGTTGAGGCAAAATGGAGAAAGCCGTCGAACGCGCTGCTCGTAGAAACAAAGCGCGCTTGCGCCCCTAACTCTTGAGGAACGGCGCCATCACCTTCTCGATTTCCTCGATCGAGGTGCCGCCCTTCACCATCTTGCCATTGACGAACAGCGTCGGCGTGGACTCCACCTTGTAGTCCTTGCTGCCGCGCTCGCGCATCGCGAGGATGTCGTTGTAGAGTTTTTGATCGGCGAGGCACTTCTCGAAGCCTTCCTGCGTGATGCCGGCCTGTTTGGCGATCTGTTGCAGCACCGGGATCGGCGCGCGCACCGCCCATTTGTCTTGGCTGGCGAACAGCACGTCGATCAGCGCCAGCGCCTTCCCGCTGTCATCCTTGCCGGCGCAGCGCGCCAGCATGGAGGCTGCGATCGCCAACTCGTCGAGCGGGAACTCGCGGAAGATGAAACGCACCTTGCCGGTGTCGATGTATTTGGTCTTGAGCGCCCCGTAGGTGGTCTTGTGGAAGTTGGCGCAGTGCGGACACGTCATCGAGGCGTATTCGATGATGGTGACCGGCGCGTCCGCCTTGCCGAGCACGAGATCGGGCAGGGGACCCGGCCGCATCAGCTCTTCCTGCGTCGGCCCCTGGGCGAAGGCGAGCGGCGCGGAGCCGAACAACGCGGCGGCGGCGACCAGCGCGCCGGTGGACACGACGAATTCGCGGCGGGTGATGCGCACGGGACAATCCCTCAATGGCTGCCACAACTGCAGCGTTCGGTAGCCTGAACGGCCGATTATGGCAATGTCAGGTCACACATGTAAGGCATGAGCCTCACGATCGCTTGAAGAGGGTCCGGCGCACGGCCGCGCATTGCGAAATGTTCATTTGACCCCGGAGGACAATGGAACCATCTCATGATGATCGAAGGGTGTGCTCGTGCAGCCTTGGACCATCGCCGAAACCGAAAGGTCGCAAACCATCATGCCAAGCGGCAGTAGACGTCGATCGGCCTTCATGCCGGTTGTGGCGCGCGCCTGATCGCTTGCGGTCGGCTCACCACGACCGGCCAGCGGCCGGTCAGGAAGGTGAGCCATGAATGCCAAGACCCATTCCGAAATCCGTTGCCTCGCCCAGCACCTGCTCCACGCGGGTGTGACCCCGTTGCCGGATCGCGACCGCCGGCTGATCGCGCGTGTCGCCAGGCGCATGCAGACGGCGCGCGACCTCAATCAGGAATTCGAAGAGCGCCTGACCATGGGCGCCCGGCTCGCCGACAAGGTCGCGGCGGTCGGCGGCTCCTGGCGGTTCATCATTGGATTCGGGCTGTTTCTGGTGGCCTGGGCGGTTCTCAACGCGGCCGTGCTGGCTCAGTACGCGTTCGATCCGTACCCGTTCATCTTCCTCAACCTGCTGCTCTCGATGCTGGCCGCCGTGCAGGCGCCGGTCATCATGATGAGCCAGAACCGGCAGGCTGAGAAAGATCGGCTCGCGGCCGCACTCGACTACGAGGTCAACGTCAAGGCCGAAACCGCGATCGCCGAACTGCACGACAAGGTCGACCGGCTGCAAGTGCAGCTCGAGCGGCTGGCGGAGCGGCCGGTGCGCGAGGTCACGCCCGCCTGACCGACGCGCCGAGCCGGGCGAGCGCGTCGCGCAAGGCCTCGTCGCCGATATCGCTCATGCCGGCGGCAAGCCGCGCAACGACTTCCGGATCGGGCGCAGGCGGGGCTTTCTTCTTCTCCCGGCGCATCAGCGGCGCCTGGCGGATCTGGACCCGCCCGACCGCGCGCCAGCCGAAGAAGCGGTTCACCCGCTCGATGATGACACCGGAGAGGTGCTGGATCTCCAGCGCCACCGGCCCGTCGACGCGCAGCACCAGCGTCGCGGGTTCCGGATCGTCCTCGTGCACGCGGCGCGGCCATACCATGCGCATCGGCTCCGCATGGTCGGCGATCTCCGCGCCGACGATCTCGGGCCAATGGGTGACAAGCCCGGTCGAGGCGAAACCCTGTTTGGCAAACGCATCCGCGATCGTCTTGGCGACGATCTGGCTCAACGGTTTTGGCTGTGAGCGAGGCTTGTTCAAGGAAGTCGGCTCTGTCACATCGGAGGCGATGAGCCTAGCAGCCAAAGCACGGCGTCAGAAGGCCGGCGTCGCGCCCGATCCCGCACTTCTTCTGCAATGGTACGACCGCCATCGCCGCGTGCTGCCCTGGCGGGCCGCCAAAGGCGAGCGGGCCGACCCATATCGTGTGTGGCTGTCGGAGATCATGCTGCAGCAGACCACCGTGAAGGCGGTCGCGCCTTATTATGCGCGCTTCCTGGCGCGTTTCCCCACCGTCGCCGCGTTGGCGGCAGCGCCGCTCGATGACGTGCTGAAACTCTGGGCCGGGCTTGGCTACTACGCCCGCGCCCGCAACCTGCATGCGTGTGCGAAAGCGGTCGTGGACCGGCACGGTGGGGAATTTCCCGGCACCGAGGAGGCGTTGCGTACGCTCCCGGGCATCGGCGCCTATACGGCGGCCGCGATCGCGGCGATCGCGTTCGAGAAGCGCGCGAGCCCGGTCGACGGCAACATCGAGCGCGTCATCGCGCGGCTGTTCGCCGTCGAGGAGGCGTTGCCCGGCGGCAAGCCGCGCATCCGCGCGCTGGCCGAGCAACTCACACCGCAACACCGCGCCGGGGATTTCGCGCAGGCCATGATGGATCTCGGCGCCACCATCTGCACGCCGAAGAAGCCGGCCTGCGTGCTGTGCCCGTGGATGGAGATGTGCGCGGCGCGCACGCGCGGCGATCCCGAGAGCTTCCCGCGCAAGACGGACAAGAAGATCGGCACGCTGCGCCGCGGTGCGGCGTTCGTCGCGTTGCGGGTCGACGGATTCATCCTGACGCGCCCGCGTCCCGAAAAAGGGTTGCTCGGCGGCATGACCGAAGTGCCGACGACCGAATGGACGCACGATTTCGAGGATGCGGCGGCCCTCGACGGAGCGCCGCTGAAGGCGAAGTGGCGCCGTGTGCCCGGCGTGGTCACGCATACCTTCACGCATTTCCCGCTCGAACTGATTGTCTATCGCGCCGACGTTCCGGCCGCGCGCAGAGCGCCTTCCGGCACGCGCTGGACCGCGTTGGCCGATCTTCCCGGTGAGGCCCTGCCCAACGTGATGCGCAAGGTCGTTTTCCACGTCCTGAAAAACCAGATCGCATAAAAACGGCGAACGGTCATGCCGCCGCCGCACCCGGCATGTTACGCTTGTTGCCAACCGTGGCCCGTTCAGGCCGCGGCACACAAAAGGGGGAGACGTCATGAGTCGAACAAGACGCGAGATGTTTGCCACCGTCGGCGCGGCGGCCGCGATGGCGGCGACGGCACCGCAGGCTTTCGCCGCATGGGAGCCGAACGAGCGCTATCCGGATCCCGCGATCACGTCACTCGATCCCGCGTTCAACAAATATCGCATCGCGCAGACGACCGTGGAGCGTATCGCCAGCGGCTGCCGCTGGAACGAAGGCCCGGTCTGGTTCGGCGATGCGCGCTGCCTGCTGTGGAGCGATATCCCGAACAACCGCATCATGCGCTGGGACGAAGAAACCGGGCGCGTCAGCGTTTTCCGCAAGCCATCGAATTTCGCGAACGGCAATACGCGCGACCGCCAGGGCCGCCTCATCAGTTGCGAGCATGCGCGCCGCGTGACCCGCACCGAATACGACGGCACGATCACGGTGCTGATCGACAAGTTCGACGGCAAGCCGCTCAACTCGCCGAACGACATCGTGGTGAAGTCGGACGACTCGATCTGGTTCACCGATCCGCCGTTCGGCATCCTCGGCAACTACGAGGGCAGCGTCGCGACGCCCGAACTGCCGACCAACGTCTATCGGCTCGATCCGAAGACCGGGCAGGCGACGTCCGTGACGGCCGGCGATTACCGGCCGAACGGCATCGCGTTCTCGCCCGACGAGTCGAAGTGCTACATCGTGAATGCGTCCGCGACCCCGCGCGAAATCCTCGTCTACGACGTGACCGATAACGGGACCAAGCTCGCCAACAAGCGGGTCTTCCTCACCGCCGAGGCGGGCGGCACGCCGGACGGTTTCCGCGTCGATACCGACGGCAATCTGTGGTGCGGCTGGGGCATGGGCAATGCGCAGCAGGACGGCGTGAAGGTGTTCGACAACACCGGCAAGCCGATCGGCTTCATCGCGCTGCCCGAGCGTTGCGCCAACATCGCCTTCGGCGGCGTGAAGCGCAACCGGCTGTTCATGGCGGCGAGCCACTCGGTCTACTCGCTGTACGTGAACGCGCAGGGCGTGAAGGGCGGCTGATCAATTTTCTTCATCGCTCCCTTGCATTCTTTCAATCCCTCCCCCGCTTGCGGGGGAGGGTAGCGTGGGGGTACAGCGCGTCATGCTCACCTCACAACGCGCTCTCTTCGATATCCCCTCTGAAGTCTCTTACTTGAACGCCGCGGGCTGGAGCCCGCTGCCACGCGCCACGCAAGACGCCGCGCAGGCGGCCGTGTTGCGCAAGGGCCAGCCCTGGAAGCTTCCCGCCGACTTCTCCGACAAGCAGCACGAGCGCGCCCGTGTGGCTGCTGCTGCTCTCATCGGGGCGGACGCGAGCGACGTCGCGCTGGTCTCGTCGGTCGGCTACGGCGTGGCGATCGCCGGCAAGGTGCTCGCAATCGCGCGCGGCTGCCGCGTGCTGGTGCTGGAGAACGACCACACCTCGCCGGTGCTGGAGTGGCACAGCCGCGCCGAACAGCAGGGCTTCACGGTCGAAACCATCGCGCAGCCCACGAATGGCGACTGGACGTCCGCCGTGCTGGAGGCAATCGCACGGCCGGGCGCAGCGCCGGTGGCACTTGCCTCGATCTCGTCGATCCACTGGTCGGACGGCGGGCTTCTGGACATGCCGGAGATCAGGCCGGCGCTGCGCCAGCATGGCGCCGCGCTGCTGGTCGACGCAACGCACAGCGCCGGCGTGATCGCGACCGATGTGAAAACGCTCGATCCGGACTTTCTGATCTTTCCGACCTACAAATGGGTGCTCGGGCCTTACGGCCGCGCTTTCGTGTACGTGGCGAAGCGCCATCAGGATGGCGTGCCGCTGGAGCAGACCTCGTTCGGCCGGCGCAACGTCAAGGCCGAGAACGCGATCTATTTCGAGGACACGCGCTATCTGCCCGACGCGCGGCGCTACGACATGGGCGAACGCGATCATTTCATCTCGATGGAAATGGCGGCGATCGGCATGGAGATGGTGGCATCGTGGGGCGCGGATGCGATCACGGCGCGGCTGTCCGCGCTGACGCGGCGGATCGCGGACGGCCTTGCGGGTGCGAACGCCGTGCAGGTCATGGACGAGCGCTTCCGCGCACCGCACATCCTGAGCCTCGGGTTTGCGGGCGGCATGCCCAGGGACCTCGTCGCAAAACTCTCTGAGCAGCAGGTCTATGTCGCGGCGCGGCTTGGCCGCATGCGGATTTCTCCTCATGTTTACAATGATGAGGCCGACATCGACCGCCTCGTGGCGGCCGTGAAAAACGCGGTGAAGAATTAATTCGGGCGCTGTCGAAATCAGCCTGGCCCGAACGTCTTTGTGCCGGCGAGGCATGATGCCGGCCGAGAGATGGAGATGACCGATGCAGTACCTGTTGATGATCTACAACAACGAAGCCGGAATAGCGGCGGCGCCCGCCGAAGGCGTCAAGCAGATGAATTCCGCCTACGAGACCTACACCAAGGCGCTGATCAACGCCGGCGTGCTGAAGGGCGGCGACCGGCTGCGCCCGACCTCTGAGGCGACCACGGTGCGGCTGAAAGACGGCAAGGCGCAGGTGCTCGATGGCCCTTACGCCGACACCAAGGAACAGCTTGCCGGCTACTACCTGATCGACGTGCCCGATCTCGACGCCGCGCTGTCCTGGGCCGCGAAATGCCCCGGCGCTGCGACCGGCACCATGGAGGTCCGGCCGATCTGGCAGATGCAGATGGCCAACGCGTGACGGCCTAGCCGCATGACTGAAGCGTTGCGCGCGCGCGAAGCGGCCGAGGCCGTCGCGCGCCGCAGCTACGGCAAGCTGGTCGCCTACCTCTCGGCACGCACGCGCGACGTTGCGGCCGCCGAGGATGCGCTGGCGGAAGCATTCGCGGCCGCGCTCGCGGATTGGCCAAGCGGCATTCCGGACAATCCCGAGGCCTGGCTCATCACCGTTGCACGCCGCAAGGCGATCGATGCGGCGCGGCGGCGGCAAAGCGGCGACGAAAACGCCGCGCAGGTGCGCCTGATGACGGAAGAACTCGACGCCGTCGAGGCAAGCGACATTCCCGACCAGCGCCTCGCGCTGATGTTTGCCTGCGCGCATCCGGCGATCGATGCCGGCATCCGCGCGCCGCTGATCCTGCAGACCATTCTGGGCTTCGATGCCGCGACGATTGCGTCAGCCTTTCTTGTCGCGCCCGCCACGATGGGCCAGCGGCTTTCGCGCGCCAAGAACAAGATCCGGCAGGCCGGCGTGCCATTTCGCGTGCCGGAGCGCAGCGAATTGCGCGAGCGGCTCGATGCCGTGCTGGCCGCGATCTATGCGGCATTCGCCGAGGGCTGGACCGATCCGGCCGGCACCGAAACACGGCGACGCAATCTCGCCGAGGAGGGGATCTGGCTCGGGCGGCTTGTTGTTTCGCTGCTGCCGGACGAACCCGAAGCGCTCGGGCTGCTCGCGCTAATGCTGTTCGCCGAGGCGCGGCGCGGCGCGCGGCGAAATGCCGAAGGCGACTATGTGCCGCTCGCCGAACAGGGCACCGCCGCCTGGGACGCCGACCTGATCGATGAAGCCGAAACGCTGCTGCGCGGCGCGAGCGGGATGAACGTCATCGGCCGTTATCAGCTCGAAGCCGCCGTGCAGTCCGCGCATGTGGTGCGCCGCCGCACCGGTGTTGCCGATTGGGAGGCAATCGAAAAACTCTACGGCGCGCTGCTCGCGCTGACCGGCTCGCCGGTGGTTGCAATCAACCGCGCCGCCGCCATCGCCGAAACGCGCGGCGCTGCGGCGGGCCTTGCGGAGCTCGATGCGCTGTCAGACGATGCGCGGCTCGCCGACTACCAACCCTATTGGGCGGCGCGCGCTGGCTTGCTGGCGCGGATGGGTGACGCCGCAGCGGCCGCGAGCGCCTACGAGCGCGCGATCGGTCTCGAAAGCGATCCGGCCGTCCGCCGTTTCCTGCAAGCGCGCCGCGCGTCGTTGGAAAACTGAAATGCCTGTCACCATCGAGCGTGTCGAAACCATCGCGCTGCGCATCCCGTACGATCATTGGGCGCCGAAACCGAAGTTCGGCGGCATTGCGCGCGAGACGATGGATTGCCTGCTCGTGCGCGTGACCGCGAGCAACGGGCTGGTCGGCTGGGGCGAAGCGTTCTGGGGCGGATGGCAGGCGGCGCAGGCCGCGATCGAGCACTGGGTCGCGCCGCTTGCCGTCGGGCAGAACGTGACCGACCGCACGATCTTGGCGCGTTTCGAACGTGCGCTGCATAATTTCGGCCGCTCGGGCCCGTACATCTACGCGCTCGCCGGCCTCGACATCGCGCTGTGGGACCTGCGCGGCAAACTCGAAGGCGTGCCGGTGCATGCGCTGCTTGGAGGCAAGAAGCGCGACCGTGTCGAGGTCTACGCCTCGCTCATCGCCTATGGCGGCAACCTCGAGCACGTGAAGCGCAATACGGCGCGCGCGCTGGAGCGCGGCTACTGCCAGATCAAGCTGCACGAGAAGACCACCGAGGCCGTGGCTGTAACCCGCGAGACGACGGGCGCCGGCGTTGCGATCATGGTCGATACCAATTGCGCTTGGGCACCGGATGCCGCCTACGATGCCGTGATGGCGATGAAGCCTTACGACCCGCTCTGGGTCGAGGAGCCAATCTGGCCGGCGGAAGATGTCGATGCGCTGGGCAAATTGCGCAAGGCGACCGGCGTGCCGCTCGCGGCGGGCGAAAATGCAACGGGGGCGCTGGAATTCGTCCGGCTGGCCGCGGCCGGCATCGACTATCTGCAGCCGAGCGCCACGAAGAACGGCCTCACGGCGCAGTGGGATATCTGCCGCATGGCCGAAGCGAGCGGCGCGACGTGCGTGCCGCACGCGCCGTATTTCGGCCCCGGCTATCTTGCGACGCTGCACATCCTTGCCGCGAAGGAGAAAGAGGTCGCGCTGGAGCGCTTCTTCTGCGATCTCGGCCACGTGCCATATGCGGCAAGTGCGCCGATCCACAACGGCTGGGTGGACATCCCCGATGTGCCGGGGCTTGGACCTGATCCGGACGATGCGCTAATGCGCTATAAGGCTTGAACCATCCTCACGAACGTCAAAGCAAAGTCAGGGAGCGAACCAAATGAGCGTCGTACGTCACGATACCGGCCCGCGCATGAGCCAGGTCGTCGTCCACGGCAATACCGTCTATCTGGCCGGCGTGGTGGCGCGCAACGCGTCGGGCAAGAGCATGACCGAACAGACGCAGGATGTTCTCAAATCCATCGACGGCTATCTCGCCAAGGCCGGCACCGACAAGTCGAAACTCCTGTCGGCCAATATCTGGATCACCGACATGGCGAAGTTCGCCGAGATGAACGCCGTGTGGGACGCCTGGGTGTCGCCCGGCAACACGCCCGCGCGCGCGACCGTCGAGGCGAAGCTCGCCGCGCCCGGCTATCACGTCGAGATCATGGTGGTGGCGGCGAAGTAG
>JAXDNY010000191.1:0-2800 GCA_034669145.1 Hyphomicrobiales bacterium
TGAACTCGCGCATTCGATGGTCAGCACATCCCCGTTGAGCTGCAAGAGATGCGGCAGCGCGCGCTCGTAGCTCGGCACGTTGTAGTGCACGCGCTGCTGGTTCGGATTACCCCAGCAGGTATGCACCCAGATCTCGGCGTTGACGCCGGTGAGCTGGCGATTGAACGCCTGCGTGAGGAATTCGAGATCGGCGTCGGTGCACTCCTTCTGCTGTGCGCGCATGTGATGCGGAGGCTCTTCCACCTGGATCAGTGGGCAGCCGGCCGCCGCCATGTCGCGCAGCTCCGCGTTCATGATGTCGCAGAGGTCGAGCATCATCTCCTGATCGTTCTGGTAGAACGCGTTCCACAGCATACCGGCCATTGAGGGCGCACAGATCGCGCCGAACTTCACCGGCCGGTCGGTCATGCGCTGCGCCACCTGCCAGATCGCGGCATACTCCAATGGCCCGCGCGATAACTTGTCGCCTACGACGCCCGGCTGATAGGCCTCCTGGACCTCCCAGAGAATCTTGCCCGGGCGTAGCCCGTGGCGCGACATCCATCCACGCGAGGTGTCCTTGTGGCCCGTGATGCCGCCGAGACGTTCGATCGGATAGAAGAACCACGACTTGCCGCCGACGGTTAGATCGAAGCGGCTGTCGCCGTCCGTCACGATGTCGAGCCCGGCGGATTCCTGTTCGGCGATGATGCTGGCAACCGCGTCAAGGTATTGCTCGCGAAAGAGCGAGTCGCCGAGCGCGGCCTTGAACGAGCGGCCCTCCAGGCTGCGGTCGAACCACAGCGGCCGCGGGTATGAGCCGGTGATCGTGGTGGGCAGAACCATGTCGCGCGTGACGGTGAGCACGGAGCCTCCCTGATGCGGTTATGGTGCGGCGCCGCCGCCCGCTATTGGCGATAATTGTACGCCTTGTTCCAGTCGTCGGTCCAAGGCTTGATGATCTTCTCGATCTCGGCGTCGTCCGGATACCAGGTCTTGATCGCATTGGCGTCGACGCCCGGCGGCATCGGAGCATTTGTCATTGAGGCAAACGACCCGAGCTCGACCATCAGCGCCTGACCCTCGCGCGAGAGCGGCCAGTCGAGAAACAGTTTCGCCGCATTGGGGTGCGCGGCGCCCTTGGCGATTCCGGCGCAGAAGACCGTGACGGGAACGCCTTCCGGCGCGAAGAACCACTTGATCGGCGCGCCCTGCGCGGCAAGCGGAATGGCGAGCACGGTGACCAGCGGCGCGATACCGATCTCGCCGCGGATCATCGCATCGACCATCGGGGCCTGGCTCGGAAACAGCGCCGGCTTGAGCGCCGCCTGCCGAGCCCAGTAGTCCTCGCCGAGCACCTTGCGTTCGAACATCGCCCGCGCGAACGGCCCGCCGCCGGCCGCGACCACGGTTTGCCCCAAATGCATCTTGCCGAATTCGGGCTTCGTGAGATCCGCCCACGACTTCGGCGGGTCCTTCACGAGCTCGGAGTTGTACGTGATCGTCCAGGCGTTGCCGGATCGCGGCCACAAGCGGTCGGTCGTGCGCGCCACCTCGGGATAGTCGGCCGCATTCGGCGGCGCGTAGGGCGCGAATAGCTCGACCATGCCGCGCGCCTGCACCCGGTCGGTGAAGTCGATCACGTCGGCGATCATCGGTTCGCGGCCGCCTCGGTCTTGACACGCGTGATCAGCTGGCCGGTCGGCGCGCGCACGATCTCGATCTGGATGCCGGCGAAACGCTGGGAAAAGCGTTTGACCACGGCCTGCTCGGTGTCGAGGAAGTTCGCCGTATAGAGGACGATCTTGCCCTCCTTCTTGGCCGCGGCCAGGAGGTCGGCCGACGGCACGAAGTCGGGCTCGGCCGCGTACGCGGCACATGCGAAGAAGAGTGCGACCGAGACGGCCGGGGCACGCCTGCAGCAGCGCAAGACGAATGTTTTCATGATTTTTCGATCAATCCGTGCACAGTCGCCTTGCACGGCAGCGATCTTCCCTCCCTTGCAACGCAGCCGCAAGGCCGGGGCAGAAATCCATTGGGTCAGACGCGAACCTCGTGCCGTGTCCGCCATATGCCTTGGGCTTCCTGCCCATCTTTGGACCTGTATACCGCCGGTGGGCATGCTTTGCCGATGTCCAACTCAAGGCTATAGTTCCTCTCAAAGGTCCGCAGAGACCTTCAGCCCTTAGGAGGATCCCGATGTCGATGACTCGTCGTCAGGCACTGACGTCCGCCAGCGCCGCCGTTCTCGCAAGCAGCATTGCCAAACCCGCGATCGCCCAGAAATCTCCGATCCAGATCGGCTATCTGCCGGCACTCACCGGCCCCTCGTCGTCCACCGGCGTCGGCATCAATCGCGGCGTCCAGATGGCCGTCGAAGAGATCAACAAGGCCGGCGGCATCGATGGCCGCCAGATTGAGCTGATCAGCCGCGATACCCAGAGCGACCCAACAAAAGCCGTGAACGGCGCCGCTGAGCTCACGCGTGGCCACAAGGTCAGCGTGGTCTTCGGCCCGGTCAATTCGGGCGAGGCGATTCCCGTTGTGCCGCTGCTCGCGAAAGCCAATATTCCGCAGCTTCATCCTTGCTGGGTCGATCAGCTCGCCGATGCGAAAAAATATCCGCTGTGCTTCCGCAACGGACCGACCAATCAGCAAATCGGCGGCGCCGCCAACCGCTACGTGGTCGACGTACTCAAGAAGAAGAAGGTCGCCATCGTCAGCGATACAACCGGCTACGGCACCGCTTCGGTCAACGCCTATGTGCCGATGCTGAAGCAGATCGGTGCCGATGTCGTCTATCAGGCGCACGTCGATGCCG
>JAXDNY010000192.1:0-5897 GCA_034669145.1 Hyphomicrobiales bacterium
GGCCGAAGCAGTGGCGGCCCTCCATCACCTGCACGCAGCCGCGCCGCACCAGCTCGTTGGGCGAGCGCGCCTGCACTTCCTCGCCGTCGAACACGATCGAGCCCTTGGTGACCTCGCCGCGCTCGGAATGCAGCAGGTTGGAGATCGCTTTCAGCGTGGTGGTCTTGCCCGCGCCGTTGGCGCCGAGCAGCGCCACGATTCCCCCTTTGGGCACGCCGAGCGAGACGCCCTTCAGCACCAGGATCACGTGGTCGTAGATGACCTCGATGTTGTTGACGATGAGGATCGCGTCCGCCGGGGCCGGGACGGGCGTGGTTTTGGTTGCGGCGGTGGACTCGGCAATGCTCATCGCATGCTCTCGTTAAACCCGTGTCCCGGGCGCAGCGCAGCACGCAGTGATGCGCTGCAGACCCGGGGCCCCGGTTTCTTTCTTCAACTCAAGCAACCGGGGTCCCGCATCTGCGGAGCAGCGCTTCGCGCTGCACGGCGTGCGGGACACAGGTTTACGACGACTTGTCGCAAGGCTCGGAGCGCTTCGGCCAGCCGGCGTTGGCGCCCACATAGTCCTTCGAGGCCTGATCGATCAGCGGATTGACCTTCTCCTTGATCGGCGAGATCCAGTCCGACACCTTGGTCCACTTGGTGCCGTCCCACTCGGACACGAAGGCCGCGTTGTGGCCGTTGTGATCCGCGCAGGTGACCTTCATCGGCGCGGCAAAGCCCTCCGCACCGATTTCCTTGAGCCGCGCGGCGGTGATTTCGAGCGTCTCGAGACCGCGGCGGAGATCCTCGCCGTTGATCTCCTTCTTGCCGGAGATCTTCTGCGCGTTGCGGATCGCTTCCGCGATGATGATCGAATTGAGGACGCCGCGGTTGTAGAAGGTCTCGCCCACCTTGTCCTTCGCGATCTGGCTCTTACCCTTGTCCACGACGTGCTTGATGATTTCCTGGATGATCGGGAAATTCGTTCCCGTCTGGTTGAAGGTGAACGACAGATAGCCCTTGGCCTGCGGACCGGCCGGACGCGCGTCGTCGTCGCCGCCGGACCACCAGTTTCCGACGAACTTGTTCATCGGATAGTTGATCTTGATGGCCTCCTTGACGGCCGTCGGGTTCATCGCGCCGAAGCCCTGCATGTAGATCCAGTCAGGACGATCGCGGCGCACGTTGAGCCAGAGCGAAGACTGGTTCTGCGCCTCGGCGGCCGGCACCGGATAGAGCTTCAGTTCGAAGCCGTAATCCTTCGCCAGCGCTTCGAGCAGCGGGATCGGCTCCTTGCCGTAGGGCGCATCGAGATAGACGAGGCCGAGCTTCTTGCCCTTGAGCTTGTCGAGCCCGCCCTCCTTTTCGCCGACATATTTCACGAACATCGACGCGCCGTCCCAATAGGTCGCCGGCGGATTGAAGATCCACGGGAAGTTCTGCCCGTCGGCCGAAGCCGAGAGACCATAGGCCATGGAGAGAATTGGAATCTTGTCGACCGCGGCCTTGGGAATGATCTGCAGCGTGATGCCGGTCGAATAGGGGTTGATGACGACCGGGTTCTTCGACTTGACCTGCTCGTAGCACTCGACGCCCTTCTTGGTGTCGTAGCCGGTCTCGCATTCCTCGACGTTCAGCCTCACGCCGCCGATGCCGCCGTCGCGCTCGTTCAGCATGTTGAGGTAATCGGCCATGCCCGAGCCGATCGGAATGCCGGACACCGCGAACGCCCCGGTTCGGTAGGTCAGCAGCGGGATGTAGATGCCGCCCTGCGCGCTCGCCGGTATCGCCGACACCAATGTCGACGCCACGAACGCCGTTCCCACCAGAAGATGCTTGAATTTCATTCGCGTTCTCCCTTGTTTTTCGGCGGATCTCGCCGGTTCTGGTCCGGCCGCTTTGGCGGGCCGAATTACCCTCAGTTTTGCACGGTTAGTACGGAAAAGGCCACACCCTCAGCTTCTGTTTGCCGATCTGCCACAGCCGCGCGAGGCCGTGCGGCTCGACGATCAGGAAGAGGATGATCAGCGCCCCGACGATCATGAACTGGAGCTGTTCCACGGTCGCCGGCTGCAGCGGGACGCCGATCGCCGGCGCGAGCACGCGCAGCGCGATCGGCAGGATGAAAATCAGCGCGGCGCCGAAGAACGAACCGGTCAGGCTGCCGAGGCCGCCGACGATGACCATGAACAGGATGAAGAAGCTCTGGTTGACGTCGAACACCGCCGCTTCCGCGCCGCCGTACCAGAAGAACACCAGCATGGCGCCCGCGACGCCGCAGTAGAACGACGACACCGCGAAAGCGAGCAGCTTGGTCGGCAGCAACCGGATCCCGATCAGTTCGGCCGCAAGGTCCATGTCGCGCACCGCCATCCACATGCGGCCGATGCGCCCATGCACCAGATTGGAGGCGAGCCAGGTCATGACGACGACGATGCTGAGCACCACGAGATAGCGCGTGAACGGCGTCGCGGTCGCGCCGGTGATCGGAATGCCGAACATCGTGCGCGTCGGCACCTCGATCGCGCCGGACACGTTGTTATTGTAGAGCCACGGCACGCGGATGAAACACCACGACAGGAAGAACTGCGCGGCGAGCGTGGCGACCGCGAGGTAGAAGCCCTTGATGCGCAGCGACGGCAGACCGAACAGCGTCCCGACCGCGGCCGAGAAAAAGCCCGACGCGAGCACCCAGACGATGATGTTGACCTGCGGGAACAGCGTCGTGAGCTTGTAGCAGGCGTAGGCGCCGACCCCCATGAAGGCGCCGGTGCCGAGCGAGATCAGGCCGGTGTAGCCGGTGAGAATGTTCAGCGCGATCGCGGCGAGCGAAAATACCAAAAACGGGATCAGGACCGCCTGCAGCATGAAGCCATTGCTGACGAACGGCACCACGAAAAACGCGAGGAACAGAACGACGAACAGGCCAGTGCGGTCCTCGCGCAGCGGAAAGACCGACACGTCGGCGGCGTAGTTCGTCTTGTACTGGCCGGCTTCTCTGTAGAGCATCGTTTCTTTCTCAAGAGGCGAATGGCGAATGGCGTGAAGAGGCGAATGGCGAATGGCGAATAGCGAATAGTAAGTAGAATTTCATCATGCTGCGGTTCCTTACTTCCCCACTCGCTATTCGCCACTCACTATTCGCTAGATTCTTTCGATGATGCGCTCGCCGAACAGGCCCTGCGGCCGGTACAGCAGGAACAGCAATGCGATGACGTAGGCGAGCCAGCTTTCGATCCCCGAGCCGAGCAGCGGGCCCCAGTAGAATTCGCCGATCTTCTCGCCGATGCCGATAATCAGTCCGCCGACGATGGCACCCGGGATCGACGTGAAGCCGCCGAGGATCAGCACGGGCAGCGCTTTCAGCGCGATGATCTCGAGCGCAAACGACACTTCCGAGCGCGCACCCCACATGATGCCGGTCGCGAGCGCCACGATGCCGGCCGCAAACCACACCACGATCCAGATCTGCTCAAGCGAAATGCCGACGGAGAGCGCGGCCTTGTGGCTGTCGGCGACCGCCCGCAATGCGCGCCCGATGCGGGTCTTCTGGAAAAAGATCGCGAGCGTTGCGACCATGACAGAAGCAATGATCGCAGCCGCGATGTCGATCTTCTGCAGGTTCACAAACCCGCCGAACATCTTGATCTCGTAGGAACCGCGCGGGAGGTAAAGCTCCTCGGCAATCATCACCTTGGATTCGCCACCGAACACCAGTTGCCCGAGGCCGATCAGGAAATAGGTCAGCCCGAACGTCGCCATGAACAGGATGATGTCCGGCTGATTGACGAGCGGGCGCAGTACGAGTCGTTCGACGCCGACCGCGAGCAGGAACATCACGCCGATGGTGAGCCCAAGCGCGAGGAAAGCCGCCAGATCGCTCGGCCGCACGCCCCAGCTGCGCAGCAGCGCATAGAGGCCGACCAGCGTCAGCGCGGCGAACACCACCATGATGCTTTGCGCGAAATTGAAGACCCCCGAAGCCTTGAAGATCAGCACGAAACCGAGCGCGATCAGCGCGTAGAGCACGCCCGCGACGAGACCCTCCCACAGTGTCTGCACCAGGAGATCCGGCGCCGCGCCCATCTGCACGAACGGATCGACGAAGATTTTGTAGAGGATGTCCATGTCAATGCGCCAGAATCTTCAATGCGCCACGCCGAGATACGCGTCGATCACCGCCTTGTCGCGCTTCACCTCGTCGGGGGTGCCGTCGGCGATCTTGCGGCCGTAGTCGAGCACCACCACGCGATCGGACAGGTCCATCACCACGCCCATGTCGTGCTCGATCAGCGCGATCGTGGTGCCGTAGTGATTGTTCACGTCGATCACGTAGCGCGACATGTCCTCTTTCTCTTCGAGGTTCATGCCCGCCATCGGCTCGTCGAGCAGCAGCAGGTCCGGCTCCATGGCGAGCGCGCGGCCGAGCTCGACCCGTTTCTGCAGGCCGTAGGGCAGCACGCCGACCGGGACTTTCCGGATATGCGCGATCTCGAGGAACTCGATGATGTCTTCGACGCGCTTCCTGTGCTCGACTTCTTCCCGCATCGCCGGCCCGTGGCGCAGCAATTGCCAGAAGAAGTTGCTGTGCATGCGCAGCGAGCGCCCCGCCATGATGTTGTCGAGCGCCGTCATGCCGCGAAACAGCGCGACGTTCTGGAACGTGCGCGCGATGCCGCCGCTCGCCGCCTCGTAGGGGCGCATCTTGGCGCGCGTCGAACCCTTGAAGGTGATGCGGCCGTGCTGCGGCCAGTAGAAGCCGTTGATCACGTTGAGCATCGAGGTCTTGCCGGCGCCGTTCGGGCCGATGATCGCGCGGATTTCTCCTTTGCGGATGTCGAACGACACGTCGGTGATCGCCTTCACGCCACCGAACGCGAGCGACACGTTCTCGACCGCGAGGATCGTCTCGCCGGCCGCGATGTCGGCGCCGGTGGGAGATCTCACGCTTCTCTCCACACACTCGGTGCCACCCTCCCCGCCGGGTCGCGCCGCTGGCGCGGCCCGCCCGGTGGCAGGCTCTGACGGGGGAGGGTCGACGCGGCGCAGCCGCGGCGGGGTGGGGTGAAGCGATCGCTTCGCGATTCACCCCCACCCGGTTCGCGTCGCGAACCGACCTCCCCCCTCCAGGGGGAGGTGAAGAAAGAAGGCGGGGCTCTCACGCCGCCTGCTCCAGCGGCTTCGCCGGCACCGGGTAGATCTTCATGTCGCGGATCGCGACGCGCGCGGACAGCATCCCCTTGCGCCCATCCTCGAACGTCATTTCGGTCGAGACATCGGCCACCGTCGCGCCGTCATAGAGCGCCGTGACCAGCGCGCCGTAGCGCTCCGCGATCAGGCCGCGGCGGATCTTCATGGTGCGCGTCAGCTCCCCGTCGTCGGCGTCGAGCTCCTTGTGCAGCACCAGGAAGCGCTTGATCTGCGCGCCCGCCATCACCTGCTCGTCGAGGAGCGACTTGTTCACCTCGTCGACGTGCTTCTCCAGCATCGCGTAGACCTTGGGATGCCCGGCGAGCTCCTGATAGGAGCCGTACACCACGCCGTTGCGCTCGGCCCATGAGCCAACCGCGACCAGATCGATGTTGAGCATCACGGTGACGTCGTCACGGCCGTCGCCGATCGCGACCGCCTCCTTGATGTTCGGATAGAACTTGAGCTTGTTTTCGATGTATTTCGGCGCGAACAGCGTGCCGTCCTTCAGCCGCCCGACATCCCTGGCGCGGTCGATGATCTTGAGATGGCCGGTTTTCGGATCGAGGAAGCCGGCATCGCCGGTGCGCACCCAGCCGTCCGCTGTCTTGGTCTCGGCGGTCTTCTCCGGGTCCTTGTAGTAGCCCTGGAACACGCCGGGCGACTTGAACAGCACCTCGCCGTTGTCGGCGATCTTCACGTCGACATCGATGTTCGGCTTGCCC
>JAXDNY010000193.1:0-18587 GCA_034669145.1 Hyphomicrobiales bacterium
TCTACGTCGTCTCGAACGTGCTCGACGACAAGGGCGCGCCGATCGGCGCGCTCGGCGCGGGCGAGGCCGTGTGGCACACCGACATGAGCTATCTGCAAACGCCGCCCGACGCCTCGATGCTCTATTCGCTCGAAGTCCCGCCAACGGGCGGCGACACCTGGGTGCTCGGCATGCAGGCCGCGTGGTCGACCTTGCCAGATGCGCTCAAGGCGAAGGTGCGCGGCCGCCGCATCAAGCATGACGGCACCTACAACTCAGGCGGATACTTGCGCAAAGGCGTGACGCCGACCGACGATCCGCACCAGGCGCCGGGCGCCTGGCATCCGGCGGTGATCGCACATCCGTCGACCGGCGCGCCGTCGCTCTATCTCGGCCGGCGCCGCAACTCGTATGTCGAGGGCTTGTCGCCGGTGGAGTCCGATGCGCTGCTCGACGCGCTGTGGGCGCACATCGAGCGCGACGATTTGCGCTACCAGCACCGCTGGCGCGTCGGCGATCTGTTGCTGTGGGACAATCGCTCCACCATGCACCGCCGCGACCCGTTCGATAACGCGACGCGTCGCGTGATGCATCGCACGCAGATCAAGGGGAAGGCGGCGCCGCGCGCGTGGGCGGAAGCGGCGTAGCAAAATCCTCATCCTGAGGAGGCGCGAAGCGCCGTCTCGAAGGATGGCCGCACGCGATCCAGCGCCTCTTGCGGTGCATCGCAGATGCGGGACCGCACAAGCACCGGCGCTTCTGGCGGTCCCGGTTCTGCAGCGCAGTCCTTCGTACCGCGCTGCGCCCGGGAAACGGGCTAGTCCAGCGTCCGCCTGAACCTCGTCACCGCGATCGTCAACGCCGAGCATGTGGCCCCGGAGCGCGGGGCAATCAGCTACGCCGGTGCTGAATTCCGGAAGATCTATGGGTCAGATAATAGGTCCAGGCTGCGTCAGGGGTGGTACACTTGTAGGTCTAGGTCCCTCCACCAAGGATCGCGCCCATATTCAACCGGACAGTATGCATACGTAACATTGGCACCCGTGAAGTATCTCGTTTCGGGTCTGCCAGGTTTTTCTTCTCGAATGAACTGAATGTCGTAGACGAAGAATTTTGGAAAATAGGGAGAAGACTGTGGCGGCGTATTGGCGTTTGCGATCTCGTACGTTGCTTTGATGATCGAATCTTGTTCCGCCCTGACGTACAGTTGGCTTGCATCGCTCTCTGCAAGCCACCCGGGTATCTCAGCGCCGTTAAGTCCGGAGATTTGCTTGATCAGCGTTGCTGCAGGTTGCCCATTGCAAGGGAGGCGCGGGAAACCGCTTGTGCAGTGGGAGACCCTGTTTAGCTCAGCCGCCAGGTTGGCCGAAAAAACTCCGGATCTGGGACAGGGATAAGGGCCGTTGTCCCTGGGATCCGTCGGGTCAGGGGGCCAGGTTGGCCCAGTTGGCCCGGTAACAACCCGTGCCGGGACGCTCGGCGGACATCGTGTATACGTGATATTCGCGCCGATTTGATATTCACCGGGAGCGCCATAGGCTTTTCGAAAAAACTGTATATCGAAGACCTTATCGCCGCGCCGCGGCCTGTTCGCGTTCGCAAGAGCCTCGGTTTTCGCGACAAGCTCTTCTTGCTGCCTGGCAGTGTACAACGTTGCAGCAGGGCCGCGCGCGAGCCACCGACGTATATCGGCGCCATCGTAGGCAGCGACTTGCTTATGAATAAATTGCGGGTTTTGGGGTGGGTTCACGTTGCAAAGCGCGGGGAGTTTGGCCGGGTTGCACCGGTTCAATTCAGCCGCCAGGTCGGCGATGGTCACTGTGCGATCCAGACAATTCTGCGCGCTGGCCGTGTCGGCCATCGACAGCAGAGCCATCAAAGCAACGCCCAGGCCCGTGGTCGCAACCGTCGCCCGCATGTGACGCCCCCATGATTTTGTCTGAAGCCATTCGCACGGCGCGCTTTCAAGAATGGCAAGGATAGATCAACCTGTACCTCAATTCTGTCTTTCATTCAACCAAAGGTACCTCAGTAGGGCTTGGAGAGGGTAGGCGGGCAAAGCATGCCCCCGCGAAAGCGGGGGGCGCGCAGCGCCGTGCCCGCCAAATCCGTGATCACATTTCGCGAAGTGGCGGGCACGCTCCGCTTTGCCCGCCCTACGTCGGGCTATGCGTCAAATATCTCGATCAAATAATCTCGATTTGAGTTTTTCGCTTCGACGCGCCCAATGTCCCTGCCCTCGCTGCAACGAGGGTCATGATCACAACTTATCACCTGACGTCGCGCGCATTTGCTGCTCGCCATCGAGGCGTTGAGGTTTGCCATAGCGCAGAAGGCGGTTAGCGCAGAGACGCGCCGCAAGATCGGCGCCGCGCTTGCGAGCGCGCGGCGTGACCTCGCGCAACTCAAGCCCGCCAAGCAAAGCAAACGTTGAACCCCATAAACGCACAGCGGCCCCGCCGAGGCGGGTCAACATTATATACAAACTCGCGCGCGTTACTGTTTCGGCGCGGTGACCGGCGGCGCCGGGGTGACGGGCGGAGTCGGCGCGGGTGCCGAGCGCTCCACTGCCGGATTGTTGGCGGCCGTCTGCGTCTTGTCGCTCGGCGAGAACATGAACAACCCGCCGATGACCAGTGCGATCGCGACCAGCGCGATCACCGGGCCATAGCCCGAGCCGTCTCGCACGGCCGGATCGTCCAGATACGCGTCGCGACGGCCCACATCGCGGTTGAGATCCCTGTTGTCGTCCAACATCGAAATCCTCCATCTGCTTGTGCCCTGAAAACGCCCGGCGCCGGGAGGCGTTCCCCGATTCGGACGCGTACCGGGGATAAGTTTTCATTTTAATCCTTGACAATGGCATTTAGTAGGATTATTCACTGAACTAACCTGTTCCCGCCAAGGGAAGTCTCGCGAACGTCACGAGGCTGGGGACAGGGGGCGGTGGCCGGATGCCGGGGTGCAAAGACGTACACCCCGCCCCGGCAGCCGAAGCTGCACGGTCCCGGCGCGCCAGCCGCGCGTCGCCTGGGGCTCTTGGCGGCATGTCGTACCGGCGGTGCCAACCGTCCAGGCATGCCGAGGCCCCTGAAGCGGTGGAAAGGCTTCCTCGCCGATGAGGACGGAAGCCTGAAAGGTCAGTCCACCGGGGGCCGTGCGGAGCAGGCTTTAAAACATCGCGCGCGGGACGCCGGAGAAATGGCGGACTTGCGGAGTTACCGAAGGCGCCTGAATGCCGCGAGGCAGTCAGGCCCGCGGGTCCGTCAGGACCCCGGCGGCCCGCGCGCCCTTCTCTCTTGGGTGCGCTCTTCCTCACACCTCGGACGCGAAACGCGCCGCGAGAACGCGGGCGGCTGCTTGCTTTCTTTCCCCTCTCCCGCTTGCGGGAGAGGGTGGACGATCCGAACGAAGTGAGGATCGGCCGGGAGAGGGCTCTTGTTGAGAGGCCAATCATGCGAAAGAAACTTCCCTCTCCCGCCTTCGCTTCGCTCAGGCACCCTCTCCCGCAAGCGGGAGAGGGGAAGAAAGGAGAGAGCGCCACGAAAACTCACCCCTTCTGGTCGCACACCCACGCGCGGATCACGCAACTGCGACCGCCATGGCGATGGCACTGTTCGCTCGCGACGTTCTGCGCATAGGCGAGCGTTCCGGCCTGCGCCCAGCCGTGCGGCCCGCAGGTATTCTTCGCGTCGATCGCGAAGGCCGCGCAGGTCTTGCGGAAACTCGTCACCACCTTGCAGTCGCGGCCCTTGCATTGCGCCCGCGCGCGCAACGCGGCCGCCTCCGGCGACACGTCGTCGAATGCGTAACCGAACGCGCCGCATTGGCCGGTCGCCAGCGCACCGGCCGCATCGGCCCCGGATACGGTGAAAAGAATCGCGAGCGCGCCAATGCACGCCGTCAGCACAAATCGCATCGGAATCCCCCAGCTCAAACTCCAAGGGATGGTAGGCAGAAAGCCTTAAATGGAACTAAACGGTCATCGCGGCACGCACCGCGATCAGAGCTTCCGGCGTATCGACGTCGGTCAGCGCCGCGGCGTCGACCGGCACCTCGGCGACCGCTTCGGCGTAGCCGCCGATCAGGTGGCGCGCGCCGACATCGCCTTCCACGGCGGCAAGGTCGGGGAAGAAACGCCGCGACCACAGCACCGGATTGCCGCGCTTGCCCTCGATGGTCGGGATCACCACCAGCGCGCCGCGCTCCGGATCGAACGCCGCGATCAGGCTGTCGATCAGCGCCGCGCTCACCTGCGGCATGTCGCCGAGACAGACGATCGCGCCATCGGCTGCCGCCGGCACTGCCGCGATGCCGGTCTTGAGCGAGGTGGAGAGCCCGTCGGCGAAGTCCGCATTGTGCACGAACGTCACCGGCAGCCCGGCGAGCGCGCGCTCCACGCGCTCCTTCTGGTGGCCGGTGACCACGATGACGGGCTTGGCGCGCGAGGCAAGCACGTGCTCGGCGACGTGACGCACCAGCGGCTTGCCGTTGATCTCTTCGAGCAGCTTGTTCGGCCCGCCCATCCGGGTGGAGCGGCCGGCAGCCAGCACCAGCCCGGCCACGTTGCGTCCCTTCTCCGGCTCGGCCTCGGCGCGCGGCTGCGGCCGCGTCACGATCTCCATCAAGAGCCCGCCGACGCCAAGCCCCGTGATGTCGCTGCGCGTCACCGGCAGACCGGCGAGCAGGCGCATCAGGATCCAGTCGAAGCCGTTTTCCTTCGGCGAGCGCGCACAGCCCGGCGCGCCGATCACCGGGCGGCCGTTCGCCTGCGCGACCAGCATCAGGTTGCCGGGATCGACCGGCATGCCGAAATGCTCAAGCGTCCCGCCGATCTGCTCGACCGCCGCCGGGATCACGTCGCGCGTATCGGCAATCGCCGAGGCGCCGAACACCACGACCAGCTCGGCACCGGCCTGGAGCACCTCGTCAAGTGCCCTTGCGAGCGCACGCGTCTCGTGCGGCACGCGTTGCTCGGCGATGATGACCGCACCCGCGGGCGCCAGCCGGTCCGCGGTGACCTTGAGCGTCTTCTCGATCACCTTGTCGGCAAGGCCCGGCAGCACGGTCGAAATAATGCCGACCTTGCGCACCCGGAACGGGGCGACGCGCACCATCGGTGTAGCGGCCTTCGCGGCCGCCACGGCAGCGTCGCGCGCCGCACCCGCGACCGCGAACGGAATGATCTTCACCGTGGCGATCATCTTGCCGGCCACGACCGGCGCGTAGGCGTTCAGTGTCGCGAACGTGATCGCAGCATCGACACCGTTGAGCGCATCGACGCCGGTCTTGTCCACCACCAGAACGCCCGCATCCTTGGCGAACAAATTGGCGCGGCCGGTGAACGCGCGCTCCACATGCACCCCCTCCCCGGCCACCGCCGCGGCGATTTCGGCCGCCGCCACATCCTCCGAGACATCGCCCGGCTCGAGCCGCGCCACCACGATCTCGCCCACCTGCGCGGCTTCGAGCGCGGCGACTTCCGCCTTCCCGACAAGCGTGCCCTTTTTGAGCACCATGCCGCCCTTGCGGATCGAATGCACCGCGATCGCACCGTCGGCTTCGCGCGGCGGAACGGCCCCGAACTTCATCGCTTGCCCTCCGGCGTCAGACGTAGCCGGCTCGTGATTTCGCCCATGATCGCAACGGCGATTTCGGCGGGCGTTATCGCACCGATCGGCAGCCCGATGGGGGCATGGATGCGGGCAAGCTGCGCGTCGCCCGCGCCCTGCTGCTTCAGCCGTTCAAGGCGCCGCCCATGAGTCTTCTTCGAACCGAGCGCCCCGATGTAGAAGCAATCGCGCTCCAGCGCATGCATCAGCGCCGGATCGTCGATCTTCGGATCGTGCGTAAGCGCGACGAACGCCGTGTAGCGGTCGATGCCAAGAGAGGGGAGCGCCTGGTCGGGCCAGTCCGCGATCACCGTCACGTCCGGGAAGCGCTCGACGCTCGCAAACGCGGTGCGTGGATCGACAATCGTCACGTCATAGCCGAGCAGCGCGGCGATCGGCGCCAGCGCCTGCGAAATATGCACCGCGCCGGTAATCACCAGCCGTGTCGGCGGCACGTGCACAGTGAGGAACACCTTGCCTTCGGGTGTTTCCTCGATGCCGCTTTTTCCCGAACGCAGATGCGCTTCGAGTACATCCTTCAGCGGATCGGCCGCGACCTTGTCGTGCGTGACGAGCCGCTGAGCGCCGCTCTCCTGATGGGTGACGACGATTGCGGCGCGCCGCGCCGCGCGTTCCGTGTTCAGCGCTTTGAGGATGTCGAGGCGCAAATCAATCCACCTTCTCGACGAACACCCGGATGGTGCCGCCGCATGAGAGTCCGACCTTCCACGCCGTCTCGTCGGCGACGCCGAACTCCAGTGTCTTCGGCTTGCCGCTCTCGATCACGTCGAGCGCTTCGGTCACGACCGCGCCCTCGACACAGCCGCCCGACACGCTCCCAAGGAAGTTTCCCTGATCGTCGATCACCAGATTCGAGCCGACCGGGCGCGGCGCCGAGCCCCAAGTCTCGACCACGGTCGCAAGCGCGACCCCGCGGCCGGCTTTGCGCCAGTCCTCGGCGGCTTTCAGGATGTCTTCGTCGCGCGCAAGCGTGTCCATGTGTCTCTCCCTGTCATCCCGGCCAAGCGATGCGAAGCATCGCGCGAGCCGGGACCCATAACCACCGGCGGTGCAAGAGAAGCGAGATTCGTGGTTATGGATTCCGGCTCTCGCTTCGCTCGGCCGGAATGACCAAGCATATAAGTCACGCCACCTTCTTCAACCACTCCTTCGGATCGCCGGTCCGCCCACCTGAGGCCGACAGCGCGCGGGTGAGCTCGGCGATCGAATCGAGGTTGTGGATCGGGCGGAATTCGTCAACGTGCGGCAGGAGGGTGCGGATGCCGCGCGCCTTGGCCTCGAAGCCCTCGAAGCGCAGCAGCGGATTGAGCCACACCAGACGCCGCGCCGAGCGATGCAGCCGGTCGATCTCGAACTCGAGCTTGTCGTCGGGGTCGCGCTCCAGCCCGTCGGTGATCAAGAGCACGATCGCCCCTTGCGTGAGCACGCGGCGCGCCCAGCGCTTGTTGAACTCGTGCAGCGAGGTTGCGATGCGCGTGCCGCCCGACCAGTCGAGCACGCTCGCCGAGCACTGCGAGAGCGCCTCGTCGGGGTCGCGTGATTTCAGCGCACGCGTCACGTTGGTCAACCGCGTGCCGAACAGGAACGAGTGCACGCGCTGGCGCGCATCGGTGACCGCGTGCAGGAAATGCAGGAACAGCCGCGTGTACTGGCTCATCGAGCCGGAGATATCGAGCAGCGCGACGATCGGCGGCTGCTTGGTGCGCCTGCCCAGGTATTTCAGGTCGATCAGCGCACCGCCCGCCTTCATGCTGGCGCGCAAGGTGCGGCGCATGTCGATGATGTGACCCCGTCGGCTCGGCGCAAGACGCCGCGTCTTCACCTCGTCGAGCTGCAGCACAAGCCGCTTGATCGCGTCCTTGGCCTGCGCGATCTCGGCCGCGCTCATCTGCGCGAAGTCTTTCTTCTGCAGCACCTCGCGGTCCGACACCGTGAAGCGTGCATCGAGCTCGACCTCGCGCTCCTCCGGCGGCTTCTTGTCGTTCATGCCGGAGAACAGCGCCTCCTGCACGCGGGCAGCGCCTGCCTGCGGCGGTTCGGGCG
Organism: Hyphomicrobiales bacterium; assembly: GCA_034669145.1. GTDB lineage: Bacteria > Pseudomonadota > Alphaproteobacteria > Rhizobiales > Xanthobacteraceae > PALSA-894. The sequence continues at coordinate 7,656 of JAXDNY010000193.1, forward strand.
CGGCGGCCGGCGCCTGCGGCGAGAGCATCGCGAGCAGCTTGTCGAGATAGGCGCGCTTGCGGAAAAACATCCGGAACGCCTGGTCGAACAGCACCGAATGCTCGTGGCGGTTCACGAATACGGCGTGCAGCGTCCAGTAGAAGTCTTCGCGCGTCCCGACACCTGCGGCTTGCACGGCTTCGAGCGCATCGAGCACGCTCCCCGGCCCGACCGGAATCCCGGCCGCGCGCAGCGCACGCGCGAAGTAGACGATGTTCTGCGCCAGCCGACCTTGTGGTGCGGCGTCCGTCACAGCCTACTCCGCCGCCCGCATCTCGGCATGCACGGCGTCGAGAAGCTCTTTCGCCTTGGTGCCCTCGATGCGCGCGATGTCGTCCTGATACTTGAGCAGCACGCCGAGCGTGTCGGACACGGTCGCGGGATCGAGCGCCACGACATCGAGCTCTGTCAGCGCGGCCGCCCAGTCGAGAGATTCGGCGACGCCGGGCGACTTGAACAGGTCCAGCCCGCGCAGCGCTTGAACGAAGTGCACGACTTCGGCCGACAGCTTTTTCGCAATGCCCGGCACCTTGGCGCGCACGATCTTGAGTTCGCGCTCGGCGGTCGGATAACCGACCCAATGATAGAGACAGCGCCGCTTGAGCGCGTCGTGGATTTCGCGCGTGCGGTTCGACGTGATGATCGTGATCGGCGGCTGCGCGGCCTTCACGGTGCCCATCTCGGGGATCGTCACCTGATTGTCGGCCAGCACTTCGAGCAGGAATGCCTCGAAGGCTTCATCGGTGCGGTCGAGTTCGTCGATCAGCAGCACCGGCGCGCCGTTGACGTCAGGCTCCAGCGCCTGGAGCAGCGGCCGCTTGATCAGGAAGCGCTCGGAAAAGACGTCGTGCGAGAGCCGCTCCTTGTCGACATTGCCCTCGGCTTCGGCCAGGCGAATGGCGATCATCTGCTCGGCGTAATTCCATTCGTAGACGGCAGCCGAAACGTCGAGCCCCTCATAGCATTGCAGCCGGATCAGCCGCCGGCCGAGCGTCTGGCTCAACACCTTGGCGATCTCGGTCTTGCCGACGCCCGCCTCGCCTTCGAGGAACAGCGGCCGCCCCATGCGCAACGCGAGGAACAGCACCGTCGCGAGCGAGCGGTCGGCGAGGTAGTCGGCCTCGCCGAGCAGCTTGACGGTGTCATCGATCGAGGCCGGAACGGCGCGCGCGCGGGCAGGCTCTTGTTTCATAGCCGGCTATGTAATGCCTTTGCCGCCGTTGCGCGAGGCCGCACGCTACGGGCCGAACGTCACTCCCGGAGCGGCTTCGTCCGCCTCCCCGGCCGAGAATTCGTTCGCCCGCGCGACCGCGCGGCGCGCCATCACGCCGACCAGATGCGCGCGGTATTCGGCGCTGCCGTGGATGTCGGCGTTCATGCCGTCGGCCGGAATGGTCAGGCCTTCGAGCGATTTCGGCGCGAAGCGCTTCTTCAGCGCCTCCTCGAACGACGGCACGCGGAATACCCCGTTCGAACCCGCCCCGGTGACGGCGACGCGGATCTCCGAGCCGCGCTTGGAGGCAAATACGCCGACCAGCGCAAAACGTGACGCCTGGTTGCGGAACTTCTCGTAGCCGGCCTTCTTGACGATCGGAAAGCTCACTTTGGTGATGATCTCGTCGGGCGCGAGCGCGGTCTCGAACAATCCCTTGAAGAAATCGTCCGCCGAATGCTTGCCCTTGGTGGTGATGATGGTCGCGCCGAGACCGACGCAGGCCGCCGGATAATCCGAGTTCGGATCGTTGTTGGCGACCGAACCGCCGAGGGTGCCGCGATGGCGCACCGCCGGATCGCCGATCAGTCCGGCCAGATAGGCAAGCGCCGGGATGTGCTCCTTCACCACGGCTGAATTCGCGACATCGGCATGCCGCGTCATCGCGCCGATCACGATCGAGCGGCCCTTGAGCTCGATGCCGGACAGTTCGCCCTCGATCGCATTGAGATCGACCAGATTGTTGGGCGATGCGAGCCGCAGCTTCATGGTCGGGATCAGCGTCTGCCCGCCGGCGAGGATTTTCGCCTCCTCGAGCTTGCCGAGCATGTTGGAGGCCTGGCGCAGCCCGGTCGGACGGTGGAATTCGAAGTTATACATCTCGGCTCTCCTGGCTCATTCCGCCGCCTGGCGGCGATTGGTTTTCTGCAACGCGGCCCACACCGTCGCGGGTGTGGCCGGCATTGCGATGTCTTCCGTCCCGACCGCGTCGGTGATCGCGTTCATCACGGCGGCCGGCGCCGCGATGGCGCCCGCTTCGCCGCAGCCCTTGATGCCGAGCGGATTCGACGGGCATTTCGTCTCGGTGGTGTCGACCTTGAACGACGGCAGGTAGTCGGCGCGCGGCATGGCGTAGTCCATGTACGAGCCGGTCACGAGCTGGCCGTCCTTGTCGTAGACGGTGCCTTCGTAAAGCGCCTGTCCGATGCCTTGCGCGATGCCGCCGTGCACCTGGCCTTCGACGATCATCGGATTGATCACCACGCCGAAGTCATCGACCGCGGTCCAGGCGACCACTTCGGTGTTGCCGGTCTCGGTGTCGACCTCGACCTCGCAGATGTGGCAGCCTGCCGGGAACGTGAAGTTGGTCGGATCGTAGAACGCGCCCTCCTTCAGACCCGGCTCGAGCTCCGCGCCGGTGAACTTGTGCGCAATGTAGGCATTCAGCGCGACATCGCCCCACGCCGCCGCCTTGTCGGTGCCGGCGACGGTGAACTTGCCGTCCTTGAACTCGATGTCGCCTTCGGCCGCTTCGAGCATGAAGGCCGCGACCTTCTTGGCCTTGGCCTCGACCTTGTCGAGCGCCTTGACGATCGCCGACATGCCGACCGCGCCGGAGCGCGAGCCGTAAGTACCCATGCCGAACTGCACCTTGTCGGTGTCGCCGTGCACGATCGAGATGTTCTCGATCGGAATGCCGATCCGCTCCGAGACAAGCTGCGCGAAGGTGGTCTCGTGGCCCTGCCCGTGGCTATGCGAGCCGGTGAGGACTTCGATCGAGCCGGTCGGGTTGACCCGCACTTCGGCGGATTCCCATAAGCCGACGCCGGCGCCGAGCGAACCGACGGCTTGCGAGGGCGCGATGCCGCAGGCCTCGATATAGGTCGAGTAGCCGAGCCCGCGCAGTTTGCCGTTGCGCGCAGAGTCGCGCCTGCGCTTGCCGAAGCCTTTGACGTCTGCGAGGTCCATGGCCTTCTTCAGTGAGGCGTTATAGTCGCCCGCGTCATAGGCCATGATCACCGGCGTCTGGTGCGGGAAAGTCTTGATGAAATTCTTCCTGCGCAAGTCGGCAGGATCCAGGTTCATCTCGCGCGCGCCGGCTTCCACCAGCCGTTCGACCACGTAGGTGGCCTCGGGCCGCCCCGCACCGCGATAGGCATCGACCGGCACGGTGTTGGTGTAGACCGCATCGACCTCGCAATAGATGCTCGGAATGCCGTACTGGCCCGACAGCAGCGTCGCATAGAGATAGGTCGGCACCGAGGACGAGAACGTCGACATGTAGGCGCCGAGGTTCGCGATCGTTTTCGCGCGCAGCGCCGTGATCTTGCCTTCCGCATCGAACGCCATCTCGGCGTGGGTGACGTGGTCGCGGCCATGTGCGTCGGTGAGGAAGGCTTCCGAGCGATCGCAATTCCATTTCACCGGCCGCCGCACCCGGCGTGACGCCCACAGGCACACGACCTCTTCCGGGTAGATGAAGATCTTGGAGCCGAACCCACCGCCGACATCCGGCGCGATCACGCGCAGCTTGTGCTCCGGCGCCATGCCGACGAACGCCGCGATCACCAGCCGCGCGACATGCGGGTTCTGCGAGGTGTTCCACAGCGTCAGCGCGTCGTTGCCGGCGTCGTAATCGGCAAGCGCGGCGCGCGGCTCGATCGCATTCGGCACCAGCCGGTTGTTGACGATGTCGAGTTTGGTGACGTGGTTGGCGGACTTGAACGCGGCCTCCGTCGCCTTCTGGTCGCCGAGGTGCCACTGGTAGATCGTGTTGTTCGGCGCAACGTCATGGATCAGCGGCGCGCCCGCGCCTTGAGCCTTGGCGGGATCGGCGACGGCAGGCAGCACTTCGTAGTCGACCTTGACCTTCTCACCCGCGTCCTTCGCCTGCCCGAGCGTCTCGGCGAGCACCACCGCGACCGCGTCGCCGACGTGGCAGGCCTTCACATTGGCGATCGCCGGATGCGCCGACATCTTCATCGGCGAGCCGTCCTTCGACGAGATGGCCCAGCCGCAAATGAGGTTGCCGATCTTGTCGTTCGCCAGGTCAGCGCCGGTCAGGACCGCGACGACGCCCGCCATGCCCTTCGCTTCCGCGCTGTCGATGCTCTTGATTTTCGCGTGTGCGTGCGGCGAGCGCACGAAATGGATGTAGGTCTGGCCCGGCCGGTTGATGTCGTCGGTGTACTGGCCGGCGCCGGTGATAAACCTGAAATCTTCCTTGCGGCGGACCGCCGCGCCGATCCCGGTCGCGCTCATGGCGTCTCCTCCCTCGGGATACGATTGAATGTTCCTGGACTGCCTCTTCGGGCAGATTTACGCCATCGCCTTGGCGCCGGCCGCGATCGACTTCACGATGTTGTGGTAGCCGGTGCAGCGGCAGATGTTGCCTTCCAGTTCTTCGCGGATCGTCTTGTCGTCGAGATTGTTGCCCTTGCGCTTCACCAGATCGACGGCGGTCATGATCATGCCGGGCGTGCAGAAGCCGCACTGCAGGCCATGATTTTCGCGGAACGCTTCCTGCATCGGGTGCAGCGTGCCGTTCTGCGCGAGGCCCTCGATAGTCAGCACGGTCTTGCCCTCGGCTTCCCACGCAAACATTGTGCAGGCCTTCACGGCTTTCCCGTCGACATGCACAACGCAGGCGCCGCATTGCGAGGTGTCGCACCCCACATGGGTGCCGGTCAGACGCAGGCCTTCGCGGAGATATTGGACCAGCAGGGTGCGGGCGTCGGAGTCGGCGGTGACGGCTTTGCCGTTCACCGTCATCGAGACCTTTGGCATTCGGCTCCTCCTCAAGAGCTGGGCCCAAAGGCCCTTATTTTCATACCGGAAACCGCTTACGGCGGCAGTCCGGGGCGAAATCTAGGCGTTTTTGCCGGAAATCGCTGACTGGAACAAGAATAACTCTGAACCCGGGACAAGGGCGAGGTCAAGGGACTCCGATGCCGAGGCCGCAGGGGAACTTCGGCACCAACCGGCCGTTGTGGTGGCAACGACGGAGATCGATATGCGCGCCGCGCCGGAACGCATGAAGGCAAAGCTTGCCGTCATGGGTGAAGACGACCTTGGGACTCGTGACCTGTGGATGTTCGGGCCGCTTTTCGCGATCCTGATCGCGATACCGTTGGCGATCGCCGTGGTGTTGAGCGCCAGCCTGTGGTTTGCGTCCAATTCGGCCGACCGCTTCGGCTCCGACAACAGCTTCGCGGGCCGCTGGGAAAACGTCTACACCCGGTAGCGCAAATCAGCCATCACGCGCCCATCACCGCCGCGGCGAACTTCTGGAAAAACTCATCCGCCATCTTCTTGGCGGCCCCGTTGATCAGGCGCTGGCCGAGCTGCGCGAGCTTACCGCCGATCTGGGCGTCCACATTGTAGGTGAGCAGCGTGCCACCATCCTTGTCGGAGAGCCTGACATCGGCTGAGCCCTTGGCGAAGCCCGCGACCCCACCCTCGCCTTCGCCGACGATCTTGTAGCCGTTCGGCGGATCGAGATCGGTCAGCGTCACCTTCCCCTTCCACTTCGCCTTCACGGGGCCGATCTTGGTGACCGCCACTGCCGAAAACGAAGTGTCGGAGGTCTTCTCCAGCGACTCGCAGCCCGGGATCGTAGCCTTGAGCGTCTCCGTGTCATTGAGCTTTTCCCACACCGTCTGGCGCGGCGCGGCGAGCTGAACCTCGCCTGTCATTGTCATGGCCATCGTGTCGTCTCCCGTGACGCATCTGGCTTGCGCAGCCGGTGAATGTTAAGGCGCATCCTGAGATATAGCATCCGCGTCATTTTGGGGAGAGACAATGCCCACGATCCAGTCGAACGGCTGCCCGATCCATTACGAGATGGAGGGAGACGAGAACAAGCCGGTGCTGATGTTCTGCAATTCGCTCGGCACCACGCTGCACATGTGGGACGGGCAGATGCCGGCCGTGAAGCAGCACTTCCGCGTCCTGCGCTACGACCGGCGCGGCCACGGCAAGTCCGGTGTTCCGGCCGGCCCCTACAACATGGAAATGCTCGGCCGCGACGCGCTCGCCGTGATGGACGCTGCCAAAGTCGACAAGATCAGCTGGTGCGGCCTCTCGATGGGCGGGATGGTCGGCATGTGGATCGGCGCGAACGCGCCCCAACGCGTCAACAAACTGATCCTGTCCAACACGTCGGCCTATTTCGAGAACAAGCAAATCTGGAACGACCGCATCGCGACCGTGAAGGAAAAAGGCCTTGGCGTAATCCTTCAGGGCACGCTCGATCGCTGGTTCACCAAGGGCTTCCGCGATACTCAGCCCGCGAAAGTGCAGAAAATCGCCGACATGTTCATGAACACCAAGCAGGAAGGTTACATCGCCTGCGGCGAGGCGGTACGCGACATGGACCATCGCGAGATCATCAAGAAAATCACCGCGCCGACGATGGTCATCGCAGGCTCGCAGGATGCCGGCACGACGCCCGAGATGGGTGAGTTCGTCGCCAAGAACATTCCCGGCGCAACGCTGAAGATGTTCGACGCCGCGCATATCGCCAACGTCGAATGCGCGCACGACTACACCGACGCGGTGCTCGGCTTCCTCACCCGGAAATAAGAGAAATCAACCGGCGCTGACGACGACCGGCTGCGGCCGGGTCGGACGCGGCAGCTCGGCCTGGACGAGGTATCCGCGGCCGTAAATCGCAAGCCCGCTCGCGATCAGGCAGAGCATCAGCTCCCCGATCACCTGGTTGAGCAGTTCGCCGCCGTGGGTCAGCCCTGGCAGCGCAGAAGCGATGCTCCCCATCGCGGCAATGAACAGCGCGACGTCGAGCATGGAATCGTCGGACGAACCCCAGCGTATCTTCTCGTAGGCGGCGCAAAAGCATGTCGCGAGCAGGAACGCGCCGACCAGCAGCTTCAAGCCGACCAGCAGCAGCGCAAACATCAAGGTCGATTGGGGTGTCAGCGAGAGCGCGCCGGCAAGCGAAATGATCACGTCGCCGACCGCGGGCCGGCCGATATCGAGAAGGGGTCGGGTGAGCGTTTCAAGCGCCGCCACGGTCCAGACGGCGGCGAGGAACAGCGTGATGAGATAGGCCCCGATACGAGCCGGATAGTTCAGAAATGCCCACATGCGCCCCGCTCCGTGCTGGCGCTACCCAATCATGGTCTCTACGGCGCTGCAACAGTTTGGTAAATTAAGGATTAACACCTAGCGGATGGAACTTTTAACCCGGCGCAGAATGGCTTAGCCGCCCCTGCCCTCGCGAAACTCATGCGGCGTCGTGCCGGTCTGCTTGCGGAAAAAGCGCGCGAAATGGGACGGGTCGGAAAAGGCCAGGTCGTAGGCGATCTCATGGATCGGCTGGCTGGTGAAGACAAGCTGGCGCTTGGCCTCGGTCAGCACGCGCTGGCGGATGAGATGGCCGGCGGTCACGCCGGTCGCGCGCTTGACGTGATCGTTGAGGCGGTCCGCCGTCATGGCGAGCTTCTCGGCGTAAAACTCGAGCAGCCGCTCCTTGCGGAAATTATCCTCCACCAGCCGGCGCAGCGCGTCCACCGTCAGGTCGGCGGGTGCGAGCGTCACGCTTCCGGTTCGCGCGCGGCTCGCGGCCAGCCGCGCCACCGCGATCGCGATCAGCGCCAGCAGCCCGCGCATCGCCAGCCGATAGCCTTCGCGGGCGAGGAAGCGTTCCTCGTGGAGTTCGGCGCATAACGCCGAAATCCGTTTGACCGCCGTCTCGTCGCCCAAAGGTACGACAGGCGATGAGGCAAGTGCCTTGAGGCGCGCGAGCGCAGCGCCCGAGCGTTCGCCGAGCGCTTCCGCCACATCTTCGGTGAAGCTCACCACCCAGCCGTCGGTTTCCTGAGCGCGAAAGCGGAAGCCATGCGCAGTCGTCGGCGCCACCAGGATTGCGGCGGGCGCCTCGAACGGAAGGCTCGCGGCTTCGTATGTCATCTCACCGCCGCCCTGCTCGATCAGCAGGATCTGGAACAGGTTGCGGTGACGGTGCGCGCGGATGGTCCAGTCGTGAATGGATGAGCGCGACGAAATTGTTTCGACGTGAATGAAATCGAATGCCTGGTCGTCGGGCGGATCGCCGTAGAGGTGAAACAGCGGCAAGGCATTAGCCATGCGGGCAGCATAAGCCAGCGTCGCGGTGGAGAGAACGCCGGCAACGCGCTGCCCACAGCGAAACCCCGCCTTTCGGCGGGGCCTCGTGTCGGAGACGGACGCTCGGCTAGCGGTTCTGCTGACCCGGCTTGTTCGGGTCCTGCTGTTGCTGCTGACCCGGCTTGTTCTGGCCGCCCTGCTGGTCCGGGCGCGGATTGCCCTGCTGCTGTTGGCCCGGCTTGTTGGGGTCGTTCTGGTTCTGATTCTGGTTCGGATTTGCCATTGTTGTGTTCTTTCTCCTGAAAGCCCCGCCGAAAGACCAACGCGCCGGCGGCCATAACGTTCCGGGGCGCCTCGGTTCCATGACGGAACAAACAATTCTGCAAGAACCGGGTGCTAGACCTGCTTGTAGGCGCGCTCGTGATAGACGAGCGCCGGCCCCGGCTTGCCGAGGCGCACCGCCACGACGCCCGCGATGATCACGTTGTGCGTCCCAACCGCCTTGATCTCGATCACGCGGCAATCGCAGGCCACCACCGCATCGTTGAGCACCGGCGAGCCGGTCGAGAGCTCGGTCCACGATCCACTGCCAAAGCGCTCCGCCATCGTGCAGCGTGTGCGCCCGGCGAACACGTCCGCGATCGCATCGGTGCCAGCGCGCAGCGTGTTGACGCAGAGCACGCGGTTCTCTTGCAGGATCGGCGAGGCCTGGCTGCGGCGGTTGACGCACACCAGCAGGGTCGCGGGCTGATCCGACACCGAGGCGACCGCCGTCGCGGTAAATCCCGCGGTACCGGCGGAGCCCGCCGTCGTCACTACATGCACCGCCGCGCCGAGCTGGCTCATGGCTTCGCGGAACTGCGCGGGCTCGACGGTCGCGACGTGCTCGGGGCCAACGGCCTCGAAGGAGCCCATCATCGCGTCGTCGGGACGTTGGTCGAACCAGCTCATGTATGCAGTGACCTACGAACGCTCGACCATCATGCGGATTTACCAAGGGAGGCGCGTTGAGTCGTGGAAAGCGAAATGAAAATTGGCGTTCTAAAACGAAGACACGCCACCAAACATCTCCTTTGTGATCGGACCTTCCACCATGCCTCGCTCGTCGGCTTGCACTTTGATCTTCTCTCCACGGATATAGAACTCCAATACATATCTTACTCTCTTGCTTTGCTCATAGCTAAAGAGGCGATAAGGCACGCTTACGACTATTTCCTGCCCCACGAGATCAGCTACGTTCTTCAATGAAGCGAGGTTCTCGATGTAGGCAGTCTTGTTTTGATACACATAGACGATATACGGCCCCCCTTTGCTTGGGGGATGGACCGGGCGAACCGTCGCTTCCATCTCAGATCGGATACTTACAGGTCCTAGTCTAGCGAAGATCAAGATTAGCTCAGGTTTCACAAAATTCGGATTCAGAGAGCCGGGCACAGCGGTAATGCCGAGCCGCACTTGAAAGTCCGACGTCGTGAGCTTTGCATCGGGCGTTGGAGGCCATAACGGCGGAATTTGTGCCGCGATGTAGTTCAGCAATATCGCAACAAGGGCACCAAGCGCGAACGTTCGTAAGAGCGTCCGGTGTGACTCACAGAATATTCGCGCTCCCGCCTCGCGTTCGCATCGGCGGCCTTCCTTACGTACCCATCCCCAGCACCGGGCCATTTCCGTCCCTAGAGCCGCCCGCTACTCCGCGGCGCGCTTTGCCTCAGGAATACCCGGATACGCGACGTCATCCGGGTTGAGCCAGGTGTCGCTGGTCCAGCCCTTCTCGTCGTAGTCCGCCATGCAGGCATCGGCGAGCGCGATCATCTTGTCATAAGCGCCGGTGCTCTTGGAATTGAACAGTGCCTGGATGCGGATGTCCTCGTGATTGCCGGCGTAGTTGATTTCATAAAGCTCATGCCGGCCGCCGAACTCGGTGCCGACCGCGTCCCACAACAGCTTCATGATCTTGATGCGCTCGCGATAGCCGATATTGTTGGAGCCGCGCACGTATTTCGCGAGATACTTGTCGATCTCAGGGTTCTCGAAGTCCTTCGCGGACGACGGCAGATAGATCAGCGCGGACGCGATGATCTTCTCCACGATCTCCTTGCAGCGCCGGTAGGCATCGCCCGCGAACACCCGATAGCTCGAGCCGGATTGCGCGTTCGGCAGCACCGCGCCGCCGCTCCACGGCACCGGGTTCATCGCCATCGCGTCGGAGATCGCCCAGAACAAATTCCGCCACGCGATGATCTCGCCGAGCATCGCCTGGTTGCCGCGGAATTCATCCGCGCCGGTGACGCGCAGCGCCTTCGCGACGACGCCCGCAATGAAGTCGAGCTTCACGGCGAGTCGCGTGCAGCCCTGAAACTGGAAGCCGTTCACGAAACCCGAGCGCGGATAGAAGGTCTTGAGCTTCTCCACGTCGCGATAGATCAGGATATTCTCCCAGGGAATGAACACATTGTCGAACACGAAAATCGCGTCGTTCTCGTCGAAGCGCGACGACAGCGGGTAATCGTAAGGCGTGCCCATCACGCTCGCCGCCATCTCATAGGAGGTGCGGCAGAACAGCTTCACGCCCGGCGCGTTCATCGGCGCGATGA
>JAXDNY010000194.1:0-12602 GCA_034669145.1 Hyphomicrobiales bacterium
CACGAGGGGCAGCGCCACATTGCGGGCGGCAGAGGACGATTGCGCCGTTCTCTCTTCGCCGCCGCGCTGCCCGCCGCCTTCCGCTGGAACAAGGCGCTGGTCGCTCTCTACAGCCGCCTCATAGCGCGCGGAAAAGCCCACAATGCCGCTCTCATCGCATGCGCCAGAAAGCTGCTCATCTACGCAAACACCGTCGTCCAGCGCGGTACGCCTTGGGTCGAAAGACCGGCTGCGACTTAATGGTTGCTACATACCGCCGTACACATCGGCGAGTGCCAGCTCCAGTCCCGGCGGGTCGAGCACGATGACGCCCTCGCGCACGATCCGGGTGAGGATGGTGTCGCCGGCGGCGCGCGCGTGATGCAGGATCAGGCGCTGGTCAAGATCGACGATCAGATAGTGTACGACGCTCGGCAGCCGGAAGTACGCGGCGAGTTTCTTCGATGCATCGATGCGGCGGGTGGAGGGGGACAGCACCTCGACAACGACGATGGGATTGGGGATTTCGAGTGAGGACAGGTCCACTTCCTGCCCGCAATAAACGAGCGCATCCGGCTCGAAGGCTGTGCGCGCATCGATCCGCACCGTCATCCCGTCGGGCATCATGTGACAGGGAAGACCGCGCGCCCGGATGCCCGCCGCCAGCGCGGTCTGCACCGCGAACTTCACCTTGGCGTGTCCGGCGCCCTCGGGCGACATCGCATGAACCGTGCCGTCATAAAGCTCGTAGCGGCCGGGCTGTCCCTGTGCCCAGGCGAGGTACTCGTCCACCGTAATGCGCGTCTGCGGCAAGGCCGTCATAGGGGCGATCATAGCCCGTAGGATGGGTTGAGCGAAGCGAAACCCATCATGTATGCACGACCGCGCGATGGGTCTCGCAAGGGCTCAACCCATCCCACTGCCGCACATGGTGCCCAAATTTACCCTTTGTTTACCAACTCCCCCGAAGACTGAGGCTGAGGCTTCGCGCGCCCGATTTGCTCGGGTGCGGCAGCCTGCCGAGCCGCCATGGATCAAGTCCTCGACGAATCCGCTGCCCCGCAGCGTTCGCGCCGTCCGCCCGCGGCGAGCCGCGGGCTCATCAGCCGCACGCTGCGCCGCGTCACGCTGCCGCTCGCGCGCGTGCGCGTGCCGCGCTTTGCCGGCTCGGCGGCGCTGGTCGCGTTCCTGCTCGGCGTGAGCGCCTACGGCATCGTCAAGGGCGACCACGTCGCGACGATCCAGGCGGCGATCAAGGACGGCGCCGACGCTGCCGCGAACGCCGCCGGTATGCGCATCGCGACCGTGTCGCTGTCGGGCCAGCGCCAGGTGAGCCGCGACGAGATTTTCGCCGCCGCCGGCGTGACCGATCGTTCTTCGCTGCTGTTCCTCGATGTGGCGGACGCGCGCACCAGGCTCGAGGCGATCCCGTGGATCGCCGAGGCGACTGTGCGCAAGCTCTATCCAGACCGCCTGCAGATCACCGTCACCGAGCGCGAGGCGTTCGCGCTGTGGCAGCAGCAGGGCAAGGTTCATGTCATCGCCGCCGACGGCACCGTGCTCGCCGCGAAGGTCGAGCCGCGGCTGGCCGCGCTGCCGTTCGTGGTCGGCAACGGCGCGGCCGTAAAAGCGCGCGACTTCCTCGCAGTGCTCGACCGCTATCCGGCGGTGCGCGACCAGGTGCGCGCCGCGATTTTGGTCGCGGACCGGCGCTGGAATCTGCGGCTGAAGAACGGCATCGACGTGCGCCTCCCCGACACCGACGTGGAGCGCGCGCTCGAAGCGCTCGCGCGCCTCGACCGTGAGAAGAACCTGCTCAACCGCGACATCACGGCGGTCGACCTGCGGCTTCCCGACCGGCTCACCGTGCGGCTCTCCGATGCGGTCGCGCAAGCGCGCGAGGACGCGCTCAACGCGGCCAAGAAGGCCAAGAAGAAAGGCGGCGACGCGTGACCGATCTCGCGCACGGCCTTGCGCCGAAGATGAAACCGATCTCGCGCAAGCGCTCCGCGATCGTGTGCGCGCTCGACATGGGCACCAGCAAGATCGTGTGCGCGATCGCGCGGCTCAAACCGCGGCCGCCGCAGGAGGTGCTGCCGCGCCGCACCCACGGCATCGAGGTGCTCGGCATCGGCCACGCGCAGGCGCTCGGGATGAAATCCGGCAACGTGGTCGACATCGCGGCGGCCGAGGAGTCGCTGCGCCATGCGGTCGACCAGGCCGAACGCGCCGCCGGCGTGCATGTGGATAGCGTCGTGCTGCCGATCACCGCCGGGCGAACGGCGAGCGAGTTGTTCGCCGCGACCGTGCACATGAAAACGCCGACCGTCGGCGATGCCGACATCGAGCGCGTGCTCGCCGCCGGCAGCCATCACTCGGTGCGCGAGGGCCGCGCGGTCGTCCATTCGCTGCCGATCGGCTACGCGCTCGACGAGAACCGCGGCATCCGCGATCCGCGCGGCATGCTCGGCCGCAGGCTCGGCGTCGACATGCATGTGGTGACGACCGACATCGCGGCCGCGCGCAATCTCACGCTTTTGGTCGAGCGTTGCCATATCGGCGTCGAGGCGATGGTCGCGGCGCCGTACGTGTCCGGACTGTCGGTGCTGGCCGAGGACGAGGCCGACCTCGGCGCCGCCGTGATCGATCTCGGCGCCGGCACCACGACGTTTGCGGTGTTCTCCGATGGCAAGTTCGTGCATGTCGACGGCTTCGCGCTCGGCGGCGCGCACGTCACCATGGACATCGCGCGCGGGCTGACCACCACGCTGGCGGACGCCGAGCGGCTCAAGACGCTGTTCGGCGCGGCGCTGTCCGGCCCCTCCGACGACCGCGACATGGTCACGCTCTTGGCCAACGACGCCGACCCGCGCGATCCGCCGCGCATGATCCCGCGCGCGCAGCTCGTGCGCATCATCCGCCCGCGCGTGGAAGAGATTTTGGAAATGGTGCGCGACAGGCTGCACGCCTCGCCGTTCGCCGCCGATCCGCGCGGGCGCGTGATCCTCGTCGGCGGCGCCAGCCAGCTCACCGGCCTTTCCGACCTCGCGATGCAGATCCTCGGCCGCCAGGTGCGCATCGGGCGGCCCCTTGGGATTGGCGGACTAACTGATGCCACGAAGGGCCCGGCCTTCGCGGCCGCTGCCGGGCTCTTGGTCTATCCGCAATTCGCCTATCTGGAACACTGCGAGCCGCGCAGAACGCGCGCGCTGATGACCGGCACCGACGGGTATTTCTCGCGCGTCGGACGGTGGCTGCGCGAGAGTTTTTGAAACGGCGCCGGCGTCATGCTCGGCGTTGCTTCGCGCGCACGTTGGTGAACTCGGCTCCGAACAGAACAATCTGCGCGGAGTAGTAGACCCAGATCAGGACGACGACGATCGAGGCGGCCGCGCCATACGTTGATTCCAGGCCTTGCTTGCCGATGTAAAGGCCGATCAGAAACTTGCCCAACTCGAACAAGAATGCCGTCACGGCTGCCCCCAGCCAGACGTCGCGCCAAGCGACGTCTGCGTCGGGAAGCCACTTGAACATCATGGCGAAGAGCAATGTGATCACCAGGAACGAAACGGCAAAGCTCACCGCCTGCAGCGCGGCTTCGGGCAGAAACGGCGCCAGATATTTGCTGGTGGCCGCGAGCGCGGTGGTGACCAGCATCGAGATCAGCAGCAGAAATCCGAGCGACAACACACCGGCAAATGAAAGCACGTAGGTGCGCGCAAAACCCCAGATGCCTTTGCCGGGCGGCGCCTTGACCTCCCACACGGTATTGAGCGCGTCCTTGAGCTGAACGACGACGCCGACCGCCGCGAAGACCAGGGTGCCTATTCCAATCGCTGCCGCGAACAGGCCCTCGCTGGGCTTGTTCGCCGCCCCCAACATGCCCTCGATGGCTTTGGACCCGGTGTCGCCGAGCAGCGCCTTGAGGCTGTTGGTCACCTCGCCGCGGACGAGATCCTGTCCAAAGAAAAATCCCGCGATCACGACCGCGATGATGATGAGTGGACCGAGGGAGAAGATGGAATAGTAGGCAAGGGCAGCGCCGAGACGGGCGTCCTTGTGTTCGATCCACTGGCTCGCCGCGGTCCGCAACAGCGGCCAATAACCAGGCTCTATCCGCGTCTCCTGCGCGCGCTCCTCGTTTCGATCATGCTTATTTGCGATATCCGGAGAGATGGCCTCATGGGCCCGCAGGGGCTCGGCGTGCAGCCTTGACGGCCGCGTGCGGCGGGCTAGCCCCTCGGCGGCCGTCCACGCCACCGCGGCAAGGACGAGCAACGCGTGGCCTGCGATGGCCAATAAGCCAGGGCGCGCCGGAGTCGAAACAGCCATGTGATGACCTAGAGTCCTTTCGTCTGATCGTGCCCAACTCCAATCGATGTGCTTGGGTTCCGACGCTGCGGGTGCGCGTGGGGCGTACTGATAGGGCGCGATAAGCGAAAGCGCATTGCGCCGCCCGCGTTGCCGGCGCAATGCGCGCCGTTGCGCAGCGCCCCCGCTTTCGCGGGGGCATGCTTATTGCGCCCCGCCAAGTTTCTCAAGCCGACCCGCCAGCTGATTGAGTTCCCATCGCTTCGCCAGCGCCGCGGCTCTGTCCCATGTCGGCGTCTGGTCGCGCAGGGGAGGCAAGGGCGCCTTCGCGTTCATCGTCGCGATTGAACGGAACATGCGCAGGCTCTCGGCATGTCCCGAATACCGGCCCGCGGCGAGCGCATTCTCCAGCGTTGCGTATTTGCGCAGCAGGCTGGCGGCTCCCGTGGAGCCAAGTCCGGGCGCGCCGGGCAGCTTGTCGGATGGATCGCCGCGCAACGCGATGAAGTCCGGCACCTGCCGCGGCTCCACGCCGTAGCGCTCGCGCACCTCTGCCGGTCCGATGCGTGCCATCTCGCCTGCGCGAACAGGGTAGAGAACAGTCGTCCGCTCGGAGGCAAGCTGGAACGTGTCGCGATCGCCGCTCGCGACCAAGACGGTCCCTTTGCGCTTTTCCTCCGCGGCGACGGCGGCGGCGAGAAAATCATCCGCCTCGAAGCCGGGGGTCTTCGCGTTGGCGAAGCCGCACGCTTCGATGAATTGCGGCAAGGTCTTGAGTTGTTCGATCAGCGCGGCATCGAACTTTCGTCCGCTCTGATAGGCGGGAAACAGCTTGTTGCGGTAGGTCGGCGCATCGAGCGTATCCCACGCGACCAGCACCGCGCGCGGATGCTCCGCCTCGTAGAACCGCAACAGCACATTGGCGAACCCGAGGATCGCACCGGCCTGCTTGCCGTCGGGCCGCAGGATCGTCTTGGGCAGCGCGTGATAGGCGCGATGCGCAAACGAGTCGCCGTCGATCACCAGCAGCGGCCCTGCTGTCCGCGCGGCCGTACGTTTCGGCGCGCGGGCGTTCGACTTTGGAGCGCGGCGCGGCGCCTTTGCGGCGCGCGGGCTCTTCGGCGCTCCCAGCTCCACCCACACCGGCGCATGGTCGCTCGCATTCGGCTTGCCGCGCACGGCGCGATCGACGCCGGACGCCTTGAGGCGCGCCGCGAGATCCGGACTGAGCAGAATGTGATCGAGCCGCAGGCCGGCATCGCGCGGCCAGCGGTTCCGCATGTAGTCCCAGTACGTGTAGATGCGCTCGTCCGGATGCAGCGCGCGAAGGGCGTCGGTCCAGCCCTGCTTGATCAGCCGGATGAAAGCGGCCCGGCTTTGCGGTTGCAGCAGCGCATCCTTGTCGTAGGATTTGGTCGGATAGATATCGCGATCGGTCGGCACGATGTTGTAATCGCCGATCAGCACGGCGGGCACGTTCGCCTTGCGCAGCGTTGCGGCATGCCGGATGAGGCGCGCGAGCCACGCAAGCTTGTAATCGAATTTCGGTCCTGGCTGCGGATTGCCGTTCGGCGCATAGAGACAGCCGATGAGAATGCCGCTGACGGCGGCCTCGATGTAGCGGCTCTGCGCATCGCGCGGGCCGCCCGGCAGCTCCGTGCGCGTGAGCACCGGCTCTAGGCGCGCCAGGATCGCGACGCCGTTCCATGTTTTCTCGCCGCGCCAGACCGCCTGGTATCCGGCGCGCCGCAAGGCGGCGGCCGGGAAGGCGGCATCGGCCGATTTGAGCTCCTGCAGGCAGACGACGTCAGGCTTGGCAGCGCGCAACCAGGCCAGCAGGTTCGGCAGCCGCTTGTTGATGTTGTTGATGTTGTAGGTCGCGATTTTCACGCCGCTAACCTGACGAGCGGCGGGTCGGGAAGCAATGGCTCGGGATGGCCCTGGTATTTGGCGGGTAGGGACGGTGGCTGCGGAAGGGGTTTTGAGCCGCCCCAGACATTGCCGCAGACCCGCACAACGATTATTCTGGAGCCATGATCACAGTGCCGCCCGAGACAGAGGAGTTGGCCCGGCGTGTGGCCGCGCGCCGCGGCAGCGCACCCGAGGACGTCGTGAGAGCCGGCGTCGAGCTCGAGGCGCAGATTGCCGGCGTTCCCTTTGAGGCAGCCAAGCCGCGCAAGGAGATCAACCTTGAGCGCGTGCGCGAGATCATACGCGACGTGAGTTCTGCCCCCTTGCTCGACAAGCGTAGCCCGAAGGACATTCTCGACGAGGCCTGGGGTATTCCTGAATGATCGTGGTGGACAGTTCTGCGCTGGTCGCCATCCTCGAAAACGAACCCGAAGCTCAGCGATTTGTGAATCTCTTGCATGAGGTGCCGCGCCGCCTCATGAGTGCGGTGAATGTCTACGAAACCGGCATCGTTATCGGCATGCGGCGGGGCCGCGAACGTATCGCGCGCTTGACCGGCCTACTCGATGAGATGAGTATCGAGATCATCCCTTTCGTTGAACCGTATATCTCGGGCGCGCTGGACGCCTATATGCGCTATGGCAAGGGAATCGATCCGAAGGCGCGGCTCAATCTCGGCGATTGCGCGGCCTATGCGCTGGCGAAAGCCGTGAATGCGCCGCTGCTGTTCAAAGGAAAGGATTTTGCGGCGACGGATGTGTTGCGGAGCGGGTGAGGCTTTGCGAGAGAAGCAATTGAAGTTCAACATCCTTACGGGCTTCTTTTCCGGGAAGTGACGACGGTGCGGATTACTTCGAGTCCTGATGACGACGCTCCTCATCTCGATGATGTCTTCGCTTAAGCCCAGGTCGGGGTCGCCAGCAGGCGTCGAGACACCTATCAACCTCTCTATTTTCCTCAGAGCGGGGACGACGTCTCCGACAGCATTACAAGCAGGCCTCAGAATATATGTGGGACTATAGGAGAATTTCCGCTCGCGATCCTCAACCATCAATGGCAGCCAGGTTCTCACTTCCTCGTACTTTTCATGAAACTCGGTAATGGCGAGGACAAGGTCGGAACTGAGCAAACCGACTTTTGGAGCCAATGCTTTGTAGAGGGTAGAATCAGGGAGCGTATGCGACTCAAGAAAATGCTTGTCGAACCGCCGCTCGTAGGAAGTTTCTACGGCGGCAACAGCGCGGGCGACATGGGCAATCTGCATGCGAAGCAGCACGATCTCGCCATAGAGAGCCGCTGCAGTTGAATTCGTTTCTTCCGCTCGAAGGGCCGCGTCTCTTCTTCGATTCAAATGAAAATTCCACAGCGCTCCCACCATCAGCGCGAGAAATCCAAGCAGTGAGCCAATTGCGGTTTGCCATTCCTTCAATTCTGCATAGACCGACATCGCATATCCTTTTCGGCAAGGCGATCGATCATGCTAGCGATTCTTCAAAGCCGAACAAAGGATTGCCTTGGAAGAAGGAAGTCGGGAGGGCCGATACCGAGCCGCGGCATAAGTTCTGCGGATCACCTCGGCGCGCGCGAAGGCGCCCGGTCAATCGTTCCTCAACAAACCCCTAGCGCAAACCGCGCAAATCAGATTCTTTGCACTGCCATGATTCGCGCGTGCGCCGCGCCGAGATGGGCGCCCGAGGAAGTACCGGGGCGAATGGCACGGGGGGCAGTTCGAGGGACTGACGCCCGGGGCGCGCTGATAAGCGCCGCGCCCGCGAACGTCCCCGTCGCCTGCCCGCGAGTTCCATGCGGGCGGGCCTCCAGGCAGCCGCGGCCTCCGTCGAAATACGCACACCGCGCGGCCTTATCGCACGACGGCCGGCAATTTTTACCAGTTGTTTACCATCCACTCCCCAGACTGCGCGCCGGGTCCAAGGGCGCGGCTCGCGCGCGCCATTCGCGACTGTTTTCGCGAGAGGGCCCGGAGAAGCTTCCGATGAGCGGCACCGACTTCAACTCACGGCCGGGGGCGGACCGGCCAACCCCAGCGGCGGCACGCGTGCGTCCGCTCTGACAAGAGGCAAGCCATGACCATCAATCTCAAGATGCCCGACATTCGCGAGCTCAAGCCGCGGATCACCGTGTTCGGCGTCGGCGGCGCCGGCGGCAATGCGGTCAACAACATGATCACGGCGGGCCTCGTCGGCTGCGACTTTGTCGTCGCCAACACCGACGCACAGGCGCTCACGCTCTCAAAGGCCGAGCGCATCATCCAGATGGGCCTGCAGGTCACCGAAGGGCTCGGCGCGGGTTCGCAGCCCGACGTCGGCCGCGCGGCGGCTGAGGAAGTAATCGACGAGATCCGCGATCATCTCGCCGGCGCTCACATGGTGTTCGTCACCGCCGGCATGGGCGGCGGCACCGGCACCGGCGCAGCCCCGATCGTTGCGCAATGCGCCAAGGAGCTCGGCATCCTCACGGTCGGCGTCGTCACCAAGCCGTTCCACTTCGAGGGCGTGCGCCGCATGCGCGTTGCCGAGGCCGGCATCAACGAATTGCAGAAGGCGGTCGACACGCTGCTGATCATCCCGAACCAGAACCTGTTCCGGGTCGCCAACGAGAAGACCACCTTCGCCGACGCGTTCGCGATGGCCGACCAGGTGCTCTATTCGGGCGTTGCCTGCATCACCGACCTGATGGTCAAGGAAGGCCTGATCAATCTCGACTTCGCCGATGTGCGCGCGGTGATGCGCGAGATGGGCAAGGCGATGATGGGCACCGGCGAAGCCTCGGGCGACAAGCGCGCGCTCTCGGCGGCCGAAGCCGCGATCTCCAATCCGCTGATCGACGAGACCTCGATGAAGGGCGCCAAGGGCCTGCTCATCTCGATCACCGGCGGCAAGGACCTCACGCTGTACGAAGTGGACGAGGCCGCGACCCGCATCCGCGAGGAAGTCGACGGCGACGCCAACATCATCGTCGGCGCGACGTTCGACGAAAGCCTCGACGGCATCGTGCGCGTGTCGGTGGTGGCGACCGGTATCGATATCGCGCTGTCGGCTGCGCAGCCGATCAACACCCGCCAGACCATCGCTCCGGCAATCGTGCCGCCGCAGCCCGCCCCGCAGGCGATCGCGGCGGCCTCGCGCCTCGCCGAACTGACGCAGAGCCTGCGCGTCTCGACGCAGCGCATGGCGGAGCGCACCACCGATCAGGGGCACCGCGCCGTCGCCCAGGCGCTTTCCGTCCAGCCGGCTGGCGAGACAAACGAACAGCCGCAGGCCGAGATCGCGCCGGCGGAACCCGTGCATCAGCAAATCACCGCGATCGAGGAGGTCACGATCCGGCCGATCACGCCGAAGCCGTCGCTGTTCCGCGAGGCGATCGAGACGCCGGCTGAGGCTCCGCGGCAACTCGCCGAGCCCGAGAAGCCGTTCATCCCGCCGCAAGCCGAGCAGCCGGCCGTGCGTGCGCCGCGCATGCCGCGCATCGATGAACTGCCGATGCCGGCACAGAACCAGATCCGCGCCCGGCAGGCCGAGACGGCGGCAGCTCCGGAGAAGCCGCGCGTGTCGCTGCTGCAGCGCCTTGCCTCTGTCGGCCTCGGCCGGCGCGAGGAGGACGCGCCGCAAGCCCGCCAGGCTCCGCCGCAGCAGGCGCCCGCCCAGCGCATGGCCCCGCCGATGCCGAAGGCACCGCCAATGCCGCCGCTGCCGCGTCCGCAGGAGCCGCGTTCGGCCGAACCCGTGTCGGAATACGCCAAGCGTCCGGCGCCGCAGCGCCCGGCCCCGCAAGGCCTCGACCAGCACGGCCGGCAGGCGCCTGTGCATAACTCGCTCGACGACGATCAACTCGAAATCCCGGCTTTCCTGCGCCGTCAGGCCAACTGACGCAACGTCCCGAGAAATGCGATACCGGGCGGCCCGTATGGCCGCCCGAATCGTTTTACGAGAGCAATCCGTTGATTCGGTTAGGCGTTTCCCGACGAGTGGGAACTCGGGGGCCGGCCGGAAAGGTCAGCCAATTGTGGCAACGCCCCATGACTGCTCAAGTGCCTATTTGGCGGGGCGTTTCAGGTTTCGGGCGACTGTAACAGTCGGAGAAAAACCGTGAATTGGTCGCAATCCGGCCTGTGTTAAGGTTTTTCGCGAACGGAGCTTTTGGGGACAAAGGGCTCTTGCGGGGAAGACCGGGGGATCTGGTTTCTACAACATCCCGCACAGCAGCAAAGGGTCCCTGAAGGCGCGTACCGGTGACGAGTGGGGTCCGCTTCCGGCGGGTCGATCACCGAGGGGGGTTGCGGAATAGTCATGAAGGCGGGCAAACAAACCACGCTCGGGGCACGCGCGACCGTCTCTGGTATCGGCGTCCATTCCGGCCTTCCGGTTTCCTTGACATTGCATCCAGCCGACGCCGGAACCGGCGTCGTGTTCGTGCGGCTTGACGCGCAAGGCCGGCCCGAGCGCGAAATCCGCGCGCATGCGCGCTACGTCACCGCCACCGAACTGGCGACCGTGCTGGGCGACGACGCGTCCGGCCCGTGCGTTTCCACCATCGAGCACGTGATGGCGACGCTGTGCGGGCTCGGCGTCGATAACGCCATCATCGAGATCGACGGGCCCGAAGCGCCGATCATGGACGGCAGCGCTGCTGCTTTTGTTGCTGCTGTCGATCAGGCCGGCATCGTGGCGCTGGCCGAGCCGCGCCGTTACACCAAGGTGCTCAAGCCGATCCGCGTGCAGAAGGGCGACTCTTACGGCGAACTGACGCCCTACGATCGCGGTTTCCGCGTCGATGTTGCGATCGACTTCGCGCATCCGCTCATCGGCCAGCAGTCGATCGCGCTCGAAGTGGAGCCGACGACGTTCCGCCGCGAGGTGGCGCGTGCACGCACCTTCGGCTTCATGAAGGACGTTTCGAAGCTGTGGAGCGCAGGCTACGCGCTCGGCGCTTCGCTGGAGAACACGCTCGTCGTTGCGGATGACCGCCTGCTCAATCCGGAAGGGCTGCGCTACGCGGATGAATTCGTGCGTCACAAGGCGCTCGATGCGATCGGCGATCTGGCGCTTGCCGGCGCCCCGTTGCTCGGCGCCTACAAGTCGGTCTGCGGCGGCCACAAGCTCAATCACGCGATCCTGTGTGCGTTGATCGCCGATCCGACGGCCTGGACGGTGGTGGAAGCCAAGGCGCCACGCCAGCGCGGGCACGCCGACGTCGCCAGCGGGCTGGTCGCGCCGGCCTATCGCGCCGACTTCTCGTAAGCGGCGTTAACCGCGACCCGTCACATTCCCGGCCGAATGCCAGCCTATCGCCACAATGGCGTGGCCAAGTGGGCTTGTCTGCGTTAGACAAAAGCGGGACTTGGGGGACGGCCGTAAAGTCGCTGGGGGATCCATCTCTTTGATGCAGAAGCGTTTATCCGTATCGATCCGGTCGTGGAATTGGCTCCCGGCGGCGCGCCTGGCCGTGCTGGCGCTGGTCGTCGCCGCGTTGCCGGCGTGCAGCTTCTTCGGCAAGGAAGACATCATTCCGGACGATCCGGCCGACAAGCTCTACAATGAGGGCTTGTACCTGCTGAACACCAAAAAGGATTACAAGGCCGCCGCGAAGCGCTTCGAGGAAGTCGACCGCCAGCACCCCTATTCGGAATGGGCGCGCAAGGCGCTGATTATGTCGGCCTACGCGCATTACGAGGGCACGTCGTACGACGACTCGGTCAACGCGGCGAAGCGCTACGTGACCCTGCATCCCGGTAGTCCGGACGCGGCTTACGCGCAGTTCCTGATCGGCTCATCCTATTTCGACCAGATCCCCGATATCACCCGCGACCAGTCGCGCACCGAGCGGGCGATGACCGCGCTCGACGAGGTGGTGCGCAAATATCCCAACACCGAATATGCGGCGGGCGCGAAGCGCAAGCTCGAGGTCGCGCGCGATCAACTCGCCGGCAAGGAAATGAATACCGCGCGCTACTATCAGAAGAGGCGCGACTATGTGGCGGCGATCAACCGCTTCAAGGTGGTGATCACGCGATATCAGACGACGCGCCATGTCGAGGAAGCGCTGATGCGCCTGACCGAGACCTATATGTCGCTCGGCATCGTCAATGAGGCGCAGACCGCCGCCGCCGTGCTCGGGCACAATTTCCCCGACAGCCCCTGGTACAAGGACGCCTACGGTCTGGTGCGCGGGGGCGGGCTGGAGCCGCGCGAGGACCAGGGCTCCTGGATCAGCCGCGCGTTCCGGAAGGTCGGGCTGGGGTAGGCTCGCTGTCATTCCGGGGCGCCGCGAAGCGGCGAGCCCGGAATCCATATCCACAAGATTTGATCTAACGCACCGCTGTTTCAATGCGGCGCGTTTCGTGGTTATGGATTCCGGGCCCACGCGCTGCGCGCGTGTCCCGG
>JAXDNY010000195.1:0-11704 GCA_034669145.1 Hyphomicrobiales bacterium
TCGGATCGACGCCCGCTTCCTGTAACAGCACCGCCAGCCTCACGCCGGTCCACTCCGCGCAAGACACTTGGCCCTGGATTTGCTGGACGCCGACCTGCGCCGGTTCGCGCTGGTAGAGAAGCTGTCCATTGCCGCCGCATTCGATGAAGGCAATGCGCGACTCCATCGGGTAGCGCGCCAGGTTTTCGAGCGTGAAGATCAATTGGCGCTTCACCAGGCCGTGGATTAGCAGGCGGTGAGTGTCTGGATTGATGTCCGGGATGCCGGAGTGATGGCGCTCGAAATGCAATCCGTTGGGTGTGATCATGCCATTGAGCAGATGATGCGGCGTTCGCGACGTCCCGGTGCCGGTCGTGCCAGGCACCGTGGTCCACGTCCGGACGACCTTTTCCTCGAATCTGGAAGGCTGCCCATAGGGCACGAATGGCGCACCCGGCACCTTCATCCAGGGATCAACAGCAAGCTCTTGAGCGCTTGCAGGTGCGGGCAACGCGGCACTTCCCATAGCTCCCGCAATCGCAGAAGTCGCAGCCAAGAATCTCCGGCGATCCAGGAGGCCGTTTCCTGCTGCTAAAGTCTCGTCGGATGAACGCGAACTGCGTTTGTGCATGAGATCCTCGCATTCGAAAATGCATTCCCAAGGCATTGTGCACTCGCCAATCCAGCGTTGTCACTTCGATTCGCGCCATTCAAAAATAATTTGTGATCGACCACTCCGACACTGGAGTTCAAATTACAATCGACACATCTCAAAAAGCTCCAAAGCCAAGTGGATGGCTTGGTCAGTTCGGCTAATTCTCGCGACGTTCCCGCTATCTGCACTATTTGCGTTTGCCGCCGCCGTCACGCCCGCCGTCCTTTTGAACGCGGCCGGAGCCCCGATTGCTTCCCGAATCGGCATTCTGATTGTTGCCGCCACCCTGATTCTGGGAATTGTTATTGGCTAAAAGCAGATGCCCCGCCGAAGTGGGGCATCTGAAAACACCGGCGGAAAAACCGCCTCAGCCCGTCTTCTTCAGCCGCACCACGACATCGACGCGCGCGACCTCGTAGCCTGCCGGCGCGTGCGGCAATCTGTCGAGCATCACTTCGGCATTCGGGATATCGACCAGCGCGTTCTCGCCTTCGACGAAGAAGTGATGGTGGTCCGACACATTCGTGTCGAAATACGTTTTCGAGCCATCGACCGCAACCTGGCGCAGCAGACCGGCTTCGGTGAACTGGTGCAGCGCGTTGTAGACGGTCGCGAGCGACACCGGCACCTTCGCCTTGGTGGCCTCCTCGTAAAGCATCTCGGCGGTGAGGTGGCGGTCGCCCTTGGCGAACAGGATCCAGCCGAGCGCCATGCGCTGGCGCGTGGGCCGCAAGCCGACCTGACGCAGCATCGCCTTGACGTCGTGCCACGGGCAGCCCGTGAGCTCGGCGCGCGCCCGAGCGCTCGCGCTGTCGGCGGCAAGCGCGTGCGGGTCGGAGAATACGGTCGTTCGCACGGGAGTCATGAACACTGTTCCTTGCCCCTGGCTGGCAGCTCGGGGCCAAGATGACGCAACGGCTGATCGAGCCAGATGATAGGCAACGCAGTCACTAGATGCAACTCTTTCGCAACACGTGCTCGCCTGTGCCAAACGCAATGCTGGGGCAGAACGGCGAGGTTGCGCTGCCGCCGCCACGCCCCCGTCCGGTGGCTTTGCCCGAATAGACCCATATGATAGTTAATTCGCCGCGCCTGAAGGGAATTCAATGGAAAATCGCCGTTCAAGCTTCGAATACGAGGATCTGCTGGCCTGCGGCCGCAAGGAACTTTTCCGCGAGGGACCGCAGCTGCCGCTACCTCCCATGCTGATGTTTGACCGCATCACGGAGATCGCGGAAGCCGGCGGTGAATACGGGAAGGGCCTGATGCGCGCGGTGCTGAACGTGAAGCCGGACCTCTGGTTTTTTCCCTGTCATTTCAAGGGCGATCCGGTGATGCCCGGCTGTCTCGGGCTCGACGCGCTGTGGCAGATGGTCGGCTTCTTCCTCGGCTGGCTCGGCTCGTCGGGCAATGGCCGCGCGATCGGCGTCGGCGAGGTGAAACTCGCGGGTCAGATCCGGCCCGACATGAAGGAAGTCGTCTACGGCATCGACATCAAGCGGGTGATGCGGTCCAAGCTCGTGCTCGGCATCGCGGACGGCTGGCTCAGGGCGGATGGCGAACTGGTCTACCAGGCGAGCGATCTCAAGGTCGCGTTGTTCAAGGACCCCACACCCGCAGCGGCCGGGGCCTGACAAGCGGGCAGCGGAAGCCCCACATAATCGCGACGCGCCAAACGTTGCGCGCAGGACATGCGGATGAGGCAAGCATGAGACGGGTCGTCGTCACCGGGATGGGCATCGTCTCGTCGATCGGCAACACCACCCAGGAGGTCCTGGCGAATTTGCGCGAGGCGAAGTCCGGCATTTCGCGCGCCGACAAATACGCCGAGCTCGGCTTCCGTTGCCAGGTGCACGGCGCGCCCTCGCTCGATCCCTCCGAAGTGGTCGACCGCCGCGCCATGCGTTTCCTCGGCACGGGGGCGGCGTGGAATCACGTCGCGATGGACCAGGCGATCCGCGATGCGGGCCTCGAGGAGAGCGACGTCTCGAACGAGCGCACCGGCATCATCATGGGATCGGGCGGGCCTTCGACCCGCACCATCGTGGAATCCGCCGACATCACGCGCACCAAGGGGCCGAAGCGCGTCGGACCGTTCGCGGTGCCCAAGGCGATGTCGTCGACCGCCTCCGCGACGCTCGCCACCTGGTTCAAGATCAAGGGCGTGAACTATTCGATCTCATCGGCCTGCGCGACCTCGAACCATTGCATCGGCAATGCCATGGAGACGATCCAGTACGGCAAGCAGGACATGATCTTCGCGGGCGGCTGCGAGGATCTCGACTGGACCATGTCGGTCCTGTTCGACGCCATGGGAGCGATG
Organism: Hyphomicrobiales bacterium; assembly: GCA_034669145.1. Classification (GTDB taxonomy): domain Bacteria; phylum Pseudomonadota; class Alphaproteobacteria; order Rhizobiales; family Xanthobacteraceae; genus PALSA-894. Next base: position 2,958 of record JAXDNY010000195.1, read on the forward strand.
TCGTCGGGCTTCAACCAGACGCCCGACAAGGCCTCGCGCGCCTACGACAAGGATCGCGACGGCTTCGTGATCGCGGGCGGCGCCGGCGTACTGGTGCTCGAGGAGCTGGAGCATGCCAAGGCGCGCGGGGCAAAGATTTACGCCGAAGTCTGCGGCTACGGCGCGACGTCGGACGGGCACGACATGGTGGCGCCGTCGGGCGAGGGAGCGGCGCGCTGCATGAAAATGGCGCTGTCGACCGTCAACGCGCCCATCGACTACATCAACCCGCACGCGACCGCGACGCCGATCGGCGATCTCAAGGAGATCGAGGCGATCCGCGAGGTGTTCGGCGACAAAATCCCGCCGATCTCGGCGACCAAGTCGCTGACCGGCCATTCGCTTGGCGCCGCCGGCGTGCAAGAGGCGATCTACTCGCTGCTGATGATGCAGAACGGCTTCATCTGCGAGAGCGCCAACATCGAGAACCTCGACCCGGCCTTCGCCGACATCCCGATCGTGCGCGAGCGCCGCGACAACGCGCAGCTCAACTGCGTGCTGTCGAACTCGTTCGGCTTCGGCGGCACCAACGCCTCCATCGTGTTCAAGCGGCCGGATGCGTGAGTTACGGCGCATGACATCCCAGTCCGTCATGCCCCGCGAAGGCGGGGCATCCAGTAACCGCCGGGCTGTGAAAATGCGTTCCGCGCCTACTGGATCGTCCGCCTTCGCGGACGATGACATCCGTGGAGTGTGCGGGCCATGACCGCCCTGATGCAAGGCAAGCGCGGGCTGATCATGGGGGTCGCCAACGACCACTCGATCGCCTGGGGTATTGCCAAGACGCTGCACCAGCATGGCGCTGGTCTGGCGTTCACCTATCAGGGCGAGGCGCTCGGCCGGCGTGTGAAGCCGCTCGCCGAATCGCTTGGATCGGAGCTGATCTTGCCGTGCGACGTGGAGGACATAGCCTCGGTCGATGCGGCGTTTGCTGAAATCGAGAAGCAGTGGGGCACGCTCGATTTCTATGTCCACGCGATCGGCTTCTCCGACAAGAACGAGTTGAAGGGCCGCTACGCCGACACCTCGCGCGACAATTTCAGCCGGACGATGGTGATCTCGTGCTTCTCGTTCACCGAAGGCGCCAGGCGTGCCGCGCGGCTGATGCGCAACGGCGGCGCGATGCTGACGCTGACCTTCAACGGCAGCGAGCGCACCATGCCGAACTACAACGTCATGGGGCTCGCCAAGGCAGCGCTGGAAGCTTCGGTGCGGTATCTCGCGGTCGATTTCGGGCGCGAGCGCATCCGCGTCAATGCGATCTCGGCCGGCCCGATCCGCACGCTGGCGGGAGCCGGCATCGGCGACGCGCGCGCGATGTTCGCGTTCCAGCAGAAGCACTCGCCGCTCGGCCGCGGCGTCACGCTCGAAGAGCTGGGCGGCGCCGGACTCTATCTGCTGTCGGATTTATCGACCGGCGTGACCGGCGAAATTCATTTCGTGGATTCCGGCTACAACATTACGTCGATGCCGCATCCCGACACGTTCAAGGGCGAGAACGGCACGGCCTGATACGCACAGGGGGCGCCGCAAAGCGGTTGCCCTGCGCCCAGACCTGGTGAACGATGTGATTCGTGCCCGATCCGGCAGCCGGGCATCCGTTCATCAGGGGGGAATCCATGAATCGCGAACTCGGTGCCGAGTTCATCGGCACATTCACGCTCGTGACCGCGGTGTGCGGCGCGGCGCTGTTCTCTGCGCCATCGGCCGGCCTCGTGGCCGTCGCCTTCGCGGTCGGCCTGTCGGTGCTGGCCATGGCCTTCGCGGTCGGGCACATCTCGGGCGGCCATTTCAATCCCGCGGTGACGCTCGGTCTGGTCGCCGGCGGACGCTTCGCGGCGAGCCGGGCGCCGGCCTACATCATCGCGCAGGTGCTCGGCGGTGCGGCCGCGGCGTGCGTGTTCTATGTCATTTTGGGCGGTGCGCCCGCGGGCGGGAAGTGGAATTCATTCACCGCCATCTCCAACCTCTACGGCGGCGCGGGGCAATTCTCCCTGATGGCGGTATTGATCATCGAGGTCGTGATCACGGCTCTGTTCCTGATCGTCATCATGGGCGTTACCACCAAAAACTGCCCCGCTGGTTTTGCACCGATCGCCATCGGGCTTGCGCTCACGCTGTTTCATCTCGTCGCAATCCCGGTGTCCAACGCCTCGCTCAATCCCGCGCGCTCGACTGCGACCGCGATCTTCGGCGGCGCCGAAGCGCTGAGCGACCTGTGGCTGTTCTGGGTCGCGCCGATCGTGGGCGGGGTGATCGGCGGCATTATCGGCAAGGCGCTGCACAACGAGCCGGCCTGACGCAAAAAGGGCGGCCGAAAGGTCGCCCTTAGAATTTCTGCCTGCGGAGTTAGTTTACTTCGGCCCGTGCTTCTCCTATGCAAAAATGGAGCCTACGCGTGCCACTAATTCCCACACGTTATTTCCCGAATTGGCGATTAGTTCCACGTGCTCCACAAACTTTACCCATGACGATTTCGCCTCCTCTCGCGAACGTGCTCCTGAAAGATATTGCTGCACAATTTTTAGATGATACCTAAAGAACTCTCTGTTCTCAGAACTTGAATTCTGAACAATTTTGAGAAGTGCGTCGACATCTTGAAGGCCCTGAATGGTTACCTTTGTCGATTGGCTGACATTAGTTGCACTACCGCCAACGACTGCAGCGCCTGGGGAATGCGAAACGTTCGTCGTATTCGCTTCGATACGATCTATCTTCTGTTCTGCGATATTGACATGATAGATGACTGAATTATCCCCGCGTTGCATCACCTCTTCTATCGCGTTCTTCAGTCGCAAAAGAAATTTCTCATCTTTATGCACAATCCGAAACGACGTGGCCGCGTTAGTTAGGAGCTGTAGTTCGTATGTATCGACCAAATCATCGCGCATTCCGTATAGCGTTGCCGCCATTCCAATCAGAAATCCGAGAAAAAAACCTCCCAAGTTCTGAAAAGCCAGCGCGAGAACGACGCCAATAACGGCGCCTGCAATCACTCCGACTATTACAACGGCACATCCAGAACGAGGGATCGTAGACACGACCAAAGAAGCGATGTTACGAATCTGGAAGGATATCTTTCCGGCAATCAAAGACCCTCTTTCAATTGCAAGCTTATCAGAAGTTATAGTCTCAAGCTTTGGCTCGCCGCTGCGTGGAGAATCTTGTGCCATCGCTCTGCCACCCCCGAAGCGTCGGCAACGCGACGCCAACAAAACCAACCGTACATCAGCCGCAAGACGTTGCGCAATAATGATGCGATCTTAAAGTGTAGGAGAAAGCACCCTATTTCGTGGCCATCACAGGACTCGTACGGCTTCCCGCAAGACTTGATCGCGGATGCGACGATGGAGGCCCCGGCGCGTCACGACGTCGACTTTCGCCGCCAGACGTACCGTGAGCCGCTGCCGGACATCGGCGAGGTCGACCAAACAAATGTTGCCGGATCATAGTCGACGATAACGTCTACATCGCTCTTTTGACCGGCTTCGCCGCGCGCGAGCGAGCCGAACACGTACAGTGCTGTTACGCCGGATGCCTCCAGCGATTTCCTGTCCAGATCGATCAGGCGGCGCACGTCATCAATGGTCATGGTTTCAATATAGAGAAAATCCCAAAACTTTTCGACAGCGGAAATCGGTCGGTGTCAAAATGACGAAAGCCGGGACGATGCCCGGCTTTCGATTTCGTATGGGATCAGACCTTACTCCCCCGCCGCGGCCTGCGGCTGCTCCTCGGCCTTCTGCTTGGCCTCGAGGTCCTCGCCGGTCGCCTGGTCGACGACCTTCATGGACAGGCGCGTCTTGCCGCGGTCGTCGAAGCCGAGCAGCTTGACCTTCACCTTGTCGCCTTCCTTGACCACCTCGTTGACCTTGTTCACCCGGCGCGACGCGAGTTGCGAGATGTGAACGAGGCCGTCCTTGGCGCCGAAGAAGTTCACGAAGGCGCCGAAGTCCATCACCTTGACGACCGTGCCCTCGTAGATGGTACCGACTTCCGGCTCGCTCGCGATCGACTTGATCCAGTTGATCGCCGCCTTGATCGCCTCCGCCTTGGCCGACGCGACCTTCACGGTGCCGTCGTCCTCGATGTTGATCTTGGCGCCGGTCTTCTCGACGATCTCGCGGATCACCTTGCCGCCGGTGCCGATCACTTCACGGATCTTGTCGGTCGGGATCGAGAACACCTCGATGCGCGGCGCATGCTCGCCGAGTTCGGCGCGCGCCTGGGTGAGCGCCTTCGCCATCTCGCCGAGAATGTGGATGCGTCCGTCCTTGGCCTGGCCGAGGGCGACCTTCATGATCTCCTCGGTGATGCCGGCGATCTTGATGTCCATCTGCAGCGAGGTGATGCCCTTCTCGGTGCCGGCCACCTTGAAGTCCATGTCGCCGAGATGATCCTCGTCGCCGAGAATGTCGGAGAGCACCGCGTAACGCTTGTCCTCGAGAATGAGGCCCATCGCGATGCCGGCGGTCGGCCGCTTGAGCGGCACGCCCGCATCCATCAGGGCGAGCGAGGCGCCGCACACCGACGCCATCGAGGACGAGCCGTTCGACTCGGTGATCTCCGAGACGATGCGGATCGTGTACGGGAACTCATGCTTCTCCGGCAGAACGGGGTGGATCGCGCGCCAGGCAAGCTTGCCGTGGCCGATCTCGCGGCGCTTGGTGCCGCCCATGCGGCCGGTTTCGCCCACCGAGTAGGGCGGGAAGTTGTAATGCAGCAGGAAGGACTCCTTGTATGTCCCCTGCAGCGCGTCGATCCATTGCTCGTCCTCGCCGGTGCCGAGCGTGGTGACCACCAGCGCCTGGGTCTCGCCGCGGGTGAACAGCGCAGAGCCATGCGCGCGCGGCAGGATGCCGGCTTCGGCGACGATCGGACGGACCGTCTTGAGGTCGCGGCCGTCGATGCGCTTGCCGGTGTCGAGGATATTCCAGCGCACGATCTTGGCTTCGAGCTCCTTGAACACGCCGCCGATGCGCAGCTTGTCGTAGGCGGGGTCCTTCCCTTCCGGGAAGAAGTGCGCCGTCACCTTGGCCTTGGCGGCATCGACCGCCTTGTGGCGCGCCATCTTGTCGGCGACCGCGTAGGCTCCGCGCAGGTCCTGCTCGGCGATGCCGAGCATTTCCTTCTCCAGCGCCACGTTGTCGACGACGGTGAGGTCGCGCGGCTCCTTGGCGGCCTTCTCGGCAAGCTCGATGATCGCCTGGATCACCGGCTGGAAGTGGCGGTGGCCGAACATCACGGCGCCGAGCATCACCTCCTCGGGCAGCTCCTTCGCCTCGGACTCCACCATCAGCACCGCGTCCTTGGTGCCGGCGACGACGAGGTCGAGCTGGCTCTCCGCCATCTCGTCGAGCGTCGGATTGAGGACGTATTCGTTGCCCACGAAACCGACACGCGCCGCGCCGATCGGTCCCATGAAGGGCGCGCCCGAAAGACAGAGCGCCGCCGACGAGGCCACCAGTGCCAGAATATCGGGATCGTTTTCCAGATCGTGCGAGAGCGTCGTCACGATCACCTGCGTTTCGTTGCGCCAGCCGTCGGCGAACAGCGGACGGATCGGGCGGTCGATCAGACGCGAGACCAGCGTTTCCTTTTCGGTCGGACGGCCTTCGCGCTTGAAGTACCCGCCCGGAATGCGGCCGGCCGCGTAGTATTTTTCCTGGTAGTCGACGGTCAGCGGCAGGAAGTCGACGCCTTCGCGCGGCGTCTTGGCGGCGACGACGGTCGCCAGAACTTTGGTCTCTCCGTAGGTGGCGACGACAGCGCCGTCGGCTTGGCGGGCGATCTTGCCGGTCTCGAGCGTGAGCGTGCGCCCACCCCAGTCCAGCTCAATGCGGTGAATATCGAACATTTCGGTTCTTCTCTCTTCGGTTCAGGGAAGCGAGAAAGCCATGAGCAAGACGGCGAGACGCTATCGCGCGCGCATCACGCGCAAATCGAGACAGCGTCCGGCGATCCTGCCATGGCCTCCATGGTCTTCCATCGGTTAGCGAACGGACACTCCGTTCGCGCACTCGGCGGTACGATACCGCCACGCAACGGCGAGCCTTCGGCCCGCCCACAAAACGCGCGCGGAAAAACCCGCGCGCGAAAACGATTAGCGGCGAATGCCGAGCTTTTCGATGATGCTCTTGTAGCGCGCCTCGTCGGTGCGCTTGAGGTAATCGAGCAACTGACGCCGCTGCGAGACCATCTTGAGCAGGCCTCGCCGCGAATGATTATCCTTCACATGGGCTTTGAAGTGGTCGGTCAGGGTGTTGATCCGTTCGGACAGGATCGCGACCTGCACCTCGGGCGAACCCGTGTCGCCCGCCTTGGTCCCATATGTCTTGATGAGTTCGGCCTTACGGCCGGTGGATAGCGACATCGTCAATGACCTTGTCGTTTGCCGGCGCTGCCCTTCAGGCCGGCGAGGTTGAACACGCGCTTGGGGATGATTTCGCCGCGGTCCACTTCGGCCAGAGCAACAAGCTCGCCCGAAGTCGTCACATGGACCGTGCCGCGGAAAATGGGGGCATCCCGGCCGCGCAACAAAACGGCTTGGCCCCGCTGGAGCCTTGCCGCGTCTGCCCTGTTAACGGCCAGCGCCGGGATGTCGTCCAGCGCGGTCTCAACGGGCAGTAGCGCGTCGGCGAGGCTTCCCTCGCCGGCGGCGACCCTATGACACAATGCCTCCAGTTGTTCCAGCGAAATCATGTCATTTTCGCCGAATGGGCCGACCATTGTGCGCCGGAGCGCGCTGACATGGCCGAGGCAGCCGAGAACGCGCCCGATATCGCGCGCCAGCGCCCGCACATAGGTTCCCTTACCGCATTCGGCCTCGAAAACGGAAGTGTCGGCATCAGGCGTCTCCACCAGGGCCAGGCCGTGGATATCGACCGGACGGGCTTCCAGCACGACGTCCTGGCCGTCGCGGGCCAGATCGTAGGCGCGCTCGCCCTCGATCTTGATGGCGGAGAATTTCGGCGGCACCTGCGCGATCGTGCCGGTGAACGCCGGCAGGGCGGCATTGATCGCGTCGGCTGCGGGCCGCGCATCGCTCGTGCCGGTCACCTTGCCCTCGGCGTCGTCGGTGTCGCGCTCCTCGCCCCAGCGCACCGTGAAGCGGTAGCGCTTGCGCCCGTCCATCACGAACGGCACCGTCTTGGTGGCTTCGCCAAGTGCGAGCGGCAGGATTCCGGACGCCAGCGGATCGAGCGTGCCGGCGTGGCCCGCGCGCTTCGCCGTGAACAGGCGCTTGATCACCGCAACCGCGTGCGTCGACGTCATGCCGACCGGCTTGTCGAGAATGACCCAGCCGTGCACGTCGCGCTTCTCCCGCTTGAACTGCTTTTTGTTTTTGCCCTCATCCTGAGGAGGGCGCGAAGCGCCCGTCTCGAAGAGCCCGCCCCCGACTTGATCGGGGGATGGCCCGGCGCTCGGCGCCATGCTTCGGGACGCCGCCGGAGCCAGCCGTCGGGCCGCGCTTTGCGCGGACCCGTTGGGCGGCTCCTCAGCATGAGGTTGGGCGAGATTGCGCAGACGCTCGTCGATCATTTGTCGCCGCCGTCTTTCGATTCGAGATCGCGGCGCACTTGCGGTGTTCGCAATATCTTCTCGATCCGTTCCGCTTCGTCGAATCGTTCGTCGAATCGAAATCGGAGGTCAGGTGCGAATTTCAGGTTAATGCGGCGCGCGATCTCGCCGCGAAGAAACTTCTTGTTGCGCTCGAGCGCCTCGATCACCGGTTTCGCGTCGCGTCCGCCGAGCGGCATCACATAGGCGGTGGCGAGGCGCAGGTCCGGCGTCATCGCGACTTCCGGAACGGTGATCATGTGCGCTTCGATCACCGGATCATGAATCTCGCTGCGGGAAAACATCTCGGCGAGCGCGTGGCGGATCAGTTCGCCGACGCGCAACTGGCGTTGCGAGGGGCCGGCCGGAGAATTGTCGCGGCGATTGTGTTTAGCCATCAAAATAACTCTCTCAATTCGTCATTGCCGGGCTTGACCCGGCAATCCATCGTTTAAGCGAAGAAAATGGATGCGCGGGTCAAGCCCGCGCATGACGCATTCACGTTTCGCCTGAGAATTGGACTCAGAGCGACCGCTGCACCGTCTCCACGCGATAGCACTCGATCACGTCGCCCGCGCGCATGTCCTGGTAGCCCTCGAACGCCATGCCGCATTCCTGGCCCGCCACCACCTCGCGCGCGTCGTCCTTGAAGCGCTTGAGCTGTGAGAGCTTGCCTTCGTGGATCACGACGTTGTCGCGGATCAGCCGCACGTTGGCGCCGCGCTCGACCTTGCCGTCGGTGACGCGGCAGCCGGCAATCTTGCCGACCTTGGAGACGACAAAAATCTCCAGGATCTGCGCATTGCCCAGCATGGTCTCGCGCCGCTCCGGCGTGAGCAGGCCGGACATTGCGGCTTTCACGTCATCGACGAGATTGTAGATGATGTTGTAGTAGCGGATTTCCGTGCCGGTGCGCTCGGCCGCCTCGCGCGCTTCCTTGTGCGCACGCACGTTGAAGCCGATGATCGCGGCGCCGGAGGATTCCGCGAGCGTGATGTCGGATTCCGAAATGCCGCCGACACCCGAGTGGATGATGCGGGCGCCGACTTCGTCGGTGCCGAGCTTGTCGAGCGCGCCCGCGATCGCCTCGACCGAGCCCTGCACGTCGCCCTTGATGACCAGCGGGAATTCCTTGCGGCCCGCGGTCT
>JAXDNY010000196.1:0-7625 GCA_034669145.1 Hyphomicrobiales bacterium
CATGTCGGCATCCACGCGCATAACGACACCGAGCAGGCGGTGGCGAATTCGCTCGCCGCGGTGCGCGCCGGCGCGCGGCAGATCCAGGGCACGCTCAATGGGCTCGGCGAGCGCTGCGGCAACGCCAATCTGGTGTCCATCATCCCGACGTTGAAGCTGAAGCCGGAGTTTTCGGAAAAATTCGAGATCAAAATCTCGGACGACAAGCTCAAGACGCTGGCGCACGCCTCGCACACCATCGACGACATGCTCAACCGCGCGCCGAACCGGCATGCGCCTTATGTGGGCGAGAGCGCGTTCGCCACCAAGGCCGGCATTCATGCCTCCGCCATCGCCAAGGACCCGGCGACCTATGAACACGTGCTGCCCAACCTCGTCGGCAACGAGCGCAGGATATTGGTGTCGGATCAGGCCGGCCGCTCGAACGTGCTGTCTGAGCTCGAACGTATCGGGCTGACCGTCGACAGGAACGACACGCGCGTCACGCGCCTGCTCGACGAGGTAAAGGAGCGCGAGGCCGCCGGCTTCGCCTATGAGGCAGCCGACGCCTCATTCGAGTTGCTCGCGCGGCGCGTGCTCGGCCGCGTGCCGGAGTATTTCGCGGTCGAGAAGTTCGATGTCAGCGTCGAGCAGCGCATCAATGCGCTCGGCCAGCGCGTCACCGTGTCGATGGCGATCGTCAAGGTGAAGGTGGGCGAGGAAAGCCTGATCTCGGCCGCCGAAGGCAACGGCCCGGTCAACGCGCTCGACGTCGCGCTGCGCAAGGACCTTGGCAAGTACCAGAAATACATCGGCGGGCTGGAGCTGACCGACTACCGCGTGCGTATCCTCAATGGCGGCACCGAGGCGGTGACGCGCGTGCTGATCGAGAGCCGGGACGAAACCGGCGAGCGCTGGACCACGGTCGGCGTTTCGCCCAACATCATCGATGCGTCGTTCCAGGCCCTGATGGATTCCATCATTTACAAGCTGGTCAAATCCAACGCACCCGCATGATGTGCCGATGCACGCGGAGAACCTTCGTCCTCGCCTCGCTGGGTGTGGTCACGGCGACGCGCGCTTGCGCGGCCAATGAGTTCGTCGCGGCCGCATTTCGCATGAAGGAGGACGCCATCGCCACCGGCGATCAGGCCTTTGGCGCGGTGGTCGTGCGGGCGGGCAACATCATTGGCTGGGGCCCAAGCCGCGTGCGCGAGCTGGGCGAGTGGGTCGGTCACGCCGAACGCGTGGCGATGCGCGACGCGCAGCGGCGGACCGGCCGTGATGACCTGTCCGGCTGCGCGATGTACTCGACCTCGCGGCCATGCGGCACCTGCGAGCGCGCCGCCGCGCAAGCGAAGCTCGCCCGCATGTACCACGGCCCCGAAGCCACCGATGCAGGAGCGCCCCGATGATCGATCATGTCTCCGTCGCGGTCAGCGATCTCTCGCGCTCCACGCGCTTCTACCAGGCAGTGCTCGGTGCGATCGGCTACGCGCCGCTGGATGTGCGCGGCTCGACGGTCGGCTTCGGCAAGACATATTCCGAGTTCTGGCTCAACGCGCGGCCCGAGATGGCGCCGCTGCCCGCCCATCCCGGCGCGCATGTCTGCCTGCGCGTGCGCTCGACGGATCTGGTCGATGCGTTTTACGAAGCGGCGCTCGCGAACGGCGGCCGCTCCGACGGTGCACCCGGCTTGCGCGCGCATGACGGGCCGAACGGCTACTATGCGGCCTTCATCCGCGACCTGGACGGCAACCGCATCGAGGCGGTGACGTTCGTGCCCGCGGCTTGACGCGCATTTCGGCATCGCCGACACAGGCTGCATGCTGTTCCAGAGCCAGATCTATGTGCTCGCGTTCCTGCCGCTCACCGTCGCGCTGTATTACGCAGCGGCGGGCTCGGCGGCTGCGCGCCAATGGGTGCTGATCGCCGCATCGCTGTTCTTCTACGGCTGGTGGGACCCGCGCTTCATCATTCTCGTGGTCGGCCAGATCACCGCGACCTGGCTGCTCGCACTTGCCTATGAGCGAACCGGCGCGAGAGCCTGGCTCATCGTCGGCGTCGTTCTCAATCTCGCATCGCTCGGCACGTTCAAGTATCTCGATTTCCTGCTTGCGTCGTTCGAGACCGCGAGCGGAATTGCGTTCCCGCGCGCGCATCTGATCCTGCCGATCGGCATCAGCTTCTTCTCGTTCCAGCTCATCTCCTATCTGGTCGACCGCATGCGGGGGAACGCGCCGCTCTATCCGTTCCGGCCGTTCGCGCTGTTCGTGCTGGTGTTCCCGCATGTGATCGCCGGGCCGATCGTGCGGCACAACGAGCTGGTGCCGCAGTTTGCCGAGAACCCGTTGCGCGACGGGATGTGGGCGCGGATCGCTGCGGGCCTGGTGATTTTCACGGTGGGGTTCGGCAAGAAGGTGCTGCTCGCCGACCGGCTCGCCCCGACCGTCGACCAGTTGTTCGCGCAAGGCGCGCAACGCGTGCTCGACTTCGGCGAAGCGTGGACTGCGGCGCTCGCCTTTTCGTTTCAGCTCTTCCTCGACTTCTCCGCCTATACCGAAATGGCGATCGGCTCGGCGCTGCTGTTCGGACTGGTGTTGCCGGAGAATTTCCGCCGCCCGTATCTGTCGACCGACCTGCGCGATTTCTGGCGCCGCTGGCACATCTCGCTCTCGAACTTCCTGCGCGACTATCTCTACATCCCGCTCGGCGGCAGCCGTCACGGCGCGGCGCGCTACGCGCTCGCGACCATCATCACGATGGGGCTGTGCGGGCTGTGGCATGGGGCAGGGTGGACGTATGTCGCCTGGGGGCTGTGGCACGGGATCGGGTTGATCGTCTGCCGCGCATGGCAACAGCTCGGACGCCCCTTGCCGGCGCTCGCCGGCTGGGCGATCACCATGCTGTTCGTGCTCGTCGGATGGGTCGTGTTCCGCGCGGCTGGCTTTGCGTCGGCCGGCTCGATCCTTGGTTCTCTCGTCGGCTTGAACGGATTCGGCGGTGTGCTGGCGGAGGCGAAACTGATCGCGATCGCAGGACTCGCGAGCGCGCTCATCCCCTCGGCGCATGAGATGAAAGACCGCCTGCTGCGCCCGATGCCGCTGATCGCGGTCGCGACAGCGCTGCTCGCGGCGTTCTGCGTCTTCGAGGTCGGCAAAGGTGCGCCGGTCAACTTCATCTATTTCCAGTTCTGACGATGCTGCAACAGACGCACCCACAGACCGATGTTGCGGCGCGCGGTGGCTGGCGCCCCTTCGTCAATCTGTTTCTCGGCACGTTCGTCGGCGGCATCGTTAGCGCGGCGCTGTTCATCCTGCTGCTCGACCCTTACGACATGGTGCCGTTCTCGCTCCCGATCGAGCGGCCGCTGGTGAGCGGCAGCCAGCGCTTTGCCTATCCGCAGGTGATGCGCAGCAAGCGCTTCGACTCGATCATCGTCGGCTCCTCGACCGCGCGGCTGATCGATCCCGAACAGCTCAACGGTCCATTCGCGGCGCGCTTTGCCAACATGGCGATGAACGCCTCGAGCGCCTGGGAGCAGTGGCGCACGTTCGAGTATTTCCGGCGCCACGCGGGCACGCCGAAAGTTTTGATCGTCGGGATCGACGACGGCTGGTGCGATCCGAACGCGGACCGCGACCGCATGCGGCACGGTTTTCCCGAATGGCTCTACGATGACGACCGCTGGAACGACTACGCCAACCTGTTCAACAGCGGCACGCTCGAGATCGCAGCGCGCCTCGTCGGCTATCACCTCGGGCTTTATCGCGCGCGCAGCCGCTACGACGGCTTCGAGGTCTTTACGCCGCCGGAGAGCGACTACAATCTCGCGCGCGCGCGGCCCGGCATCTGGACGGGGCGAACGCCGCAGCTGCTACCCGACGTGCCGCCGCCGTCTCTATCCGACGAAGAGAAGCGCGCGCTGAAATTCCCCGCGCTCGCCTGGATGGACGCGATGCTCGGCGAGTTGCCCGCCGCCACCACCAAGGTGCTTGCCTTCATGCCGGTGCACGTCGCCGCGCAGGCCTGGCCCGGCACGCGCGACGCCGCGGTCGAGGCTGAATGCAAGGCGCGCATCGCGGCGATCGGCCGCGCGCGGGGCGCGAAGGTCATCGATTGGCGTATTGCTTCGCCGATCACGCGGAATGACGAAAATTATTGGGACGGGCTGCACTATCGATTGCCGATTGCGCGTCGTCTGACGGACGATCTGATCGGTGCCGTGCTCAACGGCAAGGAATCGATCGACGGCAGCTACCGGCTGCCGGTCCGGTAGTTACATCCGCTCGACGGTCTCGGGCTTGCCCTGCTTCTCGCTCTCGCTGACCTGTGCCGCCGCCTTGCGCAGCTTGGGCAGTATCTCGTCCGGCGTCTCGGCGACGAGCAGCGCGACGCCAAGCTCGGCCCGGATGAACTCCATGCCGCGCATATGATCGAGCAGGGCGCAGAGTGGATCCCAGAACCCCCTGATGTTCAGGATCAGGATCGGCTTCTTGTGCCGCCCGAGCTGCGCCCAGGTGAGCTGCTCGACCAGTTCCTCCAGCGTGCCAATCCCGCCCGGCAGCGCCACGAACGCGTCGGCCTTATCGAACATCGTCTGCTTGCGGACATGCATGTCCGGCGTGATGATGACTTCCTGCGCGCGCTTCAGGGTCTGCTCGCGGTTTTGCAGGAATTCCGGGATGATGCCGGTGACGTGACCGCCATGGTCGAGCACGGCTGTCGCGACCGCGCCCATCAGGCCGCGTGAACCGCCGCCATAGACGAGACCGACGCCGTCGAGGGCCAAAAGCTCACCGAAACGGCGTGCCGCTTCCATGAAGGCCGGGTCCGTGCCCGGGCTGGAGCCGCAATAGACGCAAACCGTCCGAATCTTGCTCATGAGGGGGATGTGGCATCGCCCCTCCCAAGGGGTCAAGACGCGCTGATTCGACCTTTTGGGCAGTCGGAACCGGAACTCGGAACCGCAAAATCGGGCTATTTTTTCGTTGTATTGTCCGGATCGCTGCTAAACTTCGCCGGATGGGGCGGACGGCAGAATCTCGATGACGCGCGCGGGCGTGGGTTATGTGGCCATGGTGGCGGCCGGCGTATCGGCCGGCGCGCTCGGCTATGCGGTGATCTGGTCGTACGAGCCCGAGGCGCCGCCGCCGATCGCGATGACCACGCCTGGACCGCCGCTCGTGATTGTGCCGCCGGTGAAGGAAGCAGAGGCTCCCCCGCCGGTTGTGAGCGCTCCAGCCGCATTGCCTCCGCCATCCGTGGTGGCGACCGAACCAACTGCGCCGTCCGCGCCACCCGTCGTTGCGGCGCCAGCTACTGATCCGAGTCCTGGCCCGAGCGCAAAACCCACCGAAGCCCCAGCTGCCGCCGTATCCGCGCCGCCGCCTGCTCCGCCTCCGAGGCAGGGCGCGCCATCAGCATCGGCGCAGGCCAACGCGCCACCCGCGCCACCAGTCGTCGCGGCGCCAGCTCCTGGCCCGAGTGCGAAGCCGTCAGACGCGCCAGCCGTCGCGGCCGTTCAGCCGCCGGCACGCAGCGAGCCGACGCCGCCAATCGCGGCACCGCCGGCCGCCGTCGCGTCCACGCCGTCCCCGGCTCCGCCTCCTGGGCAGACCGCGCCGTCAGCATCGGCAGAGGCCAAGGCGCCGCCTGCGATTGCCGCTGCTCCGAAAACTGCGCCGCCAAAGAGTGAAGCACCGGTCGCTGCGCCGGCGGCTCCTGCGCCGGTCGCCTCGCCCCCGCCTCCAAAGGTTGCCGCAGCTCCGCCGGTCCAGCCTTCACCTCCGGCCATCGCGACCCCGAACGCGCCCGCGCCGAAATCACAGGCGGATAAACCTGTTGCGGCGCGGCCTGCGCCTCAACCGTCACCCGTCGCGCCGCCAGTTGCCGCGGCGCCGAGTGTGGCCGCATCGCCCGCGCCGCCGCCCGACGCCTCGAATACGGTGACTGCGCCGGTTCAGCCCGCGCGTCCGACTATCGTTGCTGTTGCGCCGCCCGCAGAGTCATCGCGAACCGAAATCCCGGCCGTCGTGCCACCGAAGCCGGACGTGCCACCTGCCAGTCCGGTGGCCGAACCGCCGCGCGCGATTGTCGCTGCGCCACCGGTTGAAAGCCGCCCGCCCGCGCCGCGCATTCTGCGCGCCGCGCCACAAGAGAATCAGCCGCCGCCCGCTTCGCCGCCCGCAACCCAACCGGCAGCAGTCCCGGAAAAGCTCGCCGCGCTTCCCCCGAGCGAAACAGCGGGGCCTCGTGCGGCGCCGCGTGCCGCTCCGGTCGTGCCCGACGCGCCGCAGATCACCGTGATCCGCGGCGGCCGCCAGCGCCCCGTCGCGTCGCGCGCACCCGCCGCAGAGAAACCGAAAGAGAACGCGAGGCTGGCGGCGCTGCCGCCCGGTCCTCTGGCTGCGCCAACCGCTACCGACGCGCCGCCGATCATCGTGCTGCGCGGCTTGCGCGGCCCGCGCTACGCGCTCGTCGGCCGCGTCGAGCCGCTGCAACCGGCCGCGCATCCGCTGCTCACGGTCATTCGCGGCCCGCGCCCACGGCTGGTGCCGCTCGTGCCCTACGTGCAGCCCGGGCCATTGATCCTGCGCATTCCGGACTGATAGCCGCAGCGCAAATCGGGAAGGGTGCCCGCGGTGCCCAAACCCCCTATATGTGCGGGGCAAACTTGGACCGATTCCAGAATTCATGAACGCGCCGCATCCTCCCGCGAGCTTCAAGCCGGTTTCCGCAGAGCGCGGCGCGCTGCTGCGCACGCTCGCGCATCTGTGGCCGTTTATCTGGCCCTCGGATCGCGCCGACCTGAAATCGCGCGTGATGCTGGCGACCGTGCTGCTGTTCCTCGCCAAGCTGGCCACCATCGCGGTCCCGTTCACCTTCAAGTGGGCCGTCGATGCGCTGACCGGTGAAGTTCATGCGCCCGAAGGCGCGCCCTCGTGGGCGATCTGGATGTTCGCAGCGCCGATCCTGCTGACGATCGCGTATGGCGGCACGCGCATTGTCATGGCGGTGTTGACGCAGGTGCGCGACGGGCTGTTCGCCAAGGTCGCGATGCATGCGGTGCGCCGGCTTGCGCTGATCACGTTCCAGCACATGCACGAGCTATCCTTGCGCTTCCATCTGGAGCGCAAGACCGGCGGACTGACGCGCGTGCTCGAACGCGGGCGCAACGCAATCGAGACCATCGTGCGGATGGTGATCTTGCAGCTCGTGCCGACCATCGTGGAACTCGCGCTGATCGTCGGCGTGCTGCTGTGGATGTTCGACTGGCGCTACGTGCTGATCATCGTGGTGACGGTCGCCCTCTACATGGCCTTCACCTACTACGCGACCGAGTGGCGCATCAGCATCCGCCGCAAGATGAACGAGTCGGACAGCGACGCCAACACCAAGGCGATCGATTCGCTGCTCAATTACGAGACCGTGAAATATTTCGTCGCCGAAGAGCGCGAGGCGGGGCGCTATGATCGCACCATGGCGCGCTACGAGGACGCGAGCGTCCAGGCCTACACGTCGCTCGCCGTCCTCAATGCCGGACAGGCGGCGATCTTCACCGCGGGGCTTACCGCAGTGATGGTGATGTGCGTCTGGGGGATTTCCGCCGGCACGCAAACGGTGGGCGACTTCGTGCTGATCAA
>JAXDNY010000197.1:0-2931 GCA_034669145.1 Hyphomicrobiales bacterium
CCAGTTGCAGCGCACCCGGACCTTGGTGGCGGAGACGCGGGCAGCCGGCGTCGGCGCGAACGCCGGTGCCTCGAATTCCGGCATCTCGCCGGCCGGCCCCATGTAGCACCACACGAAACCGCCGGCCTCGCGCGCCGGATAGGCCTTGTGCTTCACGCGCTGCGGGATGCTGCTTTCGGCCGGCTCCGAGGCCATCTCGACCACGTTGCCCTCCACGTCGAATTTCCAGCCGTGATAGAGGCAGCGCAGCCCGCATTCCTCGTTGCGGGCGTAGACCAGTGAGGCGCGCCGGTGCGAGCAGTATTCGTCGAGAACGCCGAGCCGGCCCTTCGAGTCGCGGAAGACCACGAGGCTTTCGCCGAGCAGTTTGACGCGCACGGGCGCGCCGTCCGGCTCGGCGACTTCTTCCGACAGGCATGCCGCGATCCAGTGGCGGCGCATGATCTGCCCCATCGGGGCATTGCCGGTAACGCGGCACAGCAGGTCGTTTTCGTCAGGGGTCATGGCGTTTCCCTCCGGCGCGGCTTTACGTTTCACGTCGCGCGCCGTAACTTAGATATCTAAGTCGTTCTAGCGAAAAGCTGCGCGCGGGGCAACGGTGGGTAAGGTAGAGGAACGCAAGCTGCGGCTCGGGGTCGCGGGCCTCGGACGGGCCTTCACGGTCATGCTGCCGACATTTCTGCGCGATGCGCGTGTTGCGCTGGTCGCGGCGGCCGACTCGCGCGCCGAGGCGCGGGCGCGCTTCGCGGCGGATTTCTCCGCAAAAACCTACGGGACTGTCGAGGAACTTTGCGCCGACCCGGCGGCGGAAATCATCTATGTGGGAACGCCGCATCAGCACCACGCGCGCCATGCGGCACTTGCGGCGCAGTACGGCAAGCACGTGCTGGTCGAAAAGCCAATGGCGCTGACGCTGCAAGACTGCGCCGCCATGATCGACGCCGCCAAGCGCGCGAACGTCCATCTGATCGTCGGGCACAGCCATTCGTTCGATGCGCCGATTCTTCATGCTCGCAAACTCATCGCGAGTGGCGCCTTCGGCGCGGTACGCATGATCAGTGCGTTCAACTACACGGATTTTCTCGTGCGTCCACGCCGCCCGGAAGAACTCGACACGGCGCAGGGCGGCGGCGCGGTATTCAATCAGGCGGCGCATCAGGTCGACATCGTGCGCCTGCTCGGCGGCGGAGTGGTCAAAAGTGTCCGTGCCGCAACGGGTGCGTGGGATGCCACCCGGCCGACGGAAGGCGCCTATATGGCGCTGCTCACCTTCGCGAACGGCGCGTTCGCCTCGCTCACCTATGGAGGCTACGGGCACTTCGACTCGGACGAGTTTCAGGGCTGGGTCGGCGAAATGGGGCAGACGAAGGTAGCCTATGCACGTACGCCGCAGCGCTTCGCGAGCGCCGCCGAGGAGGCCGCGTTCAAGAACGCGCGTAATTACGGCGGCGCCGCGTACCAGCCGGCCGCCGAACAGGGATTATCGCACCAGCACTTCGGCACGATCGTCGTGAGCTGCGAGCGCGCCGACCTGCGCCCCATGCCGAACGGCGTGATGGTCTACCAGAACGGCGGCGCGCGCCTCGATCCGCTGACGCCGCCGACCATTCCGCGTGCCGAAGTCATCGACGAGCTTTATGCGGCGGTAGTCCACGGCAAACCACCGCCGCACGACGGCGCGTGGGGGATGGCGACCCTCGAAGTGTGTCTCGCGATGCTGCAATCAGCCAGAGCCGGAAGCGATATTGCGCTCACCCGGCAGGTCGGCCTGCCGTGAGCCGTGTTCGCGCATCCGGCGCCGACACCATCCTGCGCCACTGGCGCGAAGCGGTGCCGAACGATCGCCTCGCGCCTCTGGTGAAGGACGCAACGCGCGCACTCGTGCGCGCGTTGCAAATGCGGCTTGCGGCGCACCAGGTCTCGTTCGGCCACTGGACCTTTCTGCGCATCCTGTGGGAAGGGGACGGCCTGACCCAGCGTGAATTGAGCGAGCAGGCCGGCGTGATGGAGCCGACGACGTTTTCGGCGCTCAAGGCGATGGAGCGGCTCGGCTACATTCGCCGCCGGCACGGCGGGGACGGCAAAAAGGTTCACGTGTTCCTCACCCCGAAGGGGCGGTCGCTGAAAGACCGCTTGGTGCCGCTCGCCGAGGAGGTCAACAACATCGCGGTGCGCGGCGTGCGCCCGGCCGATATCGCAACGGTGCGCGCGGTGCTGCTCGCGACAATCGTGAATCTCGCGCGCGACGAAACCGACAAACGCATGCCGTCGACCCGCGCGCTCGCCCGCGTCGGGACAAAGCGAAAACACGCGCGAAAACGCGCCTAGATTTGTCCCGCTTTCGGGATTACATCTCCGGTCATGAACTGGCTCACCAACGTCGTCCGGCCGAAGATCCGCTCGCTGCTCAAGCGCGAGACGCCGGAGAACATGTGGATCAAGTGCCCCGAGACCGGGCAGCTTGTGTTCTACAAGGACGTCGAGGCGAACCAGTTCGTCATTCCGTCGTCGAACTACCACATGCGCATGAGCGCGACCGCGCGGCTGAAATCGATGTTCGACGGCGAAACCTGGTTTGACATCGGCGTGCCGGAGGTGCCGGTCGATCCGCTCAAGTTCCGCGACGAGCGCCGCTATTCGGACCGCCTCAAGGATGCCCGCACCAAGACCGGGCTGAACGATGCGATCAAGCTCGGCTTCGGCAAACTCGAGGGCCTGCCGGTCGTCATCGGCGTGCAGGATTTCGACTTCATGGGCGGCTCGCTCGGCATGGCAGCCGGCGAGGCGGTGATCGTGGGCCTGGAGATGGCGGTGCGGCGCGGTACGCCCTTCATCATGTTCGCCGCCTCGGGCGGCGCCCGCATGCAGGAAGGCATCCTGTCGCTGATGCAGCTGCCGCGCACGACGGTCGCGGTGCAGCATCTGCGCGAA
>JAXDNY010000198.1:0-21254 GCA_034669145.1 Hyphomicrobiales bacterium
CCGCACCGCCGCCTCACGGAGCCTCGCTCCGGGCCTTTTGAGGCAGTGCGCTACCCAATCTGGGATCGATTCCGTGACCCGACCCTAATCGGTCTTTTGCGACATTCCAAGCGGTTTTTTGGCCTTCGATACCGTGGTGGAACTTGCTCCGTATTGTCACCAATGCGTTGCAATCAGCCCGTCTTGGCGGCGATCGCACGCGCCATACCGGCAAGGTCGTGGCGCGTCCCGGCGATTGCAAGCCCTGCTGCCGCAAACAATTCGGCGACCTCGCGCTCCTGTCGGGCGCCGATCTCAACCACCAGATGGCCGGCGGGCTGAAGCAGCCGCGGCGCGTCAGCCGCGATAGCGCGGTAGGCCGCAAGCCCATCAGCGCCGCCATCGAGTGCGTGGCGCGGATCATGGTCGCGTACCTCTGGCGCGAGCCCGGCAATGCCGGCGCTTGCCACATAGGGCGGATTGGAGACGACGATGTCGAAGGGGCCTTGGAGCGCCGCGCCATAATCGGAGACTACGAATTCGGCGCGCCCGCCAAGTCTGAGTTGCCGCGCGTTCGCACGCGCGACGCCGAGTGCATTCGCATCGATATCGGTCCCGATACCCTGCGCGTTCGGAAGTTCGGACAGAAGCGCCAGCAGGATCGCGCCCGATCCGGTTCCGAGATCGGCAATGCGCAGCGCGCGCGTGCGTTCGCCATCCTGCTCAAGGAACGCAAGCGCCAGTTCGACGACCGTTTCAGTTTCGGGTCGCGGGACCAGCACGGCAGGTGTGACGGCGAGCGGCAGGCTCCAGAATTCTTTTTTGCCGACGATGCGTGCGACCGGCTCGCCGGACACGCGGCGCGCCCCAAGCCGCTCGATCTCGGACGCCGTCAGGTCCGAGAGCTGCTGCGTCGCGGCTGCCGCGAGACCCGCATGATCGACCCCGAGCGCATGACCGATCAGAACGCGCGCATCGAGCTCCGGCGACTCGATGCCCGCTGCGCGAAATCGCTCCGCCAGGGCGCGGCGTGCCTGCGCAACCGAGACGCCGCCCAAAGCCGCGATCACGCGTCTTCCGCGGCGAGCAATTCGGCCTGATGCTCCTGCACCAGCGCGTCGATGATCTCGCCCAGTGCCTCGCCGTCCAGGATCTGTGGCAGCTTGTAGAGCGTGAGGTTGATGCGGTGATCGCTCACGCGTCCTTGCGGAAAATTGTAGGTGCGGATGCGCTCCGAACGGTCCCCGCTGCCGACCTGGCCGCGGCGGGCCGCGGCGCGTTCTGAATCGAGCTTCTGCTTTTCGGCATCGTAAAGCCGTGCCCGCAACGTTGCCATCGCCTTTGCCCGGTTCTTGTGCTGCGAGCGCTCCTCCTGCACGACGATCGCGATGCCGCTCGGCAGATGCGTGATGCGGATGGCGGATTCCGTCTTGTTGACGTGCTGACCTCCCGCGCCGCCGGAGCGCATGGTGTCGACCTTGAGATCGCTCGGGTTGATCTTGATGTCGACCTCTTCGACTTCCGGCAGCACCGCGACGGTGGCGGCCGAGGTATGGATGCGGCCTTGCGTCTCCGTATTCGGCACGCGCTGCACGCGATGCACACCGGACTCGAACTTGAGCTTGGCGAAGGCGCCGCGCCCCTGCACTTCAGCAATGATTTCCTTGTAACCGCCGACAGCGCCCTCGCTCGCCGAGACGACCTCGACTTTCCAGCCGTTCCGGGCGGCGAAGCGCTCGTACATGCGGAACAGGTCGCCGGCGAACAGCGAGGCCTCGTCGCCGCCGGTGCCGGCGCGGATTTCCAGGATCACGTTGCGCTCGTCCATCGCGTCCTTGGGGATGAGCGCGATGCGGATCTTGTGCGCGAGCGTATCGCGACGCGCCTGCAATGCGGGCTTCTCGGTTTCGGCGAGCGCGCGCATCTCGGCATCGGTCGACGCATCGGCGAGCATCGCGTCGAGATCGGCGATCTCGTTTTCGACCGCCTGATAGGCCTTGATCGACTCGACCAGCGGGTTGAGCTCGGAGAACTCGCGCGACAGCTTCACATAGCTCTCGCGGTCCGGGCCGCCCGCGAGGTCGGCCTCGACCGTATGCAGGCGCGACACCAGCGCGTCGAGCTTGGATTGGGGCAGCGTGATCATGCGTCTGTCAGCCGGACCGGCGATCCGGAAAGCATTATCCGGAATCGCCGCGATCCGCCAAAGACGATTATTGGCAGAAGCAGCTCACGCACGGCTCGATCCGAGCCGGAGGAGGCGGAGCTAGGCCTCCGCCTTGCGCCGCGGCAGCGGATAGGCGTCGCTCTCGTAGAGCCGCTGGATGCCATGGCGGTCGAACCGCTGCTCGCGAACCTCCAGATAGGCGCCGGCCAGCGCCTCCGAGGGAAGCTGCTCGATGGCAAAGCGGATCGCTTCCGCGGCCTTGGCAAAACGCCGGTAGCCGAAGGCGGCGCGCTTGTATTTGCGGTTATTGGTCGGGAACAGCTCGGCTTCGCCGAAATAATCGAACCCGCCCGGCTGGCGCACGACAGGAGCGGCGGCGCGAGGCGCTTCGACGGGAGAAGTCACGACAGGCTTTTTTGCGGCGGCACTACGCATGATGACATCTTCGGCTAAGGGTGATGGTTAATTTGAATGACGGTCATTCAACTGATGCAGCACTATATATGCTTTGACGGCCGGATTGCCACCCCCAAGCGGGATACGCGGTTACCCGGGGGTATGCTATGATTTCCCCGAACAAGGAGCCTGAAATGGCGGGCCGCAGCACACATGGCAGAGCCGGGTCGGACACGCTGGAAAAAGAAAGTGCCGGTTACGACAGCGATTTTTACTCCTGGTCGCAGGAACAGGGGCGGCTGGTGCGCGAAGGACGCTGGAGCGAGGTTGATCGGGAGAACGTCGCGGAGGAGATCGAATCCTTGGGGCGGGAACAGTTCAACAAGCTTGAGAGTGCTTTCAAAGTGCTGATCATGCACGTGCTGAAATGGGACCATCAGCTTGAGCGAAGATCACGAAGCTGGAGCGCTACCATAGCAACGCAGCGGGTTGAGCTTGAGGATGTACTGGCCGACAACCCGGGCCTGAAACCACGTATCAGTGAAGCAATTGCACGGGGCTATCGCAAAGCGCGACTTGAAGCCGCCAATGAAACCGAGCTTAGCCTCAAGACCTTCCCCGAAACCTGCCCGTACTCGTTCGAGGACATCACATCGCGTCCGTTCCCGTTCGAATAATTAAAGCTGCAGCCCTTCGCCCCCCGCGAAGCTTTCGAGCTTTTCCCGCACAGTGCCCTTGTGCGTGGTTCCGTCGAGCAGCGGAGCCATCAGCGCGCTCGCCTTGGCGGCATCGAGATCGAGCACCATTGCTTTCACAGGCCCGACCGACGACGCCGACACCGACATCGAACGGTAGCCGATGGCGATCAGCGCCAGCGCGCCGATCGGCTGCGAGGCGAGCTCGCCGCACAGCGTCACCGGCTTTGCGGCGGCGCGCGCCTTGTCGACGATGAATTTCAGCGCGCGCAGGAAGGGCGGCGACAGCGGGTCGAAGCGGTTGGCGAGATGGACGTTGCTGCGGTCGGCCGCGAACATGAACTGCGCCAAATCGTTCGAGCCGATCGACAGGAAGTCGACGCGCGCCAGCAATTCGTCGAGTTGATAGAGTAGCGCCGGCACCTCCACCATGACTCCGACATGCACCCGCTCGGGCAGTGTGTGGCCATGGCGGCGCAAGTGCGTGAGCTCGCGCTCGACATAGCCCTTGGCCTGGTCGAATTCGTCCACCGTGGTGACCATCGGAAACATGATGCGCAGCTCCCGCCCCGAGGCGGCGTCGAGCAGCGCGCGGATCTGGCTGCGCAACAGGCCCGGCCGGTCGAGGCCGAGGCGGATCGCGCGGTAGCCGAGCGCCGGATTTTCCTCTTCCTCGAAACGCATATAGGGCAGGATCTTGTCGCCGCCGATGTCGAGCGTGCGGAACGTGACCGGCCGGTCCTCCGCGGCGTCGAGCACCTGGCGGTAGAGCGCGAGCTGCTCGTTCATGCGCGGCAGCGAAGCCGCCACCATGAACTGCAGTTCGGTGCGGAATAACCCGATGCCGCTCGCGCCGGTCTCGGCGATGTGCGGCAGGTCGACCAGCAGGCCGGCGTTGAGCAGCAGCGAGATCTTCTCGCCATCCTTGGTGACGGTCGGCCGCTCGCGCAACGCCGCATATTGCGCCTGCCGGCGCGCGCGCAGGCGCACGCGGTCGGCGTAGTTCTTTTCCACGTCGGGCGTCGGGCGCACGTAGACATGGCCCATGGCGCCGTCGACGATGATCGGGTCGCCCGGATCGACGAGGCCGGTGGCATTCGCGATCTGGCCGACGGCCGCGATGCCGAGCGCACGCGCCACGATCGACACGTGCGAGGTCGGTCCGCCTTCTTCCAGCACCAGCGCGCGCAATTTCTTGCGGTCATAGTCGAGCAGCGCAGCGGGGCCCATGGCGCGCGCCACCAAGATGGCGTTGTCGGGAAGCTGCTCGCGCGAGGGCGCGTGATCGCGCCCGACCAGCTGGCGCATCAGCCGGTTCGCCAGATCGTCGAGATCGTGCAGGCGCTCGCGCAGGTACGGATCGGTCTGGCGCATCATGCGGGCGCGGTTGTCGGACTGCACGCGCTCCACCGCGGCCTCTGCGGTCAGGCCCGTGGTCACCGCCTCGTGCATCTTGTGCATCCAGCCGCGATCGTGGGCGAACATGCGGTAGGCTTCGAGCACCTCCCGGTGTTCGCCGCCGTCGGCGACGTCGCGCCGCTCCAGCATCACGTCGAGGTCGGCGCGCAGCGTATTGAGCGCGGCATCGAGGCGCTGCAATTCCTTTTGCGGATCGTCGGCGATCAGCTTGGTGACGACCACGCGCGGCTCGTGCAGCACCACATGGCCGAGCCCGATGCCGTCGGAGATCGAGAGGCCTTCGAGCTGCAACGGCCGGTGCGCCGCGGGTTCGAGGCCGGGCTTGGCGAGCGCGGACAGTTCTCCCGATGCGATGGTCTCGGCGAGCACCATCGCGGTGGTCTGCAGCGCTTCTTCCTCGTCCTCCGAATACGAGCGCGAGGCGCGGTTCTGCACCACCAGCACGCCGAGCGTATTGCCGGCGCGCAGGATCGGGACGCCGAGGAACGAGTGGTAGATTTCTTCGCCGGTCTCCGGGCGGAACGAGAAGGCCGGATGGTGTTGGGCGTCGGAGAGGTTGAGCGACTTCGCCTCGCTCGCCACCAGGCCGACGAGGCCTTCGTCCTGGCGCAGCACGGTGACGTGGACGGCGTCGGCGTTCAGGCCCTCCGAGGCGTACAGTTCGAGCGTGCCGTCGACGCGCAGCACATAGATCGAGCAGACCTCCGCAACCATGTTGGCGGCGATCAGCACCACGATCTTGTTGAGGCGTTCCTGCGCGCTGACCGGTTCCGCCATCACCTCGCGGAGCCGGCGCAACAGCACGCGTGGACCGCCGAGCGCGCCACGCATCGCTTCAGTCCTTGCGTCGTCTTTGAACCGGGGCCCGGCAGGGCGCCCCCGGATCGGCATTTCTCGAGAATAATCGCGGGGAGTGTCCGGCCCGCGACCTATTCAGCGCCGTATAACGAATGGCACATGTCGGGGGCAAGACAAAGCGGCGTCACCACGCATAGCTGGCCGCGATCCGGCCGCAGGATGCGCGAAATGCATCGGAATCGATGATCTGCCGATAAATGCCGCGAATGGTTTGCCCTGTCGGCGGGGCCGTCTGTTGCGGCGCGGGAGGAGCGAACAGGCGCGCCGTGACGGCGGCGATATCCGATGCATTTGCGGGCCGGTCGAGGCCGGTGGTGCCGGCGGTGAGCATGCCGAGCAGGGCCGAGCGATCCATCAGCGGCAGCTTGGCGAAATCCTCGTGCGGAAGGCCGGCGTCAGCGAGCAGCCGCGCCAGACGATGATCGGGGTGCGCCGGATCGTCGCCGGCCGGCTTGAAGTTTCCGATCTGTGGGCCGTCGGCGTACCACTTCGGGCCTGCGGTGAGGCGGGAGTTAAGCGCGCGAGCCTCCTCGGCGACATAATAGCGGTTGAGCTCGTCGTCCCAGACGGTGGCGTAGCCGTGCCGCGCCAGCAGCGGCTCCCATTCGTCCCAAGCCGGCGCCAGCGAGAGTGGTTTGATCGCCTCGACGACGATCACTAGGGGACGAAAGCGCGCAAAGTCCGCCCCGCGCAACACGTCCGCCTCGGCGCCTTCGACGTCCACTTTCAGAAATTCGAACCTCGCAGGCGCATGCGACGCTTCGCACAACGCCGCCAGCGTGGTCATCGGAAGCGTCACCGCCTCGGCGGTGCGGCCGGTTTCCTTTTCGGCGCCGCGTGCGTGTTCGGCGATGGTGGTCGAGAGGCCGTGGAATTCGCGTTGCAGATAGAGCGTCGCCTCGCCGGCGGCTGCGCCGCACAGTCCCTCGAACAGCCGGTCGCGCGGGCGCACCGCGCGGCCAAGTTCGGCGAGCGCCGGGTTGGGCTCGACCGTGATGCCGCACCAGCCGCTAAGATAGAACGCGAACGAGACGTTGTCGTAGACCGGATGTCCCGCGCCGACATCGACGTAGAAACCGTTCGGGATATCGCCGAGCGCACGCCAGAGATGGAAGTCCTCGAAGCGCTGCGCGTAGGAGAGGGGAGGCAGGGACATTTTGACTTTCCGTGTCCCGCACGCGGTGCAGCGCGCAGCGGTGCACCGCAGATGCGGGACCCCGGTTACTTCTTTGGTCAAGAAACCGGGGTCCCGGGTCTGCGTCGCATCATTTCATGCTGCGCCGCGCCCGGGACACACGGAGTTACTTGTCCAGCCCATACAAACTGTGCAGCGTGCGCACCGCAAGCTCCGTATAGGCCGCGTCGATCAGCAGCGAGAACTTGATCTCCGAGGTCGTGATCGCCCGGATGTTGATCTGCCGGCCCGCGAGCGCCTTGAAGGCTTGCGCCGCGACACCGGCATGACTGCGCATCCCGATGCCGATCACCGACACCTTGGCGACATCGGTCGAGCCGTCGAGGTGATCGTAGCGGATCGCCTGGCGCGACTTCACGATCACCGCATTGGCGCGGTCGTAATCCGAGGCCGGGACCGTGAAGGTGAGATCGGTCGTCGCGCCGTCCGCCGAGACGTTCTGCACGATCATGTCGACGTTGATGTTGGCTTCCGCC
Organism: Hyphomicrobiales bacterium; assembly: GCA_034669145.1. GTDB lineage: Bacteria > Pseudomonadota > Alphaproteobacteria > Rhizobiales > Xanthobacteraceae > PALSA-894. The sequence goes on from JAXDNY010000198.1 coordinate 7,186, forward strand.
AGCGGTCCGAAGATCGCCGCCGCGACCCCCGGCTTGTCGGGCACATGGCGGATCGAGATTTGCGCCTCGTCCTTGGAGAAGGCGATGCCGGTAACGACCTGCTGTTCCATGATCTCACTCTCGTCGCAAATCATTGTGCCGGGCGGATGATTGGACATCGGGTCGATGTCCTCCGGCTTTTCGAAACTGGAGCGCACGAAGACCCGCACATTGTGCACCATCGCAAGCTCGATCGAGCGCACCTGCATCACCTTGGCGCCGAGCGAAGCCATCTCGAGCATTTCCTCGAACGCGATCTTCTCCATGCGGGCCGCGCGCGGCACGACGCGCGGGTCGGTCGTGTAGACGCCGTCGACGTCGGTGTAGATGTCGCAGCGGTCGGCCTGAATGGCCGCCGCGATCGCAACCGCCGAAGTGTCCGAGCCGCCGCGTCCGAGCGTGGTGACGCGGCCGGTCTCCTTGTGCAGCCCCTGGAAGCCCGCGATGACGGCGACTTCGTTGCGCTCACGGAAGCGCTTGATCAAATCGGCGCCGTTGATGTCCTCGATGCGCGCGGAGCCGTGCGCATGCGAGGTGAGGATCGGCAACTGCCAGCCCAGCCACGAGCGTGCGTTCACGCCCATGCCTTCCAGCACGATCGCGAGCAGCCCGGCGGTGACCTGCTCGCCCGAGGCGACCACCGCATCGTATTCGCGCGCGTCATGCAGGGGTGCAGCCTCGCGCGCCCAGGCGACGAGTTGATTGGTCGTGCCCGCCATGGCGGAGACGATGACGGCGACCTCGTGGCCGGCATCGACCTCGCGCTTGACGTGGCGCGCGACGTTGCGGATACGGTCGATATCGGCGACCGACGTTCCGCCGAATTTCATCACAAGGCGGGACATTGGGCCTGGAGTTTCAGACTTGGAGTTTCCCGGGAAGAAGCGGGCTACTCCATAGCGGCGAGGTTTGCGGAGGGCAACCGCTGCTTCTTCCCCTCTCCCGGCTCGCGCTTTCGCGCTCGCCACCCTCTCCCTTTCAGGGAGAGGGGAAAGAAAGAGCTACGCCGCCTTCCTGATCTCCGGCAGGTGCCGCGCCACCAGCTTCAAGTCGGCGACGAAGTGCGCGTATTCCCGCTGCTTCGACGCAGCGTCCGGCAGCCGGAGCAGGAACGAGGGATGCACGGTGATGAAACCTTCGACGCCATTGCGCAACGGCATCAGCCGGCCGCGCGAACGCGAGATCGTCGTATCGCGGCCGGTCAGCGCGCGCGCCGCGGTCGCGCCGAGCGCGACGGCAAGCTGCGGCTTGATCAAGCCAAGCTCATTGTCGAGCCACCAGCGGCAGGCCTCGATCTCGGCATTGTTCGGCTTCTGGTGAATGCGACGCTTGCCGCGCGGCTCGAACTTGAAATGCTTTACGGCATTCGTGACGTAGACGCGGGCGCGATCGATGCCGGCCTCGGCCAGCGCACGGTCGAATATCTGTCCGGCCGGTCCGACGAACGGCTTTCCGGCCAAATCCTCCTGATCGCCCGGCTGCTCGCCGACGAACACGAGCCTTGCGTGCGCCGGGCCTTCGCCGAACACGGTCTGCGTCGCGTTCTTGTAGAGCCGGCAGCGCCGGCAATTCTCCGCATCTTCGCGCGCTGCGGTCAGGCTGCGGTAGCCTGCTTCCGGCTCGGCTTTCGGGACAAACAGGTCGGGCTCGGCCTCTGATCGTCTAGCCATCGTGACACCTTCGGCTTGATGTTCCCGTTATGTTCTCGATTAGCGGACGGGTCAAGCCCGCGTTAGAAGGAAGCCACAACAGGAAAAACCGTTCCGATGGACTACCGCAATCTCGGGCGCAGCGGCGTGAAGGTCTCGCCACTCTGCCTCGGCACCATGAATTTCGGGGGACCGACCGACGAGGCGACGGCCGGGCGCATCGTCGCCAAGGCGCGCGAACAGGGCGTCAATTTCATCGACTCGGCCGACGGATACGCTGGCGGCAAGTCGGAAGAGATCACGGGCCGCGCCATCGGCAATCAGCGGCACGATTGGGTGCTCGCAACGAAGCTTGGGAACGTGCGCGGGTCGTGGCCGAACAACGGGGGGCTATCGCGCAAGTGGGTGATGCAGTGCTGCGAGGACAGCCTGCGCCGGCTCGGCACCGACTTCATCGACATCCTCTATCTCCACAAGGAGGATCACGATACGCCGCTCGCCCAGACGGTGCGCGCACTCGGCGCGCTGCAGCAGCAGGGCAAGATCCGCTATTTCGGCGTGTCGAACTACAAGTCGTGGCGCATCGCAGAAATCTGCAATCTGTGCGACCGGATGGGCATCGACCGCCCGATCGTGAGCCAGCCGTATTATCACGCGCTCTACCGCGTCGCCGAGGTCGAGCACCTGCCGGCCTGTGCGAACTATGGGCTCGGCGTGGTGAGCTACTCGCCGCTCGCGCGCGGCGTGCTCACCGGCAAGTATCAGCCGGGCGCGGAGGCCGGCAAGGACACGCGTGCGGGCCGGGCCGACAAGCGCATCCTGCAAACCGAATTCCGCCCCGAGACGTTGGCGGCGGCGCAGAAATTCAAGGCTTACGCGGAAAAGCGCGGCGTCGGGTCGAACCATCTGGCGGTCGCCTGGGTGCTCAACAACAGACTGATGAGCGGCGTGGTGGCGGGTCCGCGCACCGAGACGCAGTGGGACGATTACGTGAAGGCGCTCGACGTGAAATTCACGAGGGAAGACGAAGCGTTCGTGAACGATCTCGTCGTCACCGGCCACGCGGCGGCGCCGGGCTACAACGACCCGGCCTATCCGATCGAGGGACGGGTGGCGCGCGTATGATTTCGGGTAGCACCATCGACGAAGCCGAAGTTGCCCGCTTCTCGGCGCTGGCCGACGAGTGGTGGGATCCGCGCGGCAAGATGGCGGTGCTGCACAAGTTCAATCCGGTGCGGCTCGCCTACATCCGGGATGCGGCATGCCGGCGTTTCGAGCGCAATCCGAAACAACTCGATTGCCTGAAGGGCTTACGCATCCTCGATATCGGCTGCGGCGGCGGAATTTTGTGCGAGCCACTGGCGCGGCTTGGCGCGACTGTGCTCGGCGCCGACCCGGCGGAGAAAAACATCGCGGCCGCGAAACTGCACGCGGGGCAAAGCGGGCTCGCGATCGACTATCGCGCCACGACCGCGGAAGCGCTGGCGGACGCGGGCGAGCGCTTCGACATCGTGCTGGCGATGGAAGTGGTCGAGCACGTCGCCGACGTGAAGCTGTTCGTCAGACGCTGCGCCGAGATGGTGCGGCCGGGCGGCCTGATGATCGCCGCCACCATCAACCGCACGCTCAAGAGCTTCGCACTGGCGATCGTCGGCGCCGAATACGTCCTGCGCTGGCTGCCGCGCGGCACGCATCAATGGGACAAGTTCGTCACGCCGGACGAGCTGGAAATCGCCATGGAACGCGCGGGGCTCGCCACGACCGACGAGCGCGGCGTGATCTACAATCTCATCGCCGACCGCTGGGAGCTCTCGACCGACACCGACGTGAATTACATGGTGCTGGGGGAGCGGGCGGGGTAGTTACGTTTCCTTTCTTTCCCCTCTCCCCGTTCTTACGGGGAGAGGGTGGCGAGCGTTAGCGAGCCGGGAGAGGGGCTATGCATCCAGCGCGCTTGCCCCTCTCCCGCCTCAGACCTACGGTCTTCGCCACCCTCTCCCCGCCATCAGGGCGTTTACGCCCGTCTTCGACGGGCTATGGGGCGAGGGGAAGGAAGAAGAAAGCATGACCGAACTCCCCTTGCTCTGGGTCGTCTTCACGCTGCTCGCCGCGGGAGGACAGACCGTGCGCAACGCGATGCAGCGCGAACTGACCACGACGCTCGGCACGGTCGGCGCGACGCATGTGCGCTTCCTGTTCGGATTTCCCTTCGCGCTTCTCTCTCTCCTCGGGATAGCGCTGATTACCGGCGTTGCGCTGCCGCGGCCGAACCTGAGCTACTGGCCCTGGCTCCTCGTCGGCGCGCTTGCGCAGATCGCCGCGACCGCGCTGATGCTCGCCGCGATGGGCGGGCGTTCATTCGTCGTCGTCGTGGCCTACATCAAGACCGAGCCGATCCAGGTCGCGATCTTCGGGCTGATCTTCCTCGGCGATGCGGTCAGCCTGCCGATGATGATTGCGATCGTGATTGCGACCGCCGGTGTCCTCGTCATGTCGGTGAAGCCCGGCGGCATGACTGGCGGCATCAAGCCCACCCTCGTCGGGTTGGCGTCCGGCGCGATGTTCGCGGTCTCGGCCGTCGGCTATCGCGGCGCGATCCTCAATGTCAGTGCCGGCAGCTTCGTGATGGCGGCGACCTTCACGCTCGCCTGCGGCCTTGTGCTGCAGGCCGCATTGCTGACCGCCTATCTCGCGCTGCGCGACCGGCCGGTATTGGTCGCAATCGCGGCGCAGTGGCGCCGCTCGCTGTTCGCCGGCTTCATGGGCGCGTTTGCATCGCAGTTCTGGTTCCTCGCCTTCGCGATCGCGACCGCGGCGAGCGTACGCACGCTGGCGTTGGTCGAGGTGCTGTTCGCGCAGGCGATCTCGGCGTTCATCTTCAAGCAGCCGACCAGCGCGCGCGAGGGTGTCGGGATGGCGATGATCGTGATCGGCGTCGTGGTGCTGCTCTGGGTGCACTGATTCACGTGCGCATAATCTTGTCCGAAAACCGGTTCCCATCCCCGATCGGGGTCGAGGACATGCTTTTCGGAATCATGCGCTATCGTTTGTAAGCGATCAAAACCGCGCCGGCCGCGATCAGTGCGATGCCCAGCCAGTTTTGCGACGACGGCCGCTCGCCGAGAAACAGGAACGCGAAGATCGCCACCAGCACCACGCTGAGCTTGTCGATCGGCGCGACCTGCGAGGCGTCGCCGAGTTTCAGCGCGCGGAAATAACAGACCCACGAGGCGCCGGTCGCCAATCCCGAGAGCGCGAGGAACGCGTAAGTGCGCGCCGAGACCGAGCCGGGCGACTGGAATTGTCCGGTCGCCGCAAGGATCGCGCCGAGACACAGCAGGATGATGATGGTGCGGACGAAGGTCGCGAAGTCCGGATTGACGTTGTCGACGCCGACCTTGGCGAAGATCGCCGTGAGGGCGGCGAAGACGGCGGAGAGGAGCGCCCAGAATTGCCAGGAGGAGAGGGTGGTGGAGGTCACGATCTCTCTCCGTCATTCCGGCCGAGCGAAGCGAGGGCCGGAATCCATAACCACGACACCATCTATTCTCGCACGGCCTTGGGTTATGGATTCCGGGCTCCGGCCTTCGGCCGGCCCCGGAATGACCAGTTTGCTAATTCCGCTCATCCGGCAGCACGGGCAGCGGGTGAAACTCGATGCCTTCCTCGTGCAGTTCCTTGGCGTCCTGCGGAGACGCTTCGCCGAAGATGGAGCGGTGCTCGATCTCGCCGTAGTGCATCTTGCGCGCTTCTTCGGGAAACTTCTTGCCGACATTGTCGGCATTCGCCGTGAGGTGATCGCGCAGCTCTTTGAGCTTTGCGCGGAATTCCTTCTCCTGCGGCGAGATCATCGCGACCGGCGTCGGCGCTTGCGCGCTCTCCTCGGCCGGAGCAACGATGGAGGTACTCTTGTCCTTGCGAGCCAAGCGTGGCGCCATGATGGCTTTCTCGACCTTGGCGGAGCCGCACAGCGGGCATGAGATCAGCCCGCGCTTCACTTGCTTGTCGTAGGCGGCGGAGCTGGCAAACCAGCTCTCGAAGTCGTGGCCCTTGTGGCAGACGAGCGAGTAGTGGATCACGCGTCGGCTCCAACCACGTGCAGGTGCGTCGGCTCCGCCATCGGCTCGAGAATTTCGAAGCGCCGGCCGTGCTGCAGCGACGGGACGCGGCCGCGCGCGGCGGAGACTTCCGCCGGATCGATGTCGGCGAATACCACGCCCGGCTCGGTACCGCCTTCCGCGATGATCTTGCCCCACGGGTCGACCACCAGCGAATGGCCGAAGGTCGAACGGCCGCTCTCATGCTCGCCGCCTTGGGCGGCCGCGAACACGAACGAGCCGTTCTCGATCGCGCGCGCGCGCATCAGCACGTGCCAGTGCGCCTCGCCGGTCTGCCGGGTGAACGCCGAGGGGATCGCCAGGAACGTCGCGCCGGCTTCCGCAAGCGCGCGGTAGAGCGCCGGAAAGCGCAGATCGTAGCAGATGGTGAGCCCGAGCCGGCCCCATGGCAGATCGGTGAGAACCGCAAGGTCGCCCGGCCGGTAGCTGCGCGACTCGCGATAGCTCTCGCCGCCTTTGAGATCGACGTCGAACATGTGGATCTTGTCGTAGCGCGCGACGATCTCGCCGCGGCGGTCGATCAGGAACGAGCGGTTCACCGCCTTGTCGGCCGAAGCCTTGATGGCGAGCGAGCCCACGTGGATGGTGAGCTGAAGTGCGCGCGCGAGCTCGCGGAAGGTCGCAAGCGAGGCATCCTGTTCTTCCGGAACGATCGCGGCGAACAGCCGCTCGCGCGAGCTTTCCAGGATGTTGGTCATCTCGGGTGTCTGGACGTAGTCCGCGCCGCCAGTCTTGGCTTCGCCGATCAGTTTGGCGGCGGCATCCATGTTCACGGCAGGCGAGCGTGCCGAGCGCATCTGGATGAGGCCGACGCGGAACGTCGATCCGCCGTTCATGTCCCGTCTCCTTCAGCCAGCAAGGAGTGCATCGAGTTTGCCGTCTTCCTCGAGCGCATAGAGATCATCGCATCCGCCCACGTGGATCTCGCCGATGAAAATCTGCGGGAACGTGCTGCCGCCATTTGCGCGCCCGATCATTTCCTGCCGCAGCTCGCGATTGCCGGTGGCGTTGATGTCCTTGAACGCCACACCCTTGCGGGTGAGTAGTTCCCGCGCGGCATCCGAGTAGTAGCAGAAATCGCGCGTGTAGATCACAACCTCAGCCATCTGAAGCCTGACAAATCCTTAATGCCGGAAGCGACTATATGGGCGTCTTTGCGGCGTCAACAACCCGGGCGAACACCAGAACGTCGACCTGGGCGGCGCCGGCGCGCAGCAGCGCGCGGGCGCAGGCGTCCGACGTGGCGCCGGAGGTCAGCACATCGTCGATCACAATCAGCCGGCGCCCGGAGACCTCGGCCTTGGCGGGGGCATCGACCTTGAAGGCGCCCTGCACGTTGGTGGCGCGCTCGGCGCGCGACAGTCCGACCTGTTGCTCGGTCGCCTTGACGCGGCGCAGCGCCCCGTGCGCAACCGGGATGCCGCACTCGCGCGAGATTGCCGCCGCGAGCGCGGCCGACTGGTTGAAGCGGCGCGCCCACAATCTGCGCCAATGCAGCGGCACCGGCACGAGCGCGTCGGCGCCGTCGAAAAGCTCTTGCCCCGCGCGCGTCATCCAGCGCCCGAGCAGGGGCGCGAGGTCGAGCCGGTCGCCGTACTTGAAGGCATGCACCAGTCTGGCGGCGACATCGTCATAGCGAACCGCCGCGCGGGCTCGGCTGTAGGCGGGAGGGGCGGCGATCGCCTGCATCGACAGGATGCCGGGGCCCGGATCGTAGGCGAACGGAATGCCGAGCCGCGGGCAGTAAGGGGCTGAGATGAAGGCGAGCTTGCTCCAGCAGGCAGGACAGAGCCCATTGTCGGTCACAAGGTCGCGGCACGCCGGACAAAGCGGCGGCAGCGCCACGTCGAGACCAAGCCGCAGGCTCGCGCGTACGCCTTGTGCGAAGCGTGCGAGGCGCGAGGGCTGCACTGTCGCGGCGGTGTCCATGGCGATACGGTATCCGCCAACAGGACGCTTCTCAACATGCCGCCGAACCCAAACGTGTTCGACCGCGCGCTGCTGCGGCGCCGCAGGGAGCGGGCGCACGCGCTCGGACCCGAGACGTTCCTGATCGACCGCGTCGCGGCCGATCTCGCCGAGCGGCTCGGCGCGGTGCTGCGGCAGTTCGATGTGGCGGCCGATCTCGGCACGCCGGCCGACGCGGTGCGCGACGCGCTCGCCGGCAATGCGGCGATCGGCAGGCTGCTCGCTGCCAGCCCTTTGCCGGATGGCGACATCGTCGCCGACGAGGAAGCGCTCCCGTTTCGCGAGGGCTCGCTGGATCTGGTCGTGTCCGCGCTCGCGCTGCAATTCGTCAACGATCTGCCCGGCGCGCTTATTCAGATCCGCCGCGCGCTCAAGCCCGATGGACTCTTTCTCGCCGCGCTGCTCGGCGGCGACACGCTGACCGAGTTGCGCCAGTCATTCGCGGCGGCCGAAGCCGAGATCGAGGGCGGTGTCTCGCCGCGCGTGGCGCCGTTCGCCGACGTGCGCGAGATGGGCGCGCTGTTGCAGCGCGCGGGGTTCGCGCTGCCGGTGACCGACGTCGAGCGGCTCACGGTGCGCTATTCCTCGCCGCTCATCCTGATGGGCGAATTGCGCCGCATGGGCGCGACCAATGTTCTCACCGAGCGCCGCCGCACGCCGCTGCGGCGCGCGACGCTCAAGCGCATGGCCGACATCTACGCCCGGCGCTTCGCCGATCCCGATGGGAAAGTTCGCGCCACCTTCGAGATCGTCTGGCTCTCCGGCTGGGCGCCGCACGAGAGTCAGCAGAAGCCGCTGCGCCCCGGCTCCGCGCAGGCGCGGCTCGCGGATGCGCTTGGAGTCCGCGAGATCGGGACGGGGGAGAAACCACCGACCTCATCCTGAGGAGGGCGCGCAGCGCCCGTCTCGAAGGATGGCCGCTTGCTCTGCGCTTGCTGCCATCCTTCGAGACGCGTCCTGCGGACGCTCCTCAGGATGAGGGGCTTTTACTGCTGCTCGATCCCGGCGTCCTTGATCAGGCGGCCCCAGTTCGCCAGTTCGGTCTGCACGAACGCCGCGAGGCTTTCCGGCGGCCCGGAGAACGCGTCGAAACCGGTCACCGCGATGCGCTTCTTCGCCTCCGGATCGGCGATGATCTTGCGGACTTCGGCATTGAGCTTGTCGACGATCTCCTTCGGCGTGCCGGCCGGCGCGAACAGCGCCGCGTATGACGTGACGTCGTAGCCCGGGATGCCGGCTTCGGCGAGCGAGGGCAGGTCCGGCAGCAGCGCGCTGCGCTCTTTCGTGGTGACGGCGAGTGCGCGGAAGTTTCCGGCGCGCACGTGCTCGAGCCCCGGCGCCATATCGATGACGATCATCGAGACGCGCCCGCCGAGCACGTCGTTGATCGCCGGCGGCGTGCTCTTGTAGGGCACGTGCAGGATGTCGACACCGGCTTTGCTCTTGAACGTCTCGCCCGCCACGATTCCGGTCGTGTTGCCGCTCGCATAGGTGAGTTTGCCGGGATTGGCTTTCGCGTAGGCGACGAGCTCCTGGAGCGTCGTCACCGGAACGTCCTTGCCGACCACCAGCATGAACACATAGGAGCCGAGACGTGCGACCGGCGCGAAATCCTTCACGGGATCGTAGCCGAGGTTCTTGAACAGATGCGGGTTGGCGGAGTGCGTGGAATTCGTCGCCATCAGGAGTGTGTAGCCGTCCGGCGCCGCGCGCGCGACGTAAGTCGCCGCGAGCACGCCGCTCGCGCCGACCTTGTTCTCGACCACCACGCTCTGGTTCAGCGCCACCGACAGATATTGCGCGACGATGCGCGTGATCGAATCCGTGCCGCTGCCGGCCGCGAACGGCACCACAATGGTGATCGGCTTGCTCGGATAGGGCTGCGCGCCCGCGGCGCTCGCCGCGATCGCAAGGCATGCCACGACGAAACAGCGAAACAGGCCGCGCATGGGTCCTCCCTTGGTATCTTTCCTTGGGTATCTTTGGCCGGAGCTTAACACCGAAGCGGCCCGGCGCCGCCGCTGTGCGAATCCGTGGGACAGCGCACCGATTGAGCCTTGACTCTTGGCCGCCGCCGAGTCCGTCCGAGCCTTAATCTTTGGATGGCGCACGATCGTCCGATAAGGCCTTCGGTCTACCTTATCTTGTGTCGTCTGAACGGCTTTGACCCGAGCCGTTGAGCCGTCCGTGCCGAGTAGCGATTCGGGCGCGATTCGTTCCAGACTCGTTCTTTTCCTTAATCCAATCCATCTTTCACCGCGATACCGCCGTTACTTGCGTCGCATTTCGGGATGATGAGCGAATTTGTGCGGCGGGCGGTCGCGAAATGGCCTTGACTTTAGTGTGTATATAAACTTATAGTTGCAGTTATAGGTTACTAGCGGAGCCGACCGATGATCGTAATTCTGCGCATGGCATTGATCTCATCGATTGTGTTGTTCGTCATGGCGACAACGGCTGACGCGGCGTCCAAGATTCAAAAGTGCAGCTTTACGCTTCCGCGTTGCCAGACTGTTTGCATTGGCGCAGTCCGTACAGAAGTATGTGTTTTTCGCGTACCCAGTTGCCGCATGGTGACGTCGTCCCGCATTGTCGGGGTATGTCTGTCCAAGCGAGTCTGAACGGTCGGCAATTGCGCTCGGCTGGATTTTGCCGGCAAAGCGAATACTGTAATCGGCGAGAGCCGCATTGAATTGGCGCCGCCCCCGCGTCAACATGCGCGCGATGCGCCCGCCCTATAGCTACCGCGCCGACCCGGCCGTGCCGCCATTCGCGGACGACAAGCCGATCATCATTTTCGACGGCTATTGCGCGCTCTGCTCGGGATGGGCGGCGTTCGTGCTGCGCCACGACCGCGAGGGCAAATACCGCTTGCTCTCCGCGCAGTCGCCGCTCGGCCATGCGCTCTATGTGCATTACGGCCTCGATCCGCAGGACTACGAAACCAACATCCTGATCGAGGACGGCCTCGCCTGGTTCAAGTCGGAAGGCTCGATCCGCATGGCCGCGGGGCTTGGCTTTCCGTGGACGCTCGCGGCGATCTTCCGCATCCTGCCGCTGGCGTGGCGCGACCGGCTCTATGAGACGATCGCGCGCAACCGCCTCAAGTGGTTCGGCAAGCGCGCGACCTGCTACCGCCCCGATCAAAAGTTCGCGGACCGGTTCATCGCATGAACGACCGGCTTACGGTGCTGATCCTCGGCGGCTACGGCACGTTCGGCGGTCGCCTCGCGCGGCTGCTCGCCGACGAGGAGCGGCTGACGATCATCGTGGCGGGACGGTCGCTCGCCCAAGCGGAAGCATTTTGCGCGGCGCTGTCCGCACGCACGGCGCTGATGCCCGCGGCGTTCGACCGCGAGGGCGATGTCGAGGCGCAGCTTGGCGGTCTTGCGCCGGACATCGTCGTGGACGCGAGCGGCCCGTTCCAGGGCTACGCCGATCCCTACGCGCTCGTGCGCGCGGCGCTTGCACGCGGCATCCACTATCTTGATCTCGCGGACGGGTCGGATTTCGTCAAAGGCGTCGCGCAGTTCGACGCGCAGGCACGCGAGCGCGGCGTGTTCGCGCTCTCCGGCGTGTCGAGTTTTCCGGTGCTGACCGCCGCCGTCACGCGCCGGCTCAGCCGCGGTCTGTCGCGTGTCGATTCGATCACGGGCGGCATCGCGCCATCGCCCTATGCGGGTGTCGGGCAGAATGTCATCCGGGCGGTCGCGGGCTATGCGGGCAAGCCGGTGAAGCTCATCCGCGACGGCAAACCGGACGTGGGCTACGGGCTCGCCGAGTCGCTTCGCTACACCGTCGCCCCGCCCGGCCGCCTGCCGTTGCGTAACATCCGGTTCTCGCTGCTGGACGTGCCGGACCTGCCGCTGCTGCCGGAGCTGTGGCCGGGCTTGCGTTCGATCTGGATGGGCGCCGGGCCGGTGCCGGAGATCTTGCATCGGCTGTTGAATGCCTGCGCGTTCGCGGTGCGGCTGAAACTGGTCCCTTCGCTGTCGCCGCTCGCGGGCCTGATGCATCGCGCCATCAATGTGCTGCGCTGGGGAGAGCATCGCGGCGGCATGTTCGTTGCGATCACGGGGGCGGACAAAGCGGGCGCGCGCATCGAGCGCTCATGGCACCTGCTGGCCGAAGGCGACGACGGCCCGCTGATCCCCTCGATGGCGTGCGCGGCGATCATCCGCAAATGTCTCGACGGCAAGCCGCCGCCTGCCGGTGCGCGGGCTGCGACGAACGACCTCGAACTGGACGACTACGAAAAGCTGTTCGCCAGACGAACGATCCACACCGGTTCGCGCGAAGTCACGTCCACGACCGGCACATTGCCGCTCTATCGCCGACTGCTCGGCGATGCGTATGACGCGCTTCCCGCGCCACTGCACGCGATGCACGACCTGAACGGCGAGATGGCCGCCGAAGGAATAGCGACCGTCGCGCGCGGCAAAGGGTTGCTCGCGCGGCTCATGGCGGCGGTGATCGGATTTCCGCACGCGGGCGAGAACGTGCCGGTGCGTGTCGCGTTCAAGGCGGAGCGCGGGCGCGAACGATGGACGCGCACCTTCGCGGGGCGGTCGTTTCACAGTACGCAAGAACAGGGGCGCGGTCGTTTCGAGTGGCTCGTGTGCGAGGGCTTCGGCCCGGTCAATGCCGGCATGGCGCTGGTGCTGGACAACGGAAAGCTGCGGCTGATCGTCCGGCGCTGGAGCGTGTTCGGAATCCCGCTTCCCGTGACGCTCGCGCCGCGCGGGGATTCATACGAATACGCCGAGGACGGCCGCTTCCATTTTCATGTCGAGATCGCGCACCCGTTCGCGGGGCTGATCGTGAGCTATCAGGGCTGGCTGGTGCCAAAGTGAATAGGTTGTGCTAGGAGGACCGCATGAAATCGAAGACGCTCAACGCCGTCCTCGAACGCGTCGCCACCTGGCCGGAAGCCGCGCAGGAGGAGCTTGCCGAACTTGTGCTGGAAATCGAGCAAGGTCGCAGCGGCGACTATCATGCGACACCGGAGGACTTGGCGGCGATCGACGAAGCCCTGGAAGCCGTGGAGCGCGGTGAGGTTGCCACCGAAGCGGAAGTAGAAGCGGTGTTCGCAAAATACCGCAATGCATGAAGGTCGTTTTTTCGCGATTAGCGCTTGCCGAGCTTGATGATATATTGGCTTATCTTAAGCCTCGCAGCCCGAAAGGCGCCGAAAACGTCGAGGCCCGCCTGAAACGGGTTATCCAACTGATCGCGGAGCAACCTCACGCATCGCAGCAACTCGCAACCCGCAAGGGCATTCGCCGAGCGCCGCTCGTGCACTATCCCTATGTAATCATTACAAGGTGACCGAAACGGAAGTGACCATTCTCAGGATTCGGCATGGCGCGAGACGCGCGCTGTGGAATCGTTAGGAACGGACCAAGCTTCCGGGCAATCGCAATAAGGACAATTTCATTGGCAAGTAACGACCCGATTGGGGTCTGGAGCCAGCGCTCGGCCATTGCCACCTCATCCGCACACGACAATCCGGACTCTTGATGCCCATTTCGTTTTCTTCTTCCTCGTCCCGCGACACGCGCGCGCGTGGTGCCGGCGTGACCGCCGTGCTGGGGCCGACCAACACCGGCAAGACGCATCTGGCGATCGAGCGCATGCTCGCGCATTCGAGCGGCATGATCGGGCTGCCGCTGCGGCTCTTGGCGCGCGAGGTCTACAACAGGTGCGTCGAGCGGGTCGGGCCTGAGCAGGTCGCGCTCGTGACCGGCGAAGAAAAGATCAAACCGCCCAATCCGCGCTTCTGGGTCTCGACCCTGGAAGCAATGCCGCGCGATCTCGATGTGTCGTTCGTGGCGATCGACGAGATTCAGCTCGCCGCCGATCTGGAGCGCGGCCACGTGTTCACCGACCGCATGCTCAACCGGCGCGGCCGCGACGAGACCCTGATCCTCGGCGCCGCCACCATGCGGGCGATGGTGGAGAAGCTGCTTCCCGGCGCGAACATCCTGTCGCGCCCGCGCCTCTCGACGTTGCACTTCGCCGGCGAGAAGAAACTCACGCGCCTGCCGCGCCGCACCGCGATCGTCGCGTTCTCGGCCGCGGAGGTTTACGAGATCGCGGAGTTGATCCGCCGCCAGCGCGGCGGCGCCGCCGTGGTGCTCGGCTCGCTCTCGCCGCGAACGCGCAACGCGCAGGTCGCGCTCTATCAGTCGGGCGATGTCGACTATCTGGTTGCCACCGATGCGATCGGCATGGGGCTCAACCTCGACGTCGATCACGTGGCGTTCGCGGCCGACCGCAAGTTCGATGGCTACCA
>JAXDNY010000199.1:0-4136 GCA_034669145.1 Hyphomicrobiales bacterium
CCGTGATATGGGCATGGACCGCGCGCATCCGGGCGATATTGCGCGCGATCTCCGGGGGGAAGGGCGCGGTTTTCTTCGCAGCCATGTCGACATGCAGCGACATGTTCTCCGAGGTGGCCGAGACCCAGCCCTCCTCGGCGTGGAAAAGCTGCTCGAAGTAATGCATGCGCTTGGCGTCGTAGTCGAGCAATTGGAATGTGACCCGCACCGGGTGGCCTTCCTTGAGCTCGCGCAAATAGCGGACATGCACCTCGGCGGTGAAGGTTGAGAAGCCCTTCTGCACATAGTCGGCGCCGCAGCCGATGAGCTCGAACATCTCGTCGACGGCGCGGTCGAACAGCACGTTGTAATAGGCCATGTTGAGATGGCCGTTGTAGTCGATCCAGGCCGGCTCCACGCGCATCACTGACGAGACGAATGGCGCGAAGAACAGCGGTTCAAGGTCGGTGCGGTCGAGCATTCAGGTAGTCCCCGGCAATGCGAATATTGCCATATTCGCCGCGGGATGGAACCGTTTCTTGCGCGGGCTCGCGAAGATTTGCGCATAGCTTGCCCGCTTTGCGGCGCTGGCTCTCTCTCTGCTAACGTCCCCGGCAATAAAACAGGGCGGGAAGCGACATGGCAGTGGTGGAATTGGCAGGTCAGCGGCGGGACCGCAAAGCCGTCGCGGCCGCGATCGGCGCGCTGGCGGCGAAGTTCGGCAACCGGCTCGTCACGTCGCAGGCGGTGCGCGAGCAGCACGGCAACACCCTGACCTGGATCGAGAACCAGCCACCCGATGCCGTTGTATTCCCGCAATCGGCCGAGGACGTGCAGGACGCGGTGCGCATCTGCGTGCAGCATCACGTGCCGGTCATCCCCTACGGCACCGGGACGTCGCTGGAAGGCCACATCAACGCGCCGTATGGCGGCGTCACGCTCGACTTTCGCGACATGAACCGCATTCTCGCCGTTCACGCCGAAGACCTTGATTGCGTTGTCGAACCCGGTGTGACGCGCAAGCAGCTCAACGAATATCTGCGCGACCAGGGTCTGTTCTTTCCGATCGATCCGGGTGCCGATGCCTCGATCGGCGGCATGTCGGCGACGCGCGCTTCGGGCACCAATGCGGTGCGCTACGGCACCATGCGGGAGAATGTGCTGGCGCTCAAAGTCGTGCTGGCGAACGGCGAGACGATCTCCACCTCGCGCCGCGCGAAGAAATCCTCGGCGGGCTACGACCTGACCCGCCTGTTTGTCGGTTCGGAGGGAACGCTCGGTGTCATCACGGAAATCACCGTGAAGCTGCACGGCATTCCCGAGGCGATTTCGGGCGGCATCTGCCCGTTCCCGTCGGTCGAAGCGGCGTGCAACGCCGCCATCGCGACGATCCAGTCGGGCATTCCGGTCGCGCGCATCGAACTGTTCGACGAACTGCAGGTCAAAGCCTGCAACGCCTATTCGAAGCTGACGCTGCCGGAGTCGCCGCTGCTGTTCCTCGAATTTCACGGCACCGCGGCCGGCGTCGCCGAACAATCGGCACGTTTCGGCGAGATTTCAACCGATCTCGGCGGCGGCCCATTCACGTGGACAACGAACACCGAGGAGCGCACGAAGCTCTGGCAGGCGCGGCATGACGCCTATTGGGCGGTCATCGGGCTGCGGCCGGGCGCGAAGGCCTTTGCCACCGATGTCTGCGTGCCGCTGTCACGGCTTGCCGAATGCGTCACCGAAACGCAGCGCGACATCGCCGAGCACAAGATGCTTGCGCCGATCGTTGGGCATGTCGGGGACGGCAATTTCCATGTCTCGGTGCTGCTCGATATGGACGACCCCGCGGAAGTCGCGACCGCCAAGGCGTTCAGCGAGCGGCTGGTCGAACGCGCGCTCGCCATGGAGGGCACCTGCACTGGCGAGCACGGGGTCGGGCAGGGCAAGATGAAATACCTCAAAGCCGAGCACGGCGAGGCGCTTGCGGCGATGCGCGCTATCAAGCATTCGCTCGATCCGCAGGACCTCATGAATCCCGGAAAAATCGTCGCATTTTGATCCACTTAGACGAATACGACATATAATCGCCGCGTTGAATCGGCTAGACTCGGCGCATATTGGGCATTGGGGCTGAGGCGGTCCGGAAACGCAGGACCGAAGGGCTCGGAGCACGCTTTTGCAGGCGACCCTGCTCGGATTGAGTGTGGCGATCATCCTGGCGCTGGTAGCGGCGCTGGTGGGCCCTCATTTCGTCGATTGGACGCAATACCGCGCGCGCTTTGAGGGCGAGGCAACGCGGCTCGCCGGCATGCCGGTGCGCATCGGCGGGCCGATCGATGTACGGCTGCTGCCGACCCCCACGCTGACGCTGGGCCGGGTCGAGATCGGCAGCGCCACGCAGCCGCAGGCGAAGGCGCGCGAGGTCTACGCCGAACTCGCGCTCGGCTCGCTGATGCGCGGCGCGTTCCAGGCGTCGGAGCTTCGCGTGGTCGGGCCGGACGTGTCGCTCGGCGTTACGGCGAACGGGCGTGTCGAGTGGCCGGCGGTTCGTGTCGGCTTCGATCCGGATCAATTCCTGATCGACAAGATCGCGATCGAGGACGGGCGTATTGCGTTACGCGACGGCGCGAGCGGCCTCGATACCGCGCTCGAAGGGTTCTGGTTCAAGGGCGATCTGCGTTCGCTGCTCGGGCCCGCGAAGGGCGAGGGCGGGTTCATCGCGGCGAACGAGCGTTACGGCTACCGGCTCGCGGCGAGCCGCGTCGGCGAGGACGGCAGCGTCAAACTGCGCATCGGTCTCGATCCGGCGGATCGCCCGGTTTCGATCGAAGCGGACGGCGCGCTGCGGCTGGAAGAAAGCTCGCCTCGCTTTGACGGCACGTTGACACTCGCTCGCCCTGTGGCGGTCGCCGGCGCCGACGGGCGCGGCACCGTCGCGGTGCCGTGGCGCGCCACCGCGAAAGTGAAGGCGGCGCCGACGCACACGCTGTTCGAGCAGCTCGAATACAGCTACGGGCCGGAAGCGCGTGCCATCAAGCTCACCGGCACGGCGGAATTCCGCTTCGGCAAGACCCCGCGTTTCGAAAGCGTGCTTTCGGCACGGCAGGCCGATCTCGACCGCGCGCTTGCGCCGCCCGATGCACCCGGCCGGCTGCCGCTTGCCGCCCTCAAGGCGTTCATCGAGCCCTTTGCGTCCTCTTACCGGCCGGCCTTTCCGGTGCGGCTCGGCATCGGAGTCGATGCCGTGACGCTTGCGGCCGGCACGCTGCAGAACGTGCGCGGCGACATCAAGCTCGACGCCGACGGCTGGGATATCGAGACACTGGAATTCCGTGCGCCGGGCTTCGCGCAGGTGCGCCTGAGCGGGAAGGTGGCGCAGGCGCCGCAGGGCGTGACGTTCAAGGGGCCGGCCCAGATCGAGGCAAGCGATCCGAGACTGTTCCTCGCGTGGCTCGAAGGCCGCGCCGACACGGCGCAGCGCCAAGCCGGCCTCTTGCGCGCCGGCGGCGACCTCACCATCGGCGCGCAGGCGTTCGCGGTCGACCGGCTCAAGTTCGAGTTCGATCGCAAGACCATCGAAGGGCGCATCGCCTATGCGGGTGCCGACGGCCCGAAGCCGCCGCGTCTGGAGGCGGAACTGAAGGCGGCCGAACTCGACGTGGATGGCGTCATTGCGTTCGCACGCGCCGCGCTCGACGGCAGCGCCATCGAGCGGCCGCGCGAAATTGCGCTCACGGTCGACATCGGCCGCGCCAACATGGCGGGCATCGCCGTCAAAGGTGTGAGCGGCACCTTCAAGCTCGATCCCGCGGGCGTGACGTTCGACAAGGTGCGGATCGCCGACCTCGCCGACGCGGCGTTCAATCTGAATGGCCGCATGGAAGGCGCGCTCGATGCGCCGCGCGGCACCGTGACATTCGATGTCGATGCGCGCGGCCTCGACGGCACTGTCGCGGTGCTGGCGAAATATCTGCCGGAGGCAGCGGAGCCGCTGCGCCACGCGGCGGCGCGCATTGTGCCGCTCAAGGCGCGCGCGACACTCGGCATCGAGCCCGTGTCGTCGACCGACCCGCGCAGCAACAGCAAGGTCAAGCTCGACCTCGAAGGCACGGCCGGGGCGCTGCGCACGAAGATCGGCGCCGAAGCGGCGGGCGATCTCGGCGCGC
>JAXDNY010000200.1:0-19803 GCA_034669145.1 Hyphomicrobiales bacterium
TGGCTGGCAACAACAATCTGCTCACGCTCGGCATCTGCTCGCGCAACCTCGGCGCCCCGACCATCGGCGGCGCGGCGGTGGCCTCCCGCGGTGTCCTGACGATCGAGAACATCAAGCGCGACTGGGATGGTGCCCGCGCGCTCGACCTGCCGATCACCATGCACACGTCCGGCGCAAGCCCGATCATGGCGCTTGAACAGGCCGGGCTGCTCGGCCCCGACGTGCAGTTCATCCATCCGCTCGTGACCACGCCCGAGGAGCGGGCGATCATGAAGGCGCGCGGGGCCAGCTATTCGACCGCGCCGCAGCTTGAGTCGCGCCGGGGCTCGCAACTTGGCGTCATTCAGCTCGGCGAGCTGCTGGAGGCCGGCGTCAAGGTAAGCCTCTCGACCGACCACATTGCCTCCATCAGCTGCGATCCGTTCAGCGCGATGCGCATCCTGTTCGCGTTGCACTCGCACCGCGTCGGTGCGGGCGTGCCGCTTACACTGAAGCGGCTGCTGCAGCTCGCGACGCTCGACGGCGCCGTCGATCTCGGCATCGCGGATCGCACCGGCTCGATCACGCCGGGCAAGCGCGCCGACCTCGTCCTGCTGCGCGCCACCGATCTGAACATGGCGCCGGTCAGCGATCCCTACGAGGCGGTTGTGTCGTTCGGGCTGCCGGCGAACGTCGACACCGTCCTGGTCGACGGCCGCATCCTGCGGCGTGCCGGCAAGTTCACGGCGTTCGACGAGCGGCAGATCGTCGCCGAGGCGCGCGAAGCGGCCACCGCGCTGCGCGACGAGGCCAAGTGGCCGGCCTGAGTGTGCGGCCGAAAGCTCACCCGAACTCCGGCCCGATCACCGCATAGGTGCGCGCCACATCGTCGAAGCTCCGGGCACGCCCAAGCAGCATGCGGGTGAATGGGCGTTGCGCCGCAAAGCCTGATGCTTCGAGCCAGGCACGAACGGCTGGCTTGGCGTCCGCGAGATCGACGTAGACCGGCCCATCGATCCGGCTCAGCGCGCGCCCAAGCAGCGCCAGCGCGGTGACGTCGTCTTCGGCGATCAGCGGGCCGAGGTGCGACGCAGTGCGGCCCTCGCGCCCCAGCAGCAGTCCGGTGATGCGCCCGTCGCGCTCGGAATAAAGATTGGCGGGCGGCAGGCGTCCGCGCATGCGCGCGAGAATGCGGCTGCGATCCGCGCCGAACACCGCAGCATCGTAAGCGCACAGCGCGGGCCACGCGGAGTCGTCGATTCGATGGACTGCGATGGAGGCGGTCAGCGGCTTGATGCTGGGTTGTGGCGAGGCAAACCGCGAAAAACTCCACGCCGCCTGAAATCCAAGCGGCGCATAGACCTTGGCGCCGGCCGGCGTCGCGTCGAGCACCGGCACAAGGCCGGCGGCCTGGATATCGTCGATGCAACGACGCAGCAGCCGCGTCGCGAGCCCGCGCCGCCGGTGCGTGCCGGCGACCAGCACCATGCTGATCCACGCGCAGCGCCCGTACGGCAGTGTCGCGGCGGTGGCGAAAACGCGGGCGGCGTCGCGCACCGCGTAAACGGTGCCGAAGTCGAGAAACATCCGCCAGTCGGGGGCGACCTGGTTCCAGCCGGCTTCCGCGACCAGCGCCTCGGCATCCGGCAGCTCTGCAAGCGCGAGGCGCCCGATCTCGGAATCAAAACGCGCCATCGCGCTTGCCATAGCCGGTCGGCTTGCCGAGGCTCGGCATGTCGCGTGCAACCCAGTCGGCGGTCCAGTCGATCAGCCGCGCGAGCGAAACGCGCGGAGGGCCGAACAGCGCCATCGCCTGGCTCGTGTTCACCAGCCACGCGGTCGGCGCTTCCTCTCCGGCAAACACCGGCGTCTTGCCGAGCCGATCGCCGAACGCTTGCGCGAGCCAGCGGATGCCGATCGTCTCCGGCCCACTGACGTTGATCGGCGAGGTTGGCGCGGTGCAGTGGCCGAGCGCGCGTAGCACCATCGCGTTGGCGTCGCCCTGCCAGATCACGTTCACGTGCCCGGTGGAGAGGTCGATGGTCTCGCCCGCCTTCACGCGCGACGCCACGTCGAACAGCACGCCGTAGCGCATGTCGATCGCATAGTTGAGCCGGATGGTGCGGCCCGGCGTGCCGCGCGCTTGCGAGAAATACTGGAACATCTGCTCGCGCGCGACGCACGAGTTCGCGTACGCGCCGGGCGGCGGCGTCATCGGCGTCGCCTCGGTCGCGCCACCGTGCCGCACGTCGACGTAAGGGTAAACGCAACCGGTCGAGTAGGCGACGATACGTGAGCCGGCGAAGGCCTCCGCGACCAGCGCCGGCACATGCGCGTTCATCGCCCAAGTGAAAGCCTCATGCCCGGCGGCGCCGAACTTGAACCCGGCCATGAAGATGACGTTCGGGAGCTTCGGCAATGCGTCGATCTGCGCGCGGTCGAGCAGGTCGGCCGCGATGCACTCGATCCCGTGTGCGGTCAGCGCCTCGCGCAAACCTTTTTCGCTGAAGCGCGCAACGCCGACGACGCGCTTTCCCGGCGCGGCGCGCTTGGCAAGCCGCGCGAGCGTCGGCCCGATCTTGCCGCCGACGCCGAGAACGATGATGTCGCCCTCGATCTTGCCAAGCTCCGCGACCACCTCCGGCGCCGGCGCGGTCATCACGTCTTCGAGGTGCTCGGTGTCGCGAAAGCGGTCAGGCAACGAAAAATCGGACATTCCGGCACTCTGGATTTGGCAACGCGCGCCTCTATAACATGGATGGAAGATACCGGGAGAGTTCATGACTGAACCGCGCATCAAAACGACCGTCGTCGGCTCCTATCCGTTCCCGGACTGGCTCGGCGCGCTGCCGTCCGAGCAGGCGGTGATCGATGCGACGCGCGTGGTCATTCATACGCAGGAACAGGCCGGCATCGACCTGGTGTGCGACGGCGAGCTTTACCGGTTTGACGTGAACCATCCCGAGACCAACGGCATGATCGAGTATTTCGTCAAGCCGATGTCCGGCGTGCGCAGCGCGGTGACCTTCGACGAACTGGTCGCCTATCGGGCGCAGCCAGCTACGAAATTCCGCACGCGTCCGCCGGCGGTGGTCGAAGGGCCGGTCGGCCCGGGCACGCTCGACCTGCCGCAGGCCTGCGCGCGGGCGAAGCGGCTCACGGACCGGCCGTTCAAGTTCACGCTGACCGGCCCGCACATGCTCGCCAAGATGCTCTACGACGTGCATTACAAGGATCTGCCGCGGCTCACGATGGCGATTGCCGACGCGCTCGGCGCGCAGGTGCGGCATCTGGATGCCGAGGTCGTGCAGGTGGACGAGGCCAACCTGCCGGGCAGCCCGGAGGAATGGCAATGGGCCGCCGACGCGATGAACCGCGTGCTCGATGCCGTGAAGACGACGCCGGCCGTGCATTTGTGCTTCGGCAACTATGGCGGCCAGTCGATCCAGAAGGGCACGTGGGCGCAGCTCATGGGTTACCTCAACGCGCTGCACGTCGATCACATCGTGATGGAGACGGCGCATCGCCCGGCCGACGAGCTTAGCGTGTTCCGCGATCTGCGCCCCGAAATCGGCTTTGGCCTCGGCGTCGTCGATATCAAGTCGACCGAGATCGAAACCGCCGACAAGATCGCACGCGCGATCGAGCGCGCCGAAAGCGTGCTCGGGGCCGAGCGGATCAAATACATCCACCCGGACTGCGGTTTCTGGATGCTCAAGCGTAACATCGCGGACGGCAAGATCCGCGCGCTCGTTCAGGGCCGCGATCTGCATCAGGGCCGCGCCGGCTGAACGTTCGCTACCCAACACATACCGCCTTGCAATCGGACGGAACCCGCGGGCGATTTTCCCGTTGGAGTCCCACGTTGGTTCCGTTCACCGAGGGAGAGCGTGGTGGGATTCTTTAGCAAGGACATCAAGAGCCTGAATGACCTGTTCATGCACGGTCTGCAGGACCTGTATTATGCGGAAAACCAGATCATGAAGGCGCTGCCCGACATGATCGACAAGGCGACCGACGCGCAATTGAAGGCCGGCTTCGAGAAGCACCTCGCCGAAACCGAAGGGCAGGTAGAGCGGCTGCGGCAGGTGTTCGAACTGCTGGACGCCGATCCCAAAGGCGAGAAGTGCCCCGCCATCGACGGCATCCTGAAAGAGGGCAAGGAGCTGATGAGCGAGATCGAGGGCGACGACGTCATGGACGTCGGGCTCATCGCCGCCGCGCAGGCTGTCGAGCACTACGAAATCACCCGCTACGGCGCGCTGATCGCCTGGGCAACGGAACTCGGTCGCACCGATTGCGTGCCGCTCTTCAAGGCAAACCTCGCCGAGGAAAAGGCGACCGACCAGACGCTCACCGCGATGGCGGAGCGCCGCGTCAATCCCAAGGCCCAAGAGAAACCCGCCAAGTCTCAGGCAAAGAGCACGGCGCGGCGCAGCAAGCCGAAATCGCCCGCCCGTCCGGCCGCCAAGGCGAAGCGGAACGGAGCGAAGAAGGCACGCCGCCGCGCGTGACGCGCGCCGGAACCGGAGTGGCGTCATGGAGGACCCGAAGGAACTCGCCAATACGCTTCTCGCACGGGCCAGGCAGGCGGGGGTAACAGTTATCGTCGCCGAGTCCTGCACCGCCGGCCTGATGAGTCAGGTCCTCGCCGATGCCGAAGGCGCCTCGCAATACTTCCACGGCGGTTTCGTGACTTACACCAAGGAACAGAAGACCCGCGCACTCGGCGTATCAGCGGCGGTTCTGCGCGAGCAGGGCGCGGTCAATGCCGAGGTTGCGCGCGCAATGGCGGAAGGCGCGCTGACCCGTTCGTGCGCCGGCATCAGCGCCGCGATCACCGGCGTCGCTGGCCCGGAGCCGGATGAGGACGGCAATCCGGTCGGCCGCGTCTGCATGGCGGTTGCGGTGCGCGGCCGCCCCGCGCGCTGTTTCGAGCGCAATTACGGAGATGCCGGCCGCGAAGCGATCCGCAGGCGCGCGGTCGCCGATGCGCTCAACGCGATGACGGAAGCGCTGGCGTCCGTCACGGCGGCCGCATGAGAACGCTCGACCGGCGCGTCAAGACCGCGCTCGACGAGACGCGGCTCCTTATTCTTGGCGCGGAAGTGCTATTTGGTTTTCACCTCAATAGCGTATTCCAGAAGGGGTTTTCCAATCTGTCAGTCCCTTCGCGCGTGCTGCACGCAGTTTCGTTCCTGATGATGACCGTTGTGGTGGCGCTGCTCATCGCGCCATCGCTGCAGCATCGGATCGTGGAGCGGGGCCATGCCACGATGCGCATCATCGCGGCATGCGCCTATTCTGCCGGCGCGGCGCTATTTCCCTTCGCGCTGTCGCTCGGCGCCGATCTTTACATCGTCATCGATTACCGCTTCGGCGCTGCCGCCGGCGTCTCCCTCGGCATTGCTTTCGCGCTGGCCGCGATCGCCGGCTGGTATGGCGCAGAGGGGCTGATGCGCGGTCCTAAGCAAAAGGAAAAGCCCATGCATGACGAACCGGATACGCCGATCGACGTGCGCGTCGAGCATATGCTGACCGAAGCCCGCGTGCTGCTTCCCGGTGCGCAGGCGCTGCTCGGATTCCAGCTGGCCGTGATGTTGACCGATGCCTTTGGCGAGCTTTCGGATGCGTCCAAGCTGATCCACGTCACGGCGCTATGCTGTATCTCCCTGGCGATCATCCTGCTGATCGCTCCTGCCTCATTCCACCGCATTACGTTCGAGGGGGAGAACACCGAGACCTTCCACCGGCTCGGGTCCGCGCTGGTGCTCGCGGCGGCCGTCCCGTTGGGCGCTGGTATCGTTGGCGACCTTTACGTCGCGGTGGCGAAAGCGCTGGATCGCCCCGTGGCCGGCGCCGCGGTGGCCCTGGTTGCACTGGCGGCATTGGTCGCGCTTTGGCTCGTCCATCCGCTCGTGCTGCGCACGAAGCGTGGCCAATGAGGTTGCCGATGGTCGCGCGTAGATCACCAACGTCGGCTCGGCAGCCAAAACGATCCAGATCGTGGGCCGACGCCGCTGTGTTTGTCTTCGACGTCGAAGGCACGCTGGTCGATGCCGTGGTGCCGATATTGCGCTGCTGGCGCGAGACGCTGGAGGCGTCCGGCTACGAGGTCAGCCTGGCCGATCTTCACCGGCTGTGCGGAATGGATGGCGACGAAATGCTCGCGCAGCTCTTGCCCAAGTCATCCAAGCCTGAGCGTGAAGCGATCATTCGGCGGCAGGGCGACCGATACCGCGAAGAATGCCTGCCGCAGGTGCGGGCTTTCCCTGGTGTCTGCCAGCTGTTTCAGGACTTGAAACGCCGGCAGTGCAGGATCGCGCTGGCGACGGATTGTGCGAAAGACGAGCTGCAGCACTACCTTTCCCTTGCCCGGATCGAAGACCTGGTGGATGCGATGGCGTGCGGGGATGACGTCCGCCACGGCAAGCCCCATCCGGATGTCGTCCAACTCGCGTTGCGCCGCGTCAGGGCCGGCCGCAAGCCCGCGGTGATGATCGGCGATACCCCGTTCGACGCCCAGGCGGCGCGCCGGGCCGGCATCCGGGCGGTCGGCGTGCTGACCGGCCATTTTTCCGAGGCAGCATTCCGCGAGGCTGGCTGCAGCACAGTCTTTCGCTATGTCGCGGCGCTGCGCGATTGCTTCACGCGAAACGCCCGCGAAACGATGGATACGTCCGTCCCCGCGGCCTGATCGGATCGGTCCGCTCAGGACTTCTACTTGCTCTTCTTCTTCTTCGGCACCTTCTTGCCCTCCCGGCGCGCTTCCGAAAGTCCGATCGCGATGGCCTGCTTGCGGCTCTTCACTGTCTTTCCGCTCCCGCCGCTCTTGAGCGTCCCGCGCTTGCGTTTGTGCAGCGCGCGTTCGACCTTCTTGCTCGCCCCTTTCGAGTACTTGCGTGCCATGACATTCCTCCGGCAAGGTTCCAACGCGACTCAACGAAATATCGCGTTGCGGGTTCCAAATACCGGGTCGGCTTCAACGCTCGATGAGCCGCGGCAGTGGCTCCGGCATGAGCCCGCGCGGGCGGAAGAACAGCACGAGCAGCAGCCCGAGCCCGACGAGGAATTCACGCAGTGCCGCGAGCTGTTCGGCGGACAGCCACGGGACGACGCCGACCAGGAAACGGGTCGACTCCAGAAAGAACACCACCACGAATGCGCCGATGACTGCGCCAAAATTGTTGCCGATGCCGCCGGCCGTGAGCGCGAGGAAGATGTAGATCGTCAGCAGCGGCACGTAGATTTCCGGCACGATGTAGCTCGAATAATGCGCATAGAGCGCGCCCGCGAGGCCTGCGAGCGCGCCGCCGAGCGCGAACGCCTTTACCTTGAACTTGAGGACGTCCTTGCCGGCGAAAGCCGCGACCTGGGCGTCCTCACGGATCGCGCGCAGCACACGACCGAACGGCGAGGTGCGCACGCGTTCCAGCACGAACAGCACGATCGCGAGCACGACGAGACAGAACACCAGATAGACGGCATTGAAGTCGGACCCGAGCACCGATTTCAACGGCTGCGGAATACCGGAGATGCCGTCCGTGCCGCGCGTCAGCCAGATTTCGTTCTCGGCGATGATGCGCACCACCTCGGCGAAACCGAGCGTGACGATGGCGAGATAATCGTCGCGCAGCCGCATGATGCCGAGCGTCACCAGCGCGGCCATCGCGGCGGTGCCGGCCATCGCGGCCAGGAAGCCGAGCGCAATCGGCGCGTGGCCCTTCACGGTCAGCAGTGCCGACACATAGGCGCCGAAGCCGTAGAAGCCGACGATGCCGAGGTTGACCATCCCGGCCATGCCCCACATCACGTTCAGTCCGAGCGCGAGGATCGCGTAGATCGCGCCGAAGGTGGCCATCGCGATGAGGTAGTTGGTCATGCGCGTGCCCCCAACAGCCCGCGCGGGCGTAGCGTGAGAACCGCCAGGATCGCCACGAAACCGACCGCGGATTTGTAGGTTGCGGGCAGCGCGAGCAGCGACAACTCCTCGGCAAGCCCGATCGCGAGCCCGCCGACCACCGCGCCCGGCACGCTGCCGAGCCCGCCCACCACCGCGGCGGCGAACACCGAGAGGATCGCGCGAAACCCGACCAGCGGATCGATCGAGGTATCGAGCCCGACCAGCATGCCGCCGATGCCGGCGAGCCCCATGCCGATGCCGACCGCGAGCCGCGCCATCCGGTCCGGGTCGATGCCCTTGGAGTCCGCCAGTATCGGACTATCCGCGACCGCACGCATCGCCTTGCCGGTCATCGTGAACGCCAGAAAGAGAAACAGACACGCCATCGCGACGCTGGCGATGATGAAGTTCTCCACCTGCTGCGGCCCGACATGCAGGAGTCCGAAGTGCCAGTCGCGCCGCAGCGGGATCGCGTAGTCGCGTGGGCTACCGCCGAAGAAAAAGCGGATGGTGCTCTCGATCATGATGTTGACGGCGATCGAGGCGATCGCGAGCGTGAGCGCGCTTTGGCCGCGCAGCGGGCGCAACGCCACGTGGTCGCTCGCGATGCCGACCGCGCCGGCGCCGACGAACGCGCCGAGGATCGCGATCCACGCCGGCAGGCCGAGCCAGGCGTTGAGCATGTAGCCGGCGAACGCGCCCACCGCCATGTGCGCCGCGATGGAGAAATTCACGAAGCGCAGCACCGCGTAGATCATCGTGAGACCGATAGCGGGCACCGCCAGCACGGCGCCCGCCATCAGGCCGTTGAGAAAGAGCTGGAGGATTTTTTCCAAGTTAATATGTGGTCCACGGGCACTCACACGTGCTCCGCTCATGCCCGCGAAAGCGGGCATCCAGGGCCAAGAACTGGGTCCCCGCTTTCGCGGGGACGAGCGGCAGCATTGCTAACCCTTCACCTCGACCAGCTTCCCGTCCTTCACCTGAGCGGTGCGGAACGCGACCTCGATGATGTTGCCGTTGTCGGCGAACTTGCAGGGGCCGGATGCGCCCGAGTACTTGATCTCCTTGCCTTCGGCGATCAGCTTCAGCCCGTCGAGCGCGTTGTCGACCATCGTGCCGCTGTCATTGTTCGATACCTTGCGGATGTTGTCGCGGATGCCGGTGCCGGTCGCATCCTTGCCCTTGGCCATGGACAGGATCGCCAGATTGGCATGGTCGTAGGCCTGACAGATGAAAGTATCGAGTGTGTCGCGTTTCACCAGCGCCTTGAGCTTCGCGTAGGCGCTCGAGTCGAGCGCCGGCGATGGGTCCGCGATGGAGTAGATGCCTTCGGCGGCTTCCTTGCCGGCACCCTCGATGAACGCCGGC
Organism: Hyphomicrobiales bacterium; assembly: GCA_034669145.1. Taxonomy (GTDB): domain Bacteria; phylum Pseudomonadota; class Alphaproteobacteria; order Rhizobiales; family Xanthobacteraceae; genus PALSA-894. Next base: position 9,254 of record JAXDNY010000200.1, read on the forward strand.
GTGATGCCGTAGGCGAAGCCCATGACCTTGCCCTTGTAGTTGGCGCGGAACAGGTCTTTCGCCATCACGATGTCCTCGGCCAGATAGCCGCCCATCATGAAGATATCCGGATTGGCGCGCACCATCTCGTCGATCTCGGAGCGGAACGAGGTCTTCTTGTTGTCGATGATGGCGCTGGTGATCTTCACGCCCTTGGGTTCGACCTCTTCGCGGATCGTCTTGAACACCGACTCGGTGAACGGCGTCTGCGGCATGATCAGGTAGGCGCTCTTTGCGTTTTGCGCGAGAATGAACTTGGCGAATTGCCTGGCCTGGAGAACCGTGTGCGGCTGCGTGCGCACGAAATATCCCTGATGCGGCAGTTCCGCGAGCGTGTCCGCCGCCGAGATGCCGAGCAGCATCACCTTGTTTTCCCAGCAGAGCGGCAGCACCGCGCTGCCGACCGCGGACGCCCACACGCTCATGATTGCGGACACCTTGTCGACGTCGATCAGCTTGCGCGCGCCGCGCACGCCGGCCTCGGCGTTGGTCGCGTCGTCCTCGGCGAGATATTCCAGTTTGCGGCCGAGCAGGCCGCCCGCCGCGTTGACCTGTTCGACAACGGCGGTGTGGGCGATGCGGCTGTTCGGGCCGAACGGCGAGCCGGAGCCGGTGAGTGACACGAGGCCGGCGAGCTTGATCGGCCCGGTCTGCCCGAACCCCGGTGACGTGATGACGAACGGCGCGGCGATGGCGCCTGCGCCGGCAAGCAGCGCCGTGCGGCGCGTAACGAGAGACCGTTTGTGCATGACTTCCCCCTGTTGGTGTTGGCCGGATGATAGCAGCGATTAGCCCCCAAGGAACGCATGGCGCACTTCCGCGTCCGCCGCCAAGGCGCTGGCGCGCCCCTCGCGTGCGTTGGAGCCGTCCACCAGCAGGTAGCCACGGTCCGCAATCGCAAGTGCGTCGAGGGCGTTCTGCTCGACCATAACGACGGTCATGCCTTCGGCGTGCAGGCCCTTGATCAGAGCGAACAATTCGGCCGAGGCGGCGGGCGCGAGCCCGGCCGAGGGCTCGTCGAGCAGCATCAGACGCGGTGCCGCCATCAGCGCCATCGCGACCGCGAGCATCTGCCGCTGGCCGCCCGAGAGGGTGCGCGCCTCCTGCGCGCGCCGCTCGGCGAGCACGGGGAAGCGCGCGAATGACGCCTTGATGCGCTGTTTGGTGGCGCGCCGGTCGACGTAGCCGCCAATCTCCAGATTGGCCTCGACGCTGAGCGAGGGAAACACGTTCGCCTCCTGCGGCACGAACGCGATGCCCTGCCGCGTGATCTCGCGGGGGCGAAGGCCGCCGATCGGCTTGCCCTCGAACGTAATCGCGCCCTCGCGGGGTTTGAGAAACCCCGCGATCGATTTGAGCAGCGTCGATTTCCCGGCGCCGTTCGGCCCGATCAGCACGACCAGTTCCTTCTCGGCGACCGTCATGCCGACGCCCTTGAGCACCTCGTCATGCGCGCCATAGCCGGCGACGACGTTGGTGACGGAGAGCATGGTCACCGCCCCGTGTCCCGGGCGCAGCGCAGCATGCAATGATGCGCTGCAGACCCGGGACCGCCCCCTCCCTTATCCCTCCCCCGCTTGCGGGGGAGGGTGGGGTGGCGGTTTAACCGGGGTCCCGCATCTGCGGTGCACCGCAAGTGCGCTGCACCGCGTGCGGGACACAAATGTCCAAACCCCGTCACGCCCGATGCCCCATGTAGGCCTCCTGCACGCGCGCATCCGCGCGCAAATCGGCAAACCGGCCCTCCGTGAAGCGCTTGCCCTGCACCAGCACCACGACGTGATCGCACAGTGCCGCGACCAGCCCCATGTTGTGCTCGATGATGAGAAACGTCATGCCGCGGTTTTTCAGCGCGAGGATGTGCTCCCCGAGCTTCTTCGCCAGCGTCGGGTTGATGCCGGCCGCCGGCTCGTCGAGCATGATGAGCTTCGGCTCGGCCATCAGGGCGCGGCCGAGTTCGAGCAGCTTCTTCTGCCCGCCGGACAGATCGATCGCGCGGTTGTCGCCGACGTGGAGAAGGTCGAGCTCGCGCGCGACCGCGATGGCGCGGACACGCAGCTCCTCCTCGCGCGCGCGCGATGCGGGTGTGCGCAGCACAGCCGCCGAAAACGCCTCACCCGGCTGATGCTTGCCGTACAGCATCAGGTTCTCGATCACGGTGAGAGCGCTCAAGCCCCGCGCAATCTGGAACGTGCGCGACAGGCCAACATCGGCGAGGCGATCCGGCCGCCAGCCGGTCACCTCGGTGCCGGCGAAATACACATGACCGTCGTTCGGCCGCAGCGCGCCGGTAACGGCGTTGAACAGCGTGGTCTTGCCGGCGCCGTTCGGTCCGATCAGCCCGGTGATACGCCCCTGCTCGACGGTCAGGTCCGCGCCGTCGAGGGCGGTGACGCCGCCGAACCGCCGCCGCAGCCCCTTGATGTCGAGCAATGCCATAAAGGCTAGCCCCTGTTCCCCCCGAAGGATTGCACGAACAGGTTGCCTTGCGCGACGCGATCGTGACTGAACTGGCGGAAATCGTCCGCGACCTTTCCGGTCAGCAGCCAGTCTGCGAGTTCGCGGCCGATCGCGGGCGCGATCTTGAAGCCGTGTCCCGAGCCGCCGGAGAAATCCGCGTAGCCCGCGATGCCGGCGCGCGGACCGACGAACGGATACCAGTCCGGCGTCACGTCGTAGAGCGCCGCATACGCCTCGATCAGCTTCATGCCGGCGAATGAGGGAAAGCGGTGCTCGACGCGGGTCTGCACGTCGGTGATGAACTCATCATCGGCGCTGGTTTTGAAATTGTAGGGATCGACGTCGTGGTATTCCTTCGGAAATCCGCGCCCGATGATGAAGCGATCCTGTCCAAGCGGCCGATAGTACGTCGCATCGACGCCCATGGAGATCGAGGTTTTCGGAATTTTGCGGCCCGCAGGAATTTGCCACACCGTGTCTTGCTCGCGCACCGAGCGCATCGGCAGCGCAAGGCCCGCGCTCTCCGCCAGCGGCTTTGCCCACGGGCCCGCCGCATTGACCACGTGGTTGCCGCTCACTTCGCCGCTGTCGAGTTCGACACCCGTGATGCGATCGCCTTGCCGCAACAGCCGCCGCACCGGCGTGCGCGCGCGGAATTCGCCGCCGGCGTTCCTGAACGCCGCCACATAAGCTTCGGTCGCCTGCACGGGATCGGCGTAACCGCCGTGCGGCTCGTAGACGATTCCGGCAACGCCTTCGGGATTGAGCTCCGGCAGATGAGCGGGAAATCCCGGTCCGTCCGACCATTCGTTCACGATGCCGAGCCCCTTCTGCATCGCGACGTTTTTCTTCGCGCCCGCGAGCATGTCCTGCGAGACCACGAAGCAGTAGCCGACCTGTGCGAAGCCGGCGTCTTTTCCAAGTTCCCAATTCGCGCTTTCGAACATCGTGATGCTGGCGCGCGCCAGCCGCACGAGCAGCGGCGTCGAATAGCTTTGCCGGATGATCGCCGCGCTCTTGCCGGTGCCGCCGCTCGCCGGCTCGCCGCGCTCGATCAGCAGCGTCTTCGCGCCCGCCTTGCGGAGATGATAGGCCGTCGCGGCGCCGCTGATGCCGGCGCCGACGACGATGGCGTCGTAACTCATGTCTTCGGCTCCACACCGTAATGTTCCTTGATAAAGCCGCGCGAAAACTTGCCGGAGACGAAATCGTTCTGGATAGCGGCCCTGTCGCGCTCGCTTGGCTTGCCATACCCGCCCGCGCCCGGCGTTTCGACCATGATCGCCTCGTCGGGCTTCACTTCAAGATTCGCCGGCTTGGTCGGCAGCGGCATTTCGGCGCCGCCGCTGAGCCGCGTGAACTTGCCGGTGCCGCCGCTGCCGCCGCCGAACAGGCCCCACGGCCGGTTCACGAAACGCTCGCCCTGTCCGGAGAACGTCATCGTGTGGCCGACCGGCCGCACGACGCGGCGCAATCCGAGCCCGCCGCGATATTTGCCCGCGCCGCCGGAATCCGGAACGAAGCCGTAGCTCTCGACCAGCAGCGGATACTCCATCTCGATCGATTCCACCGGCAGGTTCGACGTGTTGGTGATGTGCACCTGCACGCCGTCCTTGCCGTCCTTGGTGAAGCGGCCGCCGAAACCGCCGCCGAGCGTTTCCAGATAGACGTAATCGCGGTCGTGGCGCGGATCGTGGCCGAAGAATACCGCCGTCGTGTTCGCGCCGTTCGCGGCGCCGACGGCGGCCTCGGGGATCGCGGGCGCGAGCGCGCCGATCACCACATCGACAATGCGCTGCGCCGTGTTGGCGCGCGCCGCCACAGCCGCTGGAAATTTCGCGTTGATGATGCTGCCGAGCGGCGCATGGATGTCGACGATGTCGATCAGGCCCTGATTGTTCGGCACGTCGGGATCGAGCAGGGCCTTGAGCGAATAGAGCACGCCGGCCTGCGTCGCCGTGATGGTGGAATTGATGTTGCCCTTCACCTGCGGCCCGGAGCCGGCGAAATCGAACAGCACGCGCGCGTTGCTGCCGTGCGGCGGCACGGTGATGCGCAGTTTGATCGGGATGTTGGTGGTGCCGATGCCGTCGTCGTCCATCACGTCTTCGAACGTGTACTCGCCCGGCGCGATGCGCGTCAGCGCCTCGCGCAGCCGGTCTTCGGTGCGGCGGATGATGTCGTCGAACGCGGCGGTGAGCAGCGGCACGCCGCGCGCCTCGATCATTTCGGCGACGCGCCGCACGCCAAGCCGCGCGGCCGCGACCTGCGCGAAATAATCGCCGCGCCGCTCTTCCGGCACGCGCGCGTTGAGCAGCAGGATGTCGAGCACGTCCTCGGCGAGCACGCCCTCGCGGAACAGCCGCACCACCGGAATGCGCGTGCCTTCCTGATAGATCTCGGTGCCGCCCGCCATGCTGCCGGGCGTGATGCCGCCGATGTCGGCGTGATGCGCGATGTTGCACATGAAGCAGACGAGCTTGCCGTTCGCGAACACCGGCATCGCCATGTTGACGTCGGGCAAATGCGAGCCGCCCGCCACGTAAGGATCGTTGGAGATGAAGATGTCGCCCTCGCGCACATCGCTGAGCGGCATCTTGGCGAGCAGGGTGTTCATCAGCCCCATCATCGAGCCGAGATGAATCGCGAGCGAGTTCTCCGCCTGCACGACAAGCCGGCCGGCCGGATCGATGATCGCGGTCGAATGGTCGTGGCGCTCCTTGATGTTGGTGGAGTAGGCACTCTTCATCAGCGCGATGTAGGTCTCGTCCGCGATGGACTTCAGCCCATTCGACATGATTTCGAGCGTGATCGGATCGATGCTCATGCGGAAATCTCGACAAGAAGATTAAGGTAAGGGTCGACCGTGGCGCGGTCGCCGGGAAACAGCAGCGTGGTGGAGTCGAGCTGTTCGATCACGGCCGGCCCTGCGATCGTATCGCCCGGCATCAGCGTCGCGCGATCGTACACGGGTGTGTCTTCGGCCCTCTCGGCTTCGAACCAGACCTTGCGGCGCGAGCCGGCCTCCGGCGCGCCGCTCTGGCGCGGCTCGCCCGGCCGCGTGGCGGGCTGGCGCAACGTGCCGGCCGCGATCAGGCGGAAGTTCACGATCTCGATCCGGTCGGCCGGATTGTGGAAGCCATAGGCGCGCTCGTGCTCGGCGAAGAAGCGCTGCGCGATATTCCCGGCGTCAGGCAGCGGCTCGGTATTACCGAGCCCGATGGCCAGCTCAAAGTTTTGCCCCACATAGCGGGCATCGAGCACGATATCGACGCCGCGGTTGGCTCGCTCGACACGCTCGGCGTCGAACCACGCATCCGCCTGCGCCTTCAGTTCGCCGATCCGCGCACGCACGTCGCCCATGCGTGCGTCGCTCAGCGGCGTGACGGCCGTTCGCACGAAGGTCTCGCGCAGGTCCGACACGATTAGTCCCTGCGCGCACAGGATGCCCGGCGCGAACGGCACAAGGCAGCGGCGAATGCCGAGGCTTTTCGCCACATCGGTTGCGTGCAGCGGCCCCGCGCCGCCGAACGGCAGCAGTGCGAAGGCGCGCGGATCGTGCCCGCGCTCGACCGACACCGCGCGGATCGCCCGCACCATGTTGGCGACCACGATGCCCAGCATGCCGTGTGCGGTGCGCTCGACCGTGAAGCCGAGGCGGTCGCTGAGCCGGGCGATTGCCTTGCGCGCCAGGCCCTCGTCGAGCGCCATGCCGCCCCCGAGCAGGCCTTTCGGCGAAAGCCGGCCCAGCACGAGGTTCGCGTCGGTCACGGTGGCCTCTAGGCCGCCACGCCCGTAACAGGCCGGACCCGGCTGCGCGCCCGCGCTCTGCGGGCCGACCTTCATCAACCCGTCGCGGTCGAACCAGGCGATCGAGCCGCCGCCGGCGCCGACCGCATTGATGTCGAGCGAGGCGAGCCGCGCCGGATAGCCCTCGATCCATTTGTTGAAGGTCGTGCCGGCCGTGTAGTTGCGCATCAGCGCGACGTCCGCGCTGGTGCCGCCCATGTCGAGCGAAATGACATCCGGCACACCGGAGAGCCGCGCCATGTGGATCGCGCCGACCGCGCCCGCCGCCGGTCCGGACAGTGCGGTGCGGATCGGCACATGGCGCGCGCGGGCAACCGACATTAGCCCGCCGGAGGATTGATTGATGCCGAGCGCGGCGTTCGGGGCGGCTTGCGCCACGCCCTTGGCGAAGTCCCCGAGATAGCGGTCGATGACGGGCTGGAGATAGGCGTTGAGCACCGTGGTGGAGAGCCGTTCGTATTCGCGGAATTCCGGCTGCACTTCCGACGAAATCGACAGATACATGTCGGGATAGGCGGCGGCGAGCGCGTCGCGGATCATCGCCTCATGCGCGGGATTGAGGAACGAAAACAAGAGGCACACCGCACACGCATCGGGTTTGGCGTCGCCGATCGCATTGACGAGCGCCGGCAATGTGTCCGGCGAAAGCGCCTTGATCGTGCTGCCATCCGCCGTGATGCGCTCCGCCGCTTCGAAGCGCAGCTCGCGCGGCACCAGCGGCGCCGGATAGTCGTCTTGCAGCGAGAACACGTGCGGGCGGATCTGCCGCCCGATCTCGATCAGGTCGCGAAATCCCTCGGTGACCACCAGCGCGACCTTGCCGCCGCGCCGCTGGATCAGCGCGTTGGTGGCGACGGTGGTGCCGTGCGAGAGCCGCGTGATGACATCGAGATCGATACCGTGGCGCTCGCTGACCTCGCGCAGGCCCGCGATGACCGCCTGCGCCGGATTGCCGGGCGTGGAGGCTACCTTGTGCAGGACGATGCGGTCGTCGGCGTCGTCGAACGCGAAAAAGTCCGTGAAGGTGCCGCCGACGTCGACACCGATCATCCAGGCCATAGGTTACCCGCGCGCCCTAACAAAAACCGATCTTGCCTAGGCGCGGCGTTGAGATCAATCGACCCAAAGTTGGGCGCAGACACGCCGATGGCTCAGGCCGCCACCGCTCCCGGCGCGTCGAGCAGGTGGCAGGCCGCGAGATGCCCGAGCTCGGTCGGCTGCAATCTCGGCTCTTCGACGCGGCAGCGGTCGAACGCGTAGGGGCAGCGGGTGTGGAAGCGGCAGCCCCTCGGCGGATTGATCGGGCTCGGCACGTCGCCCTTGAGGATGATGCGCGCCCGGTTGGCGCCCGGTTCCGGCACCGGCACGGCGGAGAGCAGCGCCTGTGTATAGGGATGCTGGGGGGCGGCGAAAATGCGCCGCTTCGGCGCCACCTCGACGATCTTGCCGAGATACATCACGGCGACGCGGTGGGTCATGTGCTCCACGATCGCGAGGTCGTGGCTGATGAACAGGATCGCGAGGCCGAGATCCTTCTGCAGGTCCTGCAGCAGGTTCACGATCTGCGCCTTGACCGAGACATCGAGCGCCGAGACCGCTTCGTCGCACACGATCAGGTCGGGGTCGGCCGCGAGCGCGCGCGCGATGCCGATGCGCTGGCGCTGCCCGCCGGAAAACTCGTGCGGCCAGCGTCCCGCCGCATCGCGCGGCAGCCGCACCTTGTCCATCAGCGCGGCGACGCGTGCGTCGAGGTCGGCGGAAGAACTCGCGAGGCCGAAATTGCGGATCGGCTCGGCCACGATGTCCTTCACCCGCATGCGCGGATTGAGGCTCGAGAACGGATCCTGGAACACCACCTGCACGCGCCGGCGCATCGGCCGCAGCGCGCCGGCCGAGAGATCGTCGATGCGCTGGCCGTCGAGCACCACCTGGCCTGCCGTGATGTCGAACAGCCGCAGGATCGCGCGCCCGACGGTGGACTTGCCGCATCCGGACTCGCCGACCAGCGAGAGCGTTTCGCCGCGCGCGATCTCGAACGAGATGCCGTCGACCGCATAGACGTAAGCCGGCGCGCGCCCGAGGAATCCACCGCGCACACGAAAGTGCTTCTTGAGATCGTTGACCTCGAGCAAGGGCGCGCTCATGCGGCGACTGCCTCCCGCGGCGCATAGTGGCAAGCGGCGGTGTGGCCCGGGGCCTTTACTTCGAGCGGCGGCGCCACCTCGCGGCACAGGTCGGTTGCGAGCGGACAGCGGCTCGCGAACACGCAGCCGACGATGCGGCTCTTCAGGCTCGGCACGAGGCCGGGGATTTCGGCGAGCCGCGTCTCCTCGCCGGTCACCGAGGAGCCGAGCTTCGGTACCGCGCCGAGCAGCCCTTGCGTGTACGGGTGGCGCGGCGAGCGGAACAGCTTGGCGACCGGCGCCTCCTCGACCTTGCGCCCCGCATACATCACCATCACGCGCTCGGCGACCTCCGCGACCACGCCGAGATCGTGCGTGATCAGGATGATGGCGGCGCCGACGCGGTGCTTGAGGTCGCGCATGAGGTCCAGGATCTGCGCCTGGATGGTGACGTCGAGCGCGGTGGTCGGCTCGTCGGCGATCAGCAGTTTCGGATTACAGGCGAGCGCCATCGCGATCATCACGCGCTGGCGCATGCCGCCGGAAAACTGGTGCGGATATTCGCGCACGCGCCGCCGCGCCTCCGGAATGCCGACCAGGTTGAGCATGTCGACCGCGCGATCCTCGGCGGCGCGCTTGTCCAGCCCCTGATGCAGCCGCAGCGTTTCGCCGAGCTGCCGCCCGACGGTCAGCACCGGGTTGAGGCTGGTCATCGGCTCCTGGAAGATCATGCTGATGTCGTTGCCGCGGATCTTGCGCATCGCGGGCTCGTCGAGGCTCAGCAGGTCGGTGCCCTGGAAGCGGATCACGCCCGCGATCCTTCCGGGCGGCTCCGGGATCAGGCGCAGAATGGAGTTGGCGGTGACGGACTTGCCGCAGCCGCTCTCTCCCACGATCGCCAGCGTCTCGCCCTGGCCGACCGTAAACGACACACCGTCCACCGCGCGGTTGACGCCGTCCGGCGTGCGGAAATGCGTCTGCAGGTTCTCGACTTCGAGCAGCATGCTCTAGAGACCTTTGGCGAGGCGCGGATCGAGCGCGTCGCGCATTCCGTCGCCGAGCAGGTTCACGGCGAGCACCGTCACGGAGAGGAATATGGCCGGAAAGAACACGATGAACGGTTTTACCTGCCACACCACGCGGCCGTCCGCCATGATGTTGCCCCAGGACGGAACGATCGGCGGCACGCCCGCGCCGATGAACGACAGGATCGCTTCCACGATCATCGCGCTGGCGCAAATGTAGGTCGCCTGCACGGTCATCGGCGCCAGCGTGTTGGGCAGGATATGGCGCAGGATGATCATCGGCGTGCGGGTGCCGGCGGCGACCGCGGCATCCACATAGGGCTGCTCGCGCAGCGAGAGCACCACCCCGCGCACGAGGCGCGACACGCGCGGAATCTCGGCGATGGTGATCGCCATCACGACGTTGCCGATGCTGCCGCGGGTGAGCGCCATCAGGGCGACCGCGAGCAGGATCGGCGGGATCGACATCAGGCCGTCCATGATCCGCATGATGAACCCGTCGGCCCAGCGCACCATGCCGGAGACGAGACCGATCGCGAGCCCGGCGATCGAGGCGAGAATCGCGACCGAGAAGCCCACGGTGAGCGACACGCGTGCGCCATAGACGACACGCGAGTAGATGTCGCGTCCGAGCATGTCGGTGCCGAACCAGTACAGCGCGGAGGGTTCGCGCGTGCGCCGCGAGGTGTTGAGCGTGGTCGGGTCGACGGTCCACAGATACGGCGCCAGCACCGCCATCAGCACCATCAGGATCAAGAGCGCGCCGCCGAACGCAACGGTCGGATGGCGGCGCAGGAAGCCCACGAACCCGCGCAGCGGTTTGACCGGCGGCCACAGATCCGGGAGCGCGGGCGCGGCGATCCCTTCGGCCGGCACGGCTATGGCGGGCGGCGGGCTCAATAGCGGATCCTCGGATCGAGCACCGTATAAAGAAGGTCGATCGCCAGGTTGACCAGCACGTAGACGAAGCTGAACAGCAGCACGACGCCCTGGATGACCGGATAGTCGCGCCGCAGGATGGCATCGACGGTCAGGCGGCCGAGGCCGGGAATGGCGAACACGCTCTCGGTCACCACCGCGCCGCCGATCAGCA
>JAXDNY010000201.1:0-6775 GCA_034669145.1 Hyphomicrobiales bacterium
TGGTGAAGTCGACGTGGCCGGGCGTGTCGATGATGTTGAGCCGCTTCTCGTTCCAGAATGCCGTGGTGGCGGCCGACGTGATCGTGATGCCGCGCTCCTGCTCCTGCTCCATGAAATCCATGGTCGCAGCGCCGTCGTGCACTTCGCCGATCTTGTGGCTCTTGCCGGTGTAATAGAGGATCCGCTCGGTGGTCGTGGTCTTGCCGGCATCGATGTGGGCCATGATGCCGAAGTTGCGGTAGTCCTCGATGGGGTGGACGCGGGGCATGATGCTTGTTTGCCTTTACCAGCGGTAATGCGCGAACGCGCGGTTGGCTTCCGCCATCCGGTGCGTGTCTTCGCGCTTCTTGACGGCGTTCCCCCGATTGTTCGACGCATCGAGCAGCTCCGCCGAGAGCCGCTCCACCATTGTTTTCTCGTTGCGTTCGCGCGCGGCCGCGATGATCCAGCGGATGCCGAGCGCCTGGCGGCGGTCGTTGCGCACCTCGACCGGCACCTGATAGGTGGCGCCGCCGACGCGGCGCGAGCGCACTTCAATCGACGGCATCACGTTGTCGAGCGCCTGCTGGAATACGCCGACCGGATTCGACTTGGTCTTGCCTTCGATGACGTCGAGCGCGCCGTAGACGATCGTCTCGGCGACCGACTTCTTGCCCTCGTACATGATCGAGTTCATGAACTTCGACACGACCAGGTTCCCGAACTTCGGGTCCGGGTTGATCTCGCGCTTCTCGGCACTGTGACGTCGGGACATCGCTTCAGCCTTCGCTTATTTCGGACGTTTCGCGCCGTACTTCGAACGGCGCTGCTTGCGGTTCTTCACACCCTGCGTATCGAGCACGCCGCGCAGGATGTGGTAGCGCACGCCGGGCAGGTCCTTCACGCGGCCGCCGCGGATCATGACCACCGAGTGTTCCTGCAGGTTATGGCCCTCGCCCGGGATGTAGCCGATCACCTCGAAGCCATTGGTCAGGCGCACCTTGGCGACCTTGCGCAGCGCCGAGTTCGGCTTCTTCGGGGTCGTCGTGTAGACGCGCGTGCAAACCCCACGCTTCTGCGGGCTCTGCTGCAGCGCCGGCACCTTCTTGCGCGACTTCTGCACCACCCGCGGATTGCGGATCAGCTGATTGATCGTCGGCATCGCTCGCCTTCACCCCTTCGGCAGGACTTCAGTCCGGCCACACACGCGCGGAGACTCCGCGCCAAAACAACGAGCGCGCCATCCGCTTCGATTTGCGGAAGAGCGCTCATCCGTTCACAGAGGACCACGGCAAAACGAGCCGCGATCGTGCACCTGCAGTCCTGACACACTGGCTGTCAGAGGCAGCGTCTGAGTTTCGTGGATCGTGACGCGAGGCGCGCCGATTGATCGGTGGAAACTCACCGCCTGCCTGAAAGTGCGCGGGTTTTAGCCGCGTGAGTCTGGGGTGTCAAGCGAGGAAGGGCTGTAAAGACGGAGGTTTCGGCGATTCCGCCGCGCCGAATCCGCAACCCCTGCCCTGCTCCATCCGCAGGCCCCGTCGGACCCCTCTTCCGGTGCAAACGGTGTGCTTTAAATAGTTCGCTGCACCGCAGAAAAAAGGGCCGCCCCATGGGGCGGCCCTGATTTTTCTTGGCGAAACGCGCTGCCTGCCGGGATCACTCGGCCGCGGGAAGCGCCGCCGGCTGCTGTTCGGCCACCTTCGCGGCCTGCTCCTTGTCACGCTCCTCCATGATAAGGGCGTCGCGCTTCACGGCGATCTCGCGCAGTGAGTTCATGATGGCGCCGGTGCCCGCCGGGATCAGCCGGCCGACAATGACGTTCTCCTTCAGGCCCTCGAGCGTGTCGTGCTTGCCGTTGACGGCTGCCTCGGTGAGCACGCGCGTCGTCTCCTGGAACGAGGCCGCGGAGATGAACGAGCGGGTCTGCAAGCTCGCCTTGGTGATGCCGAGCAGAACCGGGTGGCCCTTGGCGGGCTTCTTACCCTCTTCCTTCATCCGCGCGTTCAATTCGTCGAGCTCGATCTTGTCCATCTGCTCGCCGGCGATCAGTTCGGTCTCGCCGGTGTCGGTGATCTCGACCTTCTGCAGCATCTGGCGGACGATCACCTCGATGTGCTTGTCGTTGATCGCCACGCCCTGCAGCCGGTAGACCTCCTGAATCTCGTTGACGAGGAAGTTCGCGAGCTCCTCCACGCCCTTGATCGCCAGGATGTCGTGCGGCGCCGGGTTTCCTTCGACGATGTACTCGCCCTTCTCGATGGCGTCGCCATCCTGCAGATGGATGTGCTTGCCCTTCGGGATGAGGTACTCGACCGGCTCCACGCCCTTCTCGTTCGACTCGATCGTGACCCGGCGCTTGTTCTTGTAGTCCTTGCCGAACCGGATCGTGCCGGAGATTTCCGCGATCGTCGCGGCTTCCTTCGGCCGCCGCGCCTCGAACAGCTCCGCCACCCGCGGCAGGCCGCCGGTGATGTCGCGCGTCTTGGCGCTTTCGGTCGGGATACGGGCGATGACGTCGCCCGCACCGATCTGCGCACCCGGATCGACCGAGATGATCGCATCGACCGCGAGCAGGTAACGCGCCTCGCCGCCGCGCGCGAGCTTGAGGATCTTGCCGTCCTTGCCCTTGATCACGATCGCGGGCCGCAGGTCCTGCTGTCCGCGCGCCGAGCCGGTACGCCAGTCGATCACGACGCGCTTGGCGATGCCGGTCGACTCGTCGAGCGATTCCGTCATCGACTGGCCCTCGACCAGGTCCTCGAAGGCGATCGTGCCCGCGACCTCGGTGAGAACCGGGCGGGTGTACGGATCCCACTCGGCGATGCGCTGGCCGCGCTTGACCTTGTCACCCTCGTCGACCTTCATGCGCGCACCGTACTGGATGCGGTGCACGGCACGCTCGGTGCCGTCCTGATCGACGATCGCGACCGCGATATTGCGCGCCATGGCCATCAGCTCGCCATCCGAATTGCGCGTAATATTCTTGTTCTTGATCTTGATCGTGCCTTCGTAGTTCGACTCGATGAACGACTGCTCGTTGATCTGCGCGGCGCCGCCGATGTGGAACGTGCGCATCGTGAGCTGCGTGCCCGGCTCGCCGATCGACTGGGCGGCGATGACGCCCACCGCCTCGCCCATGTTGACCGGAGTGCCGCGGGCAAGATCGCGCCCATAGCACTTGCCGCACACGCCGTTGGTCGTCTCGCAGGTGAGCACCGAACGGATACGCACTTCCTGCACGCCAGCCGCACTGACCGCTTCGACTTGCGGCTCCTCGATCAGCGTGCCGCGCTTGACGATCACCGTCGTGCCGGACGGATCGCGGATGTCTTCGGCCGCGGTGCGGCCGAGGATGCGGGTGCCGAGCGAGGCCACCACCTGACCTGAGTCGATGACCGCGCGCGCCTTGATGCCGGCCTTGGTCTTGCAGTCCTCTTCGGTGATGATCGAGTCCTGCGCGACGTCGACCAGACGGCGCGTGAGGTAGCCCGAGTTCGCCGTCTTGAGCGCGGTATCGGCAAGGCCTTTGCGGGCACCGTGGGTCGAGTTGAAGTACTCGAGCACCGAGAGCCCTTCCTTGAAGTTCGAGATGATCGGGCTCTCGATGATTTCGCCGCTCGGCTTGGCCATCAGGCCGCGCATGCCGGCAAGCTGCTTCATCTGCGCGGGCGAGCCGCGCGCGCCGGAGTGCGCCATCATGTAGATCGAGTTGACCGGGACTTCGCGGCCGGTCTTTTCGTCCTTCTTGACCGCCGAAATCTCCTGCATCATCGCCTCGGCGATGCGGTCGGTGCACTTCGCCCAGGCGTCGACCACCTTGTTGTACTTCTCGCCCTGCGTGATCAGGCCGTCCTGGTACTGCTGCTCGTATTCCTTGGCGAGCGAGCGGGTCTCCTCGACCAGCTTCCACTTGGTGTGCGGCACGACCATGTCGTCCTTGCCGAACGAGATGCCGGCCTTGAACGCGTGGTGGAAGCCGAGCGCCATGATGCGGTCGCAGAAGATCACGGTCTCCTTCTGGCCGCAGTGGCGGTAGACGGTGTCGATCATCGACGAGATTTCGCGCTTCGTCATCAGCCGGTTGGCGGCGTCGAACGAAACCTTCTTCGAGCGCGGCAGCACCTGGCCGAGAATTATGCGGCCTGGCGTGGTGTCGTACCAGCGCCGCACCTCGACGCCGTTCTCGTCCAGGCCCTCCCAGCGATACTTGACCTTGGCGTGGAGCGTGACCGCCTTCGCGTTGATCGCATGCTCGACGTCCGCCATGGCGCCGAAGAACATCCCCTGGCCGGGCTCGTTGTCGCGCATGATCGACAGGTAGTAGAGGCCGAGCACGATGTCCTGCGACGGCACGATGATCGGCTGCCCGTTGGCCGGATGCAGGATGTTGTTCGTGCTCATCATCAGCACGCGCGCTTCCAGCTGCGCTTCGAGCGACAGCGGAATGTGCACGGCCATCTGGTCGCCGTCGAAGTCGGCGTTGAACGCCGCGCACACCAGCGGGTGAAGCTGGATCGCCTTGCCCTCGATCAGCACCGGCTCGAACGCCTGGATGCCGAGGCGATGCAGGGTGGGCGCGCGGTTGAGCAGCACCGGATGCTCGCGGATCACCTCATCGAGGATGTCCCAAACCTCCGGCTTCTCCTTCTCGACCAGTTTCTTGGCCTGCTTCACCGTGGTGGACAGGCCCTTGGCGTCGAGCCGAGAATAGATGAACGGCTTGAACAGCTCGAGCGCCATTTTCTTCGGCAGCCCGCACTGGTGCAGCTTCAGCTCCGGACCGACCACGATGACCGAGCGGCCCGAATAGTCGACGCGCTTGCCAAGCAGGTTCTGGCGAAACCGGCCCTGCTTGCCCTTGAGCATGTCGGCGAGCGACTTCAGCGGCCGCTTGTTGGCGCCCGTGATGATGCGGCCGCGCCGGCCGTTGTCGAACAGCGCGTCGACCGCTTCCTGAAGCATGCGCTTCTCGTTGCGGATGATGATGTCGGGCGCGCGCAGCTCGATCAGCCGCTTCAGACGATTGTTGCGGTTGATGACGCGGCGATAGAGGTCGTTGAGATCGGACGTCGCAAAGCGCCCGCCGTCGAGCGGGACGAGCGGCCGCAGGTCCGGCGGAATCACCGGCACCACGGTCAGGATCATCCACTCAGGCCGGTTGTGCGAGCCCATGAACGCCTCGATCAGCTTGAGGCGCTTGGCGAGCTTCTTCGGCTTGAGCTCCGAGGTCGACTCCGCGATCTCGACGCGCAGGTCCGCGGCGAGCTTCGCCAGGTCGAGCGCCCTGAGCATGTCGCGGATCGCTTCCGCGCCGATCTTGGCGGTGAACGAGTCGTTGCCGTACTCCTCCTGCGCCTTGAGGAACTCGTCCTCGGACAGGAGCTGGCGCTCCTTGAGCGGCGTGATGCCGGCCTCGATCACCACGTAGTATTCGAAATACAGGATGCGCTCGAGGTCCTTGAGCGTCATGTCGAGCAAGAGACCGATGCGGCTCGGCAGCGACTTGAGGAACCAGATGTGCGCGACCGGCGCGGCCAGCTCGATATGGCCCATGCGCTCGCGCCGCACGCGCGAGAGCGTTACCTCAACGCCGCACTTCTCGCAGATGATGCCCTTGTACTTCATGCGCTTGTACTTGCCGCACAAGCACTCGTAATCCTTGATCGGCCCGAAGATGCGCGCGCAGAACAGGCCGTCACGCTCCGGCTTGAACGTGCGGTAGTTGATCGTTTCCGGCTTCTTGATCTCGCCGTACGACCACGAGAGAATCTTCTCCGGGCTCGCGATCGAAATCCGGATCTGGTCGAAGACCTGCGCCGGAACCTGCGGGCTGAAGAGATTCATGACTTCTTGATTCATCACCGTCTCCGCTTGCCGACCATGTCGGCCGCTGTCGCTTGAAACTTTTTAGCTCGTCATGACCGGGCTGCCGCCCGGCCTCCTCTCGTCAGGAGGTTGCCCTCCGATCGGGATGCGCGGGCTTGGTCGGCCCGCGCATGACGCCTGTTACTCGGCTGCTTCCTGCGTCTGGCCGCCACGTTCCTGCTTGGAATTGTGCAGGTCGACGTTGAGGCCGAGCGAGCGCATCTCCTTGACCAGCACGTTGAACGATTCCGGGATACCGGCCTCGAACGTGTCGTCGCCGCGGACGATCGCCTCGTAGACCTTGGTGCGGCCGGCAACGTCGTCCGACTTCACCGTGAGCATTTCCTGGAGCGTGTAGGCCGCGCCGTATGCTTCGAGCGCCCACACTTCCATTTCGCCGAACCGCTGGCCGCCGAACTGCGCCTTGCCGCCGAGCGGCTGCTGGGTGACGAGCGAGTACGGACCGATCGAACGCGCGTGGATCTTGTCGTCGACCAGGTGGTGGAGCTTGAGCATGTAGATGTAGCCCACCGTCACCTTGCGATCGAACGTGTCGCCCGTGCGGCCGTCGAACAGCGTCACCTGCCCGGAATGCTCCAGGCCCGCCATGTCGAGCATCTTCTCGATGTCGGCTTCCTTGGCGCCGTCGAAGACTGGCGTCGCGATCGGCACCCCGTGACGCAGGTTGCCACCGAGCTCGACCAGCTCGTTCTCGCCCAGTGACTTGATGGTCTCGTCGTCGCCGTAGACCTTCTTGAGGATCTCCTTGAGCGGCTTGGTGTCACGCTTGCCGTCGCGGTGATTGTAGGCGTCGACCGCCTGACCGATCTTCAAGCCGAGGCCCGCGCACGCCCAACCGAGATGCGTCTCGAGGATCTGCCCGACGTTCATCCGGCTCGGCACGCCGAGCGGATTGAGCACGATGTCG
>JAXDNY010000202.1:0-59008 GCA_034669145.1 Hyphomicrobiales bacterium
GAAGAAGCGGGAAATTGTCATCTTGCGCGCCTAGGCGTGAATTGCCTGCAAGGGCATCGACGGCATTCCTGTCACATTCGTTCTCCAGCCGATAGCGGCCCTTCTTCTCTCGTCAGGCGTCGTGCGCCAAGAGGGTCGCGCGCACGATCGCGATGACCCCCTGAGATCGCCTCTCAAAATCCCGCACTTTGCCACCAAAGTTTGCATTCGAAGACTTTACGATGTAATGTTGTGGCGGAACGCTGGGGAATGGTACTGCCCAAACGCTTCATAGAAAGAAACACGGGCCCGCCGCGACCGAGAAATGCACTCGGTCGCGCGAATAGACATTCGAAATACCGAGCTAAACTTATCCGGTTATTGGGGGGATCGCATGGCGACGCGGATATGCGTTCAGAAGTTCAACGACCTCAACGGCAACGGGGTGCGAGAGCCGGGTGAACCGACCCTCACCGGGTTTACGTTCACCATCAAGAACAACGCTGGCCAAGTCGTTGGACAGATCAAGTCCGAAGGGTGCATCGATGTCCAACCTGGAACCTACACGGTCGAAGAGCAGATCCAGGCCGGCTGGACGCCGACGACTCCCAACCCGCGGAAGGTGACCGTTGCGCTGAATCAGACCGTGAACGTGCTGGTCGGCAACAGGAAGGCGGCCGACCAGAATTGCTGTCAGTTCGGGTTGATGCTGTTCAACACGCTAGTTAACACGGTCAAGAAGGTCGTCATCGTTCCGGCAACCCCGGCGGCCATCATCGACGTCTACAACGATGAAGCGCCCGACTTCACGCTCACTCACTCGGCCAATCAATACATCATCACATCCGTCGCTTCCGCGGCAAATCCGGGTGGATTCTTTCCCGCGAACGCCTCGCAGGTTCTCGAGCTCGACTTCGCGATCAGGGTCGTGCCGAGCATGGCACCCACCAGCGTAACCGTGCGGTGGCTCAACGCCAGCGGCCAAGTGATCAAGGAAGAGCTGGTGAAACTAGAGTGCGAGAAAAATGTCGGCGACGAAAATACCGACTACGACTGGTACAGCAAGAGAAGCAGGGTTACAGGGCTGGCCGACAACGTCATGTTTTCCGGCGCGGAGCCGGAGGAATGCGACAGTTTTGATGACGACGAGAGGATGGGCGCGTGCGGATTTGATCCGTATCAGATCGTGTGCGTCGGCGGCCAAAGGATCCTCAAAAGAACGGCGTCGAACTCCAACAGCTCCAGCAGCTACACTTGGTCTATCGATGACAATGGCGTGCTAACCGCCTATTCCGCCGCTGCCTTTTCTCATACTCTGACTCCCGGATTGCACGCGATAACAATGAAGCTGACGGTCACTGACGCCAGCGGACCTGTCGACTGCCAGGAAGACCTGATTGTCTGCATTCCCAATCCCGGTTTCACCATCGGAACCCCTCAATTGCAGTGCTCCCCTCCGAACCAAGGCAAATACAAGGTCGAGTTTACGCCGTCGGACCCATCAAGCTGCAATACCGGGATCGCGACGTATCAATGGGTCTTCGGCGACAGTACGACCCAATCCGGGACCGGCATCCCGGGGCCGATCGTCCATTACTATGCCGGGCCGGGGCCCTACACCGTCCAGCTGAAACTGGTCGACAAGCCCGCGGTGGGCGGCTGCGCCTACACGGTGCAGCATGTGGTCGCAACATTCGACACCACCTGCAATCCCCGTTTCCGAATCGAATACGAACTATGTCCGACGACCATGAAAGGTCCGATCCCGGTAAAGTTCTTCAACGACTCGCAAGCCTTCTGTAACCCAACGTTCGAGTGGGATTTCGGCGAGCCTTCGAGCAGTTCCAATCTTGTATCGACCTCGTCCACGGCGATGCAGACGCACGGATACACCTACGACGGAACCCTCCCGCCGCAAAATTTCACTGTGAAACTGACCATGAAAGATGACCCGTGCAAGGGCACGGCAACGAGTCCCAAAGTTACCTTCAGCGTGCCTTTCACCCTGAAGCCGGTACCTCTCACGGTGAAGGTCCTTGTGTGCCCCGACGGCGAGACCCACTTCGTCGCCAATACGACAGGGAAGGTGATATGGGATTTATCCGCGTCCAACCTCAGCGCTGCCTGGGTCTGGTGCAAGGCCAAGATGCTCGCCGTGAACGCGGTGAACGCGGCTCTGGGACAACACAATGGTTTCAAGTGTCACCTGCCGAACGGGACTTATTTGGTCAACGTCACAGCCGAGGACACGAGCCAGCCAAATGTGAAGGCCACCTGCAAGCTAACGCGCGAGTTCGTCGTCGCCAGAACATGCTGCGAGAAGTTCTGGGAAAAAGATCACAAAAACATCACGCAAAACAGCAAGGATTACCGCATGAAATTCAAGCATGCGGTCACCAATCCGATCCTTTGGATCGGTACCCATATTGTGGGGAAGACCAAGTTCAAGGTCAAAAAAACAGTCAAGAACACCAGCTGGACATATTTCAAGAGAATCAAAGCCGATACGATAAGCGTCAACGTAAGCGACAACCTGCGGATGGCGGGGCCGCATCCGGCCGATCCGAGCGTCACGTGCAAGACCTGCATCGCCCCAGTGCTGTTGTCGAATGGCACGCAGGAGTCCGACAAGAGCAAGGCAAAGTACTCGACCTCGGTCTCGACCCGAGGGGTCGACAAGGCCGACGACCTGACCTCCCTGCATTATGTGAAACACAAGGCAGGCTGGGAATGGTGGATCAAGGTCCAGAAGCTGGCCGGCAACGACTGCACCCAGTCAACCATCACCTGCCAGCCGCCGGGCGCCTCGCAGTTCGGGCCGTGCTGACGCGGGGCCCGAACCAATGCCGCAGATCGAGATAAACGCGTTGTTCGGCGGAGTTTCGGATCGTGGCGCGACCGAGGTCACGATTTCCGGAATGATGATTCCGGCCGGCACCGTGTGTCCGGATCTGCAGGTCGCGCTCTCCTGTCCGGCATCGCAGTCGAGCGGCGCCGCGACAATAGACGGCCGAACCGGGCGCTGGACCGCCGAACTGGTGACGGCGTGCGGTTGTGGCACTGATCTGGTCACGGTCGTTGCGAGCAGCGCAAGTCTCGGCTGCTCCAGCACCTCGACCGGACCGATCGTCTGCTATGTCGACTGGCAAGGAAGGAGCGTCATCGACCGCCTGATGGACTATCGGTCGACGATCGGTCGCCATCCATTCCTGGCAGTCGAGAATTTTGGCTCATGCTACAAATGCATCACGATCGCGGTGGCGCTGTTCGCGCTGAGCACACTGATCTTGGCTGCGGCCGTATTCGCCAACTCGATGGTCGCCGGCGTCATCGGACTGCTTGCGACAGCTGCATCTGGATCATTGGTCGGTCTCCACGCGGTCTTCTTTTTCCTTCGCAAGAGGGAAGAACCTGCCATGCCGCAACTGCAGGAGCATGAGCGCCGCTGCTGCGGGGGGTGAACCGGTCGGCGCCCTGCGCCGCAAGCGACCTCCGCTCGCGCTCGAATGAGCGGGGGAATCTTCAACATCCGGCAGATCAAATTCTAGTTCGTTTTCGCCTGCGGACCGGCGGCCGGCGCGGGCGGCTGCTGCTCCTGCGGCGTCACTTTCGCACCCGGCCGCGCACGCATCAGGCCGTTCACGATCACGCGGTCATCCGGACCGATGCCCTCCTTGATGACGCGCAGCTCGCCGACGAGTTGCCCGAGCGTCACGTATTTCATGCGTGCGGTGTTTTCGTTGTCGACCACCAGCACGTATTTGCGCACCTGCTCCGAGCCGATCGCGGCGTCCGGCAGCATCAGCGCCTCGAAGGGCGGCGAGCCGGGCACGCGCACGCGCCCGAACATGCCGGGCGTGAACACGCCCTCCGGGTTGGCCAGCATCGCGCGGCCGCGGATCGTCCCCGAGGCCCGCTCGATTACGTTGTCGATGAAATCCATCTTGCCGGAATGCTTGAAATCGCTTTCGTCGATCAGCCGCACGCCGACCTCGACCCCGGTGCCGCGGCTGTTGATGTCCTTGCCGACACTGCCGAGCCGCTCGTAGCGCAGGAACGAGGCCTCATCGAAGGTGAACTCGAAGCGGATCGGGTCGATCGACACGACGGTGGCGAGCAGGGTGGTGTTGCCGCCGGTGCCGCCGGTCACGAGGTTGCCCTCCGACACGCGCCGGTCGCCGATCCGCCCCGTCACCGCCGCCCTCAGCTCGGTGAACTGGATGTCGAGTTCGGTCTGGCGCACCGCCGCCTCCTGCGCGGCGACGGACGCTTCGGCGACGCGCTTGGCCTGTGTGCGCTGCTCGAAGGTCTGCTCCGTGATGGTGCGGTCGCGCACGAGCTGCGAGGCGCGGGCGAGGTCGCTGTCGGCGAACGCCAGATTGGCCTTCGCTTGCGCCAGCGTCGCGCGCGCCTGCGCCAGCGCGGTCTCGAACGGACGCCGGTCGATCGTGAACAGCAGGTCGCCCTGCTTGACGATCTGCCCGTCCTTGAAATGCACCTTGTCGAGGTAGCCGGAGACGCGCGAGCGGATCTCGACCGAGTCGACCGCGATGAAGCGCCCGACATATTCGTCGTAATCGGTGACCGTCTGCTTTTGCGGCTTGGCGACCGTCACGGCCGGCGGCGGGGGCGCGGCCTGCTTCGGCGCGCCCTCCCCGCACCCGGCGAGAGCGAGCGCTGACGCCAGAATCAGAGGCGCAACGCGCGCCGCTACGACTGTCCGCATGAACCCACCGTAACCTCTGGAAGGGCGTCGGGTCTTGTGACCCGTTGGTCCCCGTATACACGGCTGCGCCCCGGTTGGACGGTTATCACGCAATCGTGGCCGGCCGGAGCCCAAAGACGCAGGCTTTCGCGGCGGCATCCGGCACCCCATATCTGCCAACGAATCCCAAGTCCATAACCCCGAAAAACCCCATGCTCGACTCCATTAATTTCGTCCTCGACGAAGACGCGCCGCTCGCGCCCGCGAGCGCGCCGCTCGTGCCGCCCGACGAGGCCGTGCTGCTCGATGCCTACTCGCAGGCGATCACCGGCGTGGTCGACCGCGTCGGCCCTGCCGTGGTCCGCATCGATGTCTGGCATCGCGCCAATGCGGCGCGCGCCGGATCGGGCTCCGGCGTCATCGTCGCGCCCGACGGCCTGGTGCTGACCAACAGCCATGTGGTCGGCGGCGCAGCGCGCGTGGAACTGATGACCACCGAAGGCCGCAGCCTGACCGCGCGCGTGGTCGGCGACGACCCCGACACGGATCTGGCGCTGGTGCGGGTCGACGCGACGGTCACCCTGCCGGCAGCGACCCTCGGGGATTCCAAGAAGCTGCGCCGCGGCCAACTGGTGGTCGCCATCGGCAACCCGCTCGGGTTTGAATCGACCGTAACGGCCGGTGTCGTCTCGGCGCTCGGGCGCTCGCTGCGCGCGCGTACCGGACGGCTGATCGACGACGTGATCCAGACCGACGCCGCGCTCAACCCGGGCAACTCCGGCGGCCCTCTCGTCTCCTCGCACGGCGAGGTGATCGGCGTAAATACCGCGATCATCCAGGGCGCGCAGGGCATCTGCTTCGCGGTCGCGTCGAACACCGCCAATTTCGTGCTCGGCGAAATGGTGCGTCACGGCCGCGTGCGCCGCGCCTACATCGGGATATCCGCGCAGCAGACGACGATTCCGCGCCGCATGCAGCTTGCCAACAATCTGGCGCAGGGCTCGGCCGCGACCGTCACGACCTCGGAGCCGGGCAGCCCGGCGAACCGCTCCGGCCTGCTCACCGGCGACATGATCGTGACGCTCGACGGCGCGCCGGTCACCGGTGCGGACGATCTCATTCGTCTGCTCACCGGCGAGCGCATCGGCAAGCCGATCGAGATCGGCGTGCTGCGGCTCGGCAAGCCGCGGACGTTCACTCTGGTGCCGGAGGAACGGAAGCGGGCGTAGCCCCTTTCGGCGCGCGCCAGAACGAGGCGAGCCACGCCTTGCCGAACAGGCCGAGGATCGCGCCGCCGTAAACCAGCGCGCCGAGGAATGCGAGCAGGGCGAGCGCCATCCAGTTGTGGCCGCTAAAGCCGGCCGTCATCGCGATCACCGGCCATTGCGCGATCCACAACGCCGCAACGAGCGCGATGCCGGCGAGGACCAGCTTGAGAACTCCGCGCTTGAACGCGCCGTCGAAGCGGATGAATCCCGCGCGCAGCCCGAACCACAACAGCAGGCCGAAGTTGATCCACGCGCCGATCGATGTCGCGAGCGCGAGCCCGACCTGCGCCAGCGTGGTGAGGCCAAGAAACGCGATCTTGAACGCGATGTTGACGCCCGCCGCGGCCAGCGCAGCCTTCACGGCGGTCGCGGTGTCGCCGCGCGCCAGAAAGGGTGACGTGAAACTGCGCATCAGCACGAACGGGATCAGCCCGGCCGTATAGGCGGCAAGCGTCATCGCGGCGGCGTTCGCGTCGTCGGCGGTGAATTTCCCGCGCATGAACAGCGCGCGCATGATGAGGTCGGGCACCACGAGAAATGCCGCTACGCATGGGATCGCGAGCAGCAAAGTGAACTCGATGGCGCGCTCCTGCGCGACGCGCGCCCCGTTCTCGTCGCCGGCAGCGATCCGCCGCGCCATCTCGGGCAGCAGCACGGTGCCGACCGCGATGCCGATCACCCCGCCGGGCAGCTGATAGAGCCGGTCGGCGTAATAGAGCGCCGAGAGCGCACCGGCCGCAAGGAAGCTCGCGATGATCGTGTCGGCGAACAGCGCAAGCTGCACGCCGGCCGAGCCGACGGTCGCGGGCCCCAGCGCCTTGAAGAAGCGCCTCACCTCGCCGTCGGGCCACGGACGCCGCAGCGTGGTCATCACGTCGGCGCGCAGCGCGGCGCCGCCGACCAGCAGCACTTCGAGCACGCCGGCGATGAGCACGCCCCACGCCGCCGCGTGGCCTGCGGTCGGGAAGAACGCCGCGGTGAGCAGCGTCGCCACCATGGTGAGGTTGAGCAGGATCGGCGCCGCTGCGGCGGTCGCGAACTTCCCGATCGAATTGAGGATGCCGGAGTAGAGCGTCACCAAGGTCATCAGCAGGAGATAGGGAAACGTGATGCGCGTCAGCGCGACCGCGAGATTGAAGCGGGTCGGATCGTTGCCGAAGCCCGGCGCGAGCAGTGCGATCACCGCGGGTGTGAACAGAAGCGCAAGCGCGAGCAGCACGATCTGGCTCGCCAGCAGCAGCGTGAAAATCCGGTCGGCGAAGAGCTTTGCGGCATCCACCCCGCCTTGGGTGCGGATGCGCGCATAGGCGGGAACGAATGCGGCCGCGAAGGCGCCCTCGGCGAAGATCGCGCGGAAATGATTCGGCAGGCGAAACGCCACGAGAAACGCGTCCGCCACCGGGCCGGCGCCGAGCACCGCCGCCATCACGATGTCGCGCGCAAAGCCGGTGATGCGCGAAAGCAGCGTCAGGCCGCCGACGGTGAGGATGCGATTGATCATCCCCACGCTCCGTCATCGTCCGCCAACGGGTCCGCGCAAAGCGCGGACCGATGACAGGCTCCAGCGGACAATCCAGTAATCACGGAGTTCGCTTGGGGCATCGAATGCCTCAAAGGGAATCGGTGGTTACTGGATGCCCCGCATTCGCGGGGCATGACAAGCCCTACCGAAGCGCCCCACGCACGGCCCCGACGATCCGGTCCTGCGTTGCCTCGTCCAGGTAGGCATGCATCGGCAGGCTGATCACCTCGCCGGCCAGCCGCTCGGTGACCGCAAGACCGCCCTCCGCGACCGGATAGTCGCGATAGGCGCCCTGCCGGTGCGAGGGGACCGGATAATACTGCGCGGTCGGGATGCCCTGGGCGCCCAGCGTTTGCGCCAGCGCATCGCGCCGCCCGCCCGACACGCGGATCGTGTACTGCGCCCAGACGCAGGACTGTTCGTTCGAGGCATGCGGCACGCGCACAACATCGGCCAGCGCCGCATTGTAGCGCCGCGCGATGCGCTCGCGCGCCACGATCTCCTCGGGAAAGATCTTCAGCTTTTCGATCAGCACCGCGGCCTGGATGGTGTCGAGCCGGCCGGTCATGCCGACCCGCACGTTGTCGTAGCGGTCGGTGCCCTGCCCGTGATTGCGCAAGGACCGGATCAGGCCGGCGAGCTCGTCGTCGTCGGTGAACACCGCGCCGCCGTCGCCGTAGCAGCCGAGCGGCTTCGCCGGAAAGAAGCTGGTCGTGGTGACCGGCGCCAGCGTTCCTATTTTGCGCCCCTTGGCGTCGGCGCCGAACGCCTGCGCGGCGTCGTCGATGACAGTGAGCCCAAGCCCTTCGGCCACCGGGTCGATCGCCTCGTAGTCCGCCGGCAGGCCGAACAGATCGACCGTCATCAGCGCCTTCGGATTGAGTCCCGCGCGCTTTGCGGCCGCAACCGCGCGCGCGATGCCCGCGGGCTCGATGTTGAATGTCGTCTCATTCACCTCGCAGAACACCGGCGTCGCGCCAACCAGCGCGACCGCCTCGGGCGAGGCCGCATAGGTGAACGACGGGCAAATCACCGCGTCGCCGCGGCCGATGCCTTTCGCCATCAGCACCAGCACCAGCGCATCGGTGCCGCTCGCAACGCCGATCGAATGCTTTGCCCCGCAAAACGCCGAGAGATCGCGCTCGAGCTCGCGCACCTCCGGCCCGTTGATGAACTGGCAATGATCCAGCACCCGCCGAACGGCATTGTCGATCCGCGCGCCAAGGCGGCGGCGTTGCGCCGCCACATCGATGAACGGGATCGGCGTGTCGATACGGGCGTGCTGATTCATCAAAAGTCCGAATGAAGAGTGTTTAGCCGACGACACGGCGCGGCTTGCGCGAGGCGCCCGCCGCGAGTTCCGCCCCGCCCTGCAGGCAGCGCATGGCGACCGCGAGGCTCGCCACGCCTTCGGCACCGGTCACGGCGGGCGGCTCCTTGTCGCGGATCGCCTTGACGAAGGCGAACAGTTCGGAGCGCAGCGGCTCGGCATGGCCGGCGGAGAGATGCCGCATCGAATAGCTGCCGTCCGCCTGGAAGCCGAAGCACTCGGTCACCTGCCGCGTCAGCAGGTCCCCGATCAAATATTTTTTGCGCGTCGCGATGTGCACGGTGCGCGTCTTGAACGGGGTGAGCCAGTTGGTGTTGATCTGCGCCAGCACGCCCGAGGCGGTGCGGAACTGCAGCAGCGCGATATCCTCGCGCTCGGCAATCGCGCTCTTGAGCTGCGGCTGCACCTCGACGATTTCCGAATCGGTGAACCAGCGGATCAAATCGATGTCGTGCACCGCGAGATCGATTACCACGCCGACATTCGACATGCGCGGCGGAAACGGACCGACGCGGGTGATCGCAATCGACAGGATGTCCTCGTCCTTGATCGCGTCCTTGATCGCCTGCACGGCCGGATTGAAGCGCTCCACATGACCGACCATCAGGGTCACGCCCGCGCGTTCTGCCGCGGCGACGATCGCACGGCCTTCCTCGACGTTGGAGGCGATCGGCTTCTCGACCAGCACATGCACGCCGCGCCTGATGCAGGTGAGCGCGATGTCGTGATGCAGATGGGTCGGCGCCGCGATAACGGCGGCGTCGATGCCGAGGTTGATCAGTTCCTCGACGTCGTCGCACTCGGCGCAGTTGACGATCTGGGCCAGCAACGCACGATGCGAGGCGCCGGGGTCCGCGATGCCCACGACTTTCGCGCCCGGAAGATCGGCGAGCACACGGGCATGATTGCTGCCCATGATCCCGACCCCGACGACGCCCAGCCGAACCGGCCCGCCTTTCGCGGCATCACTCATATGATCGTGCATCCCCACGACGTCCCCGGGTAGCGCTCTAGCATGCCGCTCCCCCGCTGGCGACCGTGCGGCGGACTTAACCCCGAACACGTTTTGAATCAACTGATTACAGGCCGAAACCGGCGTACACGGAACCCACCCGGCGGCGCACTTCGGCCTCGGTGAAGCGCTCTTCGAAGCGTACGCGCGCCGCGCGGCCAAGCTGCGCCCGCAGATCGGGGTTGCCGGCAAGTTCGACCAGAGCGCGCGCGGCCGCCTCCACGTCGCGCAGCGGAACCAGCATGCCCTCCTCGCGGTCACGCACAAGGTCGCGGCAGCCGGGCGCGTCGGTCGTCACGATCGGGCGGCCGCACGCGGCGGCCTCGATCAGACTGCGCGGCACGCCTTCGCGATACCAGGTGAGCAGCATCGCAACGTGATGCGTGCGCCAGACCTCTGTGACGTCGGCGACCGGTCCATGCCAGCGGATGCCGGGCTCGGCCGACCATCGGCGCAACTCTTCCTCGCCACACGAGCGGCGGTTCGAGGGATCGGGCGCGCCGTAGAGATCGAGCTCGACCGGCGCGCCCAGTTCGCGCGCGCGCCGCACCGCCGCGACCGCATCCGCGATGCCCTTCGCCTCGATCATGCGCGCCACCACCGCGACTTTGAGCGGCGGCGCGGCGGGCTCCGCCGTCGGCGCAAAATCCTGCGGATCGACGCCCGCGCCAGGCACGATCGTCACGGCAGGCGAATCCTCCAGGCCGAATTCGCGCGGATCGTCGGTATTTTCGAACAGATAACGCGTGCCTTCGCCGCGCAGCCATCGCCCGACGACCGCGCGGAGCACGGCGCGAGCGAAGCGGTTGAACGCGCTATCCTCACTCCACAAAAGCCCCAGTCCGGTCGGCGCCAGCACGAGCCGCTTCGCGCCACCGAAGCGCGCCGCAAGCCCCCCAAGCGCGACCATGCGCAACGCGATGCAGTGCACGATGTCCGGCCGCTCGGCCCGCACGATCGACACGATGCGGGCAAAGCCGCGCAACGCTTCGGACATACCGAGGCTGCGCCGCTCGCCTTCGAGCGGGACGACCCGGCACCCTTCGGCCTCGATGCGGGCCGCGTGGTTGCGCACGCGCGTCGCGACCACAACCTCGAAGCCGGCCGCACGCGCGGTCCGGGCCATGGGGAGGAAATGGGAGACGAAAAACCAGTCTTCGGTAACGAGATAAAGAAGTTTGGGCATTCGCGCTCGGCGGATCGACAACGGCCCGCTTTAGCTTAAAAATCGCACGCTGGCGACGGGAGGACGGGTTTGGGGGACGGCGCGGCACTGCCTTGGGGCGCGTTCGGCGTCGCGCTCGTCGTCGCGGCGGCGCTGAGCGCGGGTCTCATTCTGGCGCTACAGCCATATCTTGCGCGCTACGCGATGGCGCGACCGAACGCCCGCTCCTCGCACAAGCAGCCGACCCCGCAGGGCGGCGGCATCGCCGTGGTGGCGGCGGCGCTCGCCGGCATCTGGCTCGGCGTGCTGTCGTCGTCTCCCGTCTTGCAGGGTGACATCGGGCCATTGCTTGCGCTCAGTCTTGCGGTCGTGGTGCTGGCGCTGGTCGGCGCGATCGACGACATCCGCGGCCTTGGACCGGGACCACGCTTGCTCATACAGATCGTCGCGGTCGGCATCGTAATCTGGGCGCTGCCGGCGGATTTCCGCATCGTGCCCGCGCTTCCCTGGCCGGTGGAGCGCGCGCTGCTGCTGCTCGGCGGCGTCTGGTTCGTCAACCTCGTCAATTTCATGGATGGCCTCGACTGGATGACGGTCGCCGAGGTCGTGCCCGTCAGCGCGGCTGTGGCGCTGCTTGGCGCGATCGGCACGGCGCCGCCGCTCGCCGTGCTGGTCGCGCTTGCGCTGCTCGGCGCGATCATCGGCTTTGCACCGTTCAACCGGCCGGTTGCCCGGCTGTTTCTCGGCGATGTCGGCAGCTTGCCGATCGGGCTGCTGCTTGGCTCGCTGCTGCTGCTGCTGGCGGGCCGCGGCCATATCGTGTCCGCGCTGCTGCTGCCGCTGTATTACCTCGCCGATGCGACGCTGACGCTCGGATTACGCATCGCGCGCCGCGAGGCGATCTGGCAGGCGCATCGCACGCACTTTTATCAACGTGCGACCGACGGCGGCTTCTCGGTGCAGGACATCGTCGTGCGGGTGTTCGTGCTCAACGTCGCGCTCGCCACGCTGGCGCTGGTGAGCGCGATCGAGCCCGATCCGCTTGTCGATCTTGCGACGCTCGCGCTCGGCGGCGCGCTGGTCGCATGGGTGCTGCTGAGCTTTGCGCGGGGAAAACGGTGAGAGTGCTTGTGACCGGCGCGTCCGGCTTCATCGGCCGGCCGTTGACCGCAGCGCTAACGCACGCGGGGTACACCGTGCGCGCCGCGGTGCGCGACCGCCGTGCCCAACAATTTCCGTCCGGCGTCGACGTCGCGATGCAGCCCGATCTCGCCCACCCGGTTTTCTGGGCGCCGCTCGTCGCCGGCATGGATGCCGTGGTGCATCTCGCCGGCATTGCGCATACCGGCCCCGACGTTCCCGAGGCGACCTACGACCGCGTCAACCACGTGGCCACCGCCGAGCTTGCACGCGCCGCGGCAGCAGCCGGCGTACGGCGTCTCGTGTTCCTGTCCTCGACGCGCGCGCAGGCGGGAGCCGCGTCCGCCGAGCCGCTCACCGAGACGGCCACGCCCCGCCCGACCGACGCCTATGGACGCTCCAAGCTGGCCGCCGAGGCGGCCGTCCGCGCGGCCGGCATGCCCACCACGATCCTGCGTCCAGCGCTGGTGTACGGCCCCGGCGCGAAGGGCAATTTCGCGAGCCTGATGCGTGTTGCGGCGCTCCCCGTGCCGCTTCCGTTCGGCGCCTTCGCGAACCGCCGCTCATTTCTCGCGCTCGACAACCTGATCGCGGCCGTGCGCTTCGCGCTCGAAGACCCGCGCGCCGTAAACGAGACCTTCCTGGTCGCCGACCGCCAAGCGATCAGTCTCGCACAGCTTGTGTCGCTGCTGCGCGCCGCGGCAGGCCGCAAGCCGTGGCTTGCTCCGGTGCCGCCCGTCTTGCTGAAGATCGCGCTCACCATGATGGGCCAGCGCGACAGCTTCGAGCGCCTCGCCGGCACGCTCGTCGCCGAGCCGCACAAGCTCATCGCGGCCGGCTGGCAACCGGTCACCGACACCGAGGCCGCAATCGCCCGGATGGTTCAGGCCGCCTCGCCGCGGAAATCCGGCACCGCGTCACGCAATACGCCGTAGATCACCGAGCGGTCGTTGCGCGCGAGCCCCTGTTCCAGGGTCGCGAGCCAGCGGCGCATCGACTCGACCGACGGGTTGCTCGGCTTGGCCGCCACGATGCCGGCAATGCCGATCTCGGCGGTCGGCTCGTTATGCGCAAACAGGATCTCATGCAGCCGTTCGCCGGGACGAATGCCGGTGAACTCGATCTTGATGTCGACCCCAGGCTCAAGGCCGGAGAGCGCAATCATCCGTTCGGCGAGATCGACGATCCTCACCTGCTGGCCCATGTTGAGCACGTAGACCGAGACGTCCGGGCGCTCGGTTTCGAGCGCATGGCTCGCGGCCGTGACCACGAGATCGCAGGCTTCGCGGATGGTCATGAAGTAGCGCACCATGTCGGGGTGCGTGACGGTGACCGGCCCGCCCGCCTCGATCTGCGCCTTGAATTTCGGCACCACCGAGCCGTTCGAGGCGAGCACATTGCCGAAGCGCACGGCGATCAGGCGCATCGCCGGCCGCCCGGCCGCGCGGCGCGCGAAATCGGCATCGAGCGCCTGCGCGTACATCTCGGCGAGCCGCTTGGTCGCGCCGAGCACGGACACCGGCTCGATCGCCTTGTCGGTCGAGATCATCACCATGGCGCCGGCGCCGGCCGCCACCGACGCATCGATCACGTTGACCGAGCCGAACACGTTGGTCTTGATGCCCTCGCCCCAGTCGCGTTCGAGCAGCGGCACGTGCTTGAGCGCGGCGGCGTGGAATACGACGTCCGGCTTGAATTCCGCGAACACGGCCATGATGCGCTCGCTGTCGCGCACGTCGGCGATGCGGCCGTCGATCTCCGCGGCGCCGCCCTTGAGGCGAAGCGTTTCGATGACGGTATGCAGCGCGACCTCGGAATGCTCGACCACGAGCAGCCGTGCGGCGCCGAACGTCACCACGCGGTCGCAGATTTCCGCGCCGATCGAGCCGCCGCCGCCGGTGACGATGATCGATTTGCCGCGCACGACGTTTTCAAGCCGGTGATAGTCGATCGTCACGCTCGGCCGCAGCAGCAGGTCTTCCACCGCCACCGGGGTAAGCTGGACGGCCTCAGGGCCATCGGTGAGCGCCGGCAGGCGGCTGGTCTGCAGCCCGAGCCGGCGCGCCCGCATCAGGGTGGATTCCGGCGCCGCGTCCGGCACCAGGGCGGACGGCGTGAAGATCAGCCGCCCGATATGCGTGCCGCGCGCTTCTGAGTCGCGCGCCACCTGTTCGAGATCGTCCAAGCTGCCGACCACTGGAATCCCGCGCATCGACTGGCCGCGGTCGGCAAACGAGGGCGACAGGATGCCGACGGGGCGTACCCGGCTGACCGCGCCGCTCTCGATTGCGCGCAGCAGCACCTCGGCATCGGCCGCGCGCCCGAGCACCAGCGTCGGCACCGATTGCTCGCCGCGCACCTGCTGCTGCGTGCGCACATAGCGGAACTGGCGGTAGGCGATGCGCGATCCCGCCAGGAACGCCATCTGCAGGAACCAGTAGAGGATGATGGTGATCTTGCCGAAGAAGTACGCGCCGTAGACCTGCGGCGACACCAGGATGTAGTCGAGCACCAGCAGCGACAGCGCGAGCACGGTCGCGGCGCGCACGATGTTGAACAGGTCGGGCAGCGAGGTGAAGCGCCACTTCGAGGCGTGCAGCCCGAGGAGAAAATAGATCAGGCCCGCATAGACGAGGAAGCCGGGCAGGAACCGGATGAGCCCGTCGAAGCGTTCCGCCAGCCCCGTGTCCTCGAAGCGGATGAAGAAGCTCGCCACGATCGCCACGGCCGTCGCGAGCAGATCATGCGCGACGATCAGATACTGGCGCGGCGTGAGCGAGAATAACTTGCGCATCAGGGAGCGGCCGGAGGCTGGATCATGGCCCCTCAATAGCGGCGTTTAGCCCTGCGCGCCACTGGCGCCCGGCTTGGGTAGAACGGGCGCCGCCAGCGCGGCGTCGACAGCGGAAAGGACTTGCGAAACAGTGAGTTGGTCCAGACACTGACTGTGACTGTCGAGCCGCCGCAGGCAGCCCTCCTGCTGACACGGCAGGATCGCCCATGGACAGGACGGCGGGTTCTGCACCAGCCACACATTGCCGCGGTGCTGGATGGTTCCGGCCGCCTCCCACGGCTGACCGAGCCCGCTTGCCGGCCACGGTCCCCACAGGCGCGGATCGGTCGGGCCATAGAGCGCGACCGTCGGCGCACCGGTCGCGGCCGCGAGATGCGTCACCGAGGTATCCGGGCCGACGTAGAGACGCGCGCCCGCGATCAGGCTGGCAAGCTCCGGCCATGCGAGGACGTCGATGCGGCTCACCTCCGGCTGACCGGCCCAAACCTCGTCGAGAGTGCGGCGATCGTCCGGGCCGCCCGTTGCGACCACCGCCAGTCCGCGCGCGTCGAGCCCCGCCGCGAGAACCTGCCAGCCATTCACGGTCCAGCGCTTGTAACGGAACATCGGTGCCGCATGGATCACCGCATAGGGACGATCCGGCGCAATGCCGGCGCGCAGCGGGGCGCTCGGCGCGACGACCTCAGGGACCGGAGAAATTCCCATCGCCTCCGCCAGACGCAGCACGTCGTGCACGCGATGCAAGCCCGGCGCGACCGCGACCGGAAAGTCGAGCGCCAGCCACTTGATCCGCGCCATCGCGCCTTGCGCGTCGGCGAACCCGACGCTGCGGCGGCCCGAGCCCCACGCAAACAGTGTCGGGCGGTCGCCGCTCTGGGTGGACAGCGCGAGGTCGTAGCGCCGCCATAAGCGGCGCAGCAGCGAGAAGCTCGCGCCAGCCGCCGGCTGCTCCGGCATCGTGATGACATTGGCGACATCGGGATTGCCCGCAAGGATGCCTTGCGTGCCGGCGAACACCAGCACATCGATCGCGCCGTCCGGCCACGCGCGCTTGAGGCTGCGGATCAGCGGCGTGGTGAGCAGCACGTCGCCGAGCCGCCGCAACGCGACGACGAGAATGCGCGGCTCTGCCCCGAGCCCGATCATGGCGGCTCTGTCATGCTACGCGCGCGCAGCACGATCCCGCCGACAGCGCCGACGCCGAACACGTAGAGCCAGCCGTGGAAGGAATCGAACAAATGCGAGTTGAACGGCGCCGAGGCAAGGTTCTGCGTAACGAGCACGATACCGATCCACGCGATCAGCCCGCCCCCACGAAACAGCGCAAGATGCCCGACCCACATGGCGATCAGAACGGCCGCGCCGAGAAAGCCAAGCTGGATCGCCACGGCAAAGATCTGATTGTGCGGATGCGTTGCCGCCATCGCCGAGGCGCCCTCGCCCACCGCGGCGCGGCGGAATTGCTCGGGGATCGAGCCCGTGCCGTGGCCGAACAGCGGCGCTGCCGCGACGAAGTCGAGCGACTTCTTCCAGATCTCGAGCCGTATTCCGGATGACGACGCGGTGTTGTCGGCCTGATAGGCGCGGACTTCGTCGATGCTCGCAATCATGCGCGCGCGCAGGAACGGCGATGCCGCCCACGCTGCGGCCGCGATCACGGCGCCGGCAACACAGGCGGCCAGGAGTCCCTTCCAGCCGAAATAGCGGAAGCCAAAAATCACCAGCAACAGCGGAAGTACCGCGAGCGCGGTGCGTCCGGGCGCGATATAGAAAATGTTCGCCAGAAACAGGCACGCGAGCAGGATCGCCGCGACAGCCAGCCGCTGTTGCGCGCGCCAGCGCTCTGCCGCGACGCCGAGCAAGGCCAGCGCGCAGATCAGAAACTCGGTGCTCTGCGCGATGTAATCCTTCACCAGCATGCCGGGGATTTTTCCCGGAACGTAAACCCACCAAAGCTTCCACAGCACCATCAGCCCCCATGAGGCGAGCAGCAGCGCCGTGCAGGAGGCGGAAAAACCGTAGACCACATAGATGCCGCGCTCGGAGCGGCGGAATTGCGCAAACAGCAACGGAATGACCAGCAGCTTGTGAAAGCCTTCCAGTCCGGCGAACCGCTCTCCCCACGGCACGTCTGTCCAGAATAGTCCGGCGAGCGCCAGCAGCCAGAGCAGCACCGGCAGGCCGCCGGCCGGGTTGCGCAATTCGCGGCGCACCGACGCGACATCGAGCGTCGGGATCAGTGCGGCCAGCCACGCGACGGTGAGGATTTGCGAGAGCGAAATCGACCACGGCATGGCGGCCGCGACGCCGACCGCGAGCCAGTCGGCAAGCCGCGCGAGGCGCGCGCGATCGAAGGCAAAAAACGTTGCGGCTGTATCCGCCATTTCAATCCCGGAGCCGCAGCGCCACGTTCTGCCGGCTGCGCTCCTGCACAGTGTAGCCGCGGCCAGCGAGCAGCGCGAACAGATCGATGCTCCAGAAGCCGCGCGTATCCTCGATCAGGATCAGGCGCGGCAGCAGCGATTGCGGCGCATCGCGCAGGTACGGCGCCAGCACGATGTCCTCGGCGCCCTCCACGTCGATCTTCAGGGCGTCGACCGTTTCGATCCCGGCCTCCGCCAGCACCGCGATCAGCGGCTTGCTCGGCACGGTGATGCGCTCGCCGGGATCTTGCCGTCCATCCTGCTTGTCGATGTGCGTGCCGCCGCTGTCGCTCTCGTTGATCACCAGAACGGCCTCGCCGGCGTGGTCGGAAAGCGCGATCGGCAGCACATCCACCTTCGCGGACGGATTCGCCGCGAGATGAAAGCGCAGGCGCTCGAGAATGCCCGGCTGCGGCTCGATCGCGAGCGTGCGGACATCGCCGCATGTCGCGAGATAAAGCGAATAGAGCCCGACATTGGCGCCGATGTCGACGAAGGTGAACGGGCCTTTGCGCCGCCGGACCGCATCGGCCAGCACGCGGCGTTCCATCGTGTCGTACATCTGCGGGGTGAACAGCGCGTTCTTCTCGCAGCCATTGCGGCGCGGATAAAGCCGCAGCCGCATGCCCCACAGCATCGTGTCGACACAGCCCTCGCCGATCCGGCGCATCACGAGACGGCGAAACAGGATCGCAAGCCGCTGCCCGAGCCAGTTGGCCGGCATGGCGCGCGTCAGCGCGAGCACCGCGCCATCTCGGCGGCTCGGCAGATGCGCGCCCCACGGCGAGGAGTCGAACGCGGCCGTCATCGGGAGATCATTGCCCCACCGCGACGGCGCCGCGATCGTGTTCGAGCGCCGACAGGCCGCGCAGCGCGCGCACGCGATCATTTTCGAGAAGCTCGTCAAGTTTCTCCTGATTGGCATCGAACTGCGAGCGGTCGGCGTCCTGATGCCAGAGATGCAGCACGCCGGTGGCGAAGCGGCCATCCTTGCGCTTCACGCCGGCCCGGATCATTCGGATGACGATATCGGAATCCTCCAGCCCCCAGCCGACAAACGAAGTCTCGAAGCCGTCGACCTTGTCGAGATCGGCACGGAAGAACGCGAAATTCCCCCCGCGCACACCCTCCCATTCGGTCGCGAGGCGCTTGCGCAAGGCCCCGAGCGGCAGGGTCAGCAACGGCATCAGCCGATTGACCTGGCCACGCGCGCGAAACACCGCCCAGGACGCCAAGGGCCAGACTTCGGCTTCAAGATCGTCTGCGAGAATTGCCTCCGTCAGCGTCTTGGACAACAGCACGCGGTTTCCGCCGACAAAGTAACCCGGCTCGGCCAGCCTGCGATGCGCCGCGACGAAATCCGGCCGCGCGATGCAATCGCCGTCGATAAAGATCAGATAGCTGCCCGCGCTTGCCGCGATCGCACGGTTGCGGATTTCGGCGAGACGAAAGCCGCGGTCCTCCTGCCAGACATGCCTGAGCGGCACGCCGACCTTGGAAACCCAGCCGTCGATGACTTCGCGCGTTTGAGGCCCCGATCCATCGTCGGCCACGACGATCTCGAAATTCCTGTCGGTCTGCCGTGCGAGCGAGCGCAGCACCGCGCCGAGTGCATCGGGGCGGTTGTAGGTCGAGACGATGAGCGAGACCGGCTCAGTCACGTTGCCTCGCAAGCCACGCCTTCATGTAGCGGTAATAGGCGCCCTCGGCGTTGGCGACCGCCAGCATGAAGCCGGCCGCGCCGTCGAGGAAGCCGCGCTTGAGCAGATAGACGCGCAGGAATGTGCCGAGACCGTGCGTCACGCCGCTGAATACCGACACCTTGCGGCCCGAGGCCACGAGTTGCTCGGCACCGAGCGTGGAATACTGATCGATGCGGCGGATCGCATCCTCCAGCCGCGCGACCGGATAATGCAGCAGCGGCGCGTTGAGCCGCGCCACCGGCCCGTCGCACACGACACGTTCATGCACGACGTCATCGGTAAACCGGCCCTTGTTACGGCGGAACAGGCGCAGCACCCCGTCGGAGCCGCGCATCATGCGGCCGCAGAAGCTGGAGCGGCGCGACAGCTCAAAGCCATCGGCCCTGCCGTCATCGATCGCCGCGCGAATTTCCCGCGCGAGCTCCGGCGAGACGCGTTCATCGGCGTCGATCGACAGCACCCAGTCGCCTTGCGCCAGCGACAACGCATAGTTCTTCTGCGCTCCGAAGCCTTTCCAGCCATGCGTTGCGACGCGCGCGCCCTTTTCCCTGGCGATCATCATCGTGCCATCGTGGCTCGCAGCGTCCACCACGATGCGCTCGTCGCAAAACGCGAGGCTGTCGAGGCAGTCGCCGATATTGCCCGCCTCGTCCTTGGTGATGATGATCGCGCTTAAGTGCGGCACGTCCGCCCCCAGCCGGTCGGCACGGGTCACGTGCCGGTCTTGGGCTGCCCGCCCGACCGCGCGACCATGCTCGTCGTGCTGTGCCCCGGCACCAGGTCGACGAGGACCACTTCGCCGCCATAGGCCTCGACCACGTCGTGGCCGATCACCTTGTCGCGCGTGTAGTCGCCGCCCTTGACCAGCACGGCCGGGCGCACCTCCCGGATCAGTTCGAGCGGCGTGTCCTCCTCGAACACCACGACCAGATCGACCGCTTCGAGCGCAGCCAGCACGTCGGCGCGCGAGGCGACGTCCTGAATGGGCCGCCCCTTGCCCTTGAGGCGCAAAACCGAGTCGTCGCTGTTGAGACCGACCACGAGGCGGTCGCAGACCGAGCGTGCCTCGGCCATCAGCCTGATGTGCCCGCGGTGCAGCAGGTCGAAGCAGCCGTTGGTGAAGCCGATGCGCAGGCGCTGGCGCCGCCATTCCGCGAGGCGCTGATCGAGCACCGAACGGTCGTAGATGACCTTGTCCTCCGAGGCGAGCGTCGAAGGC
Organism: Hyphomicrobiales bacterium; assembly: GCA_034669145.1. Classification (GTDB taxonomy): domain Bacteria; phylum Pseudomonadota; class Alphaproteobacteria; order Rhizobiales; family Xanthobacteraceae; genus PALSA-894. Next base: position 20,261 of record JAXDNY010000202.1, read on the forward strand.
GGCAGCAGCCGGTGGCGCAGTTCGTTGACGCTGACCGTCGCGGTGCCGGGCTTGCCGACCACGATCGCCGCGCCCGCATTGGCGGCCCGCATCGCGGCTTCGTAGCCGGCGCCGAGCGCCAGCATTACGGCGAGAATGGCCACCACGGTATCGCCCGGTCCCGAGACGTCGCGCACCTTCACGGCGTAAGCCGGCACATGCACGGGCGCCTCGCCCTTCACGCAGAGGGTCATGCCCTCCTCGCTGCGCGTGACCACCACGGCCTGCGCCCCGACCGTGCCGGCAAGCTCTTCCGCCGCGGCCGAGATCGCCGCATCGCCCACCGCCTCGCGCCGCGTCGCAGCGCTAAGCTCGCGCCGGTTCGGCGTGATCACCGTGGCGCCGCGATAGACCGAATAGTCGGCCGCCTTCGGATCGACGATCACCGGAATGCGCGCACGCTGCGCGGCATCGATCACCGCGCGGATGACCCGCGGCGTCAGCACGCCCTTGGCGTAGTCCGAGAGCACCACGGCGCCGACGCGCGGCAATGCGGCGAGCGCGCGCGCGATCAGTTCGCCCTCGCGGTCGGCATCGGCCGGCGCGGCGACTTCCCAATCCGCGCGCAAGAGATGAGTGGAGAAATGTTCGCTGACGAAGCGCATCTTCCGCGTCGTCGGACGTGTACGATCGACGACCAATGAGGGTTCTACGAGCGGCTCGGCTTGCAGCCGTGCAATGACATCGCGCCCCGCATCGTCGTCGCCCACCAATCCGACAAAGATGCAGCGTGCACCGAGCGACGCGATGTTGCGCGCGACGTTGCCGGCGCCGCCGATCGCCACTTCGTTGCGCTTGACCGCCAGCACCGGCGCCGGGGCTTCCGGCGAGATGCGGCCGACCTCGCCGTAGACGAAGTCGTCGAGCATCAGATCGCCGACGCAGAGAATGGTCTGCTGGCCGATGCTCTGGAGACGTTTCTCGAAATCCAGCATCAGGGTTTCTGGCCGACCGCGCGGTCCGGCGTCAAGGCAGCCGCGTTCGCCCGGATGTTGGCGGGATCGATGCTGCCGAACAGGAGCGTGGTGACGCCCGGCGTACCGAGGATGAAGCGGATATTGTCCGCCACATCCCCAAGGTCACCCACATGGCCGGAAGCGAGGCCTTTCTTCACGAAAACGAGCTTCCGATTGGCGCACGCGGCATCGATGACGGGACGTTGGGCCGTGTAGGCGCGGTTATAGGCCACCATCACGGCATCGCAGCGATCGAGCGCGAGCCGGCCGCCCTCGACCGTATAGGTGGAGACGCCGAAGGCGCCGATCTTGCCTTCGTCCTTCAGCCGCGCGAGCGTTTCGAGCACCGCCGTCCCGGTGATCACCTCGACGTCGTCGTGGCCCGAATGACAGAGTACGCAATCGAGGAAGTCGGTGTTCAGGCGCCGGAGGCTGCGTTCGACACTCATGCGCGTGTGCGCGGCGGTAAAGTCATGCCGGGACTTGCCGTCGGCAAATTCCTCTCCGGTCTTGGTCACGAGGAAGAATTCGCGGCGCCTTGTGCCCAGGAGCTTGCCGAGCCGCTCTTCCGCGGTGCCATAGGCTGGCGCCGTATCCAGCGTCCTGATGCCGGATTCGAGCGCCACGTCGAGCAACGTCTCGATCTCGCGGTCGCTCGGAAGCGCAAAACCCTCGCCTCCCGGATAGCTGACATTGCTGTTGCGGCCGAACTTGACCGTGCCGAGGCCCAGCGCGCTGGAGGTCCGGCGCGCGCGATCGCCTCCCGGCGCTAGATGTAGCACGGCTACGGGCACGTGCGGACCCTCGAAAGCGGCATCACTCGCGCTGTGTATCATGCTCAGCCCATCGTCCGCCACGTTGCGGCCTCCCACGGATAGGCGCCGATCTGGGCGGCCGGGAGCGGCGGAGGGTCGGATCCGGAGGCTGGCTGGATCTGGTCGCGCACAAGGAGTTCATGCACGCGGTCGGCGAGCGCTGGCGCAAACGTCAGTTTCACCGGCCAGGCCAGCAGCACCCGGCCGCATTCGTGAACGGCCGGGCCAGCCGGGAGTTCGCCTGCGGCATCAAGCGGTTCGACGCGGTCGCCGTGCCAGGTGGCCCATTCCTTGGCCCGCCAGTCGAAGCCTGGGAAGATCGCCTGCAATTCCTCCATGGAAAACCGCAGCGCCGCCGCCTCGTCCATGGAGGCGCCCTTCTCGGCCACGCCGCCGCCCAGATACCAGACATAGCCCCCCTCGCAGCGGTGGCTGGTCACGGTGACGCGCGGGTGCGGGCTGCTCACGATGCCGTGGCCGAACAGGGCGTCCGGCAACGGCCGTACCATGATCTGGCGCAGGGGCCGGCGCTGGGTCCGGGATTCGTGCTCCTGCAGCAGCTTGAGCGCCAGGTCGTTGCCCGCCCCGGCGGTGAAAATGACCCGCTGCGCGCGCAAATCATGGCCGGACACCCTGATGCTGCCGTCCGCCTGTACTCCGGTGATGTCGCCGCGCAAGGTCCGCCCGGCGAGGTTGCGCGCCAGCACCTGGACCAGCGAGCGCATATCCAGCACCTTCTCGGGCAGGCTATAGACCGGCCCCGCGCTTTGCTTGAGCGCGGCGGGCAATTCCTCCCGTTCGAGCTGCGTGGTCTTGGCGTTGACGAGCTTGGCGGCAGCGAATACGGCGGCGGACGAGAGCATGGAGCCGGCGGGCCACATGACCTGCGTGGCGCTCAGTATCTCGACCGGCTTGAGGTCGATCTCACCGCCTCCATCGAGACACGCCTGCCAGCGTTCGGGCATGCTGGAAATCGCTTGCGCGTGCGACGAGAGCGCTCCGGTGAGCACATATTTCTGACCGCCATGGATCATCCCCTGCGACGCCAGCGTCTGTCCCGCCCCGAGCCGATCCTTTTCGATCAGAATGACGTTGTATCCAGCCCTCATCAGGGTATTGGCAAGCCAAAGACCGGCAATGCCGCCGCCGCAGACGATGATGTCGTGGTGGTAAGTCATGCGAAGGCGACGGTGTGCCCCACCCGGCCCAGAGGCGCAATGTTGGTAAAGGCGCCTGGTGAATGGCGGCGCCGCGCTAGTGTGGCGGTTCAGAAGTCCGCATCGTTCTTGCAGCGAGCCCGCAATGCGGACTTCTGAACCAAAGCCACACTAGATCAATAGGCTGCTAGTGTCCTTTCGATTCCGAAGTTCGCATGGAGCCTGCCGCACGTTGTGGCGAACTTCGGAATCGGGACACTAGCCACATCGGGCTTAGCGAAGCGGCGGCTGGATGCTAGTGTTTGCGCTGCCAAATGGCAGCAAAAGAAGTGAATTTAGATTCACACATTCGATAAACCGAATATGGTTTCATCCATTCAAGCCGGCCCGGAGCCGCGCCCGCAAACGGCGGCATCGGACCGCCGGCCGATCCTGATCGTGCCGTACATGTGGATCGGCGACTTCGTGCGCTGCCACACCGTGGTGAAGCTCTTGAAGGCCCGCTTTCCTGCTCGGCCCGTGGACGTGCTCTCCACCACGCTGTGCGCGCCGCTTGCCGACTATATGCCGGAGCTGCGCCAGACGATCGTGGTCGACCTGCCGCGCAAGCGGCTGTCGCTTAAGGAACACACGGCACTGGCTGCACGGTTGCGGCACGAGAGCTACGGCACCGCCCTGATCATGCCGCGCACCTGGAAGGCCGCGCTGGCGCCATGTCTCGCCGGCATTCCGGAGCGGACCGGCTGGGTCGGCGAATGGCGCTTCGGGCTGGTCAACGACTTGCGCTTCGGCGAGCGCAGGCGGCTGCGCATGGTCGACCAATGCGCGGCACTCGCCCTGCCCGCCAACGCCGCAGCGCCGGAGCACTGGCCGCTGCCGGAACTACGGGTGCCGTCAGCCGAAGTCGCCGGCTGGCGGGAGCGGCTGGGTCTCGCCGACGATGGAAAGCCGATCGTTGCGCTCGCGCCGGGCGCGGTCGGACCGTCGAAGCGCTGGCCGGGCGCTGCTTATGGAAACCTCGCGCGTCGCCTGATTGGTCAAGGCAACGAGGTCTGGATTGTCGGCAGCCCCGCCGAAGCCCCGCTGGTGCGCATCATCCGCGACAGCGCGGGCGAGGTGCACGATCTCACCGGCACCGATTTGCGCAACGCGATCCTCGCGCTCGCGGCGGCCGATGTCGCGGTGTCGAACGATTCGGGCCTGCTGCATGTCGCGGCCGCGATCGGCACGCCGGCGATCGGCATTTTCGGCCCGACCAGCCCCTGGCATTGGGCACCGCTCAACCCGATTGCGGCTGCCGTGCAGCAGACGGCGGAAACATTGCCTTGCCAACCCTGCCACAAGCCGACCTGCCGCATGCGTCATCACCGCTGCATGCGCGATATTTCGGCCGAGCAGGTGCTCGACGTGACGCAGCGCACGCTCGCAGAAGTGCAGGTGGCTTAGGGCTCGATCCGTTCCACGGCGGCGCGCACATCGCTCACCGGCGGCATTCGACCGAGCGTCCCGACGATTTCAATTTTTCCTGCACCGAGCGGCCCATGCTGTCCGGGCTCGGTGCCGACGAAGATCGCCACGAGTGGAACGCCGAGCGCGGCCGCCAGATGCAACAGCCCGGTATCGACACCGACCACGACGGCGGCGCGCGCGATCATGCGGGCGGCTTCGTCGAGCGGCTGCAACGCGGGCACTGTCGCTTTCGGTACGGCGGCAGCAATCTCCGCACTGCGCCGCCGTTCGGCATCGTTGCCCCACGGCAGCACGGCCGAATATCCACGCGCCGCGAGATCCCGACCAAGCGCGATCCAGTTCGCCACCGGCCATTCTTTTTCCGGCCGCGCGGTCGCATGCAGCAACACGACCTCGCGCGTGGGCGCACCGCTCATCGGCGCGGCGCGATCGAGCCCGAAGTCCGGCGGCCCGTCGGGCGCATATCCGAGCGCCTGCCCGGTAAGCGTTCGGTTGCGCGTGATCGCGTGCAGCGCGCGATCGACGCTGTGATGCACGTCGTAGAACCACGACGCGGCGCGCTCGCGCACGCTCTCGGCGTCATAGCCATGGCGCCGCCCGCGCGCGAGCCGCGTGACCAGCGCTGAGCGGAGCAGCCCTTGCGCGTCGATCACCGTCTCGTGGGTTTGCGCCCACATCGCGCGCCGGAATGCCGCAAACTCGCGCCAGGTCTGCGGGCTCAACGGCGCCGAACGCCAGCGCCTCGACGCAACCGGGATGACGCTGTCGACCGCGCGATGCAGCCGCACCAGCGGCGCAAAAGCCTCCTCCACCACCCAGCCGATGCGCGCCTGCGGCCGATGGCGGCGCGCATCGCTCACCGCCGGCATGTGATGGATCACATCGCCGAGCGAGGAGGTCTTGATGAACAGGATGTCGGACATGCGGGCGGGGAACCGGAAAGGCTAAGAACACGCCTGATAACCGGTTTTTCATCCAAATGCGCGTAGGAACTGGGTGCGAATCCCGTTACGGACGAGCCTCATGACAGTCCTGGTCACCGGCGGCGCCGGCTACATCGGCAGCCACATGGTCTACGCGCTGGTCGCGGCGAGCGAGAAGCCTGTCGTGCTCGACAACCTGTCGACCGGCTTCGACTGGGCCATCGCCGAGGGCGTGCCGCACGTCCTGGGCGAGACCGGCGATCAGACGCTGGTCGCAAAGCTCATCGCCGACCACGGCGTCGAGGCGATCATCCATTTCGCCGCCTCGATCGTTGTGCCGGACTCGGTCGCCGATCCGCTCGGCTACTACAAGAACAACACCGTGAACTCGCGCGCGCTGATCGAATGCGCCGTGCAGGGCGGTGTGAAGCATTTCATCTTTTCATCGACCGCCGCGGTCTACGGCAACACCACGCGCGTGCCGGTGACCGAGGACGATCCGCTCGTCCCGATGTCGCCCTACGGCTCGTCCAAGCTGATGAGCGAGATCATGCTGCGCGATGCGAGCGCCGCGCACGGGCTCGCGCATGTGATCCTGCGCTACTTCAACGTCGCGGGCGCCGACCCGGAGCTGCGCACCGGCCAATCCACCAAGGGCGCGACCCACCTCATCAAGGTCGCGGTCGAGACCGCGCTCGGCCGGCGCGAGAAAATGGACGTGTTCGGCACCGACTATCCGACACCGGACGGCACCTGCGTGCGCGACTACATCCATGTCAGCGATCTCGTGCAGGCGCACCTCGACGCGCTGCGCTATCTGCGCAAGGGCGGCGCCTCCGTGACCGCCAATTGCGGCTATGGGCGCGGCTATTCGGTGCGCGAGGTGATCGACACCGTGAAGCAGGTTTCGGGCGTCGACTTCCGCGTTGATTTCGCACCGCCACGCGCCGGCGATCCGGCGCAGATCGTCGCCTCATCCGACCGCGCCCGCGCGGTGCTCGGCTGGAAGCCGGCGCGCGACGATCTCCCCGGCATCGTGCGCGATGCGCTCGGCTGGGAACGCAAGCTGATGCTGCGCAACCGGTGACGCTCAGGCGCCGGGCGGCTGGCGCAAAACGCCGGGCGATCGGGCGCAAATCGTGGCCTCGTCTGCCGCCTTCACGCAAATCACGGAGCAAAACCGCAGGGCGATTATCGGCCGCCCTCGATAGATAGTTCCCACCAAGTCGGCGGTCGACTTCGACCGCCTGGCGCGAGCGACCGGCATGACCTGATCGGCGACTTGCGCGGCCACGATCCCGACTGGCGTATCCATCGCGGCTCTTAGGCGGACATCGGAAAGCATCTGAATCCGGCGGGGTGCTGGTGCGTTGATAGAAGCGGCGGAAGGCGGCGACATCGAGCGCGTCTCTTTTTCACGTTCCGCTTCGCACGGTTGGTGACTAAATGATGGACGGGGCCGCCAACTAGTTGGATAGTCCACCCAAAATCAAAACGGACCGTCTGTTCTCAAAAGGGGCCAGTTGGGGGTCGAAAGGGGCAGTGCCCCCACTAACGACGAGGCCGCCCACAAAGAATGATAACAGGGTGCGTAGTTGAAGTACTTTGCTTTTCTGCTTTTCGGCGCCGTCCAAGCTACGGTCGTCATATTCGTTCAGGTGCAGACTGGCGACCACGTTGCCGCAATGATCGTAGCTTTGGCGGCTGTGTTTTTTCAGCTTATCGTCGCTTTTGCTGTTGATCTGATTTGATTAACGAACCCGCCAACTAGGCGTGGTCACAGTAACACGCAGCCATACCTGCGATGTCGCAAGCATTTTGGGAGGCGTGTATCAATTGCGTCAGCGACCAAGGGGCACTCTATGTCGGATCGGCTCCTTTTTTGATCGGCGGCACGTTGTTGATCCTGGTTCTGGCGGAATGGCTATGCTTTGGCCAGTGTAGTCCCGCTTGGCTGGTTCGACGTTTTCTGCATAGTGCCCCCTCTTCATCGCCATGCTGAAAAAAACGATAGAAACTCCCTTACACCCCATGCGCGAAAAAAGCTGATGGCCGCCATCCCCTTTCGGCGCACGCGATAGCTATTGCGATTGATTCGGTCCCGCACCGTCTCATTGCGAATAGTGCGCATGTTCGGAGGGCGCTCGCCGATAGAGCTCGGCTTGGAAAAGTCGCGCGCAACGATTCCCGGCCGGATCTCAAGCACCTTCAGGCCGCTCACGCGGCAATCATGGTAAAGCGCGAAATCCATGGGCGCGCATACGCTAGTCATGGACTTGAGAATCTTCTGCGCGCCGCGCCGGCTATAGATCTGGCCCTGACAGCCCCAGCCTGGCCGCAGCATGCGAACGACGATGCGGTCGTTGAAATATTTTACGATCTTGCTTGGCTTGTCCCAGCGGTCGATGTGGGTGAACAGGCGCAGGACGTCGAAGGCCGGCAATGAGGCAAGAAATTGCCGGTCCAGGCAAACTGCAAGGTCCGGCTCCACCAGCAGGTCGTCTTCGAGAACGCAAAAAAAATCGCCGTCGTCACGAAGCCCTGCGGCGATCGCAGTCAAATGACTCACACCGCAGGCGATCTCGCCCGGCAGCAGGGGAATAGGATAGTCCCGCTGAGCGCGCGGTGCGTAGCGCTCGAGCTCCTCCGGCGACAGATCGCGGCCATCGAGAGCCTTCAGAAATGTATGCGGAATATTCAAGGCATTGAGGCGGGTTGCCATCGTGGTCCGGCGATCAATGTCGCGGTCGAGATTGATGACAATCGTCGGGATCATCACGAGGCCCTGCTAGTCGGAGCAGCTTGGCGTGACCATCCTGCTGCTTGAGCTGCGGTTCGTATTTACCGAAGAGAACCCATCGGGGTCAAAATCGATGCGCGCGGCAATCCCGCGCCGACACGGAGTGCATCCGGATTGGCGTACGGAACGTTATTCGCCGGGGCGCGGTCGAAGACTGCTGAATCTTCTTGAATATCAGCCCTCAGGCGGGCAAGAAACGGCGGCGCGCCGCTTCCGGCGGAACCCGTATTCGCGGCCCATCGGCCGCAGGAATCGCAGTAATCTTGGCCGCATGATCGCAGAGCGCTTTCCATCGCTGTTCGCGGACCGCTACGGCGCGCCGGCCATGATCCGGCGGCTGCTCACCGAGCATGCGCTGCGTCACAGAACGCGCTATTTTGCCGCGTTCGTCATGATGGGGGTCGCGGCGGTGGCGACGGCGCTCTCCGCCTATCTGCTCGGCGATGTCGTCAATCAGGCCTATGTGCACAAGAACTTCCCCGCTCTGGTGTGGGTCGGCATCGCGGCGTTTGCCCTGTTCGCCCTGAAGGGTGCTGCGACCTACGGCCAGCAGGTGATCATGATGCGGATCGGCAACCGCATCGTCGCCGACAACCAGCGGCACATGTTCGACAAGCTGCTGTCCGAGAACATCGGCTTCTTCTCCGACCGCCATTCCTCCGAATTCATCGCGCGGCTCACGACCGGTTCGCGGGCCGCGAACCTCGTCCTCTCCCTGCTGATCACCTCGGTCGGCCGCGACTTGTGCACGCTGATTGGCTTGTTCGCCGTTATGGTAATACAGGATCCCGTGATGGCGCTCGGCGGTCTGATCATTGCGCCGCCAGCGATGATTGCACTGCGCAAGATGGTGCGACGCGTGCGCGCGATCATCAAGGTGCAGTTCACCGGCGACACGCAGACGATCGAGACGCTGCAGGAGACGCTGCAGGGCGTGCGGGTGGTGAAGGCCTTCACGCTGGAAGACGAGATGCGCCGCCGCTTCGATAAGAGCGTGTCGGCGGTTCAGCATGAGGGCGACAAATGGGCGCGCGTCGCAAATCGCGCGAGCCCGCTGATGGAGTCGCTTGGCGGCCTCGCGATCTGCCTCGCCATCGTCTACAGCGGCTACCTGATCATCTACAAAGGCGCGGCGCCGGGCGGATTCATCTCGTTCCTCGCCGCGTTCCTGCTCGCCTATGAGCCGGCCAAGCGGCTGACACGGCTGAACCTGGAGCTGAACAACCACCTCGTCGGCGTGCGCATGCTGTTCGAGGTCCTCGACTCGCCCGCGACCGAGCCTGCGGACGGCGACAAGCCTGCGCTCAAGCTCACCACAGCGCGGGTGGAATTCGCCGATGTCCGCTTCTTCTATCGCGCCAATGAGCCGGTGCTGCGCGGCATGTCGTTCGTCGCCGAGCCCGGCAAGGTGACGGCGCTGGTCGGCCCCTCGGGCGGCGGCAAGTCCACGGTGCTCAATTTGCTGCTGCGCTTCTACGAGGTGGCGGGCGGCGCCATCACCATCGACGGGCAGGACATCGCGAACGTGTCGCGCAAATCGCTGCGCCAGCAGATCGCCTATGTGGGGCAGACCGTACACCTGTTCCGCGGCACGGTGCGCGACAACATCCGCTACGGCAAGCTCGGGGCGAGCGAGGCCGAGATCGTCGCCGCGGCAAGAGCCGCGCATGCGCACGACTTCATCATGGCGTTTCCGGCGGGCTACGACACGCCGGTCGGCGAGCACGGGCATCAGCTCTCCGGCGGGCAGCGCCAGCGTATCGAGATCGCGCGCGCGCTGATCAAGGATGCGCCGATCATCCTGCTCGACGAGGCAACCGCCGCGCTCGATTCGGAATCCGAGCGCCACGTGCAGGAGGCCATCGCCGAACTGTGCAAGGGCCGCACCACGCTGGTGATCGCGCACCGCCTCTCCACCATCATGCACTCCGACCGCATCCTGGTGATCGAGAACGGCGCGATGATCGAGTCCGGCCGGCACGACGAACTCTTACGCAAGAGCGGCCGCTACGCCTCGTTCTATCGCCTGCAATTGGCCGAACAGGCGCCCGCCGCGGCCGAATGAAATCATTCATCCACTCCAACCGACGGACCTTTCAATGAGCGCCGAATACGTCATTCCTCCCGCACCGCAAGCCGCCGTGAAGGTCGCCGGCTCACCTAAGATGTTTCCGGTGCGGCGCATCTGGTGCGTCGGGCGCAATTATCTCGAGCACATCAAGGAAATGGGCCAGGACGAGCGCGAACCGCCGTTCTTCTTTGCCAAGCCCGCCGACGCGATCGTGCATGACGGCGGCACGGTGCCCTACCCGCCGCTGACCAGCGATCTGCACCATGAGGTCGAGATGGTGGTGGCGCTCAAGTCCGGCGGCCGCAATATCGCGAAGGACAAGGCGCTCGATTGCGTGTGGGGCTACGGCGTCGGCATCGATCTCACGCGCCGCGACCTGCAGATCGCGTCGCGCAACATCAAGCGGCCGTGGGAGATCGGCAAGGCGTTCGACGGCTCCGCGCCGTGCGGGCCGCTTCGCCCCGCCTCCGAGATCGGGCATCCCGCCAAGGGCCGCATCTGGCTCAAGGTGAACGGCGAGGTGAAGCAGGACGGCGATCTTGCGCAGATGATCTGGAACGTGCCGGAGATCATCTGGAAGCTCTCCGAGATGGTCGAACTTGCGGCCGGTGACATCATCATGACCGGGACGCCCGCGGGCGTCAGCGCGCTTGCCCCCGGGCACAAGCTCGAATGCGAGGTCGAGGGGGTCGGCAAGGTGAGTGTGACGATTGGGGAGAAGGCGTAGTTATCGCGTGTCCCGGGCGCAGCGCAGCACACTTGTGGTGCGCTGCAGACCCGGGACCCCGGTTTCTTCAAAACAAGTAACCGGGGTCCCGCATCTGCGATGCACCGCTTCGCGCTGCATCGCGTGCGGGACACATGCTGCTAAACCACCGCCGTCATGCCCCCGTCGACGAACATGATGTGCCCATTCACGAACGACGACGCGTCGCTGGCGAGAAAAATCGCGGCGCCTTGCAATTCCTCGACCTTGCCCCAGCGGCCCGCGGGCGTGCGCGCGCACACCCAGGCGGAGAATTTCTCGTCGTTCATCAGCGCGGTGTTGAGCTCGGTGCCGAAATAGCCGGGCGAGATCCCGTTCGCCGTGATGCCGTGCTTGGCGAATTCCGCGCACATCGCCTTGGTGAGCATCTTCACCGCGCCCTTGCTCGCCGTGTAGGGCGCAATCGTCGGGCGGCCGAGCTCCGACATCACCGAGCAGATGTTGATGATCTTGCCGCGCGAGCGGGCGATCATACGGCGCGCGACCGCCTGCGTGACGAAGAACACCGAGTCGAGATTGGTCGCCATGATCTCGCGCCAGTCGGCTTCGGGAAAATCCACGATCGGCGCGCGCTTGGTCATGCCGGCATTGTTCACCAGGATATCAATCGGGCCGATGTCCTGCTCGATTTTCGCGACCGCCGCTTCGACGGTCTCCTTGCTGGTCACGTTGAACGGAGCCGCAAGCGCATTTGCACCGATCGCCTTCGCGGTCGCCGCCACGGCGCTCGCGTCCCGCCCATTGATGATGACGCGCGCGCCCGCCGCCACGTAACCTTCCGCAATGGCACGGCCGATACCGCGGCTCGAGCCGGTGACGAGCGCAAGGCGGCCGGTGAGGTCGAACAGTTTATTCATGGGGTTTCCTTCGGAAGGCGGGGCAGAGCGTGTAAGGTAGAATGAACCCGGGGGAATGACCATGCGCGCCGCCGTGCTTTACGCGCCGAAGGATCTTCGCATCGAGCCGGTCGCGGCCGCGACGCTTGGGCCCCGCGAGGTCGAGGTGCGCATCGAGGCCGGCGGCATCTGCGGCTCCGACCTGCATTATTATTTCGACGGCGGCTTCGGCACCGTGCGGCTCAAGGAACCGATGATTCTCGGCCATGAGATCGCAGGCACCGTGACGCGCGTCGGCGCGGAGGTTGGAAGCGTCAAGCCCGGCCAGCGCGTCGCCGTGAACCCGAGCCGCCCGTGCAGCACGTGCCGCTACTGCCAGGAAGGCAAGCAGAACCACTGCCTCGACATGCGCTTCTACGGCAGCGCGATGCGCTTTCCTCATGTGCAGGGCGGCTTCCGCGAGGTGCTGGTGTGCGACGAGACGCAGGCCGTGGCGGTGCCCGCCACGATGTCGGCCGCGCAGGCGGCCTTCGCCGAGCCGTTCGCCGTCACCCTGCATGCCGTGAACCGCGCGGGCCCGCTGCTCGGCAAGCGCGTGCTCGTCACCGGCGCCGGCCCGATCGGTGCGCTCACCGTGATCGCGGCGCGGCGCGCGGGCGCGCTGGAGATCGTCGCAACCGATGTGGCGGATGTCCCGCTCGCGGCCGCCCGCAAGGTCGGCGCGGATGCGACGGTCGATGTCAGCGGGAAGGATGCGCTGGCGCGCTACAGCGCCGACAAGGGATACTTCGACGTGATGTTCGAGGCCTCGGGCAACGCGCAGGCGCTCGGCGGAGGGCTCGGCGTCGTGCGCCCGACCGGCATCGTGGTGCAGATCGGCATCGCGGGCGGTGAAATGACCCTGCCGATGAACGTCGCGGTCGCCAAGGAGATCGAGCTGCGCGGCACCTTCCGCTTTCATGCGGAGTTCGCGCTGGCGGTCGCGCTGATCGGCGGCGGGCTGGTCGACGTGATGCCGCTGCTGACGGCGACAGTGCCGCTCGCCGACGCCAACGAGGCATTCGCGCTCGCGGCGGATCGCTCAAAGGCGATGAAGGTGCAGCTCGCGTTCGGCTGACCGCTCAAATTGTCTCGATCGCGGCAAGCGCCGCGAAAGCATCTGGCTGGATGTTTCTTCCGTTGCAACACTTATGAAGCCGCCCGCTGATACTGCTGCGCCCCAAAGAGGCGTGACATGACCATATCCAGCAGCGTTGCGACATTCGGATCGGCGGCGATTGCGACGCCGCCCACGAACGACGCCAACGCGAAGCGCGACGACAAGCCGGCGGACGAGTCCGCCGCGCAGCAGATCATCGAAGCCTCGAAGCCCGCAGGTACCGGTCAGATCGTCGACAAGACAGTCTGAGTAAGATTGCATTGTCGCTGATTCAGCCCGTCAGTGCGAGCCGCCGGGACGGCTTGGGCACCGCATGACCAAGGTCCTGTGCGGCCTCGATCCAGGTTGAGATCGCGTCCTGAACGTTCGTCAGCGCCTCTTCGGGCGTCGCGCCGTCGCTCATGCACCCGGGAAGGTCCGGCACGGTCGCGACAAAACCCCCGCCATCCTCGGCGGGCAGAGGCTCGACCACGACAGGATATTCGAGCTGCTTCACGAACCCTTCCTCACGGAATCCACGAACGCGACAAGCTTCCGGATATATACCGGTTTGATTGGGCGTTTGTAAGGGATGGTGAGCTTCTCGGTCATCCGGGGATGGGCGACTTTGTAGTGCGAACCGCCACCGCGTGCAGGGGAGCACAAAATACCGTATTCGCGACAGACCGCTTCGACGTCTTCGATGCGCCAGTCGCCCCGCGGATTGTTCCGCATCTCCTCAAGGCGCTTGCTCATTGCCGTTCGGAGTTACATCACCGCGCCGATCTGCCACGGCACGAACTCGGCGTCGCCGTACCCTAAGTCTTCCGACTTGGTGTGCGCACCCGAGGCGACCGCCAGCACCTTACTGAAAATCTCCTGGCCCTTGTCGGCGACAGAGACGCCATCGAGGATCTCGCCGCAATTGATGTCCATGTCGTCGATCATGCTCGCGTAAACTTGGCTGTTGGTCGCGAGCTTCACCGAGGGCGTCGGCTTGCAGCCGAACGCCGAGCCGCGCCCGGTCGTGAAGCACATCACGTTGGCGCCGCCCGCCACTTGGCCCGTGGCGCCCACCGGGTCGTAGCCCGGCGTGTCCATGAATACGAAGCCCTTCTCCTTCACGGGCTCGGCATATTCGTAGACCGCGCGCATCGTGGTGGTGCCGCCCTTGGCGGCGGCGCCGAGCGACTTCTCCAGAATCGTGGTGAGCCCACCCGCCTTGTTGCCAGGCGATGGATTGTTGTTCATCTCGCCGCCGTTGCGCTCGCAATAGGCTTCCCACCACTTGATGCGCTCGACCAGCTTCTCGCCGACCGCGCGGTTGACGGCCCGGCGCGTCAGCAGATGCTCGGCGCCATAGATTTCCGGCGTCTCGGAGAGGATTGCGGCGCCGCCGTGCCGCACCAGTTCGTCGACTGCGGCGCCGAGCGCCGGGTTGGCGGTGATGCCCGAATAGCCGTCCGAGCCGCCGCATTGCAGCGCGAGCGTGATCTCGGAAGCGGGCCGCGTCTCGCGTTTCGAGCGCGCCGCGATCGGGATCATCGCCTTGATGCGCTCCACGCCCTCCGCGACCGTTTTCTTCGTGCCGCCGGTCGCCTGGATCGTCATCGTCTGGAAGTGATCGCCCTCGACCAGCCCGTACTCCTCCTTCATGCGGTCGATCTGGAACACCTCGCAGCCAAGCCCGACCATCAGCGCGCCGCCGAGGTTGGCGTGCGTCGCATAGCCCCATTGGGTCCGCCGCAGCACGTCAAAGCCCTCGCCATAAGCGGCAAGCCCGCAGCCGGTGCCGTGCACGAACGCCACCACGCCGTCGATCTCGGGGTGATCGGCGAGCACGCCGGAGCGCTCCACCTCGCGCGCGATGAAGCGCGCGGCGGAGGCTGAGCAGTTCACCGAGGTCAGGATGCCGATGTAGTTGCGCGTTCCGGTCTTGGCCCCGGGCCGCACATAGCCCTCGAAGGTCTCGCGCAGTTCGGGCGGCAGCACCTCGTCGTTCTTGGCGCCTTGGGCAAATTGATAGTCGCGCGCGAAATCGTGCATCTCGACGTTCTGTGTGTGCACCCAGTCGCCCGGCGCGATCGGCGCCGTGGCAAAGCCAATGATCTGGTCGTATTTGCGTACCGGCTGCCCTTGAGCGATCGGCATGACCGCCATCTTGTGGCCGCGCATGATGCGCGCACGCGCCGTGGCGCCCGCGGCCGACGCACCCTCGGGGACGGGATCGACCGCGACGACCACGTTGTCGTTCGGCGAAAGGCGGACGGTGCGCAGGGTGCTCATTGGGTTCTCTCTAGCTGCGGCTCGGCCCAAGTCCTGCGAGGTGCGCGTAGCCGCGGTTCCAGGTCGGGCTGATGACCACTTCGTTCACGCAGATGCTCGCAGGCTGCCGCGCAATATACAGGATCAGGTCCGCCATGTGTTCGGGCTGGATCATGCGCGCGCGGTCCTCCGCCGACACTGGCTTCGGCCGCGCCTCGAGGATCGGGGTCGCGACTTCGTTCGGGCACAGCACGGTCGAGCGGATGCCGTGCTGAAACTCCTCCATGTTGATCGTGTAGCTCATCGCCACCACGGCGTGCTTGGCGGCGACATAGGCCGGCCCCGGCACGATGCTGGCGAAGCGCCCTGCCCATGAGGCGGTGTGGATCAGCAGCCCGTCCTTTTGCGGCCGCATGATGTGAAGCGCCGCGACCGAGCAATAGAAGGCGCTGTTGAGATTGGCGTCGAGCACGGTCTTGGCGCGCTCGGGGGTGAGCTGCGCCCAGCTGCGCTCCAGTACGTTCGAGCCCGCATTGTTGACCAGGATATCGAGCCGGCTGAATTCCTTCGCGATCGTCGCGGCGATGCGGTTGGCGGCCTCCAGTTCGCCCAGATCCGCCGCCGCCACCAGCGCCTTGCCGCCTGCTTTCGCGATCTTGTCCGCGACCCTCTGGAGCGGCTCGCGCCGCCGCCCGGTCAGCGCAACCGCCGCGCCCTCGCCCGCGAGCGCCAAAGCCGCCGCCTCGCCGATGCCGCTGCCCGCGCCGGTGACCCAGGCGACTTTTCCGGCGAGGCTGGCCACGGCGGCTTACAGCACCTTGCCGGAGGCGTTATCGATCAGGTGCATGTTGTCGAGGCTGGCCGCCATTTTAAGAATGGCGCCGACGCGCGCGTCCGTCGCCGGATCGATGCGCCCGCTCACCTCGGTGCCGTTGATGGCGAAGAACACCATCGTCTCCATGCCCATCGGCTCGACCACCTCGATGTCCGCATCGAACAGCGCGTAGTTCTTCGATCCGTTCGTCTTGGCTTCGGTGAGATGCTCGGGCCGGATGCCGAACGTCAGTTCCTGCCCCACATTCGGGCGATAGCGCGGCACGCGCTCCGCCGGCACCGCGAAGGAAATCTTGTCCGACAGGCGCACAGTCAGGCCGTCGCCCGCCTGCTCCAGCTTGCACGGAATGAAATTCATCGCCGGAGAGCCGATGAAGCCCGCGACAAACCGCGTCGCGGGGGAGTGATAGAGATAGTTCGGCGCGCCGATCTGCTCGATCCGGCCCTTGTTCATCACCACGACACGGTCGGCGAGCGTCATCGCCTCGACCTGGTCGTGCGTGACATAGACCGTGGTGGTGCGCACCTTCTGGTGCACGCGCTTGATCTCGGTGCGCATCTGCACGCGCAGCTTGGCATCGAGGTTAGAGAGCGGCTCGTCGAACAGGAACACCTTCGGATTGCGCACGATCGCGCGGCCCATGGCGACGCGCTGGCGCTGACCGCCGGAGAGCTGGCGCGGCTTGCGTTCCAGCAGTTCCTTGATGTCGAGGATGCGGGCCGCTTCCTGCACGCGCTTGTCGATCTCGGCCTTGGGATATTTCTTCAGCCGCAACCCGAACGACATGTTCTGGTAGACCGTCATGTGCGGATAGAGCGCGTAGTTCTGGAACACCATCGCCATGTCGCGGTCCTTCGGCGGCACGTCGTTGACCACCTCGCCGTCGACCGCGATCTCGCCGCCGGTGATCTCCTCCAGCCCGGCGATCATGCGCAAGGTGGTCGACTTGCCGCAGCCGGACGGGCCGACCAGCACGACGAATTCCTTGTCGGCGATGTCGAGGTCGATCGCGCTCACCGCCTCGACCTCGTCGTACCTCTTGACGACCTTACGGAGCGTGACTTGCGCCATGTGTACTCAACCCTTCGTCGCGCCGGCCGTCAGGCCCGCAATGTAGTAGTCCATCAGGAATGCGTAGATGATCAGCGGCGGGGCGGCGCCGAGCAGCGCGCCGGTCATGATCTGACCCCAGTTGAACACGTCCCCCTTGATCAGCGTGGTGATGATGCCGACCGGCAGGACAAGCTGATCCTGCGACGTCGTTAGCGCCAGCGGGTAGAGAAACTGCGCCCAGCTCACCGTGAAGGCGAAGATCGTCGCGGCGATGATTCCGGGCAGCGCGACCGGAATGAACACGCGAAACAGGATCTGCCGGTAGTTTGCGCCATCCATCAGGGCGGCTTCGTCGAGTTCCTTCGGGATCGAGGCGAAGTAGCCGATCATGATCCAGGTGCAGAACGGCACGGTGAGCGTCGGATAGACGATCAGCAGCACGTACCACTTGTTGAGGAGCTGGATGCCGGTCCACTCGTCGAACACCGCGAACATCTTGAACAGCGGAATGAACAGCAGCGTGTCGGGAATGAGATAGGTGAGGAACACGCCGGTCGCGAGCGTCGCCGAACCCCAGAATTTCATGCGCGCGAGCGCGAAAGCCGCCGGGATGCTGATCATCATCGTGATGGTCACGACAAAGATCGATACCATCGCGGAGTTGCGGAAGAAGATCTGATACTGGTTCGAGGTCAGCAATTCGACGTAGTTGCTGAGCGTCGGATTGAACACCCACCAGGGATTGGTTGCCGCCGATATCTCCGCGCTCGTCTTGAGCGAGGTGATCAACATGTAGATCGGCGGCATCAGGAAGAAGATCGCGAACAGCACCAGGAAGAAATACGACCAGCGCAGCGCCCAGCGCCGGTCGCGGCTCATGCTGCCGTAGCGCGGGCGCGTCGGTGCCCCGTGATCGATGGCGACGTTTGCGGTGGTCATGCGGCTTCATTTCCCCGGCGGTGGATGTCGCGCAGGATGAAAATCGCCCCGAACGCGAGGATCGGGAACATGAACAGCGACACCGTCGCGCCGAGCGGGATATCGCCGCCCTGAATGCCCATCCAGAATGCCCAGGTGGCGAACACGTGGGTCTGATCGATCGGCCCGCCCTGGGTGAGGATCTTCACGATATCGAAGTTGGCGAAGGTGACGATCAGCGAGAACAGCACCGTGATGGCGATGATGTTGCGCATCATCGGCAAGGTCACGTACCAGATGCGCTGCCACCAGTTGGCGCCGTCGATCGCCGCCGCCTCATAGAGCTGTTCGGGCACCGATTTGAGCGCCGCCAGATACATGATCAGGAAGAACGGCGCGCCGTACCATACGTTCACCAGGATCACCGAAAAGCGCGCCCAGTAGGCGTCGCCGGTCCACGCGACCGGCGCGATGCCGAAGTGCGCCAGAATCCAGTTGAACGCGCTGTAGGAGGGGTCGAACAGCCACAGCCAGGCGAGCGTGCTCATGGCAGGCGGGATCACCCATGGCACCAGCAGCATGCCGCGCCACTTGCGCTGGCCTTTGCCCGGAATGTTGTGCACGAAATGCGCGACGATGAAACCGATCAGCGCTTTGAAGATGACCGCCGTGACGGCGAAGATGCAGGACTGCTTCACCACCATCCAGAACGTTTCGCGCTTGAACAGGAAGGTGAAGTTGGAGAACCCGACGAAGCGCTCCATCGATTTGTTGAGCGTCGCAAGATGCAGCGAGTAGAGCGCCGGATAGAGCACCATGCAGCCAAGCAGCACGATCAACGGCGAAGCCATCAGGAATGCTTTGGTCGATCTGCGTTCCATGACCCGGCGCAAGCCGGATTTCCTGCGCGCACCGTTCAGCGTTCGGGCATCACCGATGACTGCGTCGACCATTCTCTCCCCTCATGAACCAAGCCCGGCAGGTTTGGCCTGCGGCCCCTGCTCTATCGCCCCGCCTCTTTTGATGCCGCGGGCGCACATCGCTGCGCGCCCGCGAGGTCGTCGGTGCGGCCTTTAGGTCCGCATGAAGCCTTCGACTTCGCTCTCGGCCCAGGCGAGGGTCTTTTCCATCGCCTCGCCCTGCAGATGACGCACGATCATCTTGGTCTGGATCGCCTGGGTATAGATCTGATGGGCGATCTTGGGCGGTGCCGGTGCGGCCGCAACAGACAGGGTCTGATGCTGATGCGGGTTCGGGTAGTGGTAGAGCGTGCCCTTTGGCGGCCCTTCCTCGGCCCAGGTCTTGAAGCTGGTGAAGTTGGCGAAGGACGGCAGATCGTAGCCGCCGCTCGCCGCCACCATCTTCTCGGCCGAGGACTGCTGCGACAGATGGATCAGCAGGCTCTTGGCCGCCGGGATGTTCTTCGAGAAGTTCCAGATGCCCCAGAAGTAGGGCAGGAACGGCGCGAAGCGCCCTTTCGGACCGACCGGCATGCCGTGGGTCCAGCACTGCTCCGCGACCTGCGGCGCGTCACGCTTGGCCACCGCCCATGCGCTCGGCGGGTTCATGATCAGTGCGCCGCGGCCGGAGACCAGCCATTTGTTGTTCGACGAGTCGTCCCAGGCCGGCGCATCCGCCGGATAGAACTTCGCGACCTTGACGCAATATTCGAGCGCCTGGCGCACCGGGTCGGACTTGACCGTGATGTTGCCCTTCGCGTCGACCAGCTGCGCGCCGAAGCCGTGGAAGAACGCGCCCGCGGTATCGACGTTGTCGGTCGTCTGGCCGAGGCCGACGCCGAACGCAAAGCCGGCCTTCTGACAGGCCTCGGCCGCCTTCATATAAGTCTCGAAGTTCCAGCTATCGGCCTTCGGAGCCGAACCCGCCGGATACAGCGCCTGCACGTCGATGCCGGCATGCTGCTTCATCAAGTCGATGCGCGAGCACGGGCCCTTGATCTGGCTGCCGATGGTCGCCGGCACCGCGAGCCAGTTGCCGTCCGCCTTGCCGAGATAGGTCACGGTGTCGTTCACGGCGCCGTTCTGCTTGATCAGCGGCTCCATAACGTCGTTGAGCGGCACGAGGCTCTTGGCGTAGGCCTGCGGCCACCAGGTCGGGAATGCAAGGACGTCGTGGCCCGAGCGCGCCTGCGCCTCGGCCGCGATGGTCATCAGGTTCTTGTCGCCTTGCGACGGGATGTAGTCGATCGTGACTTCGACCTTCTCCTTCTCGGCCCACTCGCGCGTGAGGGCTTCCGAGGTCTTGTTGGCGCCCGGGACCCAGTGATCCCAGAAACCGATCGCGAGCTTGCCGGCGGCGTGCGCGCCGCGGATATAGGGTGCGGCGATGAGAGCCGTCGTGGCGAGGGCCGCGGTCTTGATCGCGGTTCGCCGTGTCATTCCTGATCGCATCGAGCTTCTCTCCCTTCGAAATACCTGCGTTTCGCTACCGTCGCGGCCGTTCTTGTTGTTCTTCGACGATGGGAAAACCATACACCAACATGTTACGGCGGCCTAGACGATATCCCGCCGGTCCGATGGTCGGTCGGGTCGGTTCCTGCCCGTTATTTGACCAACCCCGCCAACCGCGGCAGCCACAGCGTGAGTTCCGGGATCAGCGTGATCGCGATCAGCGAAAATAGCAAAGGGATGAGCCAGGGCAGGATCGCCATGGTGGTCCGCTCCAGCGACAGCTTGGCGATGCGCGCGAGCACGAACAGCACCATCCCGAGCGGCGGATGCAGCAGGCCGATCATCAGGTTGAGAGTCATCATGACGCCGAAGTGCACCGGGTCGATGCCGACCTTCAGGATCACGGGCATCAGCACCGGCACCAGGATGCTGATCGAGGCGACCGGTTCCAGGAAGCACCCCACGACCAGCAGAACAATGTTGGTCAGGAGCAGGATTACGTAGCGATTATCCGTGACCGACAGCAGCGCGTCGGTGGCGTATTCGGTGACGCGCGTTGTCGTCAGCACCCAGCCGAATAGCGAGGCCGCCGCGACGATGAGCAGCACGCCCGCCGTGGTCTCGATCGTGTCCATCGTGACTTTGTAGAACTGCTTCGGCGAGAGCGTGCGATAGAGGAAGATGCCGAGGATCATCGCCCAGGCGCAGGCCGCAATCGCGGCTTCGGTCGGGGTGAACCAGCCGAACGTCATGCCGCCGATGATGATCGCGGGCGTCAGCAGCGCGGGAAACGCCGCGATGAAGGTGAGCCCCAGCACGTTCCAGCGGAACACCTGGTCGCGGCCCATGTTGTATTTGCGCGCGCAGTAATAGACGTAGGCCATCATGAAGAGCGTCATCACCGCGCCGGGAATAACGCCGCCGAGAAACAGGGCCCCGATCGAGACATTGCCCATCATGCCGTAGATCACGAACGGCAGCGACGGCGGGATGATCGGTCCGAGCGTCGAGGACGCGGCCGTGACGCCGACCGAGAATTCGGTCGAATAACCGTGGTCCTTCATCGCCTTGATCTCAATCGTGCCGAGACCGGCGGCGTCCGCGATCGCGGTGCCCGACATGCCGGCAAAGATCACCGAGCCGATGATGTTGACGTGCGCCAGCCCGCCGCGCATCCACCCTGCAAGCGCCACCGCGAAATCGTAGATGCGGTTGGTGATGCCGGCGGAGTTCATCAGATTGCCGGCGAGAATGAAGAACGGCACCGCAAGCAGCGGAAAACTGTCGATGCCGCCCGCCATGCGATGCAGAATCACAAAATCCGGCAGGCCTGCGACGAAATGGGTATAGATGAACGACGCGCCCGCGAGCGCGATGAACACCGGCACGCCCGCGAGCAGGACGGCGATGAAGATGAAAGCCATGACGAGCATTGCGATGGCTCTCAGTCGGCGATGATCTGGTGCGTGATGTCGTCCGGCCTGCTCCAGCCGATCCGCGCGTTGCGCCACACATTGAGCGCCTGGCGGATGAGCATCAGGAAGCAACCGAAGGCGACACCGCCATAGACGTAACTCATCGGCAGGTCGAACACCGTCATGCGCTGGATGTCCATACGTTCCGTGATCGTGATGGACAGGTAGGCGAGCAGGCCGATGAAGCCGAGTTTGACGAAATCCACGAATGCCAGCAGCCCGGCGCGCAGCGGCCCCGGCTTCATGACGTTCGACAGAAGCTCCACCGCGATATGGCTGTTGCGCCGCGTGACCATCGCGCCGCCGATGAACACGACCCACATCAGACCGTAGCGCGCGATTTCCTCGGTCCAGGCGAGGCTGTCATTGAGCACGTAGCGGGTGAAGAACTGCAGGAAGACGATGAACGCCAGCGACCAGAAGATCACGAACGCGATCCAGTCTTCTGGATGGTGCTCGATGACGATCTCTTCGTCCTGCGCGACGATGAGGTGGACGTTTTCGTCCGGTGATTTCTCCGCGCTCACGACATCCCCCTCGCCCGCCGCTCCGCCCTCGTCCTGAGGAGCCGCACGAAGTGCGGCGTCTCGAAGGATGGCCCCAGCCTGTGGCCATGGTTCGAGACGCGTCGCTGCGCGACGCTCCTCACCATGAGGTTCGGTCACTTCAGCGCTTGCAGCGCATCGTACTCCGCCTGCGACCAGCCCCCGCTGCCGTCGTTGTGCAGCGGCAGCGCCGCCGCTCGGAACGCCGCGCGATCTGGCTCGACCACGGTCTTGCCGAGCTTGCGCAACTCGTCCGCCGTTTTCTGCTCGGATGCGCGGATCTGGTTGGTCGCCCTGGAGGCGGCCTCGATCAGCACCTCCTCGAAGATCTTCTTCTCAGGCTCGGACAGCTTCGCCCACACCCCGCTGCCGACGATGGTGAGCAGCGACTCGGTGATGTGGCCGGTCAGCATGATGTGCGTCTGCACCTCGTAGAACTTCTTGGCCATGATGGTCGGCAGCGGGTTCTCCTGCCCGTCGACCGTGCCTTGCTGCAAGGCGAGATACACCTCGGCGAACGCGATCGGGGTGGCGTTGGCGCCGACCGACTTGGTGAACATCAGGAACAAGGGCGCGGGCGGCACGCGCAGCTTCATGCCCTTCATGTCTTCCGGCTTGTTGATCGCCTTGTTGGCGGTGACCATGCGCTGGCCGTAATAGGTGAGCGCGATGACCTTGTGCTTGGTCTTGTCCTCGTAGCCCTTGGCGATGTCGCGGAACAGCTTGCTGTCGCGGTAGGCCTTCCAGTGGTCGAAATCGCGTAGCACGAACGGTGCGCCAGTGATCGCGATCGGCTTGTGGATCGCGCCCGCGAACGAGGCACCGGTATAGATCATGTCGACGGTGCCGAGCCCGAGCCCCTCGTTGATCTGGTTCTCGTTGCCGAGCTGGGAGGCCGGAAACACTCCGATGTCGTACTTGCCGTTGGTACGCTTCTTGATTTCCTCGGCCGCCCACAGCGCGTCGGTGTGATAGGGCTCGGCGATCTCGTAGACGTGAGCCCATTTGAGTTTGGTTTGCGCCGACGCAGGACCGACACATGCGGCCGCGGCGATAACGAGCGTGGCGCCGAGCGTGATCCGGCGCGTCCAATGCGACATGCGTTCCTCCCGAATGTTGAGATGCAACGAGCCTCTTGCGAGCCCTTCGCGACCCCTGCTTGATGAAGGCCGCGCGTCGAACTAACATGTTACTATGCCGGCGATGACACGCAAGAGTCCATACGCCTTTCTGCCAGTGCTGACCCGCCAGGGCCGCGGCGGCACCGTGCAGCGCGTGCAGGAGGTCATCCGCGACGCGATCGTGCGGCTTGAGCTGCCGCCGGGCAGCCCGATCGACAAGGCCGCGCTGTGCGCGCGGCTTGGCGTCTCGCGTTTTCCCGTCTCCGAAGCGCTCGGACGGCTCGCCGCCGAGGGCTTCGTCGAGGTGCTGCCGCAACGCGGCACGCGCGTTGCGCGCATCGACCTTGCGGACTGCCGCCAGGCGATGTTCATCCGCCGCGCGCTCGAGGCCGAAGCGATGCGTGCGATTGCGCCGCGCGCGGACGCCGTGTTGCTCGCCGCGCTCGACCGTAACCTGCGCGAGCAGGAAGGCGCGCTCGGCAACGACCATGGCGGCCGCTTCCACGAGCTCGACCTCGAACTGCACGAGGTGCTGCTCGGCTTCCTCGGGTATGAACGGGTCAGGCATGCCGTCGAGGCGGCGCGCGGCAGCCTCGACCGGGCGCGGCTGTTCATGTGCACACCGACGCGCCAGGTTGCGACCTTCGCGGAGCACAAGGCGATTGTCGCGGCGCTGAAGAAGCGCGACGCGAAGGCCGCGGTCGAGGCGATGGGCGGCCATCTCGACGCCGTGATGACCGAGCTCGTCGATTTTGCCGGGCGCAATCCCGACGCGGTCGCCCAGCCGGCGCGCGATCCGGCAGCCGCCTGACCCTTCCGGTTTCCAGCAAAATCCGGCCGGAAGCCGCAATGCGGCTCGATATTCCGCGCACACGCCGTGGAACAATGCCTTGGCGTTATCGTTTACGGCTGATTAATGCCCTTGCCTGAGGATGGTCGCGGGCCGGGCCTGACTGGATCGCTGGGAGCTTTCCGATGGTGCTGCATCCGCTTTCAACAGCCGAGGCCCTTCCCTTCGGTGACATGTCGCTTGCGCCGTTCGCCATGACCAAGCGGACCGAAGCTGACCTTGCCAGCGCCATGGCCGAGCATTTGCGCGACGCGCGCCCCGCGTCCGGCTCCGAAGCCCTGAATGCGTTGCGCCGCGCCTTCCCGAACTCGCCGCTGACCGCCCGCGTGATGGCGCTCGGCGCGCTGATGCGAAGATAATTTCTTTGGTGCGTGATCTTATCCGAAAACCGGTTCCCACTTTTCGGGATCACGCACGCTACATCCCCAAATACGCCTTTCGCACCCGGTCGTCAGCCAGGAGGTCCGCGCCCGAACCCGACAGCGTGATGCGGCCGTTCTCCAGCACATAGGCGCGGCTTGCGAGCCTGAGCGACACCGCGACATTCTGTTCGACCAGCACGCAGGTCAGTCCCTCGCGGTTGAGGTCGCGGATCGCCTTGAGCACGTCCTGCACGATGGTCGGCGCAAGGCCGAGCGAGGGTTCGTCGAACATCACCAGGTCCGGCGCGCCCATCAGGCAGCGGCCGATCGCCAGCATCTGCTGCTCGCCGCCCGATAGCGTGCCGGCCGCCTGCCGCAGCCGCTCCTGCAAGCGCGGAAACAGCACGAGAACCCGCTCCCGGTTCGCCTCGCGCTCAGCCTTCGCGCGCGGCAGCATCGCGCCGGTATCGAGGTTTTCCGCGACGGTGAGAGTCGGGAACACTTGGCGCCCTTCCGCCACCTGCCCGATACCGAGATTGCACACGCGATGGCTCGGCCAGCCCGCGATGTCGCTGCCGCGATAACGGATCGCGCCGCGCGCCGGCCGCAGCATCCCGGCGATGGTGCGAATGAGCGAGGTCTTGCCCGCGCCGTTGGCGCCGACGATGGCGACGATCGCCCCCTCCTCCACCGCAAGCGAGACGCCGTCGAGCGCCTGCGCGTCGCCGTAGAACACATCGACGTTCTCCACAGAGAGCATCAGATCGCCTCCGCGCCGAGATAGGACGAGATCACGGCTGGCTCGCGCACCACGTCGGCCGGCGCACCCAGCGCGATCGGCGCGCCGTGATGCAGCACCAGCACTTGGGTCGCCAGCGCCATCACGGCACGCATCACGTGCTCGATCAGCAGAATGGTGAGCCCTTGCGCGTTGAGCTCGCGCAGGATCGCCACGATGCGGTCGGTTTCGGTCGGGCGCAGGCCTGCCATCACCTCGTCGAGCAACAAAAGTTGCGGCGCGGTTGCGAGCGCACGCGCAACCTCGAGCCGCTTGCGGTCGGGCAAGGTCAGGGATTTCGCCACGCGCGCGCGCTTGTCGAACAGATCGAGCTGGCGCATCACGTCGTGCGCTGTTGCTCGCGCGTGCGCCGGGGTTGACGTGCGCAAGAGCGCGCCGACCATGATATTGTCTTCCACGGTCAGCGCCGGGAACGGCCGCACGATCTGAAACGTGCGTGCGATACCGCGGCGGCAGATCTCATCCGGCCGCAGTCCATCGATGCGCTCGCCGGCAAACGCGATCGTGCCATCGTCCGGCTTGAGCGCACCGGCGATCATGTTGAACAGCGTCGTCTTGCCAGCACCGTTCGGCCCGATCACCGCGAAGATTTCGCCGCGCCCGACCTCGAAGCTTGCGCGATCGACCGCCACCAGCCCGCGAAAGCGCTTCGACACACCGGTCACGGCAAAGAAGGCGCTCATAGCCGGCGCTCCAGCCCCAGGCGCCGCGCCACCCACGGCCAGATGCCGTCGGGCAGCGCCATCACAACGATGAGCAGGCAGATGCCGTAGAACACCTGCTTGGCGCCGGGCCAATCGAAACCGAGCGCGTGCATCAACTCGGTCACGCCTTCCGACAGGCCGGTGAGCACGAACGCGCCGAGCACGGGTCCGAACAGCGTGCCGATGCCGCCGATGATCGGCGCGAGGATCAACTCGATCGAGCGGGAGATGTGAAATACCTGCTCGGGAAACAGGTTGTTGTAATAGAACGCGAAGAACACGCCCGCGACCGCGGTCATGCCAGCGGAAATCACAACGGCGAACATCTTGTAGCGGAACGTGTCGATGCCGAGAGCGCGCGCGGCTTCCTCGTCCTCGCGGATCGCCAGCCAGAAGTAGCCCATGCGGCTGCGCAGCAGCAGATGGCACAGCAGAAACGCCGCGACGGTGAGCGCAAGGATCACGTAATAGAACATGATCGGCTTGCCGCGCAGGTTCCACAGGTCGTTCTGCGTGTACTGCGCGACCGGCAGGAAGAAACCCGCCGAGCCGCCGGTGAAGCGCAGATGATCGAAGCCGATGCGCGCGAATTCGGCGAACGCGATGGTCAGGATCGCGAAATACACGCCGGCGACGCCGAAGCGAAACGCGAGAAATCCGATGATCGCGCCACACGCCATCGCGACCGGTACAGCGGCGAGCAATCCGATCCACGGGCCGACGCCGTAGTGCACATAAAGTGCCGCCGCCGTGTAGCCGCCAAGCCCGACATAGATCGCATGGCCAAGCGAAAGCTGGCCCGCGAACCCCATCATGATGTTCCAGGCCTGGCCCGCATAGGCGAAGTAGAGGATCAGGATCAGGATGGTGAGCAGGTAATCGTTGGCGAAGCGCGGGGCGATGAGGAGGCCGACGAGCAGCGCCGCGATCAGCACGATGCTGCGTTTCGGCACCCCATCGAGCAGCCGGCTCATGACGTGCGCTTGCCCAAAATGCCCTGCGGGCGGAACAGCAGCACC
Source organism: Hyphomicrobiales bacterium (assembly GCA_034669145.1). Taxonomy (GTDB): domain Bacteria; phylum Pseudomonadota; class Alphaproteobacteria; order Rhizobiales; family Xanthobacteraceae; genus PALSA-894. The sequence goes on from JAXDNY010000202.1 coordinate 47,589, forward strand.
AGCACGAGGATCGCGAATGCGAACATGCTTTTTGCCGACGGCGTGAACAAGAGGCCCGCCATCGCCTCGGTCATGCCGATCAGCACGCCGCCGAGCAGCGCGCCCGGCATCGAGCCAAGCCCGCCCGTGATGACGATGACGAAGGCGAGCAGCGTGTAGGCCGGCCCGAGCGGCGGCGTCACGTCGACGATCAGCGTGAGCATCGAGCCGGCCGCGCCGACGCAGGCTGCGCCGAGCCCGAAGGTCAACGCATAGAGCCGCTTCACGTTTAGTCCGACCACCAGCGCGCCGGTGTAATTATCGGCGCAGGCGCGGATCGCCTTGCCGAGATCGCTGAAGCGGAAGAACGCAAACAGCGCCGCCGAGACCACGATGGCGGCAGCCGCCGCGTAGACCTTGGTGGCGTCAACGATGATCGGCCCGAGCGCGAAGCTGTCGAACGAATAGGAGGTCTGCACGCTGCGCGCATCCGGCCCGAAGATCAGCAGCAGCACGTTGACCATGATGATCGCGACCGCGACCAGCAACATGAACTGTGAATGCTCCGGCCGGTCGACGAACGGGTTGATCAGCCCGGCCTGCATCACATAGCCGAGCGCGAACAGCACGCCCGCAATCGGCACCATCATGACCAGCGGGTCGAGCTTGAACGCCTGGAACAGCATAATCGCGATGTACATCGCGATGGTCATCATCTCGCCGTGCGCGAAGTTGACGACCCGCACGACGCCGAAGATGACCGAGAGGCCGAGCGCCATCAGGCCGTAGACGAGGCCGGTGAGCAGCCCGCTCACCGCCACGTTGAGATAGATTTCGGCGGGCACGTTGGTTTAGCCAGTTGTCATCCCGGGGCGCACCGAAGGTGCGAACCCGGGATCCATAACCACAATCGGCGCGATCGTGCTCAAGCGGACTGACCTGTGGTTATGGGTCCCGGGTCTCCCTCCGGTCGCCCGGGACGACAGCCCAAGTTATCCGCGCTTGTCGTAGGCGATCATCGGGAATTCGGCCTTGGCGTCGGTGGCACCCTTGGGAGCCACCGTCACGAGCTTGCCGCCGCGATTCTGGATGCCGGAATTCTTCAGCTTGTCGTTCTGGCCCTTGGCGTTGAACGCGATGCCGGGGCCGGGCGAGACGTTGTCCTTGATATCGGTCGCGCGGATCGCATCGGCGAGCGCCTTCGGATCGGTCGAGCCCGCGCGCTTGTAGGCGTCGGCCGCGACGAGGAGCGCCTCGAACGTATAGACGTGGTTGGTGTTGAGGCTGATCTCCGGATACTTCTTTCCGAGCGCACTCTCGAGCGCCTTGGTGAGCTTCTTGGTCGGGTCGTACCATGGCACGAAACTGAGCGGTCCATCGCCGAGCTTGCCGAGGGTTTTTAGATACTGGTCCTCGTACCAGCCCGGCCCCATGCTCAGCACCGCCATCGGCGACCAGCGCTGCTTGACCAGTTCGCGTGTGAGCAGGATCGCGTCGTTGAGGCGGCTGACGACGAGCAGGGCGTCGGCGCCGGTCGCCTTGGCCTTGGCAACCTCGACCGAAAGATCGCGCGCTGTCGGGTCGTAGGCGATCGTTTCCTTGATGGTGTACGGCATGTCGAACTTCGGCATCACGGCGCCGATGCCTCCCGCCATCGAGGTGCCGAACGTGTCGTTGACGTGCATGAACACGACCGACTTCGGCGCGCTGCCCGCGGCCTCGAAGATTTCCTTCTGGTTGGCGAAGGCATCGCCGAGGATCGTCCCGGCGACCGGGAAATTGCGGAACACGAACTTGTAGCCCTGTTCGGTAATCGGCGGAGCGGCCGCGATGTTGATGACGTAAGGGATACCCTTCTGCTCGGCGACTTGCGCAATCGCGGTGCTCTGGCCGCTATCGAAGGCGCCGATCAGGAGCTGCGCGCCGTCGGCGATCAGCTTCTCGGCGCGGGAACGCGCGACTTCGACGTTGGTCTCGGTGTCGGCGCTCATGATTTGCAGGTCCGGCAGGCCGATATCCTTCAGGATCGGCCCGGCCAGTTCGACGCCGCGGAAGCAGTCCTGTCCGATGCCGGCCTGCGCGCCCGAGCGCGGCAGCAGCACGCCGACCTTCAGCGCTGCACCTTGCGCACGAACGATCGCGGGCGCGGCGATGATCGCAGTCGCGGTACCGGCGAGCAGATGACGGCGGGTCAGGCGGGTCATGAATTCCTCCCTGGATTTGGCGGCAAACTTAGAGGCTTTGTCCCGCGCCGGGCAAGCCGCGATTGTTATGCGCTATAACATATTCACGCGGCAAACAGCCGCTCGATACCGGCCGCGATCTCGAACAGGCGGCGGTCGTGGCCGTTACGCGCGACCAGCATCAGCCCGACCGGCAGGCCCGACCCCGGAATCGGGATCGAGATCGAGCAGTTGTCGAAGAAGTTCCAGGTGAGCGTGTTGCGCAGCAGCAGCATGTTCTTGGTGTTGAAGGTGTTGGTGTCCTTCATCTCGGCGATCGTCGGTGCGACGATCGCCGTCGTCGGCATGATCCAGGCATCGAAGCCGGATAACTGCGCATCCATCGCGCGAACGAGCCGCGTGCGCGCCTGCATCATCTCCACGTAGTCGGCCGCCGTAACCTTGCCGCCGCGCTCGATCCGCACCCGCACATTCGGGTCGTATTCGGCCGCATGCCTGGCGAGCCTCTCGCGATGAACCGCAAAGGCTTCCGCCGGCGCAAAGCCGCCCTTGGCGTTGACCTCGACCATCTCGTCGACCAGCGGCATCGGCTCGTCGGCGACACGCGCGCCGGCCTCGCTAAGTTTCTTGCGCGCCGCGCCGAAGCGCGGGCCGACGGTGTTGTCCCATTCGGTTGTCAGCATGCCACGCGGCACGCCGAGCCGCAGCCCCGCGACCGGCGCGGGCTTGAGCGGCGCGTACTCAATGCCGGCGATCACGGCGTCGCCCCTCGCGCAATCCTCCACGGTCCGCGTGAGCGGCCCGATCGAGTCGAGCGAATAGGACAAGGGAAATGCGCCGTCGGTCGGCACGCGCTGCTTGCTCGGCTTGTAGCCGACGATGCCGCATAGCCCGGCCGGGATGCGGCACGAGCCGCCGGTATCGGTGCCGATCGCGATCTCGCACATCCGATCCGCCGCTGCGACCGCGGCGCCCGACGAGGAGCCGCCCGGCACGCGCGCACGATCGGCCGGATTGCCCGGCGTGCCGTAGTGCGGGTTCATCCCGACGCCCGAGAACGCGAACTCGCTCATGCTGGTCTTGGCAACGATCACGGCGCCAGCCGCGCGCAGCCGCCGCACCACCGGTGCGTCGGCGGTCGCCGGCGGCGCATCGCTAAGAACGCGCGAGCCCGCGCGCGTCGGCTCGCCCTTCACGTCGAACAGGTCCTTGATGCTGACGATCGCGCCGTCGAGAGCCCCAAGCGAAATACTGCTCTTCGCCCGTGCATCCGCGGCGTCCGCCGCCGCGCGCGCGGTGTCGGCGTAGACCGTGAGGCAGGCGCGCGCGCCCTCCCCGGCCGGATCGGCGATGCGGGCGAGCGCCTGCTCCAGACGATCGCGCGCGCTCATGAAACCACCGGCAGCGTGATCACGTCGTAGCCATGCGCCATGCGTTGCTTGAGCACGGGATCCTCCAGCTCCATGTCGAAACGCGCGGCCGGGCGGATGCCGCCCTTGGCGCCGATCGTTCCGCACATCACGATGGTGCCGGCGGCGAACGGCCTGCCGTAGCGGGTCATCAGATCGACCGGGTCGCGCATCAGGGCGAGCGGGCCTTCCTGATAGAGCGTGCGCTCTCCGTCGATGGTCGCGTAGGAGCGGATCACGATACGATCCCAGTGGGGCGCGACATCCTCGAACTTCCAGAGCGCCGAGCCCATCACCTTGCCGCACAGTTGTTTCGACAGCGCGATGCCCATCGTCTCGGCCTTGCGGTCGGTATGATCCGAGCCAAGCCCGATCCACAATCCGTCATTGAGCGCTACGATCACCGGCTCAACCTCGCCTGAAGTATCCGACCCGAGCACTTCCAACCGGTCCGTCTGCACCACGTTGGTCACGGCGTTGCGATAGAACACCGGCACGGAGGACGGCCGCGGCACGCCGATCGCCGCCAGTTCCTCGATGTGATGGTTGAGCGCCGCCTCGTCGCGGCCGGTCCAGCCTGCGAGGATCAGCGCCTCGGGCGTCATGGAAACTTGATCGGTCTTGCCGCCGAAGTGTCGTGTGAATGTCAGCATTACGCGCCAAGCCCGCCTTTGTCCTGGATGAAGCGCACAATCGTATCGACTCCGCTGCCGATCTTGAGATTGGTGAACACGAACGGCCGCGCACCCCGCATCTTCTTGGCGTCGCGCTCCATCACCTCAAGCGAGGCGCCGACATGCGGCGCGAGATCGACCTTGTTGATCACCAGCAGATCCGAGCGCGTGATGCCGGGCCCGCCCTTCGAGGGGATCTTGTCGCCGGCCGCGACGTCGATCACATAGACCGTGAGGTCGGCCAACTCCGGCGAGAATGTCGCCGCGAGATTGTCGCCTCCGGATTCGATCAGCACCAGATCGAGATCGGGAAACTTCTGCCGCATCTCGGCGACCGCCGCGAGATTGATCGAGGCATCCTCGCGGATCGCCGTGTGCGGGCAGCCGCCGGTCTCCACGCCCGCGATGCGCTCGGGCGCGAGCGCGCCGGAGCGCACGAGGTATTCGGCGTCCCATTTGGTGTAGATATCGTTGGTGATGGCGGCGATCTCGTACTCGCCGCGCAGCCGCTTGCACAGCGCATCCATCAGCGCGGTCTTGCCCGACCCGACCGGGCCACCGACGCCGACACGAAGCGGGCCGTTCATTTTGTTCTTCATGCGTGGCTCATATCACGACCGGAACAGCCGCGTGTACTGCGTTTCGTGGCGCATGCTCGTGATGTCGGCGCGGAACGCCGCGCCGCCCACCTGATCGAGCGGGATGCTGAGCGCGCGCGCAGCAGTTGCGGCCACGATCGGCTCGAATGCCGCGAGCAGGCGCTGTCCGTCGGTCTGGCCCAACGGAATGAGCCGCACGCCCGCCGAGATGAAGTTTGCCGTCACGGCATGCAGATAGGCGTTCAACGCCGGTTCGACCGCGACGCCATGGCCCGCGGCCGCGACGCCCACCGCGACCGGATAGGCGATCGCGCCATCCCAGATCGCGGCGAGCCGGTCGAGCGCCGCGCACGGCCAGGCGGCGCGCGTCGCCTCGACGAAGGCGCGGCCTTGCGCGGTGGTTTCGAGATGGCGTTCCTTGGACGGTGCGAAGGCGGCGGCGAGTTCGGCGACCTCGCGCAGCGCATTGTCGTCGCCAGCTGTCGCAGCCCGATGCGCATGGACGAAAAACACGGCGTCGCAGAAGCCCGAACCCTCCGCGATCGTCACGGCGAGCCAGCGCTGCAGCATCTCGGCATCCGTAATGTCGCCGCTCTCGACCGCCCACTCGATGCCGCTGGAATATGAGAACGCTCCCACTGGGTAGGCAGGCGAGAGCCAGGCCATCAACCGATAGAGCGCCGACTGTTCAGTCATGCGAGTGCGGGTGGCCACCACCATGTGGCACAGGCGGCTCCGGATCGAACGGCGCGTCGAGCGGCGTCACGCTCGCGCCGAGCCCGCGCAACATGTCCTCAAGCACATGGTCGCGCCGGATGCGGAAGCTCTTGTCGGTGAACTGGATGTCGGTGTGGCGATTGCCGATGTGCCAGGCAAGCCGGACGAAATCCAGCGGCGCTTTCACGGTGACGTGCACGAGTTCTTCCGCCTTCCCTGCAACCAGCACGACCGATCCGTCGTCCAGCACGAGCCCGTCGCCGTCACGCAACATCATGGGTTGGGCAAAATCGAGCAGCAGGCTCATGCCTTTTTCGGTCGTGAGTACGATCCGCCGCCGCAAGCGGTCATCGGCCTCAAGGACGACACGGTCCACCCTTCGCGCAGGATCCCACGTCCCGGCATCCGCAATACCACCGACATGGCGCATGTCGCTCAGGTCTCCGGGTCCGGAAAGTCGTCGCCGGCCGCGGCGCGGATCAGCTTCTCCAGTTCGAAGCGATGACAGTGCGGCGTGTCGCAATAGCAGCCGACCGAGATCGGCGTGCGCTTGGCGACTTCGGCGAGCGTCCGGATGGTCTGGCGCGGGTCGGTCTTGCCCATCTCGGCGCAGTACCGCTTGGCAAATGTCTTCCAGACCTTCGGGTCCTGCACGTCATGACTGTGTGCCCAGCTCAACAGCTCGCGGCTCGGCGCCAGTGTCGGGAGCCACACATCCATGTAATCCTGCGCCGCATAGTTTTCCTTCTTCACGCCGCGCGGGAGCAGCCGCGCGCTGCCGAGCCGCAGCCCCTCTCCGGGCCGCCGCTTGCTGCCATATCGATAGTTGGAAAGCCGGAGCGCCATCGCGTCACCTCGCCCGCGGCAAACTATGCACCGCGCGCTCAGTACAGGAAATACCGCTGTGCCATCGGCAGCACCTCGGCGGGTTCGCAGGTCAACAGTTCGCCGTCGGCGCGCACCTCGTAGGTTTCGGGATCGACCACGAGATCGGGCGTGGCGTCGTTGTGCACCATGCTCTTTTTGTCGATCTTGCGCGTGTTCGACACTGCGACCAGCTCCTTGCTGATGCCGAGCTTCTTGCCGAGGCCGGCCTTCACCGCCGCTTTCGAGGCGAACACCACCGACGATGCGGTCAGCGCGCGGCCGAAGGCGCCGAACATCGGGCGGTAATGCACCGGCTGCGGCGTCGGGATCGAGGCGTTCGGATCGCCCATCTGCGCCGCCACGATCGTCCCGCCCTTGATGATGCAGTCCGGCTTCACGCCGAAGAACGCAGGGCTCCACAACACGAGGTCCGCCATCTTGCCGTTCTCGATCGACCCGATGATCTTCGAAACGCCATGCGCAATCGCGGGATTGATGGTGTATTTCGCGACGTAGCGCTTCACCCGCACGTTGTCGTTGTCGCCCTTCTCGCCCGTCATCCGTCCGCGCTGCTTTTTCATTTTATCCGCGGTCTGCCAGGTGCGGATGATGACTTCGCCCAGCCGCCCCATGGCCTGCGAGTCCGACGACATCATCGAGAGTGCGCCGATGTCATGCAGGATGTCCTCCGCCGCAATGGTTTCCTTGCGGATGCGGCTTTCGGCAAACGCCAGGTCCTCGGCAATCGACGGATCGAGATGGTGGCACACCATCAGCATGTCGAGGTGTTCATCGAGCGTGTTGCGGGTGAACGGCCGCGTTGGGTTGGTGGACGACGGCAGCACGTTCTTCAATCCCGCGACTTTGATGATGTCAGGCGCATGCCCGCCGCCCGCGCCCTCGGTGTGGAAGGCATGGATGGTGCGGCCCTTGAACGCCGCGATTGTATCCTCGACAAAGCCGCTCTCGTTCAGCGTATCGGTGTGGATCATCACCTGGATGTCGTAGTCGTCGGCGACCGAGAGACAATTGTCGATCGCGGCCGGCGTCGTGCCCCAGTCCTCGTGCAGCTTGAGCGCACAGGCACCGGCCTTGACCATTTCCTCCAGCGCGGCGGGACGTGAGGCGTTGCCCTTGCCGGCGAAACCGAGATTGACCGGGAACGCGTCCGCCGCCTGGATCATGCGCGCGAGATGCCACGGCCCCGGCGTGCAGGTGGTGGCAAACGTCCCATGCGCCGGGCCGGTCCCGCCGCCGAGCATCGACGTCACACCCGACATCAGCGCATCGTCGACTTGTTGCGGGCAGATGAAATGGATGTGCGTGTCGAAACCGCCCGCCGTGAGGATCTTGCCTTCACCCGCGATCACCTCGGTGCCGGGGCCGACGATGATGGTCACGCCCGGCTGGATGTCCGGATTGCCGGCCTTGCCGATCGCAAAGATCTTTCCTTCTTTCAATCCGACGTCGGCCTTCACGATCCCCCAGTGATCGAGGATCAGCGCATTGGTGATGACGGTATCGACCGCGCCCTGCTTGTTCGTGACCTGGCTCTGCCCCATGCCGTCGCGGATCACCTTGCCGCCGCCGAACTTCACCTCCTCGCCGTAGGTGGTGAAATCCTTTTCCACCTCGATGATGAGATCGGTGTCGGCGAGCCGCACGCGATCGCCCGTGGTCGGGCCGAACATGTCGGCGTAGATCGCGCGCTTCATTTTCACCGGCATGGCTCGCCCCTGTCGTAATTCGTCCCCAGTCTTATCCACCGGGCCTGTGAGTTATGCGGTTTCGATTGCGCCGAAATCCGCGTGCGTTATCCTGTCTCTCAGATGCTCGCGTTCGGTTCGCCGGATACGGGGATCGCCAAGACCAGATTGGTCTGGGTGCCGAAGCCGCTACCGGCGTCGCGCCACGTGATCGGTTTGATCCTGGTTCCCAGCAGCGGGTAGCAGCGCTGAGAGCGTGACGGGTGGGCGCAAGTCCGCCCGTCATCGCTTTTGGGGCGCCGCATCATCAGAACGCCCGCCCGTTGACGTGCTTCACCTTCAATTTCTCGGGCTCGACGCCGTCGAGGCAGCGCGCGTTGACCGCCACGACGTCTGCGCCGTCGCTCGGCCGCTTGCCGCGCGCGAACGACTGGATGCCGCAGCTCGAGCAGAAGAGATGATGGATGACGTGTTTGTTGAACTGATATTCCGTCGTTTCGCCTTCGCCAGAGATAAGTTTGAAATTCTCGGCCGGGGTGAAAGCCAGCAATGAACCGAGGCGTCCGCAGCGCGAGCAATTGCAGGCGATGACTTCACCGAGCTCAAGCGAAACCTCATAGCGGACTTTGCCGCACTGGCAGCCGCCTGTGTATCCTGTCACGCGCTTTGCTCCTTCTTGACGCGGCTTCCGTACCACGCGGCTAGCTCGCGTCCCGTCAGCCCGGCCAGAATTGGCTCGAAATGGTAATAGATCTCCACGAACGTCTGGAACGGCTCATTGGTCGGAGTCGAGATTGCTGCGCTCAGCAGCATGTAGGCGTATGGGCCGACTGAGAACGCCAGCGCGAGCAGGAAAAGCGCCCATCGACGCCTCAGGCCATACACCGCGGTCAGCGCGAGCGGAACATACAAGAAATGAGCGCCAGGATACTCAATTCTGAACGTGCCCGTCGGTAGAAAGATGTGGGCGAACGGCGCGAACCCGACGGCGAGCCCCGCGATCAAACCGATGATTTTCCATCGATCACGGTGGTAAGCATCGCGCCACAGGATCAAGAGCGCCCAGACAGCTTGCACGCCCCAGATGCCGTAATAGAACCACACTATAACTTCCCCATCACCTCTTGGCGGAACCCGTAGACCGTGCGCTTGCCGGCGAGCGCGACGAGCGTCACATCGCGCGTCTGGCCCGGCTCAAAGCGCACCGCGGTGCCAGCCGCGATGTCGAGGCGCGTGCCGCGTGCCTTCTTGCGGTCGAACCTGAGCGCCGGATTGGTCTCGAAGAAATGATAGTGCGAGCCGACCTGAATCGGCCGGTCGCCCGTGTTGGTGACGCTCAAGGTCAGGGTCTTGCGGCCGGCGTTTAATTCGATCTCGCCGTCCTGGATGAACATCTCGCCGGGGATCATCGCCAAAATACTCCCTTGCAAGAGACAATAATCGCAGAGACCAAAGTTACACTCCCAACCAGAGTCCAGAAAAAATGTCGAGATTCCCTCATCAACGGCTTTCTTTCCTTGCGGTAAAATCTGACCCAGTCGCCAGTTCCTTCTTTCGTTTCAAGATAGTTGTTGATGGTACCTATAATCGCGTCCAACGCTAGAAAACGCAGATATCCAGCAAGTACCAGTACGCATGGCGCCCAAATAATCATTGGCACCAACTTTGCCGCAGTCGTTTCCTGAAAAATCAGAACATACACGGCGGCAACGGCTCCGAGCATGTAGATTTCATTCTGATCCATAGCCTTTATGTTCTCGAGAATTTGCAATCTCAAGGATTGAAATTCAGCAAGTCTGAATTGATCGTTATGCGTGTCCATCTTATGCTCACCGTATCGGCTCGTGCACGGTCACCAGCTTCGTTCCGTCGGGGAACGTCGCCTCGACCTGCACGTCGTGAATCATTTCCGGGATGCCGTCCATCACCTGCGCGCGCGTGAGCACCTGCGCGCCGGTTTGCATCAACTCGGCGACTGTCCTGCCGTCGCGCGCGCCCTCAAGGATGAAATCCGTGATCAGCGCGACCGCCTCCGGATGATTGAGCTTCACGCCGCGTTCGAGCCGCCGCCGCGCCACCATGGCGGCGATCGAAATCAAAAGCTTGTCCTTCTCGCGCGGCGTCAGGTTCATCGCGTCGTTCCGTCAATTGGTCCAGATGCGCGGCAGCGTACCGCGCACCGCCGTCATAACATGCACGAGGTCGTGCCGTAACGCCGCGCCGTCGGCTGCGCACAGCCGCACCGCCGCGATGCCGTTCCAGGCGGACGCGCCGACTTCGCCGATGAATCGGTCTTGCAGCGCGCGTACCTTCTCCACCGCAGCATCATCGCCGGGCACAATCAGCACAGTCGCGACCGCAATGCCGCCTTTGGCCACGGCCGGTTCGCCAAGCCGCCCCGCGATCGCGCCGTCGAGCCGCACGCTCTCGGCGTAGATGAGCTTGCCGCCGCGGCGCACGCGCCAGTGGTCGAACAGCGCGCCCTCGTCCACGGACTCGCCCATGCCGGAGCGGCCGAACACGATCGCCTCAGCAAGGAACAGTCGCGCGTCGAGTGCAAGTGACATGTCGATGGTGCGAGACAGCCGCGCCCGGTCGAACAGAATCGTCTCCTGCGGCAGCCAGGCGAGCGTCGCGCCGGCCGCGACATCGAGCTTCACGCCGATGGTCGAATCCGGCCCGAGGGTGCGGTAGACCTTTTCGGCCGCAGCCGTGGTGACGACGAGGCTAGTCCCCTGCCCCGCCGCAATGTCGAGATCGAAGCGGTCACCGCCCGCGACGCCACCGGCCGTATTTATCAGCACGGCTTCAAGCTCGGCGGCCGGTGCTCCGGGACAACGCACACGCAGCGATCCCGCCTCGTGTACTTCGGCGCGCCGCGTCTTGCCGGCGACGGACTTGACCGAGAACGCAACCGACCCGAAGGCACGATTGGCGGCGAAGATGGTCTCGCTCTTCGCCGCCAACGTGGTCACGTCCGCCCCCAAACTAAATCGCCATCGCGCGCTTGAGCGCCGCCTCGTCGAGGCTCGCGCGATCCGCCGAATAGATCACCTGCCCGCGGTCCATCACCTGGAAATTGTCGCCCAGTTCCTGCGCAAAATCGAGATACTGCTCCACCAGAATGATCGCGATCTGCCCGAGATTGCGCAGATAGCTGATCGCGCGGCCGATGTCCTTGATGATCGAGGGCTGGATGCCTTCGGTCGGCTCATCGAGCAGCAGGAGCCGCGGCCGCATCACCAGCGCGCGGCCGATCGCAAGCTGCTGCTGCTGCCCGCCGGAC